>NZ_JBIWAI010000003.1:0-899846 GCF_044759945.1 Amycolatopsis sp. NPDC098790
GCGTCGGCCGAGCCGGTGCTGACGGCGGAAATTCGTCGCGATGCGTCCTCGGACGGGATCGTCGGCAGTCCAGCCGAAGCCCGGCGCGACGGCGATGAGACTGCGGGCGCGACCTCGGACGGCAAGCTCGGCAGCGAGCGCGCCACCCAGGGAGCTACCCACCACGTGCGGCTTGTCGATGCTCCGCGAGTCAAGTTCCCGCTCGATCCAGTCGGTGAACTGGCCCAGCCCGAACGGGCGGCGGATGCTGATCGGCGGCCCTCCGAAGTGTCCGGGGAGGGTCGGTGCGAACACGTCGTAGCGGGCCGTCAGCTCAGCGAGGATCGGCTGCCACAACTGCCAGCTGCCGGTGAAGCCGTGGAGCAGCAGAAGAGGTTCGCCGGAGCCGGCGCGGTACGCCGCAGGGGTGATCTCGGACATGGGCGTCTCCGGAGGTGAGTGCGCCGACGGGTCGTCGGCCGATAAGTGAGACTATAGATCAGATGAGACTGAGTCTCAATTGATCTTCGATCTAAGATGGGTTCATGCCTGACGAGCCCCTCGTAGCCACCCCTCGGCCACCGCTGCGCGAGCGCAAGCAGCAGGAGACCCGGGAACGGATCGTGGCCGCGGCGTACCGGCTGTTCGAGCAGCGCGGCTACACCCGCGTGACAGTCGACGACATCGCCGACGCGGCCGAGATCGGCCGCGCCACGTTCTTCCGGTACTTCGGCGACAAGCAAGAGGTCGTCTTCGCCGCCGAACCGACGATCCGCCAGGACCTGTCGGCCGAGATGAGCAGCCGAGAACAAGTGCCGGCCACGCTCGCCGCGTGTGTCAGTCTGCTGCGGGAGATCGCCCTCCCGCTGTGGCGGCAGACGGAGGCTTCACCGCATCACGCGCTCCACCTCAGGCTCGTTCACGAGAACGCCGAACTCAACGACCGCCGGCTGCGCAAGCTGTTGTCCTTCACCACCGAGGTCACGGAGCTGCTGGTGAGGCGAGGAGTGGAGCGGGGCCTGGCCCGCCTGGCCACCCAGCTCGTGGCAGCCTGCTACCTGGCGGCTGAAGACGCGAAGGTGGACAATATCGACGCGAACCTCACCACACTCCTGCGAGACCTGCGAGCATGACGACGCCGGCGTTTGTTGTGCCGCGTCGTCCGTCACGTACTGGACCTGGGCGCTGGGAGCTACGTCGTCGACGGTGTCGATGAAGGGGTGCTGAGCGTGACCTCGCCGTTCGCCCTCACCGTCGACCTACACGCTCTGGCGAGCTGACCGGAGGGCGGTCGAGCTGGCGGCCAGACGCCGCGGCGCTCCCGACGCCTCGGCGAGTTCAGGGTCCGGCTCGCGGTAGTCGCATCGAGCGGCCGGACCTCGTCGCTCGGTCTCGGGTGTGGGTATCGGCCAGCCCGGACCGTGCCCGCTACGCCCCCGGCTCCCGATAGTCGATAGCGTCGACTCGCGGGCGCGGACTGCTGGCGCGCGGTCACGACCGGGGCATTCTCGGAGAAGGAGGCGTTCGATGGAGTCGAGGAACACCGAGTGCCCGATCGAGAGGCGGCCGGCGAAGTCCTCGGACGCACGGCGTGCCCCTGCGACGGGGGCGGCCGCTGCCGTGGAACCGGGCTGGCCGCGCCGGCGGTCACGCTGCATGGCCGACATCGAAACCAGGGGCGGGCTCGACCCGAGCGTGCGACCGGACCGGGCAACACCGTGGGCGGCGGCCGTTGTAGCCACGGCAGCCGGGGATGTCTGGGACGCACTGGAATTCGATGATCAGCGATGCACTCGGATGCGGGCCGAGGACCTCTGCCAAGTCTGTGGGCGCCCACGCAGCGAGGAGGTGTACGTGCTGGCGGCGGAGAACCGGACGCACACGACGGTCCAGATGTACGGCGGCGCGCTGTGATCTATTGACCGGACTACGCAGAGACACGCCGGGGCACCTGGCGCGACGAGATGATCGTGACCGATAGATCTCACCCACCTTGATCAAGAAGGTGGTGTGAGTTGTTCGATAACGTGGACCGGGACATCGCGGCTATCCGGCTGCCCCGGTGGGGCCGGGTCGTTTCTGCCGACGGGCCTGTGCCGTGGCTGGTGGTCGACGACGACGGCGTGCCGGTCGAGCCAATCCGGCGGTACTTGACTGACTTCGTGGCCGGGGACGCCAGCGTGGGCTCGGTACGCAGCTACGCCTACGCGTTGCTGCGGTGGTGGCGGTGGTTGCGCGCGGTCGGAGTGGAGTGGAACAAGGCGACCCCGGCTGAGGCGCGTGACCTGGCGCTGTGGCTCAGGCAGGCCATCAAGCCGCGTCGGTCGCCGCGGACGGGATCGGCGGTCACGGCTGGCACCGTCAACCCAATCACCCGTAAGCGGTACCTGGGCGATCAGTACGAGCCGCGTACCGTCCGGCACTCCAACGCCGTGGTCCGAGCGTTCTACGAGTTCTGGATCGAGGACGTGCGCGAAGGACCGCTGATCAACCCGGTTCAACTCGCACGCGGTCGCGGGGGGGTGTCCCTATGGGGTTGTCAAGCCGCAGCGGGCACGGGTTGGCGGTAGTGGGTGCCGTTGCGGAGCATGGCGTAGAGGACGTCGCAGCGGCGGCGGGCGAGGCAGATGAGGGCGGCGTTGTGTTTCTTACCCTCGGCTCTCTTGCGGTCGTAGTAGGCCCGGCTGGTGGGGTCGGACAACGAGGCGAAGGCGGCGAGGAAGAACGCGCGTTTGAGCTGGCGGTTGCCGGCGCGGGCCGGGTGCTCGCCCTTGATGCTGGTGCCGGAGTTGCGGGTGACCGGGGCGATGCCGGCGTAGGCCGCGAGGTGTCCGGAACTGGCGAAGTTCGAGGCGTCGCCGACTTCGAGGAGGATGCGTGCGGCGGTCCTGACGCCGATGCCGGGCATCGAGGTCAGGACCCCGGCAAGAGGGTGCGCATCGAGTATCCCCTCGACCTGCTCGGCAACCTGTTTCCGCTGCAGGAGAACCGTTTTGAGGCTGTCCGCCAGTCTGGGCAGGACGGTGTCGGCGGCGGTGGTGCCCGGGACGGTGACCGTCTGCTCGGCCAGGGCGGTCATGATCGCTTCGACCAGCTTGTCGCCCATCCGGGGAGCGTGGATCTTGGCGATGGCGGTGAGTTTGCGGCGGCCGGCCTTGGCGATGCCGGCCGGACCGCCGCAGCGGGACAGGATCTCCAGGACCGCGGGATGGCTGATCCGCGGGCCGATGGCGTGTTCGAGGGCGGGGTGGATGCCGGTGAGCAGGCCGCGGATGCGGTTGCTGATGCGGGTGGCTTCACCGGCGAGGTCGTCGTCGAATCCGACCAGCACCTCCAGCTCGGCCAGGGCCTCGTCACCGACATCGACCGGCCGCAGCGTGTGCGGCAGCGACCGAGCCGCATCGGCGATGACGAACGCGTCGCGGGCGTCGGTTTTGGCTCGGCCTGGGTAGAGGTCGGCGATGCGGCGCATCGCCAGTCCGGGCAGGTAGGCGACCTGGTGCCCGGCGGCGCGGGCAACCGCGACCGGCAACGCCCCGGTCGTGGCGGGCTGGTCGACCACCACCAGCAACGTTCCATGCTGGGCGAGCTTGGCGAACAAGGCCCTCAGCTTGGGTTCGGTGTTGGGCAGCGGCCCGTCATGCAGACGCTTCCCCTTGGGATCGAGGCCGACCGCGTGATGGGCTTCCTTACCGACGTCCAGGCCGAGGAACACCTCGAAGCTGCTGCTCATCCACCAGCCGTTCGTTTGTCGCGTTGTGGTCACCGATCAGGCATCGAGCGCCGGCACCCACGTTACGAGGAGACCTACCAGGTGGTGGCCGTGTCCCTATTCAGCGGTCGGTCGATGCCACCAGACCCGGTGACACCACCCCCCGGATCATGGGTTCGACTGGGGGCGCAAGTCATGCCGGGCCTGGCGACCACAACTCCCTGGTCGGGAACTACGAAAACGGTAACGGGGGCGGGCGGCCAGCCCGCTGGTCGCTTCGCCGACCAGCGAGCTGATGTCGACCGACGTCATTCGGCTCCCTCGATGGTGCCCCTGACGATCTTCGCGCACATCGCCTGGCAGGGATTGGGCGTGTTGTACCTCCCCTGGGCGATGCCCCACCGCAGCTGCGTGATGCCCTCCGGCAGTCCCCGGTAGAGGTTCAGCTCCGCGTGCAGCTTCCCGCCGAACATGTTGGCTCTCGGCACCCCGAGCTCCGCCAGCCGGGCCTTCTGGGCGGCCGACAGGTAACCACCGGAAATCGCGGCGTAGATCTGCGTCGTGCCGTCGGGCAGCCTGGCCTCGTGCAACGCCACGGTGGAATTCCGGTGCCGGACGAACCCGAACCAGCGGTTCAGGGCGAGGTCGTGCACCTCGACCGCGGCCGCCCGCAGCGCGCCCGGCTGGGACAGCCCGCCCGCCGCCAGGCCGCCGGCGCCCACCTCCTGGGCGGTGACGCCGGCACCGCGGCTGCCGGATCCGGCGGTCGCGCCCAGTACCTCCGCGGTCTTCGTCACCGCCGACATGTGCATGGTGGCGCCCATCGAGACGACGGCCTCCGCGCGGTCGACGGTCTCCTGGCTCAGCCCGGTCGTGGCCTGGATGGCCTGGCTGGTCAGCGTGCTTTCGTGCTCGCCGCTCCAGACCTGGCGCAGGCCGGTCGCGGCGGTGTCGGCGCCGTGCGCGAACACGACGGCCCCGGCGACCGCGCCCACCCCGGTCCACGACGTCAGGCCGCCGAACGCGGCCCCGGCCGTGGCTTCGGAGAACCCGCCGACCACCTTCAGCCCGCCCATCACGCGGTTCCACGTGCTGAGGCCGCTGGGGTCGGTCAGCCGCACCGGGTTGTCGGAGGCGTAGCTGTAGGCCGCCTGGTTGAACGGCTGCCGCACGCCGCCGTTCGGCGTTCCATCCAAATAGGATCCGACGGCCGGGTCCGCACTCTGCCAGAGGTTCGTGCGCGGGTTGTAGTAGCGGGCGCCGTAGAAGTAGAGCCCGGTCTCCTTGTCGAACTCCTTGCCGTTGTACTGGTACGGAACCGGTTCCTGGGTCCTGGTCTCCTCGACCCAGCTTTCCCCGTAGGCGAAGTACTCCTGGTGGGACGCGAGCTTGCCGCGTTCGTCGGTGACGTACGTGGCCGAGCCCAGGTGGTCGTCGTGGAAGTAGAACTGGTCGTGTTCGTAGCCGGTGTCGGCGGCCTTCTTGCTCAGCAGCCGTTTGTCGCCGAGGAAGTAGTGCTTGACCGCCTTGCCGTCGACGCGGCTGTAGGTCGTGCCGATCGCGACGTGGGTCTGCCTGCCCTCCTTGGCGACGCGGCTGCCAGCGTCGTCGTAGACGAACTTCACGGTGGGCTGGTCGCCCTTCTCGTCACAGGACGTGGGGTCCTGCTTGACCGTGTCCGATTCATCGTCGTAAGCGCACTCGAGCCGGTTCTCCTCGTTCCAGACGAGCTGCGTGCGCTTGCCGCCGGTGGTCTCGACGCTCGCCTGCACCACCGCGTCGGCGGCGCTGTGGCCGGTGGTGATGTCGATCAGGTTGCCGCCGGCGTCGTACTGCTGGACGTCGGCGCCGATCTTGCTCGGCGCGTGCGGCAGGCCGCCGTAGGTGTACTTCTGCGTGTAGGTGGTCGGCGCCTGCGGCTGCGTGCTGCCCGACGTCGTCACCAGCTCGTGCTTCTGCTGCTTGCCGGTCGTGTTGTTGAGCGTGTCGTAGGTCAGTTCCAGCTTGTACTGGTTGACCTTGCTCGTGTCGTTGCGGTACGAGCCGGTGGCCGACGTCAGCCGGTACAGGTCGTCGTAGCCGTAGGTCTGGGTGCTGGGGCCGCCGAGCTCCTTGGTGCCCGGCGCGGCGACGTCGTTGGTCAGCGAGGTGACGTTGCCGACCTTGTCGTAGCCGTAGGAGACGTTCTGGAACTCACGGTCGTCGGACTGTGCCGAGGTCAGCGTGGCCAGGCGCCGGTCGGTGTCGTTGTAGGTGTACGTCGTCCGGACCCCGGAGCCGGTCTCCTGCAGCACCTTCTGCCCGAACTTGTCGTAGTCCAGCCGGGACAGGTAGGTGTAGGTGTCGCTTCCCTTGACACCGGTCGCCGAGGTGACTTGCCCGCCGCTGTCGTAGTCGTAGGTGAGCTTTTCGCCGTCCGGGTAAGTGGTGTCGAGCACCCGGTTCCAGGAGTCGTACCGGGTCGTCGTGGTGAACGACTTCCCGCGGTCGTCCTTGGTCCCGATGTCGGCGCCGAGCGTCCGGGTCTCGCGCGTCAGCTCGCCGAACGGCCCGTAGCCGCGGGTCAGGGTGCCCGCCGCGTCGTGGATCGCGGTGATCCGGCCGGCGCCGTTCTCCGGGGCACCGAGCGCGCCGTAGGTGTAGGTGACGTTGTTGCCAGTGAACACCGGGTACCGGATCCCGGTGAGCCGCGTGAACTCGTAGTCGTACTCGATCGCCTTCTTCTTGGCCCGCAACGTCGGCGTCACCTTGCTGACGACGTTCCCGGCCAGGTCGTAGGCGGTCTCGACCTTCCCGGCGTCCGGGCTGTCGACGACCGTGCGCCGGCCGAAGTTGTCGTACGCCGCCTTGGTCGTGTTGTTCCGGTCGTCGACGACGGACGTGATCTGGCCCATGGCGTCGTAGCCGTAGCTGGTCCAGATCACCGGCTGCCCGGCGGCGGGGTTGGCCTCCTTGACCGCGGTGGTCAGCTCCCGCGTGTCGGAGTAGCTGCGGCGCTGCTTGCCGTTGGCGTCCGTGGAAACGGTCTCGAACCGCGTGGTGCCGGACCGGTCGGGGCCGAAGCCGAACGCGGTGGTCGACGCGCTGCCGTCCGGGATGACCGTGCTGGTCGTCCGGTCGAGGACGTCGTACGCCAGCCGGGTCGGCGTGACCGGGTCGACCGCCGGGTTGAACGCGAAGTTGCCGTCCCCCTTCGGTTCGGTGACCGGGTAGTACTGCTCCACCGGGCGGCCGGCGAAGTCGTACACGGTGTGCCCGGACACGGTCATCACCGGCTCCGCGTCGGCCCCGGCTCCGGGGGCGACGTCGGCGTCCTTCTTGGTCTGCAGGGCCCGGTCGAGCCCGTCGGTGAACACGACGGTGTCGATGGTGTCGTCGCGGACGCCGTCCGCTCTCGCGTCGATGTGCCTGCTGACCGCGTACGGCACCGGTGCTTCGGGGTGGTACTCGAAGCTGACGCTGACCCGGTTCTCCGGGATCTCGTACGGCCCGGCGACGAACGACACCCGGCCGAACCGGTCGTAGTTCGTGTGGACTCGCTGGAAGTTCTTGTCCAGCGTCGTCTCCGGCAGCCCGTACTTGTAGTTGTGCGTGACGGCGGTGCGGTAGCCGTAGCTGTCCACAGTGGTTTCGAGGTGGACGCCGACCACGGGGTCGTAGCCGTAGTCGAGCCGGTACCGCTGCCCGGCCTTGTTGGCCGGCTCGACGACGGCCTTGAGGTTGCCGTTGCCGAGGTACTCCAGGTCCGTGACGGCCTTCGAGCCGTCGGCCAGGGAAGCCCGCACCTGTTTCACGTCGCCGGTCGCGCAGTCTACTGTGGACTCACGGTGGCGCGTGGTGTTCTTCGCCGCGGTGCCGACGACGTCGACCGCGCTCGCTACGCCGACGACGTTGCGGGCGCGGCAGGCGGCGTCGGTCCCCGAGTACCGCACCCGGGTTTCCACGTCGTCGGCGGTCCCGACGTCCCCGGCGTCGAAGGTCCTGCTCACGTTGCCGAACTGGTCGTACTCCTGCTCGGTGTAGGTGGTCTTGCCCGCCGCCGCGCCGCCTTCGTAGAAGCGCTCTTCGATGCGTGACGCGAACGGGAACACCGTGGCCGTCGTGCTCGCCGGGTCCGCGACCTTGCCCGTGGCGACGTCGCGTAGGACGTACCCGGTGAGCGTCTCGGTGAACAGGTGGCCGCCGCCGTCGGCGGTGAAGGTGCGGGTGGGCAGGCCGCGCGTGTAGACCGAGTCGGTGCGGTACTCGGTGGTGGTGCTGCGGTAGACGGCGTCGCCGGGGGCGAGCTGCTCGCTGACGACGCGCCCGTAGCCGAGGAACTGGCGTTCCAGCCGGTCGTACCGGCCGTCGGCGTACCGGAACGACGCCACCTGGAAGTCCTGGCCGTCACCCGGGTGCCCGTCGAACAGCGTGCTGCGCGAGAGGACGAAGCGCGACTGCGGCAGGTCCCCGGTGTTGCCGTCGCGGGTGTAGTCGAGCTCGAACCGCGCGCCCAGCGGGCGGTTCACCGTGCGCAGCAGGTTCGTGCGCCCGGTCTTGTTCTCGGCGACGACCAGTTCGTCGTCGCGGGTGGAGCGGACCTGGTCGGCGTAGCCGTCGCCGTTGACGTCGCGCAGCGCGACCTCGGATCGGCCGATGCCCCGCGAGGTGTCGGCGCCCGGGTTGAACACGACGCAGGCGCCGGCGAGGATGCCCAGGCAGAACCCGAAGGTGAAGTACGCGCCCGCGCCCAGGTTCGCGCTGCTGTCCGCGGAGATCCCCGCGGTGCCGCCGCCGAACGGCGTCGGCGGGGCGAACCCGCCGCCGGTGTTGATCGCGACGGCGAGGGGCTGGCCGTCGCGTGAGAACACGCGGTCGGCGAGACCGTCCCCGGTCACGTCCTGGAGCCCGGCTTCGGTCTTCGCCTGGCTGGTGCCCGCCGAAACCCCGCCGGCCAAGCCGTAGAAGTCGGTGTTGAAGCCGAGGTTGGCCGCGGCGTTGCGGGTGCTGGAGTCGGCCAGCGGCCCGCCCGGCCACGGTTCGGCCGCGGCGAACTCGTAGCCGAGGTTCAGCGCCGCGGTCCCGTTCGCGTAGACGCGGTCGGGCAGCGTGTCGCCGTTGATGTCGAGCAGGTCGAACGCGGCGTCGGACTCGCCGCCGCCGACGCTGCCACCGATGCCCAGGCTCGGCAGCTCGCTGCCGGACTGCGCGGTGGTGGCGGACTTGTCCGCCGTGGGACCGGTCAGGCCCCGGCCGTTGGCGCCGCTGCGCGCCGGGCTGCCGGCGTTCGCGGACGCGGTGAACGCCGTGGTGTCGGATTCGCGGACGGTGCCGGTGCCGAGGCTGCCGCGGGTCGCGCCCAGCCCGCCGGTGACGTCGGAGTACTGGATCCCGGCCGGGCCGGCGACGTCGGGGAAGCGGTCGCCGTTGAGGTCGAGGAAGTCGACCTGCCCGGCACTGCGGCCGCGCGCGACGCTCGCCCCGGCCCCGATCGGGACACCCGGGATGCTCGCGCCGAACGTGGTCGAGATCTGCGACGTGCTCGCCACCCGGGACACCCCGGTCGCGCCGGCGATGTCGCTGTCCTGGGCGACGTCGATGCGGTCGGTGCCCAGCCGCGACGACGCGGCCGTGCCGGCGGCGACCCAGGTGTTGCCGTCGTCGCTGCCCCAGCGTTCCAGCGCGGGCCGCGGCGCGAGCAGGACCGCGTTCGGCCGGCCGACCCGCCCGTCGAAGCCCGGCACGTCGGATTCCTTCGGCGCACCAGGGATCTTGTCGCGGAAGCTCGCGTCGACGACGAGGTCGTTCTGCACGATCGGCGTGCCCGCGCGGTCGCGGTTGCCCTGGTAGCCGATGGCCGCCCAGCCGCGGTAGGGCTCGGCGAACGCGCCCTGCTCGGCGGCCGAGTGCAGCGCGCTCGGCACCGGCGTGAACGTCACGCCGTCGGTGCTGACCGATGCCGACCGGCTCGTGACCCGGCCCGGCAGGCCCGGGTCCGAAGTGGAGTAGTCGAAGAACAGCTCGTCGCCTTCGGTGACCGGCACCGTGAGCTGCGCGTCGGGCACCTGGCCGTCGACGACGTCGAGCACGCGCTTGGCCAGCAGCGCGCCCCGGCGCTTGACGGTGAACACGACGTGTGCGTCGCCGGTGAGGGCGAGTTCGGGCCTGACGGTCAGGTCGCCTGTGCGGTCCGCGGTGTAGGTGCTCTGCGGCGTCGCCGACGAGTCGACCGGGTACAGGTCCACCGCATAGGGCGGGTCGATGACGAAGGTCGGCTTGCCCTGCTGGTCGAAGACCGGCACGTCGCCCTCGGCGGCGGTGTAGTGCGCCGACGGCACCCAGTGCAGCGTCCCGGCGTCGATCGGGGAGTCCGTCTCGAGGTGCCAGGACAGCGTGTCGTTCGCCGACACCGGGATGTCCAGGTCGACCGGCGCGGTCGCAGCGCTCGCGGCGGGCAGGAGGCGGTTGAGCACCTCGGTGCCGTTGCGGGTGATCACGACGGTGACGTCGTCGGTGGTCGGGCCGACCTTCGAGACGTCGCCGGAGAGGTGCAGGGTGCCGGTCAGCGGCGCGGTGACCGTCGACGGGCGGCCGCCGAGGGTGAAGTCCCGCGAGGCCAGGTAGTGGTCGACGGCGAGGCCGTTGACGTCGGTGGCCGGCGTGAGGCCGGTGTAGGTGACGTCGGGGTCCCAGTCGACCTGGTCGAACCGGCCGTCGGCGATGGACTGGACGCGGAAGTAGAGCCGGTCGCCGCGGTGCACGGCGACACTGTCCACCCCGGACGGTGCGTAGGAGGCGTGGTCGCGGGCGGTGATGCGCTGCGCCCACAGCTCGGTGTCCTCGTGCTGCACGGCCACGCGGACGCCGTCGGCGGCGCGGTCGTCACCGGGATCGGACACGAGCCGGGCGGCGCCGCCGATCTTGACGGTGCCGTCGTACGGTGCGACCCACCGGCGGACGCTGTCCAGCAGCGGGAACGCGTCGATCTGGCGCTCGATCTCGGCGCTCTGGTCGCCGACGATGGGGCCGTTGACGGCGCCACCGCCGATCGGGACGGGCGTGTCCTTGCTGTCGGTGCTGTAGACCGGGTTGCCCTGCGCGTCGAGGTGCCCGAACAGGACACCGCCGTCGTTCACCAGGTCGGCGATGCCGTCGCCGTTGACGTCGGTGAGGTAGCGCTCGGTGCGCGTGGTGGTCGCGACGTGGTCCAGTTGCGCGGCGACCCCGAAGTACGCCTCGGCGCCCGAGGTCGTCGAGCGGGACGACTCGGCGGAGATGCCGGGCAGGTTCGGGAGCTTGATCGGCGTGTCCCCGAACTTCGGCGCGCCGCCGGGCCGGGCGAGGTTCGGCCGGTAGAAGACCCCGGCGCCGGTCCGGAACACCTTGTCCGGCAACGTGTCGCCGTTGACGTCGGTCAGGGAGAGCAGGCCTTCGGACTCGCCGGCGCTGAAGCCGGCCTTGGCGCCCGCGGAGCCCGCCTTGCGGACGACGGCCGGGTTGAACCCGACGTACAGGTGCCCGCCGGCGCTGCGCGAGGTGGTCGCCGACAGCGCGCTGGCCTGCCCGCCCGGAACGCTTTCCCCGAGCGAGTCGCCCGGCACGCTCCACCCGAGCGCGTCGCCGAAGGCCTGGTACCGACCGTCGGCGCCGCGGATGTCGTCGTAGTAGTCGAAGGTGTGGGTGGTGAACGGGGAACCGTCCTCACCGAACTGGGTGACCGACTGCAGCAGGGTCTTGTAGAAGGCGCCCGTGCGGTAGTTCAGCTCGTAGCCGCGGATCGGCTTGTCGTCGAGCATGATGTCGACGCGCCGCAGCAGGTCGGCGGTGACCTGCTTGAAGCCGTTGCGCCCGTCGATCACGACGTCCGGGCGCCGGGCCTCGCCGCGTTCGCGGTCGCGGGTGAGGGTGATGCTGTAGCGGCCTTCGATCTTGCCCTGGCCGGTGTAGGTGATCTTCTTCGCGTACAGGGCGACGCCGGGCACGGTGCCGCCGGTGACGCCCGGGTCGGCCACGCGGACGTGGTGGTAGCGCGCGAAGTTGTCGTGGGTGTCGCGGACTTCGCTCAGCGCCCAGACGGCGATGTCGCCCGCGTCACCGGCGAGCGTGGTGCTGTCGCCGGTGGCCGCGGCGGGGCCCCCGAAGATCGAGCGCGTGCCTTTCTTGTCGGTGACCTCCCACCAGTATTCGCGAGGATGGGCGCCGTGCCGGACAATCGTGCGGAACTGTCCTTCGACCCGGGTGTGGAACACCTTTTCCGCGGTGCGCGCCTGCAGCGGCGCCCGATTCGCGACGGGGGTCAGCTGTTCGCCGTTGAGCAGGTAGGTCTCGGTTTCGAGGCCGGCGTCGTAGCGCGGCACGCCCCAGCGGGTGTCGACGGTGATCGACGGCACCGAGAGGTCCCAGCCCTGCCCGGCCCAGCCGCCGGTGTTCGACGAGTTGTATGTGAGGGCGAGTCCCGGCTGCGCGTCACCGCGGCCGGGCGGCAGTTCGATCGGGTAGCTGAGCCGCGCTTCGCCGGTGTTGTTGGCGGTCGGCGGTTCGATGAGGTTGATCCCCGTGGCGGGGTCGGCGGCCTGGATTCCCTTGAGCTGGTTGGGTTCGAAGGACACCCCGTCCGGGTGGGCGGGCACGTCGGAGACCCCGGTCCCGGGCGCGGCGGACGTCAGCAGAGGTGCGAGCGCACCGTTCTGGGCGGGCGGCAGCAGGGCCACGACCAGGAGCAGAACCGCTCCCCGGGCCACTTGCTTGCGAGTTCTGCGAAAGGTGACCGACGGGCGACGACGAGGGTTCCAGGCCATGATCCCGAGACCTCCAGTTCGGTGGCACCCGGGTCGTCGTGTGGATCAACGGGAGAGTTACCGTTTTTGTCCGATCTGCGCCGTGGTGGGAATTTTTCGTCCGAAGGGCCGTGCGCGCGCTGAATCTCTTGCGGTAGCTAGTTGATCTGGACGGCCGAACGGCGAGAAGGCGCTTTCCGGGCGCTACGTCCAGGGGTGTTCGGGGCAGACCCGCGGCGAGATGTACGACGCGTCCCGCGTCTGGATCTTGGCCGGGTCGAAGTGGTACTTGGTGGTGAAGGTGGCCCAGTCCACGACGCGGCGGTAGCAGTCCGGGGCGAACGTCTCGTCCCAGACGAAGACGGAGTCACTGGTCGCGGTCTTGGCCAGGTGGCCGTTGGTCAGCCCCCAGAACTCACCGCCGCAGCCCGAAGGTCCCGGCTGGATTCCCTGCCAGGACCCCCACAGGTTGAAGTACACGGTCTCGTTGGGGATGAAGTACTTGAAGCCCTTCGGGCCGATGAAGTACACCGTTGGGTCACCGCTGTCCTGGAACCGGGTCCCTTCGGGCGGACAGGCGGCTTCGGTGGCTCCCACGCGGTCCGCGGCGGCCGCCGGGCCGGCGACGAGGGGCAGGCCGGCGACCACGGCCGTGAGCAACGCCAGTCCGAGACGACGCGTTCGGGTCATCGGAACACTCCTTTGCGAGAACACTCCGGACCACGGCTGGACCGCTCATGGCCCGGTTCCGGCGGGACGACGCCTCGAGTCTTGTCGACCGGCTCGGTGCTGTCGTTGCGTTTCAGCGCACGGTTGTTCAGTCCGCGCGCACTCCCCGGCGCAGTTCACTCGGCGAGAGCCCGTAAGCGGCCCGGAACGTCTGGCTGAAGTGGGCGTTGCTGGTGAACCCCCAGCGCGCGGCGGTCTCCCTGACCGGCCGCCCGGCCAGCCGGGGATCGGCGAGGTCCAGCCGGCACCGCTCCAGGCGGGTGTGCCGGATCAGGTCCGCGACGGTGCGCACCTCAGCTTGGAAGAGCTTGTGCAGGTACCGCACCGAGATGTGGTGCGCCTCGGCGATCGTCCGCGGGCCGAGGTCCGGATCACCCAGGTGCTCGCGGATGAAGACGTGCACCCGCGCCCGGAGCGCGTGGCGCTTGGCCTCCTCCGGTACCGCGTCCGCCGCCTCCAGCGCGCTCGCCAGCGCCGTCACGAGCAAGTCCATGGTGAGCGGGGCCAGCCGGGCCGCGTCGGCCACGCTGAACTCGTCCATGCGCCGGGCCAGTTCCCGCAGGAACCGCGACGAAAGCGCGCCCACGCCGTGGTCGCCGGCGATGCGGACGCAGCTCAGCTCCCGGACCTCGCGGGCGGGCAGGGGCAGCAGCGCCCTGGGGAACTGCAGCAACAGCAGTTTCGCGGGTTCCGGACCGGGCAGGTGCCGGCCCTGGAACGGCCGGGAGGTGTCGAACAACGTCAGATCGCCGACGCGCAGTTCGGCCTGGCGTCCGTCCCGCTCGACGAGCGCGCCCCCGCGGATCACGCAGCCGAACTTCAGCACTGCGGGATCGGACCGGCGGATGGCCTTGCCGGTGCGGGCCACCACGTGCGGCCGGGTGGTCAGCAAGCTCGCCTGGAGCGCACCGAACGCGCTCACCCCGACCTGAGCCTGGAAGGACGCCGGTTCCGGTTCGTAGCGCAGCTCGTAGGAAACCCAGAGCTTCGCGCTGATCTCGCGCCAGAAGTCGAATCGGTCGGGTGCCGGGACCCCGGCGGTGCTGATGATTTCCACGACCTCACCCCGGTCGGTGAATCGCTGCCGCGCCGGTGCGTGTTTCACGCCAGGCGGGGCTCGACCATCGAGAGACGCTGACCGTTTCTCGAGCCGCCGGCTGTCGCGGCCGTGGTCAGTGGGGCGAGACGAGGTCGGCCGCGCGCAGGGTGAGCGCGTAGGGCTCGGTGAGCGTGACCGGTTCGCCGTCGAGGAAGTAGCTGTCGCCGTCGAGGCGTAAGCAGCTCACGCTCGGGACGCGGGGGTCGATCACCCAGCCGGACCAGCTTGTCCCCCTCCAGCCGGTCGACGATGTTGGTGACGCTGGTCGGGTGCAGCTGCAGCCGCCGCCCCATCACCGACATGGCGAGCCGGCCGGTGCGGGCGAAGGACAGCAGGACCAGCGCCTCGTACCGGGCGAAGGTGATGCCGTGGCGGGCCAGCGCCGCGTCCACCTCGCGCTGGAGGATCTGCTGGACGCGCATCACGTTGGTGACCGCCGCCATCGCCGTCGGGTCGCCGATCCGGCCGCCCCAGAGCTCGGCGGCCCGCTCGATCGGGTCGAAGGACAGCGGCACGGCCGGGCTCACCACGGCTTCCGCCGCCCCGCGGGCACCGGTTCCGGGTGGATCATCTCGGCCACCAGGAACGCGAGGTCGAGTGCCTGGCTCCGGCTCAGCCGCGGGTCGCAGGCGGACTCGTAGCTCTTCAGCAGGTCGTCGAAGCCCAGCTCGTCCCCGCCGCCGAGGCACTCGGTCACGTCCTGGCGCTCGGCGACGATCTGCTCGGCGACGTCGTCGCCGAGGTGCCGGACCCCGGCCAGCCCGAGCCGCAGGGCGCCGCCGCCGGTGCTGGCGGGGTCGGGTTCGAGGGTGGCGTGGGTGAGGCTGGCGTTGATGTCGGGCTCCCGCACGAGCACGTCGTGGCGGCGGGCGTCGGCGACCAGCGACTGCGGGGAGTAGAAGCCCATTGGCTGGGCGCGCAGCAGTCCGGCGCAGAAGGCGGCCGGGTAGTAGCGCTTGAACCACGCCGACGCGTAGACCAGCAGGGCGAAGGACATGCTGTGGGCTTCGGGGAAGCCGTAGCCGGAGAAGGCGTGGATCTGCTCGAAGATCCGCGTCGCCAGCTCGCGGTCGAGGCCGTTGCGCGCGCAGCCGGCGAAAAAGCGCGCCATCAGCGCCTTCATCTTCGCGCTCGACCGTTTGGCGCCCATGGCGCGGCGGAGCTGGTCGGCTTCGGCGCCGGTGAAGGAGGCGACGTCGACGGCCATCTGCATCACCTGCTCCTGAAACAGCGGCATTCCGAGCGTCCGGTCCAAGCTGCCGGCGAGCAGGGGGTGGGCGTGCTGCCACTCCTCCTCGCCGCGGCGGCGTCGGATGTAGGGGTGCACCGAGCCGCCCTGGATCGGGCCGGGCCGGATGAGGGCGACTTCGACGACGAGGTCGTAGAACTTCCGCGGCCGCAACCGCGGCAACGTCGCCAGCTGTGCCCGGGACTCGACCTGGAACACCCCGACCGCGTCCGCTGCGCAGAGCATGTCGTAGACCTTCGGGTCGGCCAGGTCGAGGTTCCCGATGTCCACGGTGGTGTCGTGGTGCTCGGCGACGAGGTCGATCATGTAGTGCAGCGCGGAGAGCATGCCGAGGCCGAGCAGGTCGAACTTGACCAGCCCCACGGTGGCGCAGTCGTCCTTGTCCCACTGCAGGATCGACCGGTCGGCCATGCTCGTCCACTCGACTGGCACGATCTCCGACACCGGCTGCTTCGAGATCACCATGCCGCCGCAAGAAAAGCTGGGCAGTCTCCTGCCCGGCGCCGCTTGCGATGATGGCGCCCGCTGCGGCGGTTGTCGCGCCGGTCATGAGCGGGCCCCTGCGAAGCAGATATCGCAGAGACCACTGCCCCGGAGCGGCTGGCGGCGCGATCCCGGCGACCACGGCGACGATCGCGAACAGCACGGCGCTGAAGACCGCAAGCCCTGTCGCTGCCCCGCTTTCGCTCGGTTGCATCACCCCCTCTATGAACCAGACGATCGGCGAGACGGTCAGCAGGCCCAACGCGCAGCCCACGCCCCAGCCGACCGCGCTTCTGCGCAGGCCAAGCACGGACCACAGCGCAGTCACGTCGATGACGTCGCCCGCCGCCACCGTGTGCAGCCACCTCGTGACCGCGGCCTCGTCCCCCCCCCCGCGCGCCCCAGGGCAGCCGCGAGTGCGTCAGCAGGGCGCCAACGAGGCCCTCCGTTGCCGTGCGAGATCGGCTATCGGTCAGGATGACGTCGGGAAGTTGAACGCCGCGGCCGACGCGCTGGTGTGCGGCCACCGGGTCGTGACCACCTTCGCGCGCGTGTAGAACCGGACACCCGCCGGACCGTGGATGGGGCTGTCGCCGATGAGAGAGTCTTTCCAGCCGCCGAAGGAGTAGTACGACATCGGGACCGGGATCGGGACGTTGACGCCGATCATGCCGACCTTGACCTCGCGTTGGAACTTGCGTGCCGCTTCGCCGCTGCCGGTGAAGATCGCGGTGCCGTTGCCGTAGGGATTGGCGTTGATGATCGCGATCGCCTCATCGACGGTCTCCGCGCGGACGACTGCCAGCACCGGGCCGAAGATCTCTTCGCGGTAGGCGTCCATCTCCGTGGTGACCTTGTCCAGCAGCGACGGGCCGACGAAGAAGCCTTCCTCGTGGCCGTCGACGGTCAGCCCGCGCCCGTCGACCACGACCGTCGCACCCTGCTTTGCGCCCTGCGCGACGGCGTCGGCCACGCGCTCGCGGGCGGCCTCGGTGACGACCGGGCCCATGTCGCTGGCCGGGTCCGAGCCGGGACCGACATTCACCTCGCGGGCCTTGCGCTCGAGGATCTCGACCAGCTTGTCGCCGACCGCGCCGACGGCCACGCCGACCGAGATCGCCATGCACCGCTGGCCCGCTGAGCCGAACGCGGCCGCCGTCAGGTGGTTCGCGGCGTACTCCAGGTCGGCGTCGGGCAGGACGACGGCGTGGTTCTTCGCCCCGCCGAGTGCTTGGACGCGCTTGCCGGACGCGGTTCCGCGCTCGTGCACGTACTTGGCGATCGGGGTCGAGCCGACGAACGAGACGGCGGTGATGTCCGGGTGGTCGAGGAGTGCGTCGACCGCGGTCTTGTCGCCGTGTACGACGTTGAAGACGCCGTCGGGCAGGCCGGCTTCGGCGTAGAGCTTCGCGACGAAGTTCGACGCGGACGGGTCGCGCTCGCTGGGTTTGAGGACGAAGGTGTTGCCGGTGGCGATGGCGATTGGGTGCATCCACAGCGGGACCATGATCGGGAAGTTGAACGGCGTGATGCCGGCGACGACGCCGAGAGGCTGGCGGAAGTCGTGGACGTCGACGTCGCGGGAGACCTGGTCGGAGAAGCTGCCTTTGAGGGCGTCGGCGATGCCGCAGGCGTACTCGACGACCTCGCGGCCGCGCACGATCTCGCCGCGGGCGTCGTCGACGACCTTGCCGTGCTCGCTGGAGATGATCCGGGCGAGCTCGTCCTCGTGCTTCGCCAGCAGCTCTCGGAAGGCGAACATCACCTTGGTCCGCTGGGACAGCGAAGAGTTGCCCCATGCTTCGAAGGCCTTGCCGGCGGCCGCGACCGCGGTGTCCACATCGGACGCTTCGGCGAGCAGGACCCGGGCCTGTTCCTGCCCGGTGGCCGGATCGAAAACTGGTGCGGTGCGGGTGGAGCCGGCGGAGGTGGCGGTGCCGTTGATCCAGTGTTCGATAGTGTTCACGACGCTCCTACAGGTAGTGACGCTGAGTCTGTTTGGTCGCGGTATAGATCTCGTGGGCCTTCCGCGTGGATTCGAGTTCGGAGACCTCGCTTACGGGCACGTCCCACCACGCCGACCCGGGCGGGTTGGGGCCGTGCAGGTCGGTCTCGACGTGCACGACGGTTGTCGTTGTATTGGCCTTGGCCCGGGCGATCGCGTCGGTGAATTTCTCCACTGTGGATGCCTTGAGCACGGTCGCGCCGAGGCTGGCGGCGTTCGCGGCGAGGTCGACCGGCAGCACATCGCCCTCCAGCAGACCGGAGTCGCCGCGGTAGCGATACGCGGTGCCGAACCGTTGCGAGCCCAGCGACTCCGATAGCGCGCCGATGGAAGCGAACCCGTGGTTCTGCACGAGCACGATGATCACCTTGAGGCCTTCGGAGACCATGGTGACGATCTCCTGGGCCATCATCAGGTACGAGCCGTCGCCGACGAGCACGACGACCTCTCGGTCGGGCGCGGCCAGCTTCGCGCCGACGCCGGCGGCGACCTCGTAACCCATGCAGGAATACGCGTACTCGACGTGGTATGCCTTCGGATCCCGGGCGCGCCAGAGCATCTGGAGGTCGCCGGGCATCGAGCCGGCCGCGTTGATCACGACGTCGCGGTCGTCGAGCGCGGTGTTCAGGGCGCCGAGGATCTCGGTCTGGGCGGGCAGCGGGCCATGGCCGAGGGTGAAGCAGGCCTCGGCCTTGCGGTTCCAGTCGTCGGCCAGCATCCGGGTACGCGTGCGATACGCCTCGTCGACCTGCCAGTCACCCAAGGCGTCGTGCAGCGCCGAGATGCCGCGTTTCGCGTCCGCCAGCAGCATGTCCGCCGAGTGCTTCGCGGCGTCGAGGCGCGCGACGTTGAGGTTCACGAACCGCACCGCCGGGTTGCCGAAAACGGTGTGCGAGGCGGTCGTGAAGTCGCTGTAGCGGGTGCCGATGCCGAGCACGACGTCGGCTTCGGCGGCCAGGGAGTTGGCCGCAGACGTGCCGGTGGAGCCGAGGCCGCCGACCGCGCACGGGTGGTCCCACGGCACCGCGCCCTTGCCGGCGTGCGTGTCGGCGACCGGAATGCCGGTGGCTTCGGCGAACGCCCGAAGTGCCTGCTCGGCTTCGGAGTAGACGACCCCGCCGCCGGCGACGATCAACGGCGACTTCGCGCCCCGCAACGCTTCCACGGCCCGGGCCAGCGCGTCGGGCTCAGGCACGGGACGGCCGACGTGCCAGACCCGGCGCCGGAAGAACTCCTTCGGCCAGTCGTGGGCCTCGGCCTGGACGTCCTGCGGCAGGCAGAGGGTCACCGCGCCGGTTTCCACCGGGTCGGTGAGCACGCGCATCGCGGCGAGCGCGGCCGGAATCAGCTGTTCGGGCCGGGTGATCCGGTCGAAGTACTTCGACACCGGGCGGAACGCGTCGTTGACAGTGATGTCGCCGCCGCGGGTGTCCTCCAGCTGCTGCAGCACCGGGTCCGGCGAGCGGGTGGCGAACATGTCGCTCGGCAGCAGGAGGACCGGCAGCCGGTTCGTGGTCGCCAGCGCGGCACCGGTGATCATGTTCGTCGAGCCGGGACCGGTCGAGGCGGTGCAGGCAAAGGTCTGCAGCCGGTTGCGCATCTTCGCGAACGCCGTGGCCGCGTGGACCTGGCCCTGTTCGTTCCGGGCCAGGTAGTACGGCAGGTCGGCTTCGCCGGTGCGGTCGGCCTGCAGCAGCGCCTGCCCGATGCCGGCGACGTTGCCGTGGCCGAAGATGCCCCACACGCCGGGGATCAGCCGCTGCTCGACGCCGTCGCGCTCGGAGTACTGGTTCGCGAGGAACCGCACCAGAGCCTGCGCGGTGGTGAGTCTCATCGTGGGCCTCCGAAGGGCAGGCGGGAATCGACGTCTTGGGAGTCCCAGGTCTGGCGGACCCAGCCGTGGGCGGGGTCGTCACAGATCAGCCAGGCGCGTTCCTGGCCGGGGCCGGCCATGACGTTGAGGTAGTAGAGGTCGTAGCCGGGCGTGGCCATCGAGGGGCCGTGCCAGCCGTGCGGGATCAGCACGACGTCCCCGGAGCGCACCTCGGCGAGCACGTCGATCGGGCGCTCGTCGGTGCCGTAGACGCGCTGGTAGCCCATGCCGCTACGGGCGACCTCGAAGAAGTAGATCTCTTCGAGCTCGCTCTCGCCCTCTCGGGCTTCGTCGTGCTTGTGCGGCGGATAGGACGACCAGTTCCCGCCCGGTGTCAGGACTTCGCACACCAGCAGCTGGTCGGCGTCGAACGTGTGCGGCAGGCAGTAGTTGTTCACCTGGCGGCTGCAGTTGCCGGCGCCGCGCAGCTCCACCGGCACGCCGCCGGCCGGGCCGTACCGCGCGGGCAGGCGCTTCGCCGTCTTGGCCGACGGCAGCGCGAACCGCCCGCTGCCGGTGATGGTCGCTTCGGCATCCCTTGGCAGGTAGGCGAAATCCGTGACGGCGTCGAACACGCCGGTGCGCCCGGCCAGCTCGAACGTCTCGCCGTCGACCTCGACGCGGCAGGAGCCCGACTGCGGCAGCACGAGCGCTTCGGCGTCGCCGGTCGTGACGGTCTCGCTCCCGTCGAGCTCGAGGACGCGCAGGCCGGAGTAGCCCCAGCCCGCGGATTCCGGGGTCACGACGAGGTCGAACGGTCCTTCGGCGGTAGTGCCCGCCCGGCGGTGGAGCTTCACAGCAGCCCCACCGCGGTGTCGACGGCCTTGGCGACGTCCCCGTCGTGCGGGTAGAGCAGCGACCGCCCCACGACTAGGCCCTGCACGGTCGGCTGGGTCAGCGCCCGCTGCCACGCCGCAAAGGCCGCGTCGGCGTCCTTGACCTCGCCGCCGAGCAGCACCGCCGGCAAGGTCGAGGACGCGAGCACGCGTTCCATGTCGTCCACGACGGGCAGTTTGAGCCAGGTGTAGGCCGACGAGCGGCCGAGCCCGGCGGCGATCGTGATCGACTTGATGACGGCGTCGGGGGAGAGGTCGTTCGCCAGCCGTCCGTCGGTCCAGACCGACAGGAACGGCTCGACCATCGCGATCAGCTTCCGGTCGGCGAGGTCGTTGATCGCCTTCGCGGTGTTCTCCAGGACGCTGGGCGTGGCGGGGTCGTCGAGGCAGATCCGGGTCAGGGTCTTCCCGCCGTCGAACCGCATCTTCTCGATGGCTTCGGCGTCGTAGCAGGCGAACCGGTCGTCGATTTCGAAGCTCGACCCGGCCAGCCCGGTCCGGTTCATCGACCCGAGCACGGTCTTGCCGTCGAGCACGCCGAGCAGCAGCAGGTCGTCGATGACGTCCGCGGTCGCGAGCACGCCGGTGACGCCGGGGCGTTCCAGTGCGAGGCACAACCGTTCCAGCAGTTCGCCGCGGTCGGCCATCGCCGTGGGGTTGCCGCCGACGGCGTTGGCGCCGCGGGCCGGGTGGTCCGCGGCGATGATCATGGTCCGGCCCTTGTCGTTGAACGGCGACACGGCCCGGACCCGGTTCGCGGCCGCCTCGGCGATCGCTGCCGGGTCGTGCACGCGCTTGGCGACGAGGCGCTCGACGAGGTCGGTCACAGTGCTTCTCCCAGCTTGCGCAGTACCTGGTCTTCGGTGGGCATCGCGTCGGAGCACGCCAGTTCTCCGGCGACGTGGGAGCCGGCGGCGTTGGCGAATCGCATGATCCGTGCGGTGTCCCAGCCGCTCAGGAGGCCGTGGCAGAGGGCGCCGCCGAACGCGTCACCCGCGCCGAGCCCGTTGACGACCTCGACCGGCACCGGTGGCACTTCGACCTCGCCGGAGTCGTCGACGGCGAGCACTCCCTTCGGGCCCTGCTTCACCACCGCCAGCGAGACACCCCTGTCCCGGAGGGCTTTCGCCGCTTCACGGGGATCCCGGGTGGCGACGGCGGTGTCTGCCTCGTCGAGGTTGCCGACGGCGACCGTGACGTGGTCGAGTGCCTTGCCCACCCACTCGCGTGCTTGTTCCCGGGACTCCCAGAACATCGGCCGGTAGTCGAGGTCGAGCACGGTGATGCCGGTGCGGCCGCGGGCTTCCAGCGCGGCGAGGGTGGCCGAGCGGCTCGGCTCCTGGGAGAGGCCGGTGACGGTGACCCAGAAGATCTCGGCGGCGCGGATCGCGTCGAAGTCCAGGTCCTCGACGGAGATGTCCAAATCGGGTGCCTTCGGAAAGCGGTAGAAGTAGAGCGGGAAATCATCCGGCGGGAAGATCTCGCAGAACGTCACCGGCGTCGGCAACTGCTCGGACGTGCCGACGTACCGGTCGTCGACGCCGTAGCCGGCGAGGGCGCGGTGGATGAACTTCCCGAACGGGTCGGCGCCGGTCTTAGTGACCACCGCGCTCGAGCGGCCGTACCGCGCCGCCGCGACGGCGACGTTGGTCGCGCTGCCGCCGAGGTACTTGCCGAACGTGGTGACGTCCTCGAGCCCGACGCCGGTCTGCAGGGGATAGATGTCCACCCCGATCCGGCCCATCGTCACGAGGTCGAACCGTGTGGTCATCGGTGTCCTCCCGGGTGGAGCTTCGGCTGGTCCGAAATCGACTCTGCCAGCGAAGCTAAGACTTTGTCAAGACATATGGACATCACGTCATCCCTACTGGTGACCGAGCGGCGGTAGGCTCCGGAGATGAGCACCCCGCGACCGTCGGAGTCCCGCGTCGACGTGACGTTTCCCCCGGCCTGGGACCCGGGTCGGGAGATCGTGCTGGACCCGGGCAGTCCCGAACCGCTTTACTTCCAGGTCTCCCGGCAGCTGCACGCCGCGATCGAGGACGGCCGGCTGCCCGCGGGCGCGCGCCTGGCCAACGAGGTCGAACTGGCCGCGAACCTGCGGCTCTCCCGCCCGACGATCCGCCAGGCCATCCAGGCCCTGGTCAACCAGGGCCTGCTCGTCCGGCGGCGCGGCGTGGGCACCCAGGTTGTCCGGACGAAGGTCGCGCGGCCGCTACGGCTGAGCAGCCTCTTCGACGACCTCACCGGGCTCGGCGGCACACCGTCGTCGGAGGTGCTGGACAACCGCGTGGAACCGGCCGCCGACGGCGTCCCCGACCTGCTCGAAACCCCCGGCCTGACCCACGTGCGGCGGTTGACGCGGATCCGCTCGGTCGACGGCGAGCCGCTGGCCGTGATGAACAACTACCTGCCCAACGGCGTCATCGACCCGACGGACGAGGAACTGCGCGAGCGCGGGCTTTACCAGCTGTTGCGCTCGGCAGGCGTGCGCCTGCACGCCGCCGAGCAGAACATCGGCGCCCGGTTGGCCACCGACGAAGACGCGGAACTGCTCGACGAGGAGCCCGGCGCGGCCTTGCTCACCATGCAGCGCACGACCTACGACGACACTGGCCGCGTGGTGGAGTACGGATGGCACGTCTACCGGGCGTCCCGTTACACGTTCAACCTTTCGCTGACCGACGGCCCGCACTAGCTGCACTCCTCAACGACTCTCTGGCTGTGGTTCAAGCGAAAGCGTCGTCCAGCGCGCGATCACGGTGCGGTCACCCGGTCGCGCAGCCCGGCGATAGCGATCGAGCACGGCTCCGACTTCCGCGCTCATCGCCGCCACCTCCTCGGGCGTCAAGAAGAGCGGCACCTCGTTGCCCGCGGCTGGTGCAAGCGTCGCTTTCCACCAACGTTCCCGTTTGTTCCCGCGTTCGCTGTCCTCTTCGACCAGGCCGGCCTCGGCCAGCAGTCGCAGGTGCCAGCTGGTGGTTCCGGAGCTTTCCTCGACTTGTTTGCCCAGCCCGGTCGCGGTAGCCGGGCCCTCTGCCCGGAGCAGTTCGAGCATTCGCATCCGCAACGGATGTCCCAGCGCCCGGAGCATCCGCGCTTCGAGTGGGTGCGAAGCCGGATCGTGGTCGTCCATGGTCACGCCAGCACCGTCATATCAGCGACTCTGCTCTTCGGGTGTCGTCGTGGGCACGGGAACTGAAAAGGACGGGATCGATGGCGCGGTGGTGGCGGACGGCCGCGGTGGGTGCCTCGCCGTCGTAGGTGGTGGGCCGGTCGTTCCGCGCACGACGAGCGTAGGTGTCAGCGCGACCTCCTTGGCGTCCACGAGGGTGGACTCGAGGCGGGCGACGGCCGCTTTGACGGCGAGCTCGGCCATCTGCTCGGCGTCCTGGCGGACCGACGTGAGGTTGACGAAGGGCAGCCGGGCGAAACGGGTGTCGTCGTAGCCGACGAGGGAGATGTCGTCCGGGATGCGGATGCCCGCGCGCAGCAGGGTGTCGAGCAGGCCGAGTGCGCTTTGGTCGTTGCCGGCCACGATCGCGGTCGGCAGCCGGTCGCCGCGCAGCAGCTCGGCTGCGGCCTGGGCACCTGACTCTTCGCTGTAGTCGCCGGGAAGTACGCGGATTTCTTCAGCCAAGCCATGTCGGTCCATCGCGTCGTGATAGCCCTGGCGGCGCTCGGCGGCACCGGGGTTCGTGCCGCCGTCGACGTGCACGATCGCGCGGTGGCCCAGCTCGACGAGGTGCTCGACGGCCTGGGTGACCCCGTCGGCGTCGTCGCTGCGGACGACGTCGACCCCGGTGGTGGTGACGCGGCGGCCCAGCTCGACGATCGGCAGCTGGCCGGCCAGCACGTCGAGCCGCTGGATGTCGGCTTGGGGAGCGATGAGGATCAGCGCCTCGCAGCGGTAGCTGATCAGCTCCTCGATCGCCGCATCCTCGGTCCGGCCCGAAGTCATCGCGCCGAGGACCACGCGGTACCCCAGCGCCTGCGCCGCGGGATAGATACGCTCGACCAGTTCGCTTTCGAACGGAGCACGCACGGTGAACAGGACGCCGAGCTGCTTGCTGCGGTGACGCCGCAGTCCTTGGGCGAACCCATCCGGTCGGTAGCCGAGCTCGGCGGCACCGTCTAGAACCTTTTGCCGGGTCTCCGCGCTGGCCCCGGGGGCGCCGCGGAAGACGATGGACACCAGCGCCTTCGACACCCCCACATGGGCCGCGACATCGGCCATGGTCGGCCGGCCCCGTTGTGCCGCGTTGTAGGTGTCCGGTCGTTTCCCGTGTGCTTCGGAAGTCACTCAAGTCCTTTCCGGCCCGGCGAGGCCTTGACGATCCTCCCGACGGCGTTCATAGTACCGGACTAGACCGTACTACTAGTTCGGTCTAGTAGCCAGCCCGAAGATCTTCCGGGCTTCGGTCTTCCCCGTTCTCTTCGCAAAGGAGCGACATGCCCAAGGACAGCATCGGCGTCGCGGTCATCGGCGCCGGCATGGCCGGGCGCGCCCACGCCTTCGGCTACCGGTCCGCGACATCGGTGTTCGGCCTGGACCTGCCCGACGTGCGGCTGGTCTCGATCGCCGACCTCAACCAGGACCTGGCCGCCGACACCGCCCGCCGCTACGGCTTCAGCCGGACCGACGCGAGCTGGGAAGCGATCGTCGACGCCGACGACATCGACGCCGTCAGCGTCGTGGTCGCGAATCCGCTGCACCGCGAGATCGTCGAAGCGCTCGCCGCGGCCGGCAAGCACGTGCTGTGCGAGAAGCCGCTCGCGCCCTCGGCCAAGGACGCCCAGGCGATGATCGAGGCCGTCGACCGCGCGGGTGTGCTCGGGCGGGTCGGGTTCACCTTCCGCCGCTCACCGGCGATCTGCGCGATCCGCGAAGAAATCCTGTCGGGCCGGCTCGGCCGGGTGCTGCACTTCAGCGGGCAGTACTGGAACGACTACGCCTGCGATCCTCAGGCGCCGATGAGCTGGCGCTACAAGGGACCCGTCGGTTCCGGTGCGCTCGCGGACGTGGGCAGCCACATCTCCGACCTCGCCGAGTTCCTGTGCGGGCCAGTGGAATCGGTGCACGGCGCGACGTTGACGACCCAGATCGCCGAGCGCCCGCTGCCGCTCGGCGCGGTCGTCGGACACCAGCTGGTCAGCGTCAGCGACGAGACCGAACCGGTCGAAAACGACGACTGGGCCAGCTATTGCCTGCGTTTCGCCGAAGGCGGCTCCGGCACGATCAGCGCTTCCCGGATCGCCCACGGCCACCCCAACACCCTCAAGTTCGAGGTCTTCTGCGAACACGGCGCCGCCACGTTCGACCAGTCCAGCCCCGCCGAGTTCGGCCTGATCACCGACGACCTGCCCGACCGGGCCAACGGGTACCGGCGGGTGCTGGTCGGGCACGACCACCCGTACATGGCCCAGGGCATGCCGATGGACGGCGCCGGAATCGGATTGGGGCACAACGAAAGCTTCATTTTCCAGGCTCGCGCGTTCCTCGACGAGATCGCCGGAAACGACACCCTCCCGCGGTGCGCGTCGCTGAGCGAAGGCCTGCACAACCTGAACCTGCTCGACGCGGTTGTCGGCTCCGCCACGACCGGCTCGACCGTCCGCGTGCCCTGAGCAACCACCCGCCTCCGAAGGAGAACCCGCCGTGAAGATCGGCCTCAACACCGACAGCCTCGCCCACCTGAGCCTCACCGAAACCCTCGACTTCGCCGCCGAACTGGGCTTGGACCACGTCGAATTCGCCACCGGCGGCTGGTCGAGCGCCCCGCACGTCAACGTCGACCGCCTGCTCGATGAGGAGGGCACTCGCCGCGACCTGCAGGCGCAGCTGTCCGAACGTGGGCTCCGGATCAGCGCGCTGACCTGCTCGGGCAACCCGCTGGACCCCGGACCGGCCGGCCGGGCGCACGACGCGACCACCCGCAAGACCATCAAACTGGCCGCCCTGCTCGGGATCGAGCGCGTGGTCATGATGTCGGGCCTGCCCGCAGGCCCCGGTGACACCCACCCGAACTGGGTCGTCGTGTCGTGGCCGCCCGAGGCGACCCAGCTGCTGGAGTGGCAGTGGCGGGAAGCCGTGCTCCCGTACTGGCGGGAACTTTCCTCCTATTCCCGCGGCCACGGTGTCGAGAAGCTGTGCCTGGAACTGCACGCCCACCAGGTCGTCTACAACGTGCCCAGCCTGCTGCGGCTGCGCGAGGAGATCGGCCCGATCGTCGGCGCCAACCTCGACCCGAGCCACCTGATGTGGATGGGCGGCGACGCGATCGAGGCGATCCGCGCGCTCGGCGAGGCGATCTACCACGTGCACGCCAAGGACACCCGGCTCGAACCCGGCGTCGCGCTGCGGACCCGGCTGGAGAACCTGCCGCTGTTCGGGGGCGACCGAGCCGAACGGGCCTGGAACTACGTCACCCTCGGCGACGGCAACGGCGAGGACTTCTGGCGCCGGTTCTGCGCCACGCTCGACGAGGTCGGATACCGGGACGTGCTCAGCATCGAGCACGAGGACACCGCGCTGACCCCGGAGGACGGCGTGAGCAACACCGTCGACTTCCTGCGCCGCGTCGCACCGATCCACGTCTGATCCGCTCCGGCCGGTCCGCCGCAGCGGGGCGGACCGGTCCCTTCTCCCGCTCGTCCCCCTCCATGACCAGGGAAGTGTCGCAATGACGCACACCGAAACCCCCGTTCTGCGCGCACCGGCCAAACCCGCCCGCTTCGTCCGGGTGATCGCGGCGATCGCCACCTTGGGCGCGCTGCTGTTCGGCTACGACACCGGCGTCATTTCCGGCGCCTTGCCGTTCATGAAGCTCGGCGCCGCCCAGGGTGGGCTCGGGCTCACCCCGGTCACCGAAGGCGTGGTGACCTCCTCGCTCGTCTTCGGTGCAGCGTTCGGCGCGCTGCTGGGCGGCCGGCTGTCGGACCGCCGCGGCCGCCGCCGCACGATCATGGTGCTGGCGGTGGTGTTCTTCATCGGCGCCCTCGGCACCGCCCTCGCGCCCACCACCGCCGTGCTGGTGGTGTTCCGGGTGGTGCTCGGCTTGGCAGTCGGTGGCGCGTCGGCGACGGTGCCCATGTTCATCGCCGAGCTGGCCCCGGCGGACCGCCGCGGCCAGCTGGTCTCACACAACGAGCTGATGATCGTCACCGGGCAGTTGCTCGCCTACACCTCCAACGCCGTCATCGCGAACGTCTGGCCCGGCGAGCACGCCTGGCGTTACATGATCGGACTCGCCACCATCCCCGCCGTGCTGCTGTTCCTCGGCATGCTGTTCGTCCCCGAAAGCCCGCGCTGGTTCGCCTCCCGGGAGCGGTTCGGAGACGCGCTGGCCGTGCTGCGCCGGATCCGCCACGAAGCCGAAGCGCAGCAAGAGTTCCAGGAGATCCGCCGTCGTGCCGAACAAGCCGCCAAGGAAGAAAAGGGCGGCTGGAGCGACCTGCGCACCCTGTGGATCCGCAAGCTGGTCGTCATCGGCGTGGCCTTCGGCATCCTCGTCCAGCTGACCGGCGTCAACTCGATCATGTACTTCGCGCCGACGATCCTGCAGGCTACCGGCCTGGGCACCCAAGCCGCGATCACCGCGACCATCGCCAACGGCGTCGTGTCCGTCGGGTCCGTCCTCATCGGCATCTTCCTGCTCGGCCGGTTCGGTCGCCGCCCCCTGGTCATCACCGGCCAAGCCGGCATCACCACCGCACTGGCCCTGCTCGGCGCCTGCTTCCTGCTCCCCGAATCGACCGCGCGCAGCTACATCGTGCTGGCGTTCATGCTGCTGTTCCTGTTCTTCATGCAGAGCATGATCGCCACCGTCTACTGGCTGGTGACCGCCGAGCTGTTCCCCATCCGGCTGCGCGGCTTCGCGATGGGCCTGGCCATCTTCGCCCAGTGGGTCAGCAACTCCGTCGTGGCGTTCACCTTCCCGATCCTGATCGACGCCCTCGGCGGCAACACCTTCTTCATCTTCGCCGCGATCAACATCGGCACCCTCGTCTTCCTGGTCAAGTGCCTGCCCGAGACCCGCGGCCGGACGCTCGAGGCCCTGGAGGAGCAGTTCCAGCAGGACTACACCCACCAGAGCTGACGCGGTGTCAGCGGTGGGGAACGAGCCGTTCGACGAGGAGCAGGATGCGGGCTGTCCGGTCCGAGTCGTTGGTCAGCTCGCGCACCATGGTCCTCGGGACCGCGATCGCGTCACCCTCGGCCAGGTCGTATCGCACGCCGCCGACGATGACGGTTACCTGTCCCTGCGTGACGTAGTACTGCTCGCAACCGATCGGTTCGTCGCCGTGGTGGTGCGGTCCTTCGCCGGTGCCGGGCGGGAACTCCCAGTCCAACATGAACCACGGTGCCCCGTCGAGGCCCTCGACCCGGCGCAGCCTCGTCGTGCCGGTTCCTCCGTGGGCTGCCGTGACGGTCCGGACGTCACCTGGTGCGCGGTCGAGCGCCGGCTCACCGGAAGCGGGGTTCGGAGCGCTGGTCATACCGGAAGCATGAGCCCAGCCGGTCGCAACATGCGTTGCGGAGGTACGCGTCGCGCGGCAACCGCTGACCCTGGATGCGGACACCCGCGGCCGCCTAGGGTCGGCGCATGCCGGATGGAGTCGCGACAGCTGTTGCCCGCCATTTCCCGGAGAAGCCGGCGGTGGCCTATCTCGACACCGCATCGATCGGCTTGGTTCCCGACGCCGTCAGGGAGTCGGTCGCGGACTGCTATCGCGCCCTCGGCGCGGGCACCCGGGGGATGGCTCGCATCCGGGAGGTGGTGGCGCGGACGCGAATTCTGCTAGGTGCGGAGTTCGGGTGCGCCCCCGAGGACCTCACGTTCCTCAGCAGTACCGGGGAGGCGTTCAACGCTGTGGCCCGGGCCATCGACTGGCACGACGGTGACGAGGTCGTGGTCCTCGACAACGAGTTCCCGACCACGCTGCTGCCGTGGACCAGGCTCCCCGGAGTACGCGTCGTCGCGGCCTCCGCACGCGACCGCGCCGACCGCCTCGGTGCGCTGCTCGACGCCATCGGCACGCGGACGAGGGTCGTCGCCGTGTCCCACGTGTGCTCGTTCACCGGGGTCCCGGTCGACCTCGGTGTCCTGGGGGACGCCTGCCAGCAGGTGGGCGCGATGCTGGTTTGTGACGGCGCGCAGGCGGCCGGTGTGTTCCCCGTGGACACCACGGCGGCCGACTTCTACGTCGCCACGGGCTACAAGTGGATGCTGGCCGGTTTCGGGATCGCGACCCTGGTCAGCAAGCCGGCCGCCCGGGCCGCGCTGCGACCGACGTTGCTCGGGCACGGCAACGAGCCGCCGTCGACCGACCTGTCCTACGGCACCTCGAACCTCGCCGGCATCCACGCGCTGGGTGCGGCCGCCGAAGTCCGGGCCGGGATCGGCCTGGAAACCCTCGCCGGCCCGGTGCGGCGAGCCGTGCGTCGGGTCCACGAGGGAGTGACGGCCCTGGGGGTGAAGCCCGTGACCGACGCGGAAGCGCCCGGCGCCATCATCAGCCTTCCCGGCCTGCCGGACGCTGCCGGCGTGGTCGAACGGCTGGGCCGGGCCGGCATCGTCGTCGCCCTCCGCGGCGGGAACGTCCGGGTGTCGCCGAACTTCTACACCACCGACAGCGAGATCGACGCGCTGCTCGCCGCCCTGGCCGGGCTGGTCTGACAAACCGGCTAACATCCAGCGGATACGTCCAACACTTTGTTGACGCGGTGCTAGCGGGATGGGGTCGATGGCGGGGAAGGCGAAGAGGGCCGGCAACCGGGCTGATGGGACCGCCGACGATCAGCGTTCCGTGGAGTTCACGGCCGCCGAGCGGGCACACGCGGAGCGCGTCGTCGCCATCGTGGGGCCGGTGGCCGGTGCGCTGGCCAAGGCTCTGGGGCCGCGGACCGAGGTCGTCCTGCACGACCTCACGAAGCTGCCGGGCTCCATCGCCGCCATCGGCAACCCGATCACGGGCCGAGGTGTCGGGGGACCAGCGACCGATCTCGGGCTGCGGGTGTTCCGGTCCGGCTGGAGCGAGGACCTCATCGGCTACCGCACCGAGACCGAGGACGGCCTCGTGATGCGCTCGTCGAGCATCTTCTTCCGCGCCGCCTCGGGACGCCCGGTCGCCTGCCTCTGCCTCAACACCGACATCGATCTCCTGGTGGGGGCGCAGGAAGTGCTGAGCGCGCTCACCGCGGCCGTCCCCATGGACCCCACCGCCGACCCGCCCCTCGACGCGAGCGGCGAAACCTTCGCGCTGTCCATCGACGAACTCGCCGAGGGGATCCTGCGCGACACGATCTCCGCGATCGGCGTGCCGGTTCACCTGATGAAGAAGGCCCAGAAGGTCGAAGTCGTGCGCGAGCTGGACAAGCGTGGCTTCTTCACGATGCGGGAAGCCGCCGACCTCATCGCCCAGCGGCTCAAGGTCAGCCGGATCACCGTCTACAACTACCTGAACGAGGTGCAGGGCAAGCCCGGCGGCGACGCCTAGCGGGCCGCTACACAGGTGGTGCGGATTGGTCATCCGGCGCAACGGATGTAGATAGACGACCCTTCGCGCGCGCACCTACGATCGATCCAACTTCCAGCTCCCCCTTGCGCGAAGGAGCGATGCGTGGCGACGCAGCAAGATCTGACCAGCGTTGAAAGCACGCCCGATGCGTGGCGTCGAACCACCCCGTCGAACCCGATCGTGGTGATCGGCGCGGGCATCGTCGGGTGCTCGGCCGCCTACCACTTGCTCAAGGCGGGCGCGCGGGATGTGACGGTCCTGGACCGCAACGAACCCGGGGGCGGCACCACCGCGGCCGGAGCCGGGTTCGTCGCCCTGTGGGCGGCCGGCATGGCGGAGCTGGGCGCTCCCGGCATCGACCTCGAGCGCTACTCCCTCGAGTTCTACCGCCGGCTGCACCAGGAGGGGCACGCGATCGACTACCGCAACGACGGCAACCTGGTCCTCGCCCTGACGCAGGACAAGTGGGAGAACGTCGTGCGGCCGATCGCCGAGCACGAGTACGCCTCGCCGGGGACCAAGGCGCTGAGCCCGACCGAAGTGGCCGAGCTGACGGGCGTGGTCGACCCCGGCGCGGTCGCGGGCGGTGTCCTCATGCCCAGCGGCATCCAGCTCGACACCGGCAAGGCAGTCGGCGCCCTGACGCAGCTCATCACCTCGATGGGTGGCCGGATCGAGACCGGGGTGACGGTCGAGGGCTTTACCTCCACCGGCGGCCGGACGACTGCCGTGCGGACGTCGGCGGGCGACTTCCCCTGCGCGGCCGTGGTCGTCGCCGCCGGCGCCTGGACGAACTCCGTCCTCGCCGGGCTCGGGGCGCAGCTGCCCTTGGTCCCCGTCGTCGCGACCAGGATTGTCACCGAGCCGTGCGGCGTGCCCGGCTCGATGCCCACGATCCAGTGCCGCGAGTTTCCCCTGTGGATCCGGGAGAGCGGCGGCGGATTCACCTGGGGAACCACGGCCGGCTACGTGCCGCTGTCGAAGTGGGAGGATCCCGCGAACCCACTGCTTCCAGGGCGGCCACGGGATTCCGCGCTGTTCGAAGCCCTACTCGACGACGCCAAGCGCATCGCAACCGTGTTCCCCGCCCTCGCGGACGCCGCGGTGAAGTCCTGGCTGCAGGGACTGCCGGTCTACACCGCCGACGGCCAGCTCGTCATCGGCCGGCTCGCCGACCACCCCGACGTGGTCGTCCTCGGCGGCGACAACGAGACGGGCGTGTCCCACGGCCCCTCGATGGGCCGGGTTGCCGCCGAGCTGGTCCAGGGAACGGACACCTTCACCGACATCAACCGGTTCCGGCCGGACCGGTTCGACAGTGCTCCCGTAGCGGCCGGCACCGCCAGGAAGCCGTGGGCGCACTCATGACGATCGCCCTCCTCGTGCTCAAGCGGCTCGCCGCCGGTGTCCTGCTGCTGCTGGTGCTGAGCCTCCTGATCTTCAGCCTGCTCTCGCTGAGCCCGGGATCACCCGTGCAGACGTTGCTCGGGAGCCGGCCCGCCACGCCGGACCTGGTCGCCGCGCTGAACGCCAAGTACCACCTGGACCAGCCGTTCCTGGCCCAGTACTGGCACTGGCTGAGCGGCGTCGTCCGGTTCGACTTCGGGCGGTCGATCGCCATCCAGACCGACTCACCGGTGAGCGGCATCATCGTCGACCGGATGGGACTGTCGATCCAGCTCTCGGGTTACGCGTTCGTCCTGGTGCTGCTCGTCGGCCTGCCGCTCGGCATGGCGGCGGGCATCCGCCGGGGAACGTTCCTCGACCGCGTCATCTCGTTGTTCGCCACCGTCGGCATCAGCGGGCCGGCCTTCGTGGTCTCGATCGTCTTGCTGTACGTGTTCGGTGTCGCCCTCGGCTGGTTCCCGGTGTTCGGCATCGGAGAGGGCTTCGGAGACCGGCTGGCGCACTTGACGTTGCCGGCGATCGCGATGGCCGTGTTCCTCTCCGCGATCATCATCCGGCAGACGCGGGCGGCGACGCTGACCGTCATGCGCCAGGACTACATCACGTTCGCCCGCATCCGCGGGCTCAGCCCCGCCCGCGTGCTCGGCCGGTACGCGCTGCGGAACTCGGCGCTGCCCGTCGTGACCAGTGCCGGCCTGTTGCTGATCTCCGCCTTGACCGCCGCGGTGTTCGTCGAGCAGGTGTTCTCGCTGCCCGGTATCGGCTCGCTGCTGTACACCGCCGTGCTCAACAAGGACATCCCGCTGGTGCAGGGCATGGCCATGGTGCTGGGCGCGTTCGTCGTGGTGGTCAACCTGATCGTGGATCTCCTCGGCCTGGCCCTGGATCCGCGCACCCGTGTCGGCGTGAAGGAAGGTGGCTGATGGCCACGGTCGCTGTTCCCGGCGAGGTCCGCGCCGGCGTATGGGCGCGGCTCGGGCGTCCGTCTCCTCTGGTGATCGTGGCGATCGTCGTCGCCGCGTTCGTCGCCGTGCTGGTGCTGGCCGGGAGCTGGCTGGCACCGCACGACCCCGGGAAGCAGAACCTGCTCGCCAGCGGCGCCCCGCCGGGAGACGGCCACCTCTTCGGCACCGACTCGCTGGGCCGTGACGTCCTCTCGCAGGTGATGGCCGGTGCGGGGACAGCGGTCGCCGGACCCGCCATCATCGCCCTCGGCACGGTCATCATCGGAGCGATGCTGGGCATCCTCGCCGGCTACCGGGGCGGCGCCGTCGACGCGGTGATCAGCCGGTTCGCCGACCTGATGTACGCCCTGCCCGGCCTCGTCGTCATCATCGTCCTGGTCGGCGTGGTCGGCGGCGGGTACTGGTTCGCGGCGATCGTCCTGACCGTGCTGATGGTGCCCGGCGAGATCCGGCTCTGCCGCAGCGCGACCCTGGTGCAGGCGCGGCTGCCGTACGTCGAGGCGGCGCGGACGCTCGGGCTGTCCGGATCGCGGATCATGTTCCGCCACATCGTCCTGAACATCATGCCGACGATCATCGCGACGCTGCTGCTGGACTTCGTCTCGGCGCTGATCGCCCTGTCCGGGCTGTCCTACCTGGGATTGGGTGTCCCGCCCGGCACGCCGGACTGGGGCGCGCTGCTCCAGGACGGGCAGAGCCTGCTGGCCGTGAACCCGTGGTTGTCGCTCGCGCCCGCGATCATGATCATCCTGACCGCGACCAGCGTGACGATCATCGGCGACTGGATGTACGACCGGTTCACCGAGCGGAGTGAGCAACGATGACGCCGAGCGAAGGTCCGCTGCTGTCGGTGCGCGGCCTGTCCGTGCACACTGCCGGCCGAGGAGCCGCGACAACGCTGGTCCGGGACGTCAGCCTCGACCTCGATCCCGGCCAGACGCTGGGCATCGTCGGCGAATCGGGCAGTGGCAAGACCCTCACCGCGCGCGCCATCATGACCGTCCTGCCGCACGGCGTTCGAGCCGAAGGCGACATCGTCTTCGACGGCATTTCGTTGCGGGGGAAGAAGGAACGCGAGCTCCGCCCGCTTCGGGCGACCCGGATCAGCATGGTGCTGCAGGATCCGTTCACCGCGCTGAACCCGTTGCAGACGATCCGGGAGCACCTGCGTGAATCGCTGCCCAAAGCGGTTCGCCGCGACCGGGCGCGCACCCGCCAGGAGATCGACCGCAGGCTGACCGAGGTCGGTCTCGATCCCGGTCACGTGGCCGACCGGTACCCGTTCCAGCTCTCCGGTGGCATGCGGCAGCGGGTCGCGATCGCCGCGGCCCTCGCCAGCGATCCGGACCTGCTCATCGCCGACGAGCCGACGACCGCACTCGACGTCACCACCCAAGCCGAGGTGCTCGCGCTGCTGCGGAAGCTGCAGCGCGAGCGCGGCATGGCGCTGATCCTCATCACCCACGACCTGCGCGTCGCGTTCTCGGTGTGCGACCGGGTGATGGTCATGTACGCCGGGTCGGTGATCGAAGACGCCCCGGGTGCGGAACTGGCCATGGCACCCGAGCACCCGTACACGCTGGGGCTGCTCCTCGCGGAGCCGCCCACCGGCCACTACGTCGAGGAGCTGGTCGCCATTCCCGGCAGCGTGCCGTCGGCCGACCACGTCGCCTCGCAGTGCGCCTTCGCAGACCGATGTTCGTGGAAGGTCGACGACTGCGTGGAGAAGCGTCCGGAGCTCGTGCAGGTGGCGGTCGGGCGGTCGTCGGCCTGCCTGCGGGTCGACACCATCCGGGACGAGCTTCGGCAGCGTCAGCTGGAACTCGCCGTCGCGGGCTCACCGCCGGACGCACCGGAGAGCAAACCGCTGCTGTCGGTGTCGAACCTGCACAAGACCTACCGGACGACCGCGATGGTCGGCCGGTCCCGGCAGATGACCGCCGTGTCGGACGCGTCGTTCCACATCGGCGCCGGTGAATCGCTCGGCCTGGTCGGGGAGACCGGATCCGGGAAGACGACGATCGCCCGGTGCGTGCTCGGGCTGACCCGGCCCGACCCGGGCAGCGGCCTGGTCCTGGACGGCATCGACATCAGCGACTACCGCAAGCTCTCGAAAGCCCAGCACCGGCAGGTGCGCAAGCTCGTCCAGGTCGTCTTCCAGGATCCGTACTCGTCCCTGAACCCGTCGCTCACGATCGGCGCCACGCTGCGGGAAGCGATCGCTGCCGTCGGCTCCGGAGACGGCCGCGCCGAGGGTGTCGACGAACTCCTGGACCGTGTCGGATTGCCCGCTTCTTACGCGGCGCGCCGGCCCGGCGCGCTGTCCGGCGGAGAACGGCAACGAGTCGCCATCGCCCGCGCGATCGCGGTCCGGCCGCGTCTGCTGATCTGCGACGAACCCGTTGCTGCGTTGGACGTCTCCGTCCAGGCGCAAATCCTCGAACTGCTGCGGGACGTCCGCCGCAGCTACGGCACCAGCATGCTCTTCATCACCCACGACCTTTCCGTCGTCCGGCAGATGACCGATCGAGCGATCGTCCTGCGCCGGGGCGAGGTCGTCGAAAGTGGAATCACCGCGTCACTGCTCGACTCGCCGCAACATCCCTACACCGTCGGGCTGGTCGAGGCCGTACCGGGGGAGAGTGCTCAGTTGACCCCATGAAAGGTGGGTTCGATGTCTCGAGTCCGAAAATCCGCTGCCGCTCTGACAGCACTGTCCCTCGCGTCGGTAGTTGTTTCCGCCTGTGCGGGAACAACTACGTCGGCGTCGAGCGGAACGTTCGCCTACGCAGTCAGTTCGGCCCCGAAATCCCTCGACTTCTCCGTCGACTTCAACGGTACGTCGGCGCAGATCGACTCCACCTTCATGGAAAGCCTCGAGCGCGTGCAAAGCGACGGCTCGTCGTCACCGTTGCTGGCCGAGTCGGTCGAAACACCGAACCCGACCACCATCGTCTACCGCATCCGGAAATCGGTGACGTTCTCTGATGGAACTCCGCTGACCTCGGAAGACGTCGTGTGGAGCATTCAGCACGCTTTCGATGCGAAAAGCGGGGCGCAATCGGCCTCCACGGTCACCACGATCAAAAACGTGGCGGCGACCGGCGCCGACACCGTGACGGTGAGCTTGACTCGCCCGGATCCGACGGCGCGGATGAACATCAGCCTGTTCGCCTACATCCAAGAAGCCAAGTTCGCCCGCGCACAGGGGGACAAGCTGGGTTCGTCGGGAGCAGTACCGATCGGAACCGGACCCTACAAAGTGGACAGCTTCACCGCCGACCGCATCAGCGTGAGCCGCAACCCCGCTTATTGGGGCCAAAAACCGCTCATGGACAAGATCGACTTCGTGGTGATCCCGGACGACAACGCCGCTCAGCTGGCGATGCGTTCGAGTACCGTCCAAGGCGCCGCGCTCAGCAACCCGGCGACGGCGGCGCAGTGGAAGGCCATCTCCGGCACCACCGTCGACGGCGTACCGTCCGTGCGCTCCTTCTTCCTTTCCCTCGATCTCGCGACCAAGCCGTTCGACGACATCCACGTGCGCAAAGCCATCGCCTACTCGATCGACCGCCAAGGACTCCTCAAGTCGGCGTTCGGTGAATACGGGCAGGTGCTGAGCAGCCTGATGCCCCTGAGCGCGATCTCCGGAGTCGCGCCATCGGGAACGGAAGCCGAGCAGTTCCTCCAGAAGCTGCCGCAGTACGACCTCGACCTCTCCCGGGCGCGGGCCGAACTCGCGCAGTCCGCGGTGCCGAACGGGTTCAGGTTCAGCATGTCCTACCCCTCGACCTTCGCCTGGGCCAAGCTGACGCTGCTCAACCTGCAGGAGAACCTGTCGAAACTCGGGATCACCCTGGACCTGAAGTCCGTGACGGCGAGCGAATGGGCGAACGGCATCTACGCGCACAAGGACCTCGGCGCGCAGGTCATGACCATCAGCTCGGTCCCGGCGGACCCCTCCGGCGGTCTGGCCTACCTCGTGGGCAAGGCCAACGCCGCCGCGGGCGCCACCAACACCGCGAACTACGTCGACGAGAAGGTCGAACAAGCCATCCAGCCGATGACGAACTCGACGGAGAAGCCAGCGCGCTGGGACGCCACGCGGACGATCCTCGGCAAGATCGCGGAGGACGTGCCTTACCTCCCGCTCTTCGAGCCGCAGTCCACCTACGCGCTCGCGTCCGGAATCCGGACGACCAAGGCCATCACCGTGCAGGACATGCTCAACGGCGGCTGGGTGTACCAGCTCACCCGCTGATCCAAAACATTCAGACGCCAACGTGCCGGGTACGAAATCGTACCCGGCACGTTGGCGTCTGCCATCCGGGCGTGCGAATACGTGATCGCCGGGGCGGTGTGTCGCCCCGGCGATCACGTTGCCGGACTTCAGGAAATGCTGGGATTGAAATTATGTGTCCGGCCTATTTGGTCGACCGGAGGTAGTCGATCCACGCACCGGTCAGCAGGTCGAGAGTGCCGGGCGGCTCGGTGAACGTGTAGCCGTCCTTCAGCGCGTAGACGTTCTTGGAGCTGTAAAGGGGGACGTACGGAGCTTGCTGGGCGAGCTCGGTGATGATCGTCTTGGTCGCGTTCCAGCGTTGGTCCTTCGTGTAGCCGCCGGAGCCGGCCGGGGAGATCATCGGCAGTGCCTGCTCGATGGCCGGCGTGGTGAAGTTCGCCAGGTTGAGGGAGTTGGGGACCATGTTCTCCTTCCCGACGAAGTAGTAGAGCATCCCGGACGGGTCGGGGATGATGATGGTCAGGCCGGTGAGCACCTGGATTCCGGTGGCGGTGTGGGAGAAGACCTCTTGGGCCCATTCGGCGGGCTGCACCGGCTTCGGCACGATCGTGACTCCGAGGGACTTCATGTTCTCCTGCAGGCTCAGCACGAGCAGCTTGTCCGCCGGGTCGGTCGTCCGGTAGGGGACTTCGGCGGTGAACCCGCCCGCGTGGGCCGAGGCTGCCAGCTCTTGTTTGGCCTTGCCCAGGTCGAACGTGCGCTTGGGCAGCTGGTCGAGGAACTTCTTGGCCTCGTCCAGCGAGGGCGCGACGGAGGCGATGGACTCGACCGGGACGACCGTCGTGAGGGTATCCGCGTAGTCGCCGTAGGCGGCCTTGCCGAGATTCCCGGTGTCAACGGAGTAGGCCACCGCGTTGCGGACGTGGATGTCGTCGAACGGCGCCTTGCTGGTGTCCAGGGACAGGACGTTCGAGCTGAGCCCGGGGGAGGTGTGCAGCGACGTCCCGCTGATCGCCTGCCACTGGTTCGACGTCTTGACGTCCTTGACCTCCGCTCCCTGGATCGAGCCCGATTGGAGTGCCAACCGGGCGCTGGAGTCGTCGGCGATCACGGTGAACTTGAGGGAACCGGCTTTCGGCCGGGCTCCCCAATACTGGGGATTCGCCACCAAGTCGATCGCTTGAGAGGTTTGCGCCTGGTACTTGTACGGCCCGGTGCCGATCGGCAGAGCGCTGGGTGTGCCGAGGTCGCTGGAGTGCTGCTTGGCGAACGCCGCCTTCTGCACCTGGACGGCGCCGCTGACTCCCAAACGCATGTTGGGATCGCCGTACTTCCACTTCACCGTCACCTCGTGCGGACCAGTCGCCGATGCGCTCGCGAACCCGGCCATGTTGCCCGCCGTCTCGGCAGTGGGCGCGGCTGTCGCCTCGATGCTCCAGATTACGTCCTCGGGGGTGAGCGCAGTGCCGTCGGAGAACTTCGCATCGCGGAGGCGGTAGACGATGGTCTTGTTGTCCGGCTGGGTGACGCTTTCGGCGAGGTTGGGCGAGAGCTGGGGCACTCCGTCGCGAGCCGTCGCGTGCTCGAGGGTCTCGGTGACCAGCGAGCTGATCTGCGCCGTGTCGGTCTTGGTGGTCATCCCGTTGAGCGACGTCGGCAGCTGGGTGATGGCGTAGGTGAACGACGGGATGGTGGTTTCCGTGGCGGCCTTGGGCTGTGCGGGCGAACCGCCGCCACCGCTGCTGCACGCACTCGCGGTGAGCGCGGCGACGACGAGTGAGGTGGCCAGCGGTCGCCGGCGCGGTGCTGGACGTGGTGCTCTCATCTGGGATCCTCGTTCGGTGTGCGGATGGTGAGGGTGGGGAACTACGCCTTCCGCGGTGAAAGGAATGCGCGCACCGCGGTGGCGGCTGTGTGGAGTGCCGGGCCGGTGAGCGAATGCCCGCAGGCCAGCCGCACGACGTCCACGCGCTCCGGCGGAACACCGGCGTGCGTGATCGCGTGCCGGGCGCCCGCGATCGGCGTCGCGAGGTCGAAGTAGCCGCCGAGCACGAGCACGCGAGCCTCGGGCCGCTGACGCAGGAGCTGACCGACGTGCACGGTGGCGTTGGTGTAGAAAGCCGGACGCGGATGCTCGGGACGCCAGTCGAAGCGGAAGTTGAGCTCGAGCGAAAGAGAGACGTACGGCGCTTCCGTGGTGACGCCGGCGACGTCACGGAGGTAGGCGGCCAGCTCCGCGGAATGCCGGACGTTGGCACGGCCGATGCCGAGGGCAGGGTCGTCTGCCGCGGCCGGACGGTCGCCGGGCGGGGGCGTCGGCACGGGGCCGCTGATCCTCGTGTCGAGTCTTCCCGTCACGAGAGCGCGGTCTGCCAGAAGTGTCCGGAGAAAGTCCTCACTGTCCACTCGCAAGTCCGCGGCGAGGACCTGCTCGACCGGGAGGCCGATCAGCTCGGCGACCCGGGCGGCCACCCGGTCGCGGTCGGCGTCCGGCAGGGCGGATCCCCGGTACAAGGCTCGGAGGTAGTCGTCCCGTGCGAACTCGTCAGCCTCGTCGAAGACCGCCTGTGCGGTTGTGGCGCCGAGGGACGCCCGCCCGTGCGCCCAGGCCGCCACGGCCATGGCCGGCAGCTCGAACACGTGGGGCAGGTCGTTCCCCGGCGTTGACGACATCGCGGACGCGTCCAGCATCGTCGACAGGAACACCAGGCCGTGCACCGGAAGATCGGCGATGGTCGCGCACAACGTGGCCAGCCGGAACCCGCCGAAGCTTTCACCGACCAGGTACACCGGCGAATCGCCGCGGTCGTTCTCGGCCAGCCAGTGGCGGATGAAGCGTTCGACGGCTTTGGCGTCGCCGTGCACCGAGAGATAAGGCTGCTCGCCGCCGTCCCTGAGTGTTCGGCTGAACCCGGTCCCGACCGGGTCGATGAACACGAGGTCGGTGCGGTCGAGCAACGATTCCGGGTTCGGAACCGGCGCCCGTTCGCCGCTCGCCTCGGTGGCGAGGATCCGTGGGCCGAAAGCGTTCATGTGCAACGGAGAAGACGATGCTCCCGGGCCGCCGTTGAACAAGAAGGTGACCGGCCGGTCCGGGCTGCTGTCGTGAGCCAGGTAGGTGGTGGCCGAGATCGTCGCGTCGGCTGCGCCGTCGTCACCGATCAAGGGCAGCTCCGTCCAGGCGACGGTGTACTCGACCGGTGTTCCGGCGATCGTGACCGACAGCGGTGAGCCGGTGACGGGGGTGCGCGGTGCCACGGAGACCTCCTGAACGACGGTTGAACAAACAGTATAGGAGGCATACGATCTGTAGAAGTCAGTCTTCAAGATTCTTCTCCAGCGCCCGCGGCGTGGCCCGTCTGTCGGCCCGGCGGCGCGAAAGGATGTGCAGCGTGCCGAAGAAGGTCGTCAACACGGGCACGGCTCTCGGGCCTTACTCGTCGGCTGTCGTGGCGGGCAACACTTGTTACGTCGCGGGCACCGGTGGATTCCTGCCCGGGACGACGCAGGTGGTCGAAGGAGGCGTCGAGGCGGAGTTCAAGCAGACGATGGAAAACCTGGAGACCACGATCACCACGGCGGGCTTCCGGATGGCCGACGTCGTGTCCGTCACGTGCTACTTGCGGGACATGGCGGATTGGCCGTTGCTGAACGAGATCTACGCGCCGTACTTCGAGGTAGAACCGCCCGCCCGGGCCGCCGTCGCGGTCGCGGACATGCCCGCCGGCCTCAACATCGAGATCACCTGCGTCGCGTGGCGGGACGACGCGTTCTGATGGTCCACAATCGACACGAGCCGGTGATCACCCGGCACGAGCTGGTGATCGGCGGGACACCCACCCACTACACGGCGACTGTGGCCGAGACGGTGGTCGCCGACGCGGCCGGCCGCGCGGCCGCGCGGATCGTGACCTTCGCGTACGTGGCCGACGGGGTGCCGGATCCGGCGACCCGGCCGGTGATCTTCCTGTACAACGGCGGTCCGATCGTGCCCTCGGTGCCGTTGCACATGGCGGCCTTCGGACCTCGGCGCGTCGCGTTCCCGGACGACGTCCACTTCGATCCGCACGACGTCACCGTCGTGGACAACGAGCACTCGCTGCTCGACGTGGCGGATCTCGTGTTCTTCGATCCGGCGGGCACCGGCTACAGCCGCGTCCTCGACGACGTCGACCCGGCCGAGTACTACAGCGTCGACGCCGACGCGCAGCAGGCGGCGGCGTTCATCGAGCAATGGCTTCGCGACCACGGCCGGCTGACGTCGCCGGTCTACATGGTCGGGGAAAGCTACGGCACGATCCGCGCGGCTGAGGCCGCCAAGAAGCTGGTGCAGAGCACGGAGTCGATCGACCTCGCCGGAGTGGTGCTGATCAGCCAGGCGACGAACACGATCGAAATCTCCGCCGGGCGGCCCTCGAACGTCATCAGCCCCGCGGTCACGCTGCCCACCTTCGCCGCGATCGCCTGGTACCACGGCAAAGGCGACTACACGGCCGGCTCTCTCGACGAGGTCATCGGCTCGGCGTCCGAGTTCGCCGGGCAGGACTACCTGCCCGCCCTGTTCGCAGGGCCCGACCTGCCCGGTGACCGGCGGGCGCACGTCGCGGCCCGGCTCGCGTCGTTCACCGGTATCCCGGCGGAACGCTGGATCGACGGCAACCTGCGGATCGGGAAGAACGCGTTCCGGGCCGAACTGCTCGCCGAGGAGGGCCTGGTCCTGTCGTTCTACGACGGGAGGTTCGCCGGGCCTCCCGTGCAACCCGACGACGATCCCGACGCCGCGATGGCGAACTTCAGGGCCTCCGTGCTGGGGACACGCAATCCGGCGGGCGACGACGCGATCCCGGTGGCAACGAGTGCTTCCATCCGGTCGCACCTGCGGGACTTCCTGAAGGTCGACTGGCCGGAGGAGTACCGGCCGATGCAGCCGCGCGCCGAGGGAGCCCGGGCCGACGGTGAGGAGTGGCGCTGGGGACCGAGCACGTCGCCCTTCGGCAACTGGCCCTACGCCGGATCACTAGCCGAGGCCATGCGAGCCCGCCCGGACCTGCGGGTGTTCGTCGCGACCGGCGTCTTCGACCCATCGACGACCATCGGGTCCGCCGAGCACGCGGTCCGGCACTCGGGGTGGCCCCGGGACCGGGTGCGCTCCGAACGGTACGAAGGCGGTCACATGATGTATGCGCTCGAAGCAAGTCTGCGGCGGCTTGCTGCGGATCTCCGGGCGTTCATCGCCGGCGAGGGGGACGGGCGTTGACCGTCGCCGACGGTTTCACCCTTGCGGTGGCCGGTGATCTGCTCGGTCCGTGGGCGCCGAGGATGGGCCAGGGCAACGCCGGTCTCGGCGCCGTGGCGGCCCTCTTCACGTCGGCGGACGCCGGCTTCGCGAACCTCGAGGGGAACATCTTCGACCTGGTGGACTTCCGCGGATCCCCCGCGGCCGAAAACGGCGGTTTCGAGCAGGGCGGCATCGGAAGCGGGCCGCTCTACCCGTGTTCGGTCGCCGACGACCTCCGAGAGCTGGGCATCACCATGGTGTCGGTGGCCAACAACCACGCCCTGGACTGGGGCGCCGAAGGCCTGCTCGAGACCGGGAGGACCCTCGATGCCGCGGGGATCGTCCACGCGGGCGGCGGCCGGACCCTCGCGGCCGCCCGGGCGCCCGCGTTTTCCGAGACGGCACGTGGCCGGGTCGCGCTGGTCTCCGCGGCCTCGACTTTCCTCCCGATGGCGCCGGCGGGGGCCGGAGGCGGGGATGCGCGCTACCCGTATCGGGCGCCTCGTCCGGGCATCAGCGCGCTGCGGAAACGCACTGTCACCCTGGTGACCGAAGAAGAGTTCGCGGTGCTGCGGTCGATCGCGGACCGGCAGGGGACTGGTGTCGCCGACGACGCGATCGACGTGGTCATCAATCCCAACTACGAGACCTTCGCCCCGCAGAACTTCCGGCTCGCCGACCGGACGGGCGTCACCTATGAACCGTTCCCCGAGGACCGGGACGGCATTCTCGACGCGGTCCGGGTGGGCCGGACCCGGGCGGACTTTGTGGTCTTCGCGATCCACGCCCAAGAGACCTCGTCGGGCGGCCAGGAGTTCCTGGTCCCGCCGGAAACCCTGGAACCCCCGGACTTCGTCGTCGACCTCGCTCGCGACGCGATCGACGCGGGCGCCGACGCTGTCCTCGTCCACGGTCCGCACGTCGTCCGCGGCATCGAGATCCACCGAGACCGTCCGGTCTTCTACGGGCTCGGCAGCCTGTTCTTCGAACTCGGCATCGGATGGCCGCCGTCGTGGTACGACAGCGTCGTGCCGGTCATCCGGTTCGACGGCGGGACGCTCGCCGAGATCCGGTTGCACCCGATCAGCCTCGGCCACCCGGACGAGCGGCGACCCCAGTCCCGGCAAGGCATTCCGGAGCCGGCCGACGAGGAGACCGCGGACCGCATCCTCACCGGAATCCGGCGAAGCTCGGAACGCTACGGCACGAGCGTCGACATCACGGCAGGTATCGGCGTGATCCGGGATCTGGCGGACCCACCGATGGAACTCGAAGGAGTCACTGGATGACACCCCCCGCGCTCACTCTCAGCCTCACCCCGCGACCTGCCGGCATCGACGTCGAGTACACCGTGCAGGAGCCGGCACTCATCCCGGACCAGGTGCTCTGCCGCTTGCCGATCCTCATCGCGGGGGTACCGGGAGCACCGATCGGCGCGGCGGAACTGACCGTCACCGATGCCGACGGCGCCGTGCCGCTTCGGGAGGAGGACGAGCCGCCGAGCCCGTCGATCCGCTACCGGCGCTGGTATCCCACACGCGACACCGCCGGCGACGTCACCGTCGGCTACTTCGCCCCGGTCCGCCAGGTGGATACCACGACCAAGAACGGCCCGCTGTTCGACCTGCGTTCGGAGGCGGGCGGGGTCAGCGGGGCCGGGGTGACCTTCCTGGCGTTGCCGGAGTCCGATCGGGACTACGCCATCACACTGCGCTGGGACGGTGTGTCGAGCTTGGGGGAGGGCACCGTAGAGCTCACCGGCCCGGTCGACCGGCTCGCGTACGGCTTCTACCTCGCCGGTCCGCTGAAGAGGTACCCCGAGGACGAGACCAGCTCCCTGAAGACCTATTGGCTCGACGAGCCGGCCTTCGACATCCACGAAGTGGCGGCCCGCAGTCTGCACATCTACGAGGTTATGTGCGACTTCTTCCGCGAACCGTCGCCCGGTCACCGGGTGTTCGTCCGGAAGCACCCGTACCGGGGCAACGGCGGTACGGCGCTCCTCCGGTCGTTCACGTTCGGCTGGAATGCCGCCGACGTCCCCGAGGTCGACGACCTGTCGGATCTGCTCGCCCACGAGATCGCGCACAACTGGCCTTCGCTCGATGGTGAGCACGGTGAAACGGCCTGGTACTCAGAAGGGTGCGCGGAGTACTACTCGATCGTGCTGTCGCACCGCGCCGGGCTGATCGACGATGCCGAGTTCCTCGAACGGGTCAACGAGCGAGCGCGCGCCTACTACACCAACCCGCTGCAGACGCTGTCGAACCAGCAGGCCGCCGAAGTGTTCTGGCAGGACGCCCGGGCCCAGCGCGTGCCCTACGGCCGCGGCTTCTTCTACCTCGTGGACCTCAACGCCAAAATCCTGGCCGCGAGCGGTGGCGCGCGTTCCGTGGACGACCTCGTGCTCGCTGTCGTGGAACGGAGGCGAGCCGGTGACAAGGTCGGTGTGGCCGACTGGGTCCGGTTGGTGACCGACGAGCTGGGCGATCAGGGTCAAACGGACTTCGCGGCGCTCCAGGCGGGTGAGTGGATGGTGCCGGGAGCGGAGGCGTTCGGTCCCCGGTTCACCCGCCGCGAAGTTACGGCGCACACGACGGAACTGGGCTTCGACCTCAAGAGCCTCGAGACTCGCGTCGTCAACGGTCTTGTGCCGGAGTCGGCCGCCGCGCGCGCCGGCGTGCGCGAGGGCGACCGTCTGGCGCAAGCACCGGCGGAAGGCGATCTGGCCCGTGGCCGCGTCAAGGAGATCACCCTGACGCTGGACCGCGGTGAGCACACCATCGACGTCGCCTACCCGGCCGCCGGCACGCCGGTGCGTTCGTTCCGCTGGGAGCTTTCCGGATAGGACGGATCACAGACCGGCTTCCGCCAGCAGGTTCGCGTAGGCGCGGTGGAAGCCTGCGACGGAGGTCTCGTTCGATGAGAGTGGCCCTGGAACGAAGCTCTGCGAGCGCACACCCTGCTGCGTGCGCTCGCAGAGCGCCCAATCCTGCCGGTTCGTCCGATCCCACACGGTCGCCAGATTGTCGAGGTCGTAATCCACGCCTTCCACCGCGTCTTCGCGCACCAGCCAGGTCATCCTGACCTCGGTCCGATCGGTTGCTTGTGGACGGTCTTCCAGGATCACTGCGTAGTCCGGGCAGCACGCCATGGCGAACGTCGGCTTGAGGTGGATCAGCGCGGTGTAGGGCTGACGACCGCGGGCGAAGTCTCCCAGCAACTTGGCCGAGGCGGGGAGCCCGTCGATCGTGAGAGAGGTGGCGCCGGCTTTGAGCGGCAGACGCGAACTTCGCACGATGTTGTCGTCGCTCTCGAAGACGTAGTCCTCGTTTTCGGTCGACGAACCGAGTCCGGAGACGTCGGCCGTCTTGAGGAGCTCGGGATGGTTCGCCGAGCAGTGGTAGCACTCCTGCGCGTTCTCCCAGACCAATTTCCAGTTCGCCGCAACGTCGTAGACGACGGTGTGCGCGATCCGCGCCGAGGCGAGGTCGAAAGGCGCGATGTTGGCCAGGCCGAGATCGAGCTGGTCGGCCAGCGACCGACGCAGCTGGTCCGCCAGGTTGACGAAGACCAGGCCGTGCCACGACTCCACGTGGACGGCGGCCAGCCGGTGGCCCGCCGGGTCGAAGCCGGGCGGCATCTTCGGTGCTCCCTGCAGTGTGCCGTCCATGCGGTACGCCCACTGGTGATAAGGGCAAACGAGACGCTTCGCGGTGCCGCAGCCGGGCGTGACGAGACGAGCGCCTCGGTGCCGGCAGACGTTGTGGTAGGCGGCCAGGCCCCCGTCCGTTTTCCTGGCCACGATGACGCTCTCGGCTCCACTCTCAACGGTGAGGTAGTCGCCCGCCTGCCGAAGCTGTGACTCGTGACCGGCGTAAAGCCAGCTCCGGTTGAAGATCGTCTCGAGTTCCCGGTCGAACAACTCAGGGGATACATAATGATCTCGCGGAATACCGAGCTGCGCCTTGATGTGCTGTCGCAGCAGCGTGCTCGGTGCCGATTCGTTCGCCATCACCCACCACGTTCCGTAGTCGTCGGTCGCGTTCTGGATTCCGGCCAGAATCCCACAGCTGCCGGTGAAGAGCTGCGGTGCTCGCGTTGCGGAGAGCACCGGAAATCCGCAACATCTGTCGTGACCGCGCGACCGTGCAGTGCACCTACGCTGGCAAGGTGCAGAGCAACGGTTCGGCAGCGTCGGTACGGCAAGGCGTCTTCGGTGGGGTCGCCCTCGACTACGAAGCGACCGTGGGAGAGATCGTCGTCCCCGATCAGTCAGGTGAACCGGGTGCACGATACGTGTACATCAGCTACGTGGCTGAGCCGGCGGCGACGCCGCGTCCGGTGATCTTCGCCTTCAACGGCGGTCCAGGGTCTTCCTCGGTGTGGGTCCACTTCGGACTGGGACCGCGGCGTGTGGCAGACATCGACCTCCTGCAGCCGCGGACGGCGCCGCCGTTCGCCATCGAGGACAACCCGGACAGCCTGCTGGACGTCGCCGATCTCGTCTTCATCGACCCGCCGGGGACCGGCTTCAGCCGGGTGCTGGACGAGGACAAGCTGTCCGAGTTCTACAGCGTGACCGGAGACGCGGCCGCGACCCTGCGGTTCGTGTCCGCGTGGTCCCGGCGGCACCGGCGGGAGAACGCCCCGAAGTTCCTGCTGGGCGAGAGCTACGGCGCGATCCGGGCCGCGGCGATGGCGAACCTGGCCACCGGAGGGCCGACGCAGACCGGACGGATCGAATCGCTCGCCTTCAACGGCGTGATGCTCCTCGGCGCAAACCTCGACCTGCATCAACAAGCGGAGCTGGAATGGGTGAACGTGCTCCCCTCCTTGGCCGCGACCGCCTGGTACCACGATCGAGTGCCGGACCGGCCTTCCGACCTCGGTGAGCACGTCGATGCCGCGCGGCGGTTCGCCGCCACCGAGTACCTGACCGCCCTGTACGAGGGAACGGCGCTGGAGCCGGCCCGGCGGGACGCCGTCGTGGCGCGACTGCATCAGCTCACCGGCCTCGATCCGGCCTTCATCGTCGAGCACGACCTCCGGATCAGCACCACGATCTTCGCGGATTCTCTGCTCGGCGACCAGAACCGCCAGACGGGGATGTACGACAGCCGGTACGTCCTCTCGAAAGCCGGAAGGACCATGGATCCCGTCGCCGACGATCCGGCGATGGGACAGTACGTTCCGTCGTTCGCCGGTGTTGTCGGTCCGTACCTGCGAGACGAACTCGGCGCCGACCGGGACGAGCCCTACCACGTCATCGACTTCGGCCGGGTCAACTCCCGCTGGGACTGGGGCGACGGGCCGGGGAGGTTGCGTGCGGCGAACTACGCCCACGACCTCGCCGCGGTGATGCGGCGCAACGCGGACTTCGAACTGTTCGCCGCTTCGGGATGGTTCGACCTGGTCACTCCGGCGGGGAGCCTGCGGTACTCGGTCTCCCGAGCGCCGCTGGATCCGAAGCGGACTCATTTCGGCACTTACGAATCCGGGCACATGCCCTACCTCGGCCGGGAGCCTCGCGCGCTCCTGGTCCAGGAGCTGAGGGAGTTCGTGCTCCGCGTGAGCGGGAAGGCGTGACTACGACTGGGACGCGGTGGCCAGTTTGGACAGCTTCAGTGCCAAGTGGAGCGTCAGGCGGTCCAGCCCGTTGTTCAGGGACAGGCCGGTCACGGTCTCGGCGCGCCGGAGGCGGTGGTAGAGCGTGGTGCGATGGACGTGCAACGCTTCCGCTGTCGCGTTGACATCGCCGGCTCGGTCGAGGAACTCCTCGACCGTGGTGACCAGGCCGCTGTGCGCCGGATCGGCCAGCAGCTCCTTGAGGCCCGGCAGCGGAAGCGCTTCGGTCAGCTCGTCGAGATCGACGCGGAGGAGCAGCCCGAACGGCCCCAGCGCCGACCAGGACGCAACCGGCCCGAACATGGGCAGCATCCGCGCCGCCCGCACGGCGGTGCCGGCTTCCCGATGACCGAGCGCCGCGGAATCCAGTCCGGCGTGACTCGCGCTGATGCCCACCACGCAGCCGCGCTGGCCGGGTGAGACCTCGGTGAACCGCCGGCGCACGATGTCCGCCAAGGAGCGCAGATGCTGCTCACCGGCCGGTCGTGCGCCGGTCACCACGATGATCGCCTTCCGCTGCTGGACGAGCGTCAGCGTCGAGCGCGGGGGAAGCGCGCGCCGGACCTGTTCCACCGCGGACTCGAGCGCGACGGCGTCGCCTTCGCCGCCCTCGGCGACCTCGATCACGAAGACGGCGATGTGGGCGGTCGCCGCCAGCAAGTTCTCGTTCAGCAGATCGTCGATCGCGTGCCTGCGGTCCTCCCGCTCGGGGGAGATCAGCATCCGCAGCGTCGACTCCTCTTGGGATCGTTCCCGCTCCTTATGCAGCATCCGGCGGTACAGCACCAAACCGACGCTGTCGGCGACTTCGGCGGTGAGCCGGAGCTCTTCGGCACCGATCTGCTGCTCGGCGTCGATGAGCCAGAGGTAGCCGAGAAGCAGGTTGTTGCAGCGGACCGGCGCGCAGACCCGGGGGCTGATCCCCAGCTCCGCGTCCGCGGGCAGGTGTCCCGGGCCGGTCCAACCGGCCACCCCGCGCGCCTTCACCCACTGCACGATGGCGCGGGGAACCTCGCGATCGAGCACGGAACGGGTCCGGATGGCGTCCTCATCGCCGAAGTGCCGGCTGGCGGCGATCAGCCGGATCGACGGGTCGTCGACGGCGACGGAGCGGCCCAGCCGGTTCGCCAGCGCGTCGATGATGGGCTGTACGTCGTCGGTCGACACGCTGTCACTCCCTAGACCTCGGGACAACAAGTGTCGCTCCTTCTGTTCAGAGGCGCAACGGATGTTGAAATGTCGTTACACCAATCAGCCCATGACCGTTCCCGAGCTGTTCTCGTTGCGGGGCCGCTTGCGGGAGAACGTCCCGAGGTCGATCTCGGCACCGGTGTACCGGGCCTTGAATTGCACGGGTGCCGCGTCGTGATCAAGGCCGTTCTCGGTCTGGTCGATGATCTCGGCCATGAACTGCCCGATGACCGGCGCGTTCTTGAACTGGTTGCCGCTCGTCCCGGCCGCGACGTAGAACCCGGGCAGCTCGGTGCGGTCGTAGATGGGCGTCCAGTCGTCGGTGACGTCGTAGACCCCGACCACGCCCTTCGGCTGGTGGGGCACGCGCAGGTCGGGGAACCTGCGCGCCGCCCTCGTCACCTGGGCGGCGAACACCTCGGCGCTGGGGTACGGGCTGGCCTGGTCCGGATCGTCGAGCCACTGCAGCGGGTCGCACTCGGGTTCGGTGCCGCCGACCAGAACGGCCGACTCGTTCTCCGGCCGCAGGTAAACGCCCAGATCCATGTCCGCGACGGCGATCCGGATCTTCCGGTCCGGCGGCAGGTCCGGCGGCACCGGCACGTGGTGCACCTCTTGCCGCATCGGCCGCAGGCTCACGGTGAAATCAGCGCCGACGCCCGCGAGCTCGTTGATCCGGCCGGACCACGGTCCTGCCGCGTTGACGACCACGGGTGCGGAGATGTGCCTGCCGTCCGCGAGGTCTACGCCCCGCACGCGGTCTCCTGACCGAAGCACGGCGACGACCGTGGTGCCGAGCAGGAACTCGGCACCGTGCCGGGCCGCCGCGTCGGCCAGGTTGACGGCCGCGAGCTGCGGGTCGGTCACGTAACCGGCGTCCGGCGTGAACACGGCGCCGAGGGTGTCTTCGGCGTCGGCCCAGAACCGGTCGTCCTCCAGGCGCGCCGGCGGCCAGTACCGCCCAGGGTCGATCCCGGCGACACGCTGGGCGAGATCGGCGGCGTCCCACTGCTCGTAGGGGACGCCCGCCCGATCGAAGTACGGCAGGTAGGCGTCCCTCGGTGCCGGTTCGACATCGAGCATCGCCAGCCCGGTCCGGCGGTACCGCGTCAGCGCCTCGGCGGCGGGGGCGCCGAGGTGGTCGGCCCAGTTTTCCCAGTAGTGCTTCGCTTCCCAAGCGGCCGCGACACCGGCCCAGGTCGAGAAGTTGAACCGCACCACCGCGCTGGACGCGCTGGTCGAGCCGTGGCCGACGCCACCTGCCTTATCGACGACGGTAACGGTCTTTCCCGTGCGGGCGAGTTCGAGCGCGATCGAGGTACCGACCACGCCGGCGCCGATGATCACGACGTCCGTGTGCATGTTGGAGTCCCCTATGCGTGGAGGCGGAGCCGAGCCGCCCGGGAGGAGGGCCCGGGCGGTCGCGGCCACTCCAGCATCGCGGTGGCAACCCGGCGCGGCATCCATCGTCGGTTGAACGTTTTCCCGGAATGGTGCGTCGTTTGTCGATGGCGGCACTCCCGCGGCGGGGCAGATACTGACTGTGCCGAGGTGTCCGACTCAGGAGGTGGTGCCGGTGCGGTCTTTCCCGATGGCGAACGAGGTGCGCGGGACCGCGGCCTGGACCGAGGTCGAAGACTACTTCCAACGCACGATGGGACCGGCGTTCGGCCGGATCGGCGCGGCTGCCGACGCCACGCAGTCGCCGGACGGTGCGCGGGTCGCCTTCACCGGCACCATCCGCGAAAGCCTCGAGCAGCCGCCACGAACCTCGATCTGCGTCGCGGACAGCGTGGGCGGGGTGTCCACTTTGACCTCCGGGCCGAACGACCGGTTCGCGAGGTGGTCACCCGACGGTGGCTGCCTGGCCTTCCTGTCGACCCACGGAGATGGCGGGACGCACCAGGCCTGGTACCTCGAAGACGGTCAGCCGGCGCCGGTCGCGGCACCGGTCGCACCGGGAACCGTCGAGTCGATCGCCTGGTCGCCGTTCGGCAACCGGCTCTTGCTGTCCGTTGCCGAGCTCGGTGCCGACCGGGGCAGCAGCTCGGGCTCCGGCTCGGTGACGGGGACTACCTCGACCGCCGACTGGCAGCCGACCGTGGACACCGGAACCCAGGAGGGCGGCTGGCGCTCGCTGCACGTCGTCGACCGCACATCCGGTCAGCTCCACCGGGTGTCCCCGGACGGCTTGAACGTCTGGCAGGCGTCGTGGCTGGGGGAGTCGGCTTTGCTTGCGGTCGTTTCGCCGGGCCCCGGCGAAGAGCTGTGGTACACGGCCACCGTGGTCCGGATCGACCTGGACTCCGGCGACGTGACCGAGCTGGTCAAGCCGGAGGCCCAGCTCGGCTTGGTGGCCGGCGCGCCTTCGGGGGAACGCGCGGCCTACATCGAAGCGATCTGTTCGGATCGCGATGTCGCGGCGGGCGAGCTGTTCGTGCTGGACGTCGCCTCGAACCGGGCCTTCGCCGTTGCCACCGAAGGAGCGGACGTCACCTGGATCGGCTGGCGAGACGACACGACCTTGCTGTGGGCCGGACTGTCCGGGCTCACCACGGTCGTCGGCAGGACAGATCCGGTGACGGGCGAGTCGTCCGTGCTCTGGCGGAGCGAGACCGACTCGTTCGGCAACTGGTACCCCTTCTGCGCGCCGGCGGCCGACGGGGTCGTCACCGTGCTCGACTCGTACTCGCGGCCACCCGAGATCGTGGTCATCCAGGAGGACGGCACCATCCGCAGCGTTGCCAGTTTCGAACACCCGGGCACCGCGCACGCGCGAGATGTCGGGGGCACGCTGCGGCCGTACCGCTGGACCGCGCCGGACGGCCTGGAGCTCGAAGGACTGCTGATCACGCCCGACGGACCGGGACCGTTCCCCTTGATCATGCACGTCCACGGCGGCCCCGTCTGGGCGTACCGGACCCGGTGGGAACCGATGGATTACTACATCAGGTTCTTCGCCGCCCACGGGTTCGCCGTGTTCTGCCCGAACATGCGGGGGTCCGGTGGCCGGGGCCGGGACTTCGCGGCCCGGATCGTCGGCGACATGGGCGGCGGCGAGGTCCAGGACTTCCTGAGCGGGGTCGAGGCGCTGGTGGCCGAGGGCATCGCGGACCCGGATCGCCTCGCGGTCGTCGGCCGCTCCTACGGCGGCTACATCTCGGCGTGGCTCCCGACGCAGACCGACCTGTTCGCCGCGGCCGTGCCGATCGCCGAGGTGAGCGACTTCCGCCTGCAGCACTGGACGTCGAACATCCCGCACTTCGACGCGCTGTTCCTCGATTCGGACCCGGCCGACCCGGCGGGCAAGCACGCGACCCGGTCACCGATCTCTCTGACCCACCGCGTGAACACGCCGATGCTGCACATCGCCGGCGGCCTCGACCTGTGCACTCCGGCGAGCCAGGCGGTGGTGTTCCACCGCGCGCTGCTGGCCGCGGGCAAGACCAGCGAGTGCGCGGTCTACCCCCGGGAAGGCCACGGTGTCCGTGGCTTCCCGGCGGTGATCGACCAGCTCACGCGGGTGCTCGGCTTCCTGCGGAAGCACTGCCGGGTCAGCGCCTGAGGAACGCGCGGAGATCCGTCGTCAGCTGAACAGCCGATTCGGGATCGGTGTACATCATGTGCCCGCCCGCGTAGCGATGGCTGACCACACGATCACGCGGAATGTCGTACTGACGAAGGAGGTGCTCGACCGCGCCCACCGTGGTCAGGCCGTCGTAGTAGCCGGTCCCGATGAACACGCGCGCTTCAGGCGCTTGCTTGAGGAACTGCGTCAGCCTGGCCACGTAGGGATAAGTGTGGAACGGAGACGGCTTTCCCATCTGCATGAAGTTGTTCGATCCCGCGTCGCTCCAGTCCCAGCGGGCGACCGCGTTCATGTCGAGGAGCCGATAGTCGGTCGTGAACGGGACATCGAGCGTGCCGTGGATGTACCGAGATGCTCCGGCCGTGAAGGCGGGGCGCAAGTAGGTGCCGCTGGGATCGAATTCGGCTTCGCCGGCGGATTTCGTGGTGGCCGCGGCGACGTAACGGGAATCGTTGGTCCCGAGCACCTGCCCGCGCTCGGCGAGCAGTTCCCGAAGGAACTCCGGTTTGCTGACGTAGAGCCCCTTCTTCAGGTAGTACGAGGCCCTGATGCCGGTGATGGTTTCGAGCTGCTTCGCGACGATCTCGCGTTGGGCGTCGGGGAGGGTGTTGCCCTTCAGCAACGCGACCGCGTAATCGCCGTAGGCGAAGTCGAGTGCGACGTCCACGGCGTCGGCAACGCTGCGGTGCTGCCGCGAACCGAGGCCGTGGTGCCACGCGGTCGCGGCTTGGAACGGCAGGGCGGCCACCGCTCCGACGACGTTTCCGGGGCGCTCGCGGGTTTCCTGGACGTTGATGGCCTGTCCGAGGAGGATGATCCCGTCGAGCGGGACCGGCCGCAGCTGCATCAAGGCGGCGGCGAGGAACGGCGCGCGCTGGGTGCCGTAGCTCTCGCCGAGCACGTGTTTCGGGGAATTCCAGCGGTCGTGGCGCGCGATCCACTCAGTGATGATGTCGGCGAAGTACCGCGCGTCGCCTTCGACGGAGAACAACTCATCGGTGTCGACGTCGGCGAACGCGCGTCCGAACCCGGTGTCGACCGGATCCACGAAGACGAGGTCCGCGGTGTCGAGAAGGGAGTGCGTGCTGTCCTCGACCACATACGGCGGCCGAATGCCCTGGCTGAGATCGGTGGGAATGGCCATCCGCTTCGGACCGATCCCGCTCAGGTGCAGAAAAGCCGACGAGGCGCCTGGCCCGCCGTTGAAGATGAACACGACCGGCCGAGCCGGCCAGCGTTCGGAAGGTACATTCGCGACATAGCTGAACACCGACGACGTTCCCAGCGCGTGGCCGTCACGGTCTCGCACCGGCATCAGGTCGAGAGCGAACGTGTACTCGAGGTCGACATCGTTGAACGTTCCGCCCTGTTTCGCCTCGTACCGCTGGAGATCGTCGTTTGTCAAGGTCGCTCCTGCCGTCGGTCGCAAGTGGACAACCGAAGTATGAGTGCGACCCGATGATTATTCAATACGTACAGAAGCTTAACGATTTGTTTGTGCTCCTGGTCACGCCAGGCGTTTGTCCGGTTGCCGATCACTGCAGTTGAAGGACGGCTTCTACTTCGAGTTCTACCCTGACCTTGTCCGAGACGACCGCGCTTGGGATGGAGGGGCCCACGTCGAACGCGGTCCGGCTGATCTCGGTGGTGGCGGACACACCGATCACCTTGGTACCCGTTGTCAGCCCGTCGCCGAAGCCGCCGATCTCGGTCGTCAAGGTCACCTGCTTCGTCACTCCGTGCAGTGTCAGCTCTCCGTCGATCAGGAACTCGTCATTGTCCGTTCGGATGGAGGTGGACGTGAACGACAACGTAGGCAGGTTTGCCACATCGAGGAAGTCAGTGCTGCGGATGTGCCGGTCCCGTTGTTCGTTGTTGGTGTTGACGCTCGAGGCTTGAATCGTCACGGTGACCGTGGAGCCGAGGATGTCCTCGGCGGTGACGATCACGCCCTCGAAGACGTCGAAGCGGCCGTGCACCTTCGAGACGCCGAGGTGTCGCACCGTGAAGGCGACGGTGGAGTGGGCCGGGTCGATGGTCCAGGTGCCGGCGAAGTAGCCGGCGATTTTCTTGGTGACCGAAGGCATGGATGCTCCTTGACGTTCCGGAACAGTCGGATGAGACCCGCGCGCCGGCGTCCATGGGATGGGAATCCCCGCGGCCGGCGTCTGGCGGTCGAGGCGAGCGGGGAGCAGCTTAAGCCCGAGGCGGGGAGTCTCGTCAACCGTGGGAATCCCGAATCGTGGTGTTCTGCTGCCCATAGATGAGGGCTATGGATCCGATCACTGTTTCCGTCTTCCCGATCAGCGAGGTCCTGATCGACAGTGGGAAGACCTCTTCCCCTGCCTTCGGGAGCCGACGATGTCCTCCGATGCCTCTCCGCGAGCTGCAGCCGGCTCGCCACCGGATACTCCGGCACTTCGCGCCCGCTTCGTCATCCCGTTCGCGGTCGCCTACTTCGGTCTCTGGGTGGCCACGCTGACCCCGGTGGTGCTGACGTTGCAGGTCCGAGTCGACGAGCTTGCGCCCGAAACCCGCGGCGGCAGCCTTTCCCTGGTCCTGGGTATCGGCGCGGTGTTCGGGCTGCTGGCAAATCCGGTCGCCGGGCGGTTGTCCGACCGCTGCACGTCGCGGTGGGGGATGCGGCGGCCGTGGCTGCTGATCGGTGTCCTGGTCACGGTGGCGGGTTCGGCGGTCGTCGCTTTCGCCGGTTCGATCCCGATCCTCGCGGTGGGATGGAGCATCACGCAGATTGGCATCAACACCGCCCTCTCGGTGATGCTCGCTTGGCTGCCGGACCACGTGCCCACCCGGGCTCGGGGCCGGGTGTCCGGGATGCTGGGCGTTGCGCAGGCGGTGGCGGCGATCGCCGCGGCGTCGCTCGGCGGCGGCCTGCTGCAGGTGTCCTCGGCCGCGGCCGTCCTGGTCCCTGGGCTGGTCATGCTGCTCGCGGTCGGCCTCGCCTGTCTGGTGATCAAGGACCGGGTCGCCGACCCCGCCGAACGGCAGCCCCTCGGACTCGGACAGCTCGCCCGCAGCTTCGTGTTCAACCCGCGGCGGTACCCCGACTTCGGCTGGGCGTGGCTGAGCCGGTTCGCGATCTTCATGGCCATCGCGTCGGTGCTGAACTACCAGCTGTACTACCTGACCGCGCAGCTCGGGCTGACGACCGAGCGGGCGACAGCTTTGATCCCGGCCGGCGTCGCCGTTCAGACGGTGATCGTCGTCATCGGCAGCGCAGTGTTCGGCCCGTTGTCGGACCGGCTGGGCCGCCGCAAGGTGTTCGTGGTGGCGTCGGCGTTCGTTGCCGCCGCAGGGTTGCTGATCCTGGCTTTCGCCACGTCGCTACCCCTGTACTTCGTGGCCATGGCGCTGGTCGGACTGGGGCAGGGCACCTATTTCGCCGTCGACCTGGCCTTGGTCGCCGATGTCCTACCGAACCGCGAGACCGACGCGGCCAAGGACCTCGGCGTGTTCAACGTGGCCAACCTGCTCCCGCAGTCCCTGGCTCCGGCGCTCGCCCCCGTGTTCCTGGGCATCGGCTTCGGCTCGCTGAGCGAGACGCCGGGCAACAACTACGTCGCCCTCTTCCTCGCCGGCACGGTCTTCTCCGCGATCAGCGCGGTGACGATCCTGCCGATCCGCAAAGTTCGCTGAAAGGACCCCTTCGTGCACCTCTCCGTCTTCAACGGGCCCGCCGCGGCCACCTCGGCCCAGGACCGGCCGATCATCGACTACTGCCTCGACCACTCGATCCGGTGCGCCGACGAGGGTTTCGCGATGGTCACCTTCGGCGAGCAGCACTTCAACGGTTACGAGCCGTACTGCAACCCGTTCCTGATGGCCGCGCGGCTCGCCCCGCACCTGGGTGACACCTGGTTCGGCACGACGATCGTGCCCGCGGTTTTCCACCACCCGCTGCGGCTGGCCGAGGACTCCAACGTCGTGGACTTGCTGCTACGCGGGCGTTTCCTGATGGGCATGTCCGCCGGGCGCGTCGGGTTCTCCCCGGACTTCGACAACTTCGGCCTCGACCCGCAACGCCGGCACGACACCTTCGCGTCCAAAATAGACATCCTGACCCGAGCTCAGCGTCAGCGTGCCGGCGACCCGCCGATCGTCCTGGACACTGAATGGGACAAGGGTTCTTTGATCGGCCGGCTCATGCCCGTGTCCTACCGGCGTGACGGCGCCCAGCTCGCCGTCGGCACCAACACCCCCGAGACGGTCCGCGCCACCGGCGAACGCGGCTGGCCGGTGTTCCTCGGCCCGTGCCGCCCCGAAGTCGCCGCCGACCTGCTTCGGCAGCACCGGGAAGCGCTCTCCGCGGCCGGTCACGCAGCTGAGATCGTCGAGGACGCCGCGCGCAAGTCGATGGTGACCCGGCACGTGTTCGTAGGCGCGACCGACAACGAAGCCTGGGAGCTGGCCGAAAAGCTGGCGGGGCGCAACCCGATGATGGACCGTAGTACGGACTCCCGCTCGATGCGGGAGCTCGCGAGCGCCCCGGCCGACGATCCGAACCCGCGGAACACGAACTACGTGGCGTCGTGGATCATGGCGGGCTCGCCGGAGCGGGTCGTCGAGCAGATCCGCCACTACGCCGGCCTGGGTGTGCAGCACCTCAACATCCGCTTCACCGTCGGCGCCTACCAGCCGGAGCTGTGGACCAGTTCCTTCGACCTGTTCGTCAAGGAAGTGCTGCCCCACGTCGACTCCCAGCTGTTTCCCGCGCTGACGGCCGAGCAGATCGCCCCCGAACACCAGGAAGGCTGACCGATCCATGCGCATCGACGTGCACGCCCACTACTGGCCCGCGTCCTACCTGGACAAGCTGGTCGAACTCGGCCGCCGGGACCTCGTCCACGCCGGACGGCAGCGCGACGACTTCGACGATCGGCTGGCCGAGATGGACAGTGTCGGAGTGGACATCCAGCTGCTGTCGGCGATCGGGTTGAACACGGAAGTCGCCGAGCGGACCGGTGCCGTGGAGGCGGCCCGGCACATCAACGACGTCTACGCCGAGGTCGTCGCCCGCTACGGCGGCCGGTTCGGGGCGTTCGGCAGCGTGCCGCTCCCGTTCGTCGACGAGGCGATCGCCGAGAGCACGCGGGTGCTCGACGACCTCGGGTTCGCCGGGATCGCGCTGCCCTGCGTCGTCTACGGCAAACCCCTCGACCACGCCGACTTCGCGCCGTTCTGGGCGCACCTGGCAGAACGCGACGCCGCGATCTACGTGCACCCGGTCGGCTCCGACTCCCGCGGCCACCCGGGTCTCGACGCGTTCGGGCTGGAATTCGCCCTGGGCAGCACTGTGCAGATCGCGATGGCACCACTGCGGGTGGCGCTATCCGGCCTGTCCACCCGGCATCCCTCGCTGCGCTTCGTTTTCGCGCTCTGCGGCGGAGTGTTGCCATATCTGTGGCACCGCTACGAGCGTAACCTCCGCCGTGGCCTGGAAATGAGTGCCGTCGCGGCGGTAGGAGCACACTACTTCGACTGGATCAAGGAGCTGCCGCTCGATCCGGACGACCCGATGAGCCTGCTGCGCCACTTCTGGTACGACACGTCGGTGCAGGACATCCCGCAGGCCGTCCGGTTGTCCAAGGAATCGGTCGGTGTAGAACGAATCCTGCTCGGCAGCGACGCGATCTTCGCCTCCCTCACCGAAGCCGTGCAGATGATCGAGAAGTCGCCGGACCTCACCGACGGTGAGCGAACGGCGGTCCTGGACCGCAACGCCCAGGACATGCTGAACCTGCCGGCGCCGACCGCTCCGCATCCATCTGCCGGGACGCGCCGATGAACCAAAAGCTCTTCTTCGAGGCGATGGCGTCCTTCCCCGCCGGGGTCACCGTCGTCACGACGACCGACGCGAAGGGAACGTGGCACGGGTTCACGGCAACCTCCTTCTGCTCGGTGTCGAAGGAACCGCCCTTGGTCTCGGTGTGCCTGGCACACACGGCGGCGTGCCACGACGTGTTCACCGCCGCCGGGCGGTGGGCGGTGCACGTCCTGCGAAGCGAGGATTCCGGTCTCGCCGTGCTGTTCGCTACCCGGGGCGCCGACAAGTTCGCCGGCGGACGGTTCACGCCCGATCGGAACGGTCTGCCCGTACTCGACAAATCGGTGGCGCGATTGACCTGCCGGACCGACGCCGTGCACCCGGCAGGGGATCACACGATCCTGGTGGGCCGGGTGGAAGACCTCGATACCTCTGCCGGGGAGTCCGCGGTCTATTACCGCCGAGGCTTCTATTCCTTGCGATCGGCGAAGGAGGCGGCGTGTACGTCCTAATCGACAACGGATCCGTGGTGGTGCGGGAAACCGATGACCTCACCAACCTGTCGGTGCAGACGAGCGGCCAAGATCTGCCATCCGGCTTCGCCGAGCCGGACGGCGCCGACCACGTCCTGCTCGACCTCGCGAGGTTACGGAAGTTGGCCGAATCGGCAGGGGTGGGCGTGGGCTGGAACGACAGATGGCACCGCATGATCGCCTACGCCCGCACCCAAGGATGGATCTCAGCGGACGGCCATCGCGTTCGGGCTCACGTAGAGAGGGAGCCAGCGAGCCGGACCAGCAGCTCGCGAAGGTAGACGTGTTCCGGGTCGTGCTCGTACATCGGGTGCCACCAGGCCGCTTCGACTAGCGGGCTCACCTCGAACGGACAGGGCAGCGCCCGCACCAGCCCGGCCGGCGCCCGGTCGGCGAGACGGCGCTGCAGCAGCGCCACGCGGTCGGTGCCCGCGACCAGGGCCGGCACGGTCAGGAAGTTTTCGGTGACGACCTGGACGTGCGGCTCGATGCCGAGCATCCGCATCTGCCGCGTGGCCGGTGTCGATGCCGTGGGGCCGTGGTAGGTCACGACCCACGGCATCGTGCGCAGGCGGTCCACCGTCAGCTCCTCGACGTCGCTGCCGGCCGAGACCAGGCAGACCCAGTCGTCGCGGTAGAGGTCGGCGTGGGGCAGGCCGTCGACGAAGCCGTGCGGCATCACCAGCAGGTCGATCCCGGTCAACGCCTGCGTCGCGTGGTCGACCACGCTCGGGGTGTTGGCGATGAACCGGACGCGCGTGTGAGGCGCCTCGCGCGCGAGCGTCGCGGCGAGATCGGAGCCGAGGACGGCGACGCCGTAGTCGCTCATCACCAGCGAGAACTCGCGCTCGGACACCGCCGGGTCGAAGTCGGGTTCGGCGGCGAAGACGCGCTCGACGCCGTTGACCGCGGTGCGGACCCGCCCGCGGAGCTGAACGGCCAGGGGCGTGAGCCGGTACTGGTTGCCGAACCGGGCCAGCAGCTCGTCGCCGAAGTGGCGGCGCAGCCGTGCGAGCTGCGCGGACACCGCGGGTTGGCTGAGCCCGACCTGCTCGGCGGCCCGGCTCACGCTGCGTTGGTCAAGCAGCGCATCCAGCGTCACCAGGAGGTTGAGGTCGAGGCGTGCAAGGTTCACCGGCTCAGCGTATCCACCACGTCGATACCCCACATCACCGATTTCGTCTTCCCGGATGTCGGCGGGTGCCCGACGGTAGAGGGGTCGCTCAAGGAGGAACCGGCATGCACCTGGACCGCACCAACCCCGAAGGCGCGATCGCCGCCGCGGCGAAGCGCTGCTCGAACTGGGGACGCTGGGGTGAGGACGACGTGCTGGGCACGCTGAACTTCCTTGACGACGCCAAACGCCGCGAGGGTGCGACCCTGGTCAAGCGGGGCGTGAGCTTCTCGCTGGCGCAGTCGTTCGACACCGACGGACCGCAGAACGGCTGGCGGCGGCGCACCAACCCGGTGCACACGATGCTGGACACCGGTTTGGACGCCGAGCGTGGCACACAAGGGTTCCCGCACGGCTTCGGCGGCGCCGACGACGTGGTGTTCATGCCGCTGCAGGCCTCGACCCAGTGGGACGGCCTCGGCCACATCTTCGACCACGGCCGCGCCTGGAACGGCCGCCGCGCCGGCGACGTCGTCACCAGCGAAGGCGACCGGGTCACCGGGATCGAGACCGCCGCCGGCCGGATCGCAGGCCGCGGGGTCCTGCTCGACGTCGGCCGCGTCCTCGGCGACGACGGCGAGCTGCCCGACGGGTTCGCGATCACCACCGAGCACCTCGAAGCCACCATCGCCGCCCACGGTGAGACCGCCCGCGTCGGCCGCGGCGACCTGCTGCTGGTCCGGACCGGCCGGCTCACCCGCGCCCGGCGCGAGGGCTGGGGCGGCTACGCCGGCGGGCCGTCGCCGGGGCTGTCGTTCACCACGGCGGACTGGCTGCACGATACGGAGGTCGCGGCCATCGCGACCGACACGTGGGGTTTCGAAGTGCGGCCCAACGAGTTCGACGACGCCTTCCAGCCCCTGCACCAGGTCGCGATCCCGCACATCGGGCTGTACCTCGGCGAGCTGTGGGACCTCGACGCCCTCGCCGCGGACTGCGCGGAAGACGGCCGCTACGAGTTCTGGTTGACCGCCGACCCGCTGCCCGTCACCGGCGCCGTCGGCGCGCCCGTCGCCCCCATCGCCATCAAGTAGCCGGAGGAGCCCTCATGCCCGCTGTGCACACCGTCCTCGTCGTCGGTGGCGGTCTCGCCGGCACGGCCACCGCGATCCACCTCGCCGCCGGGGGTGTCGCCGTCGACCTGGTCGAGGTCGAACCCGGGATCACCGCCCTCGGTTCCGGTATCACCCTGCAGGGCAACGCCTTGCGGGAACTCCGCGACCTCGGCGTGTGGGAGGAAGTGCGGGGGAACGGGTTCGGGTTCGACAGCCTGGGCCTGCGCGCACCCGACGGCACCTTGCTCGTCGAAATGCCGGACGTCCGGACCGGTGGCTCTGACCTCCCGGCCACGCTCGGTATGCCCCGCCCCGACCTCGCCCTGATCCTCCACGATCGGGCGGCGTCCGCCGGTGCGAAGATCCGCTTCGGCGTCACCGTGGCCGAACTGGCACAAGACGGCGGCCGGGTGGACATCACCTTCACCGACGGGACAGCAGGCCGGTACGACCTCGTGGTCGGCGCCGACGGGATCCGCTCGGCGGTCCGGGGAATGCTCGGCATCGAGCTGAAGACCCGGTCGACGGGCATGGGGATCTGGCGGGCGTTCGGCCCGCGGCCGGCGTCGGTCACCCGCACGGACCTCTTCTACGGCGGACCCTGCTACATCGCGGGCTACTGCCCGACCGGGGAGGACTCGCTGTACGCCTACGTCGTCGAGGACGCGCAGAACCGCAGCTTCCTCACCCCGCAGCGGCGCCTGGGGACGATGCGCAAACTCGCCTCGGCCTACCACGGGCCGTGGGACGACATCCTGCCCACGCTGACCGACCCGGCCCGCGTCAACTACACCTGGTTCCAGACGCACGTGCTGCCTGCGCCCTGGCACCGCGGCCGCGTGGTGCTGATCGGCGACGCCGCCCATGCCTGCCCGCCCACCCTGGCCCAGGGCGGCGCCCAGGCCCTCGAGGACGCCGGCGTCCTCAGTGAACTGCTGCTCGACGCCGACGTCCTCGACGATGCGCTGTGGACCGCCTTCACCGAGCGGCGCGTCGCGCGCGCGACCGCTGTGGTCGACGCCTCGAACCAGCTCGGCCAGTGGCTGCTCGACCGCGAGCAGGGCGACGTCCCCGGCCTGATGGCCCGGGTCGCCGCCCTCGTCAGCCAACCCGCCTGAACCCCGCCCGGAGGAAACCCGTGATCACCCACCTGCGGCACGTCGACCTCGCCGTGCCCGACCTCGCCCGCCAACAGGACTTCTACACCGGCGCGTGGGGCCTGACCACCGAGCACACGGACACCGGCATCGCCTTCCTCGCCGCGGAAGGCTCGCCCGAGCAGTACGTCGTCCGGCTGCGCCAAGCCGAGGACAAGCGGATCGACCTCATCGCCTTCGGCGTGGCGACCGCGGCTGACGTCGACACGCTCGCCGCCCGGCTGGCCACCGCGGACGTCACGCTCGTCCACGAGCCGCGCGCCTTGCACACCCCCGGCGGCGGCTACGGGTTCCGGTTCTTCGACAACGAAGGCCGCACCATCGAGATCAGCGCCGACGTCGCGGCGAGGACCCACCGCAAGGTCGATGCGGGCGAGGCCATCCCCGTCCGCCTCTCCCACGCCGTCATCAACTCGGCCGACCCCGACGGCACCCGGCAGTTCTACGAGCGCCACCTCGGGTTCCGCCTGTCCGACACCCTGATCCACCCGAAGATGGGCGGGATGATGTGGTTCCTGCGCATCAACGCCTGGCACCACAGCCTCGCCATCGCCCGCGGCCCGCACCCGTCGCTGCACCACGCGTCCTTCGAGATGCGCGGGATCGACGAGTACATGCGCGGCACCGGACGCCTTCTGCGCGCCGGCGTCGAAAAGATCTGGGGACCCGGCCGGCACCTGGCCGGCAACAACACCTTCAGCTACTTCCTCGACCCGCACGGCAACACCGTCGAGTACACCACCGAGCTGGAGCTGATCGACGAGGACACCTGGCACCCACAGCTCTACGACTTCACCCGGCCCGAAGTCAGCGACCAGTGGGGGACCGCCAATGCGATGAACGAGTTCGTCGCTTCCCGGTCGTTCAACGACCCCGACCGGGGCCTGTTCGTGGCTCCTCCAGTCTGATGCGCCTCGCCACCTACGAACGCGCCGGGCACGTCCGCGCCGGCGTCGTGTCCGAGGCCGGGATTCACGCCCTGTCCGCGGAGGTCACCGTCCTCGACCTCGTGCGGGCCGGGCTTCCCGCGGCACACGAAGCCGGCCAGGAGGCCTTGGCGAGCCCGGCCGTCCCGCTCGACGACGTCCGGCTGCTGCCGCCGCTCGAGCCACCGAGCGTGCGGGACTTCGTCGCCTTCGAGGAGCACGTCGAGGGCATGGTCGCGCCGGGTCCGGTGCCGCCCGAGTGGTACGAGGCCCCGACGTTCTACTTCACCAACCCCGCCGCGCTCGTCGGCGCGCACGACGACGTCCCGGTCCCGCCCGGCTCTACGCTGTTCGACTTCGAGCTGGAGGTCGCCGCGGTCGTGGGATCCGAGGGGATCTTCGGGTACACGATCTTCAACGACTGGTCCGCCCGCGACCTGCAGCGCCGGGAGATGAAGGTCAACCTCGGCCCGGCCAAGGGCAAGGACTCGGCGACGACGCTGGGCCCGTGGCTGGTCACCGCCGACGAGCTGGAGTCCTACCGGGACGCCGACGGCTTCCTCGCCCTGGACATGCGCGTCTCGGTCAACAGCGTCGAAGTGGGGCACGACCGGCTGTCCAACATGGGCTGGCCGTTCGAGGAACTGGTCGCCTACGCCGCACGCGGCACCCGGGTGCGGCCCGGGGACGTCTTCGGTTCCGGCACGTGCGGCAACGGCGGCTGCCTGGCCGAGCTGTGGGGCCGCGGCGGCACCCACGCGCCCCTGAAGCCGGGCGACGAGGTCGAGATGACCGTCGAAGGCATCGGGACCATCCGCAACACCGTCGTGGCCGGCGAAACCCTGCCGCCGGTGCGCCCGGCGCGTCCCCGACAATCCTGAAAGGACAGACCGTGTTCGAGTACTTCCCCGGCAATTACGTGTGGAACCTCGGCGTCGTCGCCGCGCTCAACTCCGGTGGCCTGATCGACGAGGTCGACCGCGCCTGCCGCCCGATCCGCGAGGCCGCCGCGCAGGGCTCCGACGCGGGCACGCCGGACTTCCTGCGGGCGTGGACGGCGCTGACCGACCAGCTCGTCGCGCAGGCCGAAGAGGCCGAGAAGGCCGGGCATGCGCGGACCGCGGGGCAGCTGTACTTCCGCGCCACCGACTACCTCTGCCAGGCCGAACGCATGCTCGCCCACTCGAACCCCGACCGGATCCCCACTTACCGCCGAGTGCTGGCACTTGCCGAGAAGTCGTTCGAGCTGCGCGATCCGCGCGTGTCGCGGGTGTCGATCCCTTATGGAGAAACGACTCTGCCCGCCTACTTCAGTGCAGGGAGCTCCGTTCCGGCGCCCGTTGTCGTGCTGGTCAACGGCCTTGATTCGACCAAGGAGCACATGTACGGCTCCGCGCACTGGGAAGAGCTGGCCGCCCGCGGCATCTCGTGTCTCATGCTCGACCAACCCGGAACCGGGGAAGCCCTGCGGCTTCAGGGGATCACGGCCCGGATCGACAGCGAGGCGTGGGCCGGCGCCGCCGTAGACTGGCTCGAACAGCGTGACGACGTCGACCCAGCGCGGATCGGCATCGTCGGCTGGTCGCTGGGCGGCTACTACGCGCCCCGGGCCGCCGCCTTCGAGAAGCGCTTTGCGTTGTGCGTGGCCTGGGGTGCCAACCACAACTGGGGTGCGGTGCAGCGCCGCCGTCTCGAACGCGAGGGCGAGCGCCCGGTCCCGCACTACTGGGAGCACGTGCTGTGGGTGTGGGGCCACGACGACCTGGACACGTTCATCGCCTTCGCCGACGACATCCACCTCGACGGCGTCGTCGAGAAGATCACCGTCCCGTTCCTCGTCGCCCACGGTGAGAACGACCGCCAGATCCCCTTGGAATACGCGCACCGCTCCTACGACCAGGCCGTCAACTCACCCCAGCGCGAGCTGCGGGTGTTCACCCCCGAAGAGGGCGCGACCGAGCACATCGGACTCGACCACCTGCCTCACGTGAGCACCTACATCGCCGACTGGGTGGCCGACACGTTCGCCGGGCGCGGCCGCTCGGGAGACCTATCCTGACGAGGTGAACCTCCGCTCGCTCGACCTGAACCTGCTGGTCGCGCTGGACGCGCTGCTCGTCGAGCGGAGCGTCACGCGCGCGGCGACCCGGCTGGCGATCAGCCAGCCGTCTATGTCGGCGTCGCTGTCCCGGCTGCGGCGCCACTTCGGCGACGAGCTGCTGCACCGCGTGGGCAACCAGTACGAGCTGACGCCGCTGGGCGGCCGGCTCAATCGGATGGTCGGCGACGTCCTGCACGGCGCCGAGCGGGTGTTCGGCAGCCAGGCGACCTTCGACCCGGAGACGTCCGAGCGGCAGGTGACGGTCGTCGCGTCCGACTACGCGATGGCGGTGGCGATCCAGGCGCTGTGTGCCGACCTCGACCGGCACGCGCCCGGCATGCACGTCCGGGTCCGGCACATCACCCCGGAGTTCGTCGGCCAGGGTGACGAAGGGTTCCGCGCCGTCGACGGCGTCTTCATGCCCCACGGCTTCCTGCCCGACCTGCCGCACACCGACCTCTACCAGGACCGCTGGGTATGCGTGGTCGCCACGGAGAACCCTGAAGTGGGGGAGCGGCTCACGCTGGCCGACCTCGCCCGGCTGCCTTGGGTGGACGCCTTCGGCGGCCCGCGCGGGTCGACGCCGGCCGCGCGTCAGCTGCAGCTGCTGGGCGTCGAGCCGGTGGTGCAGGTGACGGCGGACAGCTTCCTGGGCGTGCCGTTCCTCGTGGCGGGCACGCGGCGGATCGCGCTGCTGCAGGAACGGCTGGCCCGGCGCATCGCGGATCGTCCGGACCTGCGGATCCTGGACTGCCCGTTCGAGGCGGTGCCGCTGGTGGAGGCGTTCTGGTGGCATCCGGTCTACGAGCACGACATCGAGCACGCGTGGCTGCGCGAGCGGCTCGCCGTGGTGGCGAGGGAACTCGACGGGGAGGTCCTCGACCAGCCGGTGCCCGGCCGATCCGGGTGAGGCCGCGGTCGGTGTCCACCGCACGCAAAGCCGAGCCGGTGACCCGGATTCTGATCGAGTCTGGGCTCTGTACCCGGTATTGGCCCGCTCCCGACCTTAGGCCTGGTGATCGTCGTCGCTGTGACAAGCGAATTTTTTCGGAACTCGGCGACAAGGTGCTGCGCGCAGAGCACACTAGTTTCGTTCTCCGCCGGAGGGCAGCCGGCGGAGAACGACGTTGCCGGTTGACTGTCTTCGACAGAGCGTTACCAGACCGAGGCACTGCCAACGTGAGTGCGGAGTGCGACAAGCACAGCACGCTCGACCTCAAGATCGCCGATCCCGTGCCCGGCGCGGCTGCCGGCGGACACGACAATCTTGGCGACGTCGTGCAGTTTCACGTTGGTGTGTTGCGACACGACGACCAACGCCTCGAACGCTTGGTCGGCGGTCCAGCTGCGCAGCAGCATCAGCATGCCCTTGGCCTGCTCGATCACAGGCTGGGTCGCCAACGCCTCACGCAGCTGCTCGTTCTCAGTCACCGGATCGGCATCACCGGCTGGTTCTCCGGAAGAATCGCACTCCACTGCCGTATCTCAGCACACCGCTTTCCCATTCCTGAAAAGGCCCTCGCAGGAACCTGCTTCATCCTCGTCCTTTATGGAGCTTTCTCCAGCTGCGCGTCGTCGAAGTTACGCCAAATGCGCAAGGTGGGACGTGGCTCGTGAGCGTATCCTCGGCCTGGCTGCAGCCGTTCCCAGACGAGGTCATCGCTGCCGCACACGAACGGGAGTCGGGCGATGACTTTCACCATGCGGCTCCGACCCACCGCCGACCGGCACCTCGAGCTCGATCTGACGGGCGAGATGCTCGGGAACGCACCCGCTCGCCTCCAGTCTCGGATAGCGAGCCTGATCGCCGAGGACCACCCTGAACGCCTGGTGGTCGACTTGGCGGAGTTGACGGCATTGAGCAGCGACGGGATACATGCCTTGCTGTCCGGCTACTCGACCGCGGTCGGCCACGGCGTCCACTACCAAGTCCGCCATGCCCACGGCGAGGTCCGCCGAGTGTTGCAACTGGCGGATGTGCACGACGTGCTGGCCGACAGCAACGACCATGGTGCGCTGGCCGCCGCCGTGCGCCGGCTCGACAAACCGGTTCCACCACCACGCACCTGCTGGGGCTGGGACGGTGACCCCGCCGGCCCTGCTTCTAGAGCCGGCGGGGTCTAGGTCCGCGGCTCTCAGACGAGCCGATCAGACCCGCGCTCTCCCTACCCCGCCCAGGTCTGCTGAAACCTTCCCTCGTCGAGGACTGACGGCATGACCAGTGAGCAGGATTGGCAGCTCGACAGAAAAGCGTTCGCGTCGGACACCGACCGGACCCGGCCCGGTCCCGGACCGCTGGCCGAGCAGTTCGCCAAGCTGACGGCCACGTTGCTCGCCGCTCCCTCGGTCAAAGACGTGCTCCAGCGCGTGCTCGACGCCACGACGTTGATGATCCCGGCGGCCGACCTGGCCAGCTTCACCCTGCTCGACGACGACGGCGGCTTCCACACCCCGGCCGAGACCGACGACGTCGCCACGGACCTCGACGTGCTGCAGTACCGCTTCCGCGAAGGCCCATGCGTCGAAGCAGCCGTCCCCGGCGGCCCTGCCGTAGCCCTGTGCCGCGATTTGGCCGATGAACCGCGTTGGCCGCGGTGGGCGCCGGCCGCGATGGATCTGGGCGTGCGGTCGGTTCTCGCCACCGCGCTGATCCCAGGCCCGCCGGACGGCCGGTCCATCGGGGCTCTCAACGTCTACTCACGGGTCGTCAACGGGCTCGACGAGGCCGATCGCGACGTCTTGCTGCTGCTGGCCACGCACGCCTCGCTGGCCCTGGCCACCACCGACGCCGTGACACGCGCCGAGCTGCAGGCTGCGCACCTGCGCAAGGCGATCGAGAGCCGGGACGTCATCGGCCAGGCCAAGGGCATCATCATGGCTCGCCGCGGCGTGTCGGCCGACGCGGCGTTCGACGTGCTGCGTCGGACGTCGCAAGATCTGAACGTCAAGCTGGCCGAGGTGGCGTCGACGCTGGCAACGCGGCACGCCGAGATCGACCTGCCCACCGGCTAGCCGATGGACGGCGCGTCCGGCCGGGCAATACGAGTTCGGTCCGGTCACCGTCGTGCGCGACTTCCGGGCCGTGGTGCATCGCCGCCGCATCTGCTCGCAGGTCGTCCGGCTAGGTGGCGTGACGAAGTGTGGCGCTCCCTCGGTGCTGCTCAGGCCGTGGCGGCTGCCTGGCCGACGGGGAATCGCACGCCGGTGAGGTCTTCCGAGACGGCCCAAAGGCGTTGCTGCACGGTGAAGTCGTAGGAGTCCGGGCTGGAGGTGACCAGCTTCGGGGCGCCGCGCCGCTCGGCCAGACCGTCGGGCCCGTAGTACTGCCCGCCGAGGACGGACGGGTCGGTGGCGGCCCGCAAAGTTGGGAGCGCGCCCGCCGTCGCGGGCTGGGCGAGCACCGGAGCGAGCCAGGTGATCAGCCGGCGGGCGACCGCTGGGGTGTTGCGGACCAGGTCGGTATTGGAGACGCCGGGGTGTGCGGCCACGGCGGCGGTGGTGCTGCCGTGCGCGGCGAGCCGGCGTTGCAGCTCGTAGGTGAACATCAGGTTGGCGAGCTTGGACTGGCCGTAGGCGGCGGCCCGGCTGTAGGAACGTTCCCACTGCAGGTCGTCGAAGTGGATGGCGGCGCGGATGCGGTGACCGGTGCTGCTGACCGTGACCACCCGCGAGCCGGGCACCGGCAGCAGCGAGTCGAGCAGCAGCCCGGTGAGCGCGAAGTGGCCCAGGTGGTTGGTGCCGAACTGCATCTCGAAGCCGTCGTGGGTGGTCTGTTTCGGGGTGTACATCACGCCGGCGTTGTTGATCAGCAGGTCGATGCGCGGGTGGGTGGTGCGCAGGGCGGCCGCGGCGGCGCGCACCGAGTCCAGGGAAGTCAGGTCCAGTTCCTGCACGGAGACGTCGCCGTCGATCCGGGCTGCGGCCTGCTTGCCTTTGTCGGTGTCGCGCACGGCCAGCACGACCGCCGCCCCGCGCTCGGCGAGCCGCCGGGCGGTCTCGAAGCCCAATCCGGTGTTGGCGCCGGTGATCACGGCGACGCGGCCGTCCTGGCGGGGGATCTGCTGCTCGGTCCAGTTCATCGCAAGCTCCTAATGTACCGTCGGTAACTTATGTGGCGACGGTAATGTACCGCCGGTACCGTGTCAAGGTACCGGCGGTACACAAGTTAGGGTGGGTGCATGACGTTCCAGCGGGCACGCACGGAAGAGCAGCGCGAGGTGCGGCGCCGGGCGATCCTGGAGACGGCCTCGGCGATGCTCGACGAGATGCCGGTCGCCGAGGTGACCTTGAACGAGCTGAGCCGGCGGGTCGGCCTGGCCAAGACGGCGGTGCTGCGCTATTTCGAATCCCGCGAGGCGGTGCTGCTCGACCTGATGGACGAGCGGACGGCGGCCTGGCTGGCCGACCTGGAGCAGGAACTGGCCGGCGGTGTCGACCTGGGGCGGTCCGCGGTGGACCGTGCCGAACAAGCGGCCGACGTGCTCAGCCGGTCACTCGCCGCCCAGGCGGTGCTCTGCGACCTCTACGGCGCGCAGGGGGGAGTGCTCGAGCACAACGTCTCGGTCGAGGTGGTTCGCCGGCACAAGCAGGCTTCATTGGGCAATCTCGCGGTGATGGCCGGCCTTGTCCTTCGATACCTGCCCGAAGTGGGCGACCACGCAGAACAGTTTTGCTTGACTGTTCTGCTGGTGGCCGGCGCATTGTCCGGCTACACCTCGCCGCCGCCCAGCCTGCTGGCCGTCTACGAGTCCGAGCCGGCCCTGGCGGTTCACCGCATCGACCTGCCGGCCGCCCTGCGGCTCGCGATCATCACCTCACTCGTGGGCTTGTTGCCCCGTTCCTGAGTCCGACGTGGGGCAGCCGCTCAAGATCTGCGCGCACTGCCGCCTGTTGTGTTCGCAGCTGAACCCGTCGGCGCGTCGAGCCGGGCGGCGCTGGCGAGGCCGTGCTCGCCGACGTTATCACCGCTCGTACCAAGGTCCCCGATGCGAGCTTGATCGCGGCGCATCGGTGAGTTGGGGCTACGCGGACCGAGACCGAGATCCGCGAACTGCCGCAGGGTTTGCAATTGGTGGAGCCGGAGATCTTGTTGCCGGCGAACTGGCGAACCACGCCTGCTGGGCAGCGACCGAGCCGGATGAGTAGATGTAGACCGGTTCGCCGTTCGTGCTCCACCGCTGGAAAGCCGGTGGAACGTCGTCGTAGACGTGGGCCGTCAGTTCTCCGCGTTCGTAACCTGCCGCCCAGATCATGCCCTGCAAAGTCTTCAACGGGGACCGACTTCCCTTTCCCTCCGGTGAGGAGGTGCTGGTCGATTTAGATGACCCAGCGGTCGCATCGAGGCTGAGTCGGCTCACAGTTCTTCCAGCAACGAGTGAAGGTTTCGATGTACGTGTCCTACGCGCCCCAGTCGGCGAAGGCCGTTGGTGAGGTGGGACGCGTGTGATCGCTCGCCGACCACTTGGTCGCAATAGCCGGCCGCCGCCGTCAGGTACATCATGTCGATTAGGTCGTTCTCTTCCCATCCGAGGCCGGTGCTAACGAGTTTCTCGTGCAGTACCTCACGAAACACGCCGAGTGCCGGCATGCGCCTGACGTCCTCTTCACTGTGCTCGAGCAACCACGCTGAAAAATTTTCAGACGTGATGCCGGATCGGGCGGCCGCCATGGCTATTTCGCCACGCGTGTCCGCCATGAACTTCGCGTGGGTCCGACGCCGCTTCAGTTCCTTCTCGCTAGGATTGTCGTGAAGGAAGTCAGCAAATCCCTGGTGGCTCGCCACCCAAGCAGCCACTGGGTTCATCGCCACGTGCTCGTCGTCCAGCATGGTGTCGGCGATGCTACTGATGCTGCTGACGGCGTGGATCGTCCATCTCGCCTCAGGCGGCAGTTGCGAGTTGATCTTTTCAAGGCGCTCTTCTTGCTCATCCTTTATGGCATTGGGCTCGAGGGTGATCGCTGCAGGAGGAAGGAGGCAGCGGCCTCGAAATCGGGAGGTCATAGCCTGCGTCAGCTCGAAGTTGCGGAGGCTCAGGGGTGCCCGGAGTTGCCAGCCGGCCGATAGCCGCAAGATCGTCAACGCGAGCCAGTATCGATCATTTGAGTCGACTTGCTTGCATGTCTCCGCTACATGCCCAAATGACATCGGCAGAAGCACCTGCCGGTCTGTGACCAGCGCGATGAGCTTCTTCGCAGCCGCACGCTCACGCTCATCGCGCACTCGCTCAGGTGAGTGGAGCGTCTTGGCCAGCGTGCTCCAATGGTTCTGGTCCAGGTAGACGGTCGGGCGGCCGTCCACGGGCGACAGATCGTCAGGCCGCGGCAATTCGACGATGACGTTGTGCCCTCGAAGAGTTTGCAGGTGCAATTGGCGTGAGTGTGGGTGATGTGTAGACGAAGCGAGGGCGCTGGTAGGTGTGAAAACTTCGTGCTTGCCGGCTGCCGCAGCGACGCGACCGTCCTTAAATACGATGGACATCGTTCCGTCCCGATCGAGACGCATCGCCGATATCCGAGCAAACAGCGACCCGGTCACTGGCCCTCGATCGCATCCGCCTGGTCCACGAGGTGGGCGACATAGCTCAACGTGGCCAGCATCTCCAACGCCTCACGAGGACTCGGATCCGGCCATCCTGGGTGCGAAACCAGGTTCCGCACGCCCATGAACGTGCCTCGCACCAGTGCGGCAGCGCCCTCGTGCACCGAGTTCCAGGTCTTCGAGCTAGGGTCCAGCTTTCGGATTCTCAGCCGTGGCGATCCGGCGGCTGGATCCTTCGTCGAGAAGAGGAGGCCGAGGTTCTCGCCGGAAACGTTCGGGCCCGCCACGCTCTGTAGTAAACCCTCAAACGCAGTTGCTGCAGTTTGGACGGCTGCGCGGTGGTGACCATCATCCCAGAGTCGCGCGGCTGCACCCCAGATCACCGGGTGCAGCTCGGATGCCGACAACCGCGGTCCGACCGGACCGACGATCTCAGCGAGTTCGGCACGCTGTGACAGAATTGCCAGTGCTTCGACGATAGCCAAGCGGGCTTGGGTGAAGGGATGCCCGTGCATGCCTTCACTCTTCTCGACAACCTTGTCCGCAAGGGGGGTCTCACCCATCGCGGCGATCACATCGCGCGCCAGCCTGGTTCGCTCTCGTACCTTGTCAACAAGGTCTTCGAGTTGTGGGTCAAGTCCAGGCTGCTCCTCGTATGGATGTCGGTATCCCCAGCGTCGGTCGTACAAGCTTCCCCACCTGTCGATCAAGCCGAGGATTTCGCTGAGGCGTTCATGCGCGAGAGCATCGTTCACATCAGGTACCGTACATCGAGCTACCGACAATCCGAGCCAGTCGGGCCGTGCACCTCGATGGCCTTCCGGCTCCCACTGCTGTGCGACTTCGCTTCGTCTCCGGGATGCGACTGGATTGCGACATCGCGAATAAGTCTATGATCGAAACTTGTCGTCCGCGCTTGCGACCGTCGCACCTGTGGCGGCGGCTATATTTTCCGCGGACACGCTAGCCCGTAAGAGCTGTTGATGCGGCGTTAGGTGGCCGAAGCTCTCACGCTGGCTAGCGTAGTCCATGGCTGTCGTCTTACAATAGGTCGCCGACGCGGATGCGCTGCGCAGACTCATGTGCGCGCGAGGTCGCTGCGCTACGTCCATACCGTCGCGCCATTTGTGGCGTGGTCCAGCCATTCAATAGCATGAGGTCGCCCTCATTGCCGCCCTCGGCGAGGAAATTGTGCGACTGGAAGTGTCGGCCGAGGTGTGCATGCAGATTCCGTCCTAGGGCTTCCGAGGCGCCTGCGGCGCGCCCCCGTCGGCGAAGCATGATTTTTATGCCGTTGTCCGAAAGTGGTGTCCGGCGACGGAACTCGCCGAGCCACAACCGATTTGCGTCGGCGGCGTGAGGATGTCGGGAACGCGCGCGGAGATAGCGAGCCAACGCCTTGCCGGTCATTGGGCTGAACGGCAACCCTCGGCGTTTCCCGCCCTTGCCAACGACCTCGACGACACGCCGTTGCAAATCGACGTCAGCTACATCCAGGTTCGCGATCTCGGCGAGTCGCCCGCCAGTGTCCCAGATCAGCCGAATGATCGCCTCGTCGCGCCGACTCATGAAGTCCTTGCCCTGGCAATCCTTGAGCACGTTCTTCATGAAGTCGACGGGTGTCACGGGCGGCGGCTGATCCGGGACGTGCGGGGGTTTGAGCTTCGCCATCGGGTGCACGTCGAGCTCGTCTTCGTCCATTAGCCAGACCCCCCAAGCGTGGAGCGCGCGGTAATTGTTGTGCGCGTTGCCGGGGCTTGTCGTGGCGATTCGGTAGGCGATCCAGCGCTTGTAGTGGTTCGGCTCGTAGTCGGCCGGTTCGGCAGGCTCCGCCGGGACCAGGGCGAGCCACGCGATGGGGTCCTCAACGTTCGGGGGCGCGACGGGGTCAGCCAGCCAGAGGTGGAAGAACCGGACGGCGTCGGTGTAGCCGCGGATCGTGCGGGGGCTCTTGTTCTCGGCTTCGAGTGTCATAGCCCACTCGTCGATCAGTGCTTGCCATGCTGGCGGGGCTGGCACGAGGACTCGGTTGCGCATGTCCACACCTTCAAATAGGAGTGTCACTGAGCGCTGTGCTAGCTCCCGAGCCGCGTCGGACGGCACGAAAAAGGGCTGAACCCGCAGGTCCAGCCCTGTCCGTCGGGATGACAGGATTTGAACCTGCGACCCTCCGCTCCCAAAGCGGATGCGCTACCAAGCTGCGCCACATCCCGTGACACCCCCAGGGGGGTGTGTGATCAGCCTAGCGGGTCCCGCTAAGCTACCCTCGCACCCGGGTACCGACGGGGGCACGCGGGTGTAGCTCAATGGTAGAGCCCTAGTCTTCCAAACTAGCTACGCGGGTTCGATTCCCGTCACCCGCTCCACCGTACGACGCGGCGTCCGCCTCCAAGGATGCCGCGATGACGTCCAGTAGTTTGTCCGTGTCCACCGGCTTGGTGATGTAGTCGTCCGCGCCGCTGGCCAGGGTCCTGGCTCGGTCCTCCTGTGTTGCCTTGGCTGTGACCGCGATCACCGGCAGGTCCGCGTTGGTCGCTTCCGCCCTGATCGCCGCGATCGTCGCGTTGCCGTCGAGCTCCGGCATCATCACGTCCATCAGGACCAGTGCCGTGTCCTCGTGGCGCTCCAGGGCCCGGATTCCGTCCACGCCCGTCTCCGCGTAGACGACCTCCAAGCCGGCCTGCTCCAGGACCGCGGCCAGTGCGAACACGTTGCGAAGGTCGTCGTCGACGATCAGGACCTTCTCGCCGTGGAAGCGCTTCGGTGTCACGTCCGGCGCTGCCACCAGCACCGTGCTCGGCACAGACGGCAGCCTCGGCGACGACAGCGCTGTCACCGGGTCCACCAGGTTGGCCGCCGCCACCGGGAGGTACAGCGTGAACGTCGAACCCACTCCCGGCTCGCTCACCACCCGCAGCTCGCCGCCGAGCAGCTCCGTCAGCTGCTGGCTGATGTTCAGCCCCAGGCCCGTGCCGCCGTACTTGCGGCTCGTCGTGCCGTCCGCCTGGCGGAACGCCTCGAAGATGACCGCCAGCTTCTCCTCGGGGATGCCGATGCCCGTGTCCTCGACCGCGAACGCGATGATGCCCGGCGCCCCGCGCAGCGACTCCTGCTCCACCTCGGCCGGGTCCGCCGCCCGGATGTGGAGGCGGACGCGGCCCTCGTCGGTGAACTTCGCCGCGTTCGACAGCAGGTTCCTGAGGATCTGCTGGAGGCGGTGCTCGTCCGTGTGGACGCTCCCGGGCACCGGCGGGTCGATGTGGACCGCGAACTCCAGGCCCTTGTCCGCCGTCAGCGGGCGGCACAGCGACTCGACGTAGTCCACCAGCTCCGGCAGCGTGATGTCGGTCATCTGCAGGTCGAGCCGGCCCGCTTCGACCTTCGCCAGGTCGAGGATGTCGTTGATCAGCTGCTGCAGGTCCGACCCGGCCGCGTAGATCGTCTTCGCGAACTGGATCTGCTTCTCCGTCAGGTTCCCTTCCGGGTTCTCCGACAGCAGCTTCGCCAGGATCAACGCGCTGTTCAGCGGCGTCCGCAGCTCGTGCGACATGTTCGCCATGAACTCGGTCTTGTACTGCGACGCCACCGTCAGCTGCCCGGCGCGCTCCTCCAGCTCCTGGCGGGCCTGCTCGATCTCGCTGTTCTTGACCTCGATGTCGCGGTTCTGCTGGGCCAGCAGCGCCGCCTTCTCGGCCAGCTCGGTGTTGGACCGCCGCAGCTCGCCCTGCTGGGCCTGCAGCTGCTCCGACCGCGCCCGCAGCTCCTGCGCCAGGCGCTGCGACTCGGTCAGCAGCGCCTCGGTCCGCGAGTTCGACAGGATCGTGTTCACGTTGACGCCGATGGTGTGCCGCAGCTGCTCCAGCAGGTCCTGGTGGACCGTGCTGAACTCGTTGACCGACGCCAGCTCCAGCACGCCGAGCACCTCGCCCTGGAACAGCACGGGCAACACGATCAGGTTGACCGGCGAGGCCGAGCCGAGCCCGGACGACACCAGCGCGTACTCCGGGGGAGCGTTGTGCACCAGGATCGTGCGGTGGTCGACCGCGGCCTGGCCGATCAGCGACTCGCCGATCGCGAACCGCAGGCCGGCGCGGGACTGGGCGAGCCCGTACGCGGCGATGCACTCGAGCACCGTGCCGTCGCGGTCGTCGTCGCGGGCCAGGAAGAACGCGCCCTGCTGGGCCCGGACCAGCGGCGCCAGCTCGGACAGGATCAGCGCCGCCACCGACGCCAGGTCGCGGTGGCCCTGCATCCGCCCCGACAGCTGCGCGAGGTTCGTCTTCAGCCAGTCCTGCTCGCGGTTGGTCCTCGTCGTCTCCTTGAGGTTCGCGATCATCTGGTTGATGTTGTCCTTGAGGTCGGCGACCTCGCCGGACGCGTCGACCGCGATGTGCCGGGTCAGGTCGCCCGCCGTCACCGCCGTCGCGACCTGCGCGATCGCCCGGACCTGCGTGGTCAGGTTGCCGGCCAGCTGGTTCACGCTCTCGGTGAGCCGCTGCCAGGTGCCCGACACGCCGTCGACCTCGGCCTGGCCGCCCAGCTTGCCCTCGGTGCCGACCTCGCGCGCGACACGCGTGACCTCCGAGGCGAACGCCGAGAGCTGGTCGACCATCGTGTTCATCGTGGTCTTGAGCTCGAGGATCTCGCCTCGGGCGTCGACGTCGATCTTCTTCGTCAAGTCGCCCTTCGCGACCGCAGTGGTCACCTGCGAGATGTTGCGCACCTGGCTGGTCAGGTTGTGCGCCATGAAGTTGACGTTCTCGGTCAGGTCCTTCCAGGTCCCGGCGACGCCCGGCACCCGCGCCTGGCCGCCGAGGATGCCTTCGGTGCCGACCTCGCGCGCCACACGGGTGACCTCGTCGGCGAACGCGCGCAGCGTCTCGACCATCCCGTTCAGCGTCTCGGCCAGCGCCGCGACCTCGCCCTGGGCCTCGATGCGGATCTTCTTCGACAGGTCGCCGTTGGCCACCGCGCTCGCCACGGTGGCGATGTTGCGGACCTGGTCGGTCAGGTTGTCGGCCATGACGTTGACGTTGTCGGTGAGGTCCTTCCACGTGCCCGCGACGCCGCGGACGCGTGCCTGGCCGCCGAGGATGCCTTCGGTGCCGACCTCACGCGCCACTCGGGTGACTTCGTCCGCGAACGCGGACAGCTGATCCACCATCGTGTTCAGCGTGGTCTTGAGCTCGAGGATCTCGCCGCGGGCGTCGACGGTGATCTTCTGCGTCAGGTCGCCCTTCGCGACCGCCGCCGTCACCTGGGCGATGTTCCGGACCTGGTCGGTCAGGTTGTTCGCCATCGAGTTGACGTTGTCGGTCAGGTCCTTCCACGTCCCGGCGACGCCGGGCACGGTGGCCTGGCCGCCGAGCTTCCCCTCGGTACCGACTTCACGCGCCACACGGGTGACTTCGTCCGCGAACGCGGACAGCTGATCCACCATCGTGTTCAGCGTGTCCTTTAGCTCCAGGATTTCGCCACGCGCGTCGACCGCGATCTTCTGCGTCAGGTCGCCCCGCGCGACGGCCGTCGCGACCTGGGCGATGTTGCGGACCTGGGTGGTCAGGTTGTTCGCCATGAAGTTCACGGACCCGGTGAGGTCGCGCCACGTGCCGGCGACGCCGGGCACCTGCGCCTGACCGCCCAGCTGACCCTCGGTGCCGACCTCGCGCGCCACTCGGGTGACCTCGTCCGCGAACGCGGACAGCTGGTCCACCATCGTGTTCATCGTCGTCTTGAGCTCGAGGATCTCGCCGCGCGCGTCGACGGTGATCTTCTGCGTCAGGTCGCCCTTCGCCACGGCCGTGGTCACGTGCGAGATGTTGCGGACCTGGTCGGTGAGGTTGTCGGCCATGCCGTTGACCGAGTCGGTGAGGCTGCGCCACGTCCCGGCCGCGCCGGCCACCTCGGCCTGCCCGCCCAGCTTGCCCTCGCTGCCGACCTCGCGCGCGACACGGGTGACTTCGCCGGCGAACGCCGAGAGCTGGTCGACCATCGTGTTCAGCGTGTTCTTCAGCTGCAGGATCTCGCCGCGGGCGTCGACGTCGATCTTCTTCGTCAGGTCGCCGTTGGCCACTGCGGTCGCCACCTGCGAGATCCCGCGGACCTGGTCGGTCAGGTTGTCGGCCATCAGGTTGACGGAGTCGGTGAGGTCGCGCCACGTCCCGGCGACGCCCGGGACCTGGGCCTGGCCGCCGAGCTTGCCGTCCGAGCCGACCTCGCGGGAGACGCGGGTGACCTCGTCGGCGAACGAAGACAGCTGGTCCACCATGGTGTTGATGGTGTTCTTGAGCTCGAGGATCTCGCCGCGGGCGTCGACGTTGATCTTCTGCGTCAGGTCGCCGCGCGCGACGGCGGTGGTGACCTGCGCGATGTTGCGGACCTGCTCGGTCAGGTTGTCGGCCATGAAGTTGACCGAGTCGGTCAGGTCGCGCCAGGTGCCGGACACGCCCGGGACGACCGCCTGGCCGCCGAGACGTCCCTCACCCGCGATCTCGCGGGAGAGCCGCGTCACTTCGGCGGCGAAGCGCGACAGCTGCGCGATGAGGCCGTTGACCGTCTTGGCCAGGGTCGCGTACGCGCCCTGCAGCGGGCGCCCGTCCAAGGTCAGCGTCATCGGCTGGGAGAGGTCGCCCTCGGCGACGGCGCCGAGCACCCGGTCGAGCTCGATCGTGGGCCGCGTGAGGTCCTCGACCAGGCCGTTCACGCTGTCGACGGCCGTGCTCCAGCCGCCGGGACCGACCTCGGTCTCCAGCCGTTCGCTGAGCCTGCCGTCCTGGCCGACCGCCGCGCGCACCCGCAGCAGCTCGCTGACCAGCCGCTGGTTGCGCTCGGCGATGTCGTTGAACGCAACCGCGAGCTGCGCCGAGATGCCGTCGCCGTGCGGCACGAGCCGCCGGCGGAAGTTGCCGTCCCCGAGATCCCGCACCGCCACGAGCAGCCGCTCCAGCGCCGCCGCCTCGCTCTGGGATTCCGTTGTCATGTGTGCCGACCCTCTCCACCACGCATGCGCCAGCCATGGTCCACGACCCAGCGTGTCATGATTCGCCCTACACTTCGAGCCAGTCCGCCCGCTCACGCGGTAGCCGTGCGATAGCAGTCCGGAGGCAGGAGGTCCGTGCATGGTGTCACGTCCGGCCCCGGCGTCGGCGGCCCTGCCACCGATGTCCGGTGAGGACGCGCCGCCGGGCTTCGACGCCTTCGGGCGGGCCGTCCTCGAAGACGTGCGCGACGCGGTGTTCCTCGCCGACGCCGAGGGCGTGCTGCGCTGGGCGAACCCGGCCGCGCGGACGCTGACCGGCGGCGCCGAACCCCGGCTGCACCCGCTGGCGGAGACTTCCGGCCACGTCGAGGTGGCCGGTAATCGTCGTCCGGCCCGCGTCCGGGCCCTCCCCGGTGGCTGGCACTCCTGGACCGTGCCCGCGGAGGACGTCCCGCAGCGGCACGTCGGCGACTTCCTCGCCGAGGCCGGCCCCCGGCTGGCGGCCGCGCGCGGGCGCCACGGCACCGCGCGGGTGATCGCCGAACTGGCCGCGTCCGCGCTGGCCGAGACCGTCTTCGTGCTGCTGCCGACCACCCGCGGCCGGTGGGAGTGGTGGAGCTGCGAGCGCCCGTCGGCGCACGGCCACGGCCGGATCCGCCGGGTCCCGGCGCAGGTCGCCCCGGTGCTGGCGGCGACGTTCGCGGCCACCGGCAAGCCGGAGTCCGCCCCGGTTCCCGCGCCCGAGCTGGCGACCCTGCCCCCGGTCGTCGCCGACCGCTTCGCCGGGCACGCCGAGGTCGCGGTGGTGTCGCTGGGCCCGAACGCCGGCGCCGGCGTCACCGGGGCGCTGCTGCTGGGCCGCCGCGCCGACCCGGAGTTCGGCGCCGAGCAGGGCCGCGCGGTGGGCGAGTTCGCGAAGGCGGCCGGCACGGCGCTGGCCAACGCGCAGCGCTACGCCCGCCAGGAGGAGGCCACCCGCGGCCTGGAGACCACGCTGCGCCCGGTCGACCCGCCCGAGCTGGACGGCGCGCGGTTCGAGACCTGGTACGAGCCGGCCGGCGGGGTGCTCGCGGTCGGCGGCGACTTCTTCGACGTCCTCGCGCACGACGACGGCAGCGCGTTCCTCGTGCTCGGCGACATCTGCGGCAAGGGCGCCGAAGCCGCGGCGCTGACCGGGCGGGTCCGCCACGCGCTGACCGCGCTCGCCATGGTCGAGCGCGACGGCCGGACGCTGCTGCGGCTGCTCAACGAACTGCTCATCGCCGGCGGCAGCAGCCGGTTCGCGACGCTGGTGCTGGGCTCGGCCCGGCCGTCCGACGGCGGCGTCGACCTGACGCTGGCCTCCGGCGGGCACCCGGCGCCGCTGATCGTGCGCGGCGCCGGCCACGTCGAAGAGGTCACCGTCCCGGGGACGCTGGTCGGCATCTCGCCGCAGGCCCGGTTCGCCGAGGCGCAGGTGCGGCTCGAGCGCGGCGACGTCTGCCTGCTCTACACCGACGGCATCACCGAGGCCCGCAACCGGCACGACCCGACGGAGCTGTTCGGCGACGACCGGCTGCGCGCGGTGCTGGCGACCGCGGCGGGGCAGCCGGCCCGCGAGGTCGTGCGGCGGCTGCGTCAGGCCGTGCGCGACTGGCTGGGGAGTTCGGCCCACGACGACATCGCGGTGCTCGCGGTCGAGTGCTCCGACTGAGTCCATTGTGGACGTGGTTTGGCCCGGTTTCGAGCGGGTAATTCCTCCGTGCATTGATCCCGACGGAGGAGTCCCATGGCGAACTCACTGCAAGGTCGCCGCGTCGCGATCCTGGCCGCGGACGGCGTCGAACAGGTCGAGCTGGAGAAGCCGCGCCAGGCCGTCCTCGACGAGGGCGCGACGGTGGAGCTGGTGTCGCTCGACACCGGCGAGATCCAGGCGATGAACGGCGACATCGACAAGGGTGACCGGTTCCCGGTCGACCGGAAGGTGGCCGACGTCGAGGTCGGCGACTTCGACGCGCTGCTGCTGCCGGGCGGCACGATGAACCCCGACAACCTGCGCACGGACGGCGCGGCGGTCAAGTTCGCCGGCGACTTCGTCCGTTCCGGCAAGCCGGTCGGGGTGATCTGCCACGGTCCGTGGACGCTCGTCGAAGCGGATGTCGTGCGTGGCCGCACGCTGACGTCGTACCCGAGCATCCGCACCGACCTGCGTAACGCCGGCGCGACGGTTGTCGACGAAGAGGTAGTAGTCGACAACGGCCTGGTGTCCAGCCGCAATCCGGACGACCTGCCGGCGTTCTGCCGGACGGTCGTGCGGGAGTTCGCGGGCTGAAGTCCTTTGTAGACGTTCACCCGGCCGTGTGTTAAGTCCCGCTTAAATCTGTTGGCTTTCGGTGCCCCGGCGGAGGACGCTGAGGGTGTGACCAGGATCGCCCGTGGAGAGGAGGTGGACGCGATGACAGTGCAGGCCCGCCGTTACGGCCGCTGGTGCCGGGAGCACTTCGACGTGGTCGCCGCCGCCCAGGGCGTTCCCGCACCGCGGGGTGCCGATTCCGCCGAGGTGCGGCCGGAGCCCGAGGCGCAGCCGGACGAACCGGTCGTCGAACAGCCTCGGAGCTGATTCTCCAGAACTGAAGAAGGCCTCCCCGGTCGTACCGGGGAGGCCTTCTTTTGTACCGTCAGTGGTAGCGGTAACCGCGGCGGTACCAGACCCGCCTCGGGCCCGGCACGCCGATCCGCGTGATCACGTCCGTCAGGATCGCGCCGATGACCAGCCAGATCACCGCCGCGAGGCCGTCGTTCAAGAACGTCGCCAGTTTTTCCGAATCCGGCGTGAACAGGTTGCGCAGGCCGAGGGAAACGCCCGCCGACCATTCGTTGATCAGGTGCGCGAAACCGTTCGCCATGTTCGCTTCGCCCAGCACCAGCACGATGTGGACGGCGAGCACCAGCGCGAACACCGCGCACACGAGGTGGATCAGGGCGTTGACCGTGCGCACGATCCGGATGCGCGGATGGGTGCGTTCCACGACTTCTTCGGCTTGAGCCTCTTCGTACCGCGGTTCGTACGGCTCCTGGGGAGGGGGATACGGCATCGTCGGCGCCGTCCTTTCGACTGTCCGATGTGGACGTATCTGGGCGAGCGGAAGCAACGATGGTGAATACCCGCGACCCGGCCGCGCGAACCCCGTGTTCCGCAAACTGCCCTGACGGGTAGCCTGATAGGGCAATTTGAGGAGGCACATGGAGGTCTACTCCGTCGAACAGGTCGCGGCGAAGCTCGGGCTGCACGTCCGGACGGTCCGCAACTACGTGCGGGACGGGCGGCTCAAGGCCGTCCGGATCGGCAAGCAGTACCGGATCGCCGCCGACGACCTCGAGGCCTTCACCGGGTTGTCGGTGACGGATCCACGGCCGGAGCGGCCGCTTGCCGAACTTTCGAGCGTCGCGGAGGTGTCCGGGGTCGACCGGGCGACCGCCGACCGGATCGCGACCGTGGTCGTGGCCTCGGTGAACGGCCCGCGCGACGCCGGCGAGCGGCCCCTGCGCGTCGAGACGATCTACGACCCGGACCGCGCGACGGTGAAGATCATCGTGCTCGGCGACCTCGCCGCCGGCGCCGACCTGCTGCGGTTCGTCGCGTCGTTCGCCGAGGGGCTGGCGTGACGCGCTGAGCCGCGCGGCGGTTCAGAGCCCGGCTGGGGCGGCGGTCGCTCGCCTCGGTCGCCGAGCCGGCCCGGTGGTATCCGGTGGCTGGGGAGTCTTTGCTTGGTCGCTGAGTCGGCGCGGTGGCGTCCGGTGGCCGGGGAGTCTTTGCTTGGTCGCTGAGTCGGCGGGGCGGTGTCCGGCGGCCGGGAAGTCTTCGCTTGCTTGCCGAGTCGGCGCGGTGGTGTCCGGCGGGCCGGGAAGTCGTCACTCGGTCGCCGAGCCGGCCCGGCGGTGTGCGGCCGGCCGGGGGAACCACCACCCGCTGAGCCGCGCGATGGAACCTCGCGAGACCGCGCAACCCCGCCCCGCGCGACACGTCCAGGTGATCATGAGAATCCCGGCGCTGCTGGCGTCCGTCCTCACCCTCCTGGCCGTGTCCGTCTCGCCCGCGACCGCGGAAACCGCTGTCCCGCAAGGGTTCCGGCCCGCCTCGACGAGCTGGCTCACTCCCGCCACCGGGTACGTCCTGGGCTACTCGCCTTGCGGGAAGACCTGGTGCCCCGCTTTGCTCGGCACCAGCGACGGCGGGACGCACTGGCGACGCCTCGGCGCGCCGCCGATGGCGTTGCCCGACAACCACAACCACGTCGCGCTGACCGTCGCCGGTGACCGCGTCGCCTACGTCAGCGACGGCGTCCACGTCCTCACGACCCGCGACGGCGGCGCGCACTGGCACCCGGTCGGGCTCGTCGGCGCGCGGGAGCCGTACTACCTCTCGAAGATCACCGAAACCGGCGGCCGCGTCTTCGCCGTGCTCACCACCCACGGCGACGGCCGGGGTTCGACGCGGCTGTACTCCGGTGCCGCCGGCTCGCCCGTGCTGGTCCCCGTGCCCGGGTTCGCCGTCACCGGCGGGCTCACCTACGGCGACCTGGCCGTCGGCGGCGGCCTGCAGGTCGCGCTCGGCGCGGACTACGGCACCGAGGAGTACTGGACCTCGCGCGACGGCGTCCGCTTCACCCCGGCCGCGCCGCCGTGTCCGGCCGGGACCGTCGCGTCCCTTTCCGGGGTGCGTGACCGGCAGGTCGTCGCCCTCTGCAGCAGCGGCCCCGGCTCCCCGCAGCCCGGCTCTACCGAACGGCGGCTGCGGCACGCGGCGCAGCTCGGCGCGCCGTTCAGCGGTGAGGACGCCGTGCCCTACCTCGGGATCAACCAGGGTTTCGCCGCGGCGTCGCCGGCGTCCGCGACCGTCGCGGCCGAGGGCGGCGGTACCGGGTTCCTGCACAGCACGACCGACGGCGGCCGCACCTGGACCACGACCGAGCTGCCGGACCGCGGGCTCAGCCTGACCGATTTGGACTTCCCCGGCGGCGGCACCGGTGTGGTCGTCGACGGCCAGCCGGACGCCGACGGCGGCTCGGCTCTGTACCGCACCACGGACGGAGGACACCACTGGCGTGAGCTGTCGTTCGGGTAGTTGTGCCTGGCAGGCAAGGCCCTTCGGCCCGGTTCACTTGGTGCACGGCATGTCGTAGTCTGAGCACGGTCCGTTGCCGGACACACGTGGACGGGCCCGGGCAGGGGCCCCACGACGAGGGAGAACAGCCGATGACGCCTGGCGACCTGCGGTCCGGAACCGAGGGGGGCTCCGCGTCCCTCGATTTCTCCAAGGCGAGCCTGGCCCGGTTGTCGGACGCACTGCTGGGCGGCCACGACCACTACGAGGTCGACCGCGAAGCGATGCGGCGCCTGCTGGCCATCGCGCCCGGCGCGCGCGCGATGGCGAAGGAGCACCGCGACTGGCTGGTGCGCGCGGTGCGGTTCCTGGCCGGGAAACGCGGGATCGACCAGTTCCTCGACCTCGGTTCCGGCATGCCCACGGCGGAAAACACGCACGAGGTGGCGCAGCGGTACAACCCGGACGCGCAGGTGGTGTACGTCGACAACGACCCGGTCGTGCAGGTGCACGGCCGGGCGCTGCTGGAAGAGAACTACCTGACCCACGTGACGGGCGCCGACCTCACCAAGCCGGCGGAAACGCTGACCGACGACGTCGTGACGGAGTACCTCGACTTCACCCGTCCGGTGGCGTTGATCCTGACGTCGATCGTCCACCACATCGACGACTACGAGCGCGCGAAGTCGATCGTCGCGGAGTACGTGGCGGCGCTCGCACCCGGGTCGTACCTGCTGCTCACGCACCACTTCGACCCGGAAGAGGACTCCCCGCGCCAGGAGCTGGCGCGGCTGCTGGAGACGAGCTTCCAGGGCACCGGGCTGGGCAGCGTGCACCGCACGCGCGAGCAGATCACGGCGTTCTTCGACGGCACCGAGCTGCTGCGGCCCGGGCTGGTCTACCTGCACGAGTGGTGGCCCGACGGCCCCCGCATCCACCCGCTGAGCGAGCTGAACTTCCTGACGCTCGGCGGGGTGGCCCGCAAGCAATGACGTGAATGACTCATTCATGTCGTCCGGCGACATGAATGAGTCATTCACGTCATTCGGTCAGGCGGCGTTGAACGTGTCCGGGTCCGGGCCGGTGCGCTCGCCGCGGTCCAGCGGCGACAGCGACTCCAGCTCCTCCTCCGACAGGGTGAAGCCGAACAGGTCGAAGTTCTCCGCGATCCGCGACGGCGTCACGGACTTCGGGATCACCACGTTGCCCAGCTGCAGGTGCCAGCGCAGCACGATCTGCGCGGGCGTCCGGCTGTGCTTGACCGCCAGGTCCGCCACCACCGGGTCGCCCAGCAGCGAGCCGCCCTTGGCGAGCGGGCTCCACGCCTCCGTCGCGATGCCGTGCTTCGCGTCGAACTCGCGGACGTCCTGCTGCTGCAGGTACGGGTGCAGCTCGATCTGGTTGACCGCCGGGACGACGTCGGAGGCGTCCATCAGCCGTTCGAGGTGCGCGGGCTGGAAGTTGGACACGCCGATCGCGCGGACGCGGCCGTCGGCGTACAGCTTCTCGAACGCCTTCCAGGTGTCGAGGTACTTGTCGCGCTCGGGCGTCGGCCAGTGGATCAGGTACAGGTCGAGCTGCTCCAGGCCGAGCTTCTTCATGCTCTCGTCGAACGCCTTGAGCGTCGAGTCGTAGCCCTGGGCCGAGTTCCACAGCTTGGTGGTGACGAACAGTTCGTCGCGGGCGACACCGGCTTCGGCGATGGCCTGGCCGACGCCCTTTTCGTTGCCGTAGACGGCGGCGGTGTCGATGCTGCGGTAGCCCGCTTCGACGGCGGCCTTCACGGCGGCGGTGGTCTCGTCGTCCGGGACCTGGAACACGCCGTAGCCGAGTTGCGGCATCCGCACGCCGTTGTTGAGTTCGATCACGGGCACGCTGGTCACGAGGGTTCCTTTCGGTGGGTGGTTCATCGGGCGGGTACCCGTTCCCCGGCTTCGAAACTAGCCGGGGTCCTGCGGTCGAGCAGGCCGGAGACGAGCGCCACGGCGAGGCCCGCCGCGGCGAGCACGGCGCCGATCCAGTTGGGGGCGGTGTAGCCGAGGCCGGCTTCGATGGCCTGGCCGCCGAGCCACGCGCCGCCGGCGTTGCCGAGGTTGAACGCGGCGATGTTCGCCGCCGAGGCCAGCGCCGGCGCGCCCTCGGCCTTGGCCAGCACGCGGGCCTGCAGCGGCGGCACGGTCGCGAAGCCCGCCGCGCCGAACAACGCGATGGTGATCGCGGCCGGCACCTTCGCGTGCGCCGTGAAGACGAACGCGACCAGCACGATCGCCAGCGCGGCGAGGATGACGTAGAGGCTCGGCATGAGCTTGCGGTCCGCGGCCCGGCCACCGAGCAGGTTGCCGGCGAAGAGGCCGCCGCCGAACAGCACGAGCAGCCAGGTGACGGCCCCGCTGGAGAAGCCGGCGACCTCGGTCATCATCGGCGCGATGTAGGTGAAGGACGCGAACACGCCGGCGAAGCCGAGCGCGGTCATGGCCAGCGCGAGCCACACCTGCGGGCGGCGGAACACGGCCAGTTCGCCGCGCAGGCCGACGTTGCCGCTCGTCGGCTGGTGCGGCACGAGCGCGAGGATGCCGATGGCGCCGACGACGCCGAGCAGGCTGACCACCCAGAACGTCGAGCGCCAGCCGAAGGCCTGGCCGAGCGCGGTGCCGGCCGGGACGCCGAGGACGTTGGCCACGGTCAATCCGGTGAACATCAGCGCGATGGCGCCGGCCTGTTTGGCCGGGGCGACCAGCGACGCGGCGACGACCGAGCCGACGCCGAAGAACGCGCCGTGCGACAGGGCCGCGACGACCCGGCCGGTCATCAGCAGGCCGTAGCTCGGGGCCAGCGCCGAGAGCACGTTGCCCGCGATGAACAGGCCCATCAGGGCGACGAGCACGGTCTTGCGCGGCACCCGCGAAGCGAGCGCGGTGAGCACGGGCGCACCGACGACGACGCCGAGCGCGTAGCCCGAGATGAGCAGGCCTGCGGACGGGATCGAGACACCGAAGTCGGCCGCGACCTCGGGCAGCAGGCCCATGATCACGAACTCGGTGGTGCCGATCCCGAAAGCGCTGATCGCCAGTGCGAGCAGAGCGGCGGGCATGGACTTCCTTCTTCCGGAGGTAGACTGAGGGCGTTGGCAACTACGAGCGTCCGAGATAGTTGCAGACGCCGTATATTGCACAGGCTTGATGGTGCAGCGTGCAAGGGAGTACGCGCAAGCCGGGGAGAGGTGAACCGTGTCACTGGACGACGACGCCGTCGAAGCACGCGCACAGGGCTGGCGCACGCTGGCCGCACTGCACGCGCGGATCGAGGACAGGCTGCAACGCGCGCTGGAGCGCGACCACGAGCTTTCGGTGAGCGAGTACAGCGTGCTGGACGCGCTGGCCCGCCAGGACGGGTTCCACCTGCGGATGAACCAGCTGGCCAACGCGGTGGTGCTGAGCCAGTCGGCGACGACCCGGCTGGTGACGCGGCTGGAGGGTCGCGGGTTGCTGGCGCGGTATCTGTGCGCGGACGACCGCCGGGGGATCTACACGGAGGTCACGCCGGCGGGCCAGGCGTTGCTGACGGAGGCACGTCCGACGCACGACGCCGCGCTGGCGGAGGCTCTCGCGGACGCGGAAGGCTTGCCGGAACTTTCGCCGCTGGTCGCCGCTCTGGGCGCACTGTCTTTCCCGCAGGTGCCCTCGGCCTGACGGAAACTTGCGCAACCCCGCTGCTCTGAGCACTCACTGCCCGCGCTGACCAAGCGCCCCAATGTGGCCTTCGGTGCGTCAGACGCACCGAAGGCGGCCTTGGGTGCGTCTGACGCAACCAAGGCCACATTGAGGTTTTCTCAGTAGCGTCCTTGGTGCTCGTGGTGGGTCAGGACGAGGGCGGCCCGGGTGATGTGGCCGATGCGGTGCGGGCTCAAGCTGATGCGCTGAAGGGCCCGCCAACGGGTCTTGAGGACGGCCACGGCACGTTCACCGAGGGCCCGGGCTCGGGCGTGCAGCAGGTTGTAGACCCGTTGCCGGGCGTTGAGGGGCGGCTGACCAGCGTTTTTCTTGAACGGTGTGCGAATGCCGATGCCGGCGGCGTGGTAGGCCTTGTCCGCCAGCGTCACCAGACCGCGGCCGGCCGCGGCGGTCAACGCACCGGTGATGCCCAGGTCCCGGGCGGCGGAAAGGTCGTTGCGCGAGCCCGGCAGCACCGCAGAGACCCAGAGCGGAAACCCGTCGGCGCTGGCCAGGAACTGCACGTTGCCGCCGAAGCTGCGGTGTTTGCCGGAGTACCACAGATGCACCGTGGCTCCCCGGTTTTTGCCTTTGGTTTTGACCGTGGTCGCCGCGACCCGGGTGGTGTGGATCAGGGTGCCGTCGAGGATGAGGTGGGTGTCTCCGGCGGCGCGGCGTTGGGTCAGGACCTGGTGCAGGTCCGGGGCGCAGGCGGCGAGGGCGGTGATGGCTTCGTGCAGGTAGCGGTAGGCGGTGGCGAGGCTGATGCGGTGGTCGCCGGCGAGGCGGTGGATGGGGGTGGCGTCGCGGAACCAGCGCAGCACCAGCATCGCCTGCCGGTAGGGGGTCAGGGCGCGCCGGCCTCGGCGGGTGCCACGCCGTAGCCGCTCGGCCCGCAGGACACCGGCGACGAACCAGACCAGCTCATGCGCCACATCGAGCGTGGCACCATAATTGATCACGTGGGGCCTCTGGAACCTCGGACTTGATCTTCGCAAATCCAGTCCTACCAGGGGCCCCACGCCTGATCGTGGGTCAACACACGCCCGCCCCGGCCTTACTGAGAAAACCTCATTGGGGCGCACGGCCTGACGGAAACTTGCGCAACCCCCTCGAAACTCCCGCTGAGCGGTACGGGTCCGATCGGCGGGCGGATTACGGCGTCCACCCGCCCGAACCCCTGCTCCATCCGTGGGACACTTTTGCTTCCCGCGTGCGATAGTTTCGCTGGTCAGCACCGTTTGTCCGGCTTTCGTCCGGTCCCCGGCCGCGTTGACCGGATCGTTTCGCCCGCCTTAATTTGTTGTTCCACCAGACGAACCGGGGCGGTGTCGACGTGGACTCCTCCTTCTCCCTCAAGCCGGTGCGCCCGGCCGACCAGGCCGCCGTCCGCCGGAGCAACCTGGCGCTGGTGCTGCGGCACCTGCGGGACGCCGGTCCCCGGTCGCGCGCGGCGATCGCCGCCGACACCGGGCTGAACAAGGGCACCGTCTCGAGCCTCGTCTCCGAACTCGTCGGACGCGGGCTGGCGCGGGAAGGCGAACGGGACCGCGCCGGCGCCGTCGGGCGGCCGGGCACCATCGTCGAACTCGACGGGCGGGGCGTCGGCGGCATTGGGGTCGAGATCAACGTCGACTACCTGACCGCGCTCGCCCTCGACCTCACCGGCACCGTCCTGTTCGAGCAACGCGTGGCGCTCGACGTCCAAGCGCTCCCCGTCGCGAAGGTCCTCGACGCCGGCGCGGAACTGACCGCGCGGGCGCTGCGGGAGTGCCGTCGACTGGGCGTGATGCCGGCCGGGGTGACCGTCGGCATCCCGGCGCTGGTCGACGTCGCGAGCGGCACCGTCGCCTTCGCGCCCAACCTGCACTGGACCGACGTCCCCGTGGTCCGCGGCATCACCGACCGGCTGACCCGGCGGCTCGGCCCGCCGTCGTTCCCCGTCCGCACGGCCAACGACGCCAACCTCGGCGCGCTCGGCGAGTACGCCATGGGCAGCGTCGCCGGCACCGCCGACCTGGTCTACCTGACCGGCGAAATCGGCGTCGGCGGCGGGGTGATCTCCGGCGGGCGGCTGCTCGGCGGCGCCGAGGGGTTCGCCGGTGAGATCGGGCACATCCAGGTCGACCCGGCCGGGCGCCTCTGCGGGTGCGGGCGGCGCGGCTGCTGGGAGACGCTCGTGGGGCTGGCCGGGATGCTGCGGCTGGCCGCGTCGCCCGCCGATCCGGTGCACGACCCGTCGCTCGACCTCGAACAGCGGCTCGACATCATCCGCCGCCGCGCCGAGCGCAAGGACCGGCGGACCCTCGACGCGCTCGCGCGGGTGGGCACCGGCCTCGGCGTCGGCGCGGCCGTGCTGGTCAACGTCTTCAACCCGCGGGTGGTACTGCTCGGGGGGTACTTCGCCCAGCTCGGCCCGTACCTGCTCGGCCCGATGCTGGCCGAGCTCGAGACCCGCGTGATCGCCCCCGGCATCGGGGGCTGCCGCGTCGAGCTGTCGTGGCTCGGGTTCTCCGCGGCTTCGCGCGGCGGGGCGCACGTCGCGCTCCAAGCGGTGTTCGACGACCCGGCGCTGGTGCCGGTGCGAGCGGAAAGGGACAGCGGATGAACGCCCCTCAACCGGCCCGCGAGCTGGAACGTGTCAGGGCCGTACGCGGCAGGCAGACTGGGCCGCGTTCACGGCTGGGTGGAAACACGTGATCGACTCCGGCGATGTAGCTCTGGCGGGCACCCGCACGCGCGGCGACACGAACGCCGCGTGCGGTGCCCCGCCCCGCGGCACCGGAGGAGCTTTCGGCGCGGGCTGAACCGAACAGGTGGAGGAAGCATGGGGAAGATCGGTGTCTGGCTGATCGGGGCCCGCGGGTCGGTGGCCACGACGGCCATCGCCGGGGCGGCCGCGATGCGGGCGGGACTCGCCGCGCGCACGGGGTGCGTGACCGAGCAGCCGGACTTCGCGGGAGCCGAGCTGCCCGGTCTGGGGGACCTGGTCTTCGGGGGCCACGACGTCGTCGACACGCCGCTGGTCAAGCGGGCCGAGCACCTGGTGGCGGCGGGCGTGCTGCCCGCGATGCTGCCCGGCCCGATCGCCGCGGACCTGGAGGCCGCCGAGGCGCGGCTGCGGCCGGCGCCCGACGGCGGTGGCCGCGCGGCGATCGACCGGGTCGTCGCCGACCTGACGGCGTTCGGCGAAGGACTGGACCACGTGGTCGTCGTCAACGTGTCCTCCACCGAGCCGCCCTGCGCGCCGCACCCGGCGCACGCCTCCCTGACGGCGCTGGAAGCCGCGCTGGACGCCGGTGAGGACGTGCTCCCCGCGAGCGCGCTGTACGCCTACGCCGCGTTCCGCGCCGGGTGTGGCTTTGTCGACTTCACCCCGTCCACGGGCGCGCGGCTGCCGGCGCTCGACGAGCTCGCCCGCGCGACCGGGCAGCCGTACGCGGGCCGGGACGGCAAGACCGGCGAGACGCTGCTGCGGGCGGTGCTCGCGCCGATGTTCGCCCAGCGCGCGCTGAACGTCCTCGCCTGGTCGGGCACGAACCTGCTCGGCGGCGGCGACGGCGCCACGCTCGCCGACCCCGGCGCGGCGTCGAGCAAGAACGCGTCGAAGCAGCAGGTGCTGGAGCAGAACCTCGGGCACCCGGTCGACGGCGAGGTCCACATCGACTACGTCCCGGCCCTCGGGGACTGGAAGACCGCCTGGGACCACGTGCTGTTCGAAGGCTTCCTCGGCACGCGGATGACGCTGCAGCTGACCTGGCAGGGCTGCGACTCCGCGCTCGCGGCGCCGCTGGTGCTCGACCTCGCCCGGCTGACCGGCAAGGCGTGCCGCGACGGTGTCGCCGGGCCGGTGGCCGAGTTCGGGTTCTTCTTCAAGGATCCGGTCGGGGACGGCCCGCACGACCTCGCGTCGCAGTACGCCGCGCTGCGTGAGTGGGCGAACCGGTGAAGGCGCTCGTCGAACTCGTCCGCGCGCCCGCCGCGCTGACCGTGCCCGGGGACGCCGTCGCCGGAGCCGCCGCGTCGGGCTGGCCGTTCGGCCGCCGCACGCTCGCCCTGACCGGCGCGTCCGTCTGCATCTACTGGGCGGGCATGGCGCTCAACGACTACGCCGACCGCCACCTCGACGCGATGGAACGGCCCGAGCGGCCGATCCCGTCGGGCCGGATCTCGCCGGGCACCGCGCTCGGCGTCGCGACCGGGCTGACCGCGGGCGGGCTGGGCATCGCCGCGGCGGCGGGCGGCAAGCGGGCCCTGCGCGTCGCCTTGCCGCTGGCCGCGACCGTCTGGGCGTACGACTTCGTGCTCAAGGAGACCGTGTTCGGGCCGGCCGCGATGGCCGCGGCCCGGGCGCTCGACGTCCTGCTCGGCGGCGGCGGGGCCCGGGCGGCCGTGCCCGCCGCTCTGACCGTCGGGGCGCACACCTACGCCGTGACGGCGTTGTCGCGGTCCGAAGTGGACGGTGCGAAGCCGGCGCTGCCGGCGGCCACCCTCGCCGCCACGGCCGGGGTGCGCGTCGCCGCGGGCCGCGTCGGGCCGCTGGCCTCGGCGCTGCTCGGGACGTACGCGCTGACCACCGGGCGGGCGCAGTACGACGCCGTCCGCGACCCGGCCGCGCCGAAGATCCGCCGCGCGGTCGGCGCCGGGATCCACGGCATGATCCCGTTGCAGGCCGGGCTGATCGCCCGCACCGGGGCGTGGCGTTCGGCGCTGGCCGTCGCCGCCGCGTTCCCGATCGCGCGGGCGCTGAGCCGGAAGGTGTCGCCGACATGAGGTTCGGGTACGGCACCAACGGCTTCGCCAACCACCGCCTCGGCGACGCCCTGCGCGTCCTGTCGGACCTCGGCTACGACGGCGTCGCGCTGACGCTCGACCACCAGCACCTCGACCCGTTCGGGCCGGACCTCGCCCGGCAGGTCGCGTCGCTGGCCGCCGAGCTGGACCGGCTCGGGCTGGCCGTCGTCATCGAGACCGGCGCCCGGTTCCTGCTCGACCCGTGGCGCAAGCATTCGCCGACGTTCCTCGACCCCGATCGCGCGCGGCGCGTCGAATTCCTGACGCGAGCGGTCGAGATCGCCGCGGACCTGGGTGCGGAGGCCGTGTCGTTCTGGAGCGGGAACAAGCCCGCGAATCTGTCCACTGAGGACGCGTGGGCGCACCTCGTCGACGGGTGCGCCGAGGTGCTCAAGGCGGCCGACGAACACGACGTCAAGCTCGGCTTCGAGCCGGAGCCGGGGATGCTCGTCGAAGACCTCGACGGGTACTTCGAGCTGTCCCGGCGGCTCGGCGATCCGGAGCGGTTCGGGTTGACGCTGGACATCGGGCACTGCCGGTGCAACGAGTCCGCGTCGGTGCCCGACTGCGTCCGGCGGGCGCTGCCGCGGCTGGTGAACGTCCAGATCGACGACATGCGCCGCGGCACGCACGAGCACCTGGAGTTCGGGCGGGGTGAGATCGACTTCCCGCCGGTGCTGGCGGCGCTGGCGCCGTACACCGGGCTCGTCGCGGTGGAACTGCCGCGGGACAGCCACGCGGCGCCGCGGATCGCCCGCGAGTCCCTCGAATTCCTGCGGAAGGCGGTGACGGCGTGAACGCCTGGCTCGACGAAACCTTGACCAAGGTGGCGGCCGATGCGACCGCGTTGCGCACAGCGTTCCCGGGCGTCGGCCGCCGGGTCGGCCGGGGTCCGTCGGACACTCCCGGGTGGACGGTCGACGACGTGGCGCGCGTGGAGCTGCTGAAGGCGGCTCCCGGGGCCGCGGCGGAGATGCCCGACCTCTACCGCTACGGCGACGCCGCCGAGAAGCGGGCCGTCCTGCGTGGACTGTCCGTTGTGGACACCGGTGACGCCGGGCTGGAGCTGGTCGCGGACGCCCTCCGCACCAACGACACCCGGCTCGTCACCGCGGCGATGGGGGAGTACGCCGCCACGCACCTCGACGACGCCGCGTACCGCCACGGCGTCCTCAAGTGCGTCTTCATGGGCATCCCCCTCGCCGAGGTCGCCGGGCTCGACCGCCGGACCGACGAAGAACTGCTGCGCATGATGCGGTCCTTCGCCGCCGAGCGCACCGCCGCGGGCCGCGACGTCCCCGCCGACCTCCGCCCGCTGCTGAACGAACAGGACGCCTGATGCGCATCTTCGACCCGCACATCCACATGAGCTCCCGGACCACCGACGACTACGCGGCCATGCACGCCGCCGGGGTCCGCGCGCTCGTCGAGCCGGCGTTCTGGCTGGGCCAGCCCCGCACGAACGTCGGCAGCTTCACCGACTACTTCGACGCGCTCGTCGGCTGGGAGCCGTTCCGCGCGAGCCAGTACGGCATCGCCCACCACTGCACGATCGCGTTGAACCCCAAGGAGGCCAACGACCCGCGCTGCGCGCCGGTGCTCGACCTGTTGCCGCGTTACCTGGAGAAGGACGGCGTCGTCGCGGTCGGCGAAATCGGCTACGACTCGATGACCGCCGAGGAGGACAAGGCGTTCGCGGCGCAGCTGGCGCTGGCGATCGACCACGACCTGCCGGCGATGGTGCACACCCCGCACCGCGACAAGGCCGCCGGCACCGAACGCAGCATCGCCGTCGTCCGCGAGTCCGGCATCGCGCCCGGGCGCGTGGTGCTCGACCACCTCAACGAGGTGACCGTCGGGATGGTCAAGGACTCCGGCTGCTGGATGGGATTTTCGATCTACCCGGACACCAAAATGGACGAAGAGCGGATGGTCGCGATCCTGCGCGAGTACGGGACCGAGCGCGTGCTGGTGAACTCGGCCGCCGACTGGGGCAAGAGCGACCCGCTCAAGACCCGCAAGACCGGCGACGCGATGCTGGCCGCCGGGTTCACCGAGGACGACGTCGACCGGGTGCTGTGGCGCAACCCGGTCGAGTTCTACGGCCAGAGCGGGCGGTTGTCCCTCGACGAAACGGCTCCGGAAGCCGAGTTCGCGGGCAACTCCATTCTGCGGGGTGCGCGCAAGTGAGGTTCCGGCACCGCGACGGCTCGCTCGTCCACCTCGCCTACTGCACCAACGTGCACCAGGCCGAGGACCTCGACGGCGTGCTCGCCCAGCTGGCCCGCTTCGGCGAGCCGGTGCGCGAACGCCTGGGCGTCGACCGGCTCGGGCTCGGCCTGTGGCTGGCTCGGCCGGTGGCTGCCGAGCTGACCGCCGACCCGGGGGCCGTTTCCTCGCTCCGCAAGGAACTGGCGGCCCGCGGACTCGAGGTCGTCACGCTCAACGGGTTCCCGTACCAGGGGTTCCACGACCCGGTCGTCAAGCACAAGGTGTACCGGCCGGACTGGTCGACGCCCGAACGGACGCAGTACACCCTCGACCTGGCCCGGCTGCTCGCCGAGCTGATGCCGGACGACGCCGTGCGCGGCAGCGTGTCGACGTTGCCGCTCGGCTGGCGCACCGAATGGCGGGACGACCGCGGTCAGCTCGCCTTGCTCGCCGAAGGGCTGGCGAAGGGGGACCGTCCGGTGCGGGTGGCGTTCGAACCGGAACCCGGGTGCGTCATCGAGACGACCACGCAGGCGGCGACACTGCTGTCCGATGTGGACAAAGAGTGGCTCGGCGTCTGCCTGGACACGTGCCACCTCGCGGTCGGGTTCGAGGAGCCGGCCGCCGCTTTGGCGCGGCTCGAAGCCGCCGGGCTCGACGTCGTCAAGCTCCAGGCGTCCGCGGCCTTGGAGGCTGACTCGCCGAAGGATCCCGCGACCCGGAAGGCGCTGGAATCCTTTGTGGAACCGCGGTTCCTGCACCAGAGCAACGAAGGTGCCCCGCCGGGCGCCGACGACCTCGATGAGGCTCTGGCCGGCGGCCTGCCCGGCGAGGCGCCGTGGCGCGTGCACTTCCACGTCCCGCTGCACGCCGACCCGGCGCCGCCGCTGACGTCGACCCGGCCGGTGCTCGCCGGCACCCTCGCCGAGCTGTTCGGCGGCGCATCCGCGCGCACCGACCACGTCGAGGTAGAGACCTACACCTGGCAGGTGCTCCCGGACGCACCCGCCGACGACGCCGGACTGGTCGCGGGCATCGCGGCCGAACTGGACTGGACCCGGCGTTCCCTGATCGCACTAGGCTTGGAAGAGGTTTCGGAATGAGTTTGCTCGTCCTCGACGTCGTCGGGCTGACCCCGCGGCTGCTGCCGCACATGCCCAACCTGCGCAAGATGGCCGAGCCCGGCTTCACCGCGCAGCTCGACACCGTGTTCCCCGCGGTCACGTGCTCGGTGCAGTCGACGTTCCTCACCGGCCTGCAGCCGGCCGAACACGGGATCGTCGGCAACGGCTGGTACTTCCGCGACCTCGGCGAGATCTTCCTCTGGCGCCAGCACAACCGCCTCGTCCAGGGCGACAAGTTCTGGGACGCCGCGCGCCGCGCCCAGGCCGGCCACCGCGTGGCCAACGTCTGCTGGTGGTACGCGATGGGCATGGACGTCGACCTGACGGTCACCCCGCGGCCGATCTACCACGCCGACGGCAAGAAATCCCCGGACGCCTACACCCACCCGCCGCAGCTGCACGACCGCCTGGTCGGCGCGCTCGGCGAGTTCCCGCTGTTCACCTACTGGGGGCCGACCGCGGCGATCACGTCGTCGAAGTGGATCATCGCCGCCGCGCAGAAGATCATGGCCGAGGACAAGCCGGACACCACGCTCGTCTACATCCCGCACCTCGACTACGACCTGCAGCGCTTCGGCCCGGACGCACCCCAGGCCGCGGCCGCCGCGCGCGAGATCGACGCGGCCCTGAAGCCGCTGCTCGACCAAGCGGCCGCGGGCGGGCACACCGTCGTCGCACTCTCGGAATACGGCATCACGAACGCGAGCCGGCCGGTCGACATCAACCGCGCGTTGCGCCGCGAGGGCCTGCTCAACGTCTACGTCCAGGCGGGCATGGAGTACCTCGACCCGTGGACGTCGCGCGCGTTCGCGGTGGCCGACCACCAGGTCGCGCACGTCTACGTCGCCGACCCGGCGGACATCCCGCGCGTGCGGGACATCGTCGCCGGACTGTCCGGAGTGGACGCCGTCCTCGACCGCGAAGGGCAGGCGGGCATCGGGATCAACCACGAACGCGCCGGGGAACTCGTCGCGATCGCCGATCCGGACGCCTGGTTCACGTACTACTACTGGCTGAGCGACGACCGCGCGCCGGACTTCGCGAAGACCGTCGAGATCCACCGCAAGCCCGGCTACGACCCGGCCGAGCTGTTCTTCGACCCGAACGACCCGGCGGTGAAGCTGAAGGCGGCGTCGGCGTTGGCGCGCAAGAAGCTCGGCCTGCGGTACTCGATGCAGGTCGTCCCGCTCGACCCGGCGCCGGTGAAGGGCAGCCACGGGCGGCTGCCCGACGCGCCCGAGGACGGGCCCGTGCTGCTGTGCTCGGATCCTGCGCTCGCGCGCGAAAAGATCCACGCCACCGAAGTCAAGGAGCTGCTGCTAGCGGCTGTCCGCACCGAGTAGGACGCACCTGGAGGTCAGACATGGCACGACCGTTGACCCTGTTCACCGGGCAGTGGGCCGATCTGCCGTTCGAGGAGGTGTGCGAGCTGGCGAGCGGCTGGGGCTACGAAGGCCTCGAGATCGCTTGCTGGGGCGACCACTTCGAAGTGGACCGCGCGCTGGCCGACGACGGTTACGTCCCGGCGAAGCTCGAAACGCTGGCCAAGTACGACCTCAAGGTGTGGGCCATCTCGAACCACCTGGTGGGCCAGGCCGTCTGCGACCACCCGATCGACGAGCGGCACGAAGCCATCCTGCCCGCGCGGATCTGGGGCGACGGCGAACCCGAAGGCGTCCGGCAGCGGGCGGCGGCCGAAATGCAGGCCACCGCCCGTGCCGCGGCGAAACTCGGGGTGTCCACAGTGGTCGGGTTCACCGGCTCGTCGATCTGGCACACGGTGGCGATGTTCCCGCCGGTGCCGCCGTCGATGATCGAGCGCGGGTACGCCGACTTCGCCGCGCGGTGGAACCCGATCCTGGACGTCTTCGACGAGGTCGGCGTCCGGTTCGCGCACGAGGTGCACCCGAGCGAAATCGCCTACGACTACTGGAGCACCGTCCGGACGCTGGAGGCGATCGGGCATCGCGAGGTGTTCGGGCTCAACTTCGACCCGTCGCACTTCGTCTGGCAGGACCTCGACCCGGCCGGGTTCCTGTGGGACTTCAAGGACCGGATCTACCACGTCGACTGCAAGGAGGCCCGCAAGCAGCTCAACGGCCGCAACGGGCGGATGGGGTCGCACCTGCCGTGGGCGGATCCCCGCCGCGGCTGGGACTTCGTCTCGACCGGTCACGGCGACGTCCCCTGGGAGGACGTCTTCCGGATGTTGAACGCCATCGGCTACGACGGCCCGATCTCCATCGAGTGGGAGGACGCGGGCATGGACCGGCTCATCGGCGCGCCCGAAGCGCTCGAGTTCGTCCGCAAGCTCAACTTCACCCCACCCACGGCGGCGTTCGACGCCGCTTTCTCTACGAAGTAACGCTTCTGTTCAACGGGTGACCGCCAGCCCCGTCGGAAGGTGATCGAAACCGGCTTCGCGCCACACCGGGGCGAAGCACGCTCAAAATCAGGAAGGACCCCGCATGTCTCCGTCCCCACCGAAGTGGGCGAGGCTGTTCGGCGCCGCACTCTTGAGCGCCGGCCTCCTGCTCACCGTCGACACCCCGGCCCGCGCGGACATCCCACCCGCGGACTACCAGCAGGTCGCGCTCGCCACCGGCGCGGCCGAGCTCGGCGGCGAGGCGATGTCGCTCGCCGTGCTGCCGGACCGCTCGGTCGTGCACACCTCCCGCGACGGCACCGTCCGCGTCACCACCGCGACCGGCGCGACGTCGATCGCGGGCAAGCTGAACGTCTACACCCACGACGAGGAAGGCCTCCAGGGCGTCGCCGCCGACCCGGGCTTCGCTGCGAACCGGTTCGTCTGGCTGTACTACTCACCCCGGCTGTCCACACCGGACGGTGACGCGCCGACCGACGGCACCGAGGCGGACTTCGCGCCGTACAAGGGCGAGCTGCACCTGTCGCGGTTCGTGCTGAAGACCGACAACACGCTCGACCTGGCCAGTGAGAAGGTCGTGCTGAAGGTCGCCAACGACCGCGGCCAGTGCTGCCACGTCGGCGGCGACATCGACTTCGACGCCGCCGGCAACCTGTACTTGACGACCGGCGACGACACCAACCCGTTCTCCTCGGACAGCTACTCGCCGATCGACGAGCGGACCACGCGCAACCCGCAGTTCGACGCGCAACGCTCGTCCGGCAACACGAACGACCTGCGCGGCAAGCTGCTGCGGATCCACCCGCAGGCCGACGGGACGTACACGGTCCCGTCGGGGAACCTCTTCGCGCCGGGCACCGCGAACACGCGGGCGGAGATCTACGCGATGGGCTTCCGCAACCCGTTCCGGATGAGTGTCGACAAACCGACCGGGGTCGTCTACCTCGGCGACTACGGCCCGGACGCCGGCACGACCGACCCGAACCGCGGGCCGCAGGGCCAGGTCGAGTTCGACCGGATCACCGGGCCGGGCAACTTCGGCTGGCCGTACTGCACCGGCTCGAACACGACGACCGAGACGTACAACCACTTCACGTTCCCGACCGGACCGTCGGGTGCGAAGTACGACTGCGCGGGCGGGCCGACGAACTCCTCGTTCCGCAACACCGGCCTCGCCAAGCTGCCGGTGCCGAAGCCCGCGTGGATCAAGTACGCGGGCGACGAGGGCTCGCCGCCGGAGTTCGGCAGCGGCTCGGAGTCGCCGATGGGCGGCCCGGTCTACCGGTACGACGCCGCTTCGACGTCCACGGTCAAGTTCCCGCAGTCGTTGGACGGCAAGTACTTCGCGGGGGAGTACGGTCGCAAGTGGATCAAGGCGGTGACCGTCAACGGCGACGGGACCCGCGGCCCGATCGAGAACTTCCCGTGGTCCGGCACGCAGGTGATGGACATGGCGTTCGGCCCGGACGGCGCCCTGTACGTCCTCGACTACGGCACGGGCGAGGACAACCAGGCGCTCTACCGGATCGAGTACCTGGCGGGCACGAACCGCAACCCGGTCGCGAAGGCGGCGGCGGACAAGACGTCCGGACCGAATCCCTTGACGGTCACCTTCTCCTCCGCAGGGAGTGCCGATCCCGAAGGTGGGGCGCTGACCTACCGCTGGGACTTCGGCGACGGCTCGTCGTCGACGGCGGCGAACCCGGCGCACACCTACACCACCAACGGGACGTACTCGCCGACGTTGACGGTGTCCGATCCGGAGGGGCTGACCGGCACGGCGAGCCTCGTGGTGACGGTGGGGAACACGGCGCCGTCGGTCACGCTCGGGTCCCCTGTGGACGGTCAGCTGTTCTCTTTCGGTGACACCGTGCCGTTCCAGGTGACCGGCAGCGACCCGGAGGACGGGCCGCTGGACTGCTCGAAGGTCAAGGTGACGTACCTGCTCGGGCACGACAGCCACGAGCACCAGATCACCCAGGCGACCGGGTGTTCCGGGTCGATCGCGGTCCCGGTCGACGGTGAGCACGACGCCGCGGCCAACATCTACGGCGTCTTCGACGCGCAGTACACCGACAAGGGCGGGCTGACCTCGCACAGCGTCCGGAAGCTGCAGCCGCGGCACCGGCAGGCCGAGCACTTCGCGGCGCAGTCCGGCATCCAGCTCGCGAGTCACGGCGCGGCGGAGGGCGGCCGGACGGTCGGGTACACCGACAACGGCGACTGGATCTCGTTCAGCCCGTACGCATTGGGCAACGCCACGGCGATCAGCGCACGGGTGTCCTCGGGTGGTCCGGGTGGCACGCTGGAGGTGCGCGCGGGCTCGCCGACCGGCACCCTGCTCGGCTCGGCGGCCGTGGCGAACACCGGTGACTGGGACACGTTCACCGACGTCACGGCGAACCTCGCCAACCGGCCCGCCGGGACGACGACGTTGTACCTGGTGTTCAAGGGCGTGACCGGGCAGGGCAACCTGTTCGACCTGGACGCGTTCACGTTCACGACCGCGTCTTCGGCGATCGAGGGCGAGTCGTTCACCTCCGGCTCCGGCGTGCAGATCGCGCCGCACGCCGCGGCGAGCGGCGGCAACACCCTCGGTTACATCGAAAACGGCGACTGGGCCGGGTACGCGTCGGTGACCACCGCGGGCGCGCGGACCTTCACCGCGCGGATCTCCTCGGCCGGCGCGGGCGGGACGATCGAGATCCGGTCCGGGTCGGCGACCGGGACGCTGCTGGGGTCGGTGGCCGTGCCGTCGACCGGGGACTGGGAGACGTTCCAGAACGTGACGACGTCGGTGTCGAGTGGATCGGGTCCGCTGGTCCTGGTGTTCCGCGGCGGTTCCGGTTCCCTGTTCGACGTCGATTCCTTTACGCTGAGCGGTATGCCGACCCAGGTGGACCCGTCGTACGACGTGCTGGTGTTCTCCAAGACGGCGGGCTTCCGCCACGACTCGATCCCGGCGGGCATCCAGGCTCTGCGTGAACTGGGTGCGGCGAACGGCTTCAGCGTGACGGCGACCGAGGACGCGTCGGTGTTCACGGCGGCTTCGCTGGCGTCGTACGAGGCAGTGGTCTTCCTTTCGACGACCGGCGACGTCCTGGACGCGGCGCAACAGACGGCGTTCCAGTCCTATGTGGAAGGTGGCGGTGGCTACCTGGGCGTCCACGCGGCGGCCGACACGGAGTACGACTGGCCGTGGTACGGGCAGCTGGTCGGGGCGTGGTTCAAGAGCCACCCGGCGATCCAGCAGGCCCGGTTCGTCACGGAGGACAGTGGTCACCCGGCGACGGCTCAGCTGCCCGCGGTGTGGACGCGGACCGACGAGCTGTACAACTACCGCACGAACCCGCGCGGCAGCGTCCACGTGCTCCAGACGCTGGACGAGTCCAGCTACTCGGGCGGCGAGATGGGCGCCGACCACCCGATCGCGTGGTGCCACCCGCAGGGGAGCGGCCGGGCGTTCTACACCGGCCTCGGCCACACGATCGAGTCGTACTCGGACCCGGTGTTCCGGACGTCGTTGCTGGGCGCGGTCCGGTACGCGGCGGGCGTGGCCCCGGCCGACTGCGGCGTCGCTCACTCGTCCACAGTGGAGGGTGAGTCGTTCACGTCGGGCTCGGGCGTACAGGTGGCCCCGCACGCCCCGGCGAGCGGCGGAAACACGCTGGGCTACATCGAGAACGGCGATTGGGCCGGGTTTGCGTCGGTGAGCACGGCGGGGATCTCGCGGTTCAGCGCGGTGGTGTCGTCAGCGGGAGCGGGCGGCACGATCGAAATCCGCGACGGCTCGGCCACGGGTGCGTTGCTGGGCACGGTGACCGTGCCGAACACGGGTAGCTGGGAGACGTTCCAGACGGTCTCGACTTCGGTTACCGCCGGCTCGGGTCCGCTCCACCTCGTCTTCCGGGGCGGCTCAGGTTCACTGTTCGACATCGACACGCTGACCGTGTCCTGATGCCATGGAGGGCACCCTCATGACTCGAAAGCCATGAGGGTGCCCTTCACGGGGTCACTTCGGCGATGCCGAGCATGTTGCCCTCGCTGTCGCGGAACCACGCGGCGCGCTCGCCGCGGCCCTTGCTCGGGTAGTTGCCGCGGATCTCCATGATGCCGTTCACGCAGCCGTCGTACTCCTCGAACACCACGCCGCGCGCCCGCAGCCCGGCGACCGCCGCTTCGATGTCGTCCACGTAGAAACCCATCTGCGTGAACGAACCATCGGACGCGCCGGCCGAGGCGAACAGGCAGAAGACGCCCGACGCGCCCTCGTAACGCAGGCCGCCTTCGCGCTCTTCGGCCGGTTCGAGCCCGAGCTTCTCCGAGTACCACCGGCGGGCCCGGGCCAGGTCCCGGGTGGGGATGCGGGCTTCGAACTTCGCGTCGCTCAGCATCCCCCCAGGCTAGCCGTCAGCGGACGCCGAGCAGGTGCTCCAGCGCCAGCTGGTTCAGCCGCGTGAAGTGGTACCCGCGCTGGGCCGCCGCATCCGCGTCGAAGTCGTCCTTCAGGAGGTCGTCGAACGACTCGCCCGGGGCCAGCGTCGGGGTCGACAGCTCCGGGACCCGGGACGCCGCCAGCGCCTCCACGACCTCCGGGTCCGCGCGGAACTTGCGGGACTTCTCGCGAAGGATCAGGTACGTCCGCATGTTCGCCGCCGCGGACACCCACACGTCCGACGGGTCCTCCGTGCGCAGCGGCTTGTAGTCGAAGTGCCTCGGGCCCTCGTAGCCGCCGTTCTCCAGCAGGTCGACCAGGAAGAACGCGCTCTTCGTGTCGCCGTGGCCGAAGATCAGGTCCTGGTCGTACTTCGGGCCGTGCTGGCCGTTCAGGTCGATGTGGAACAGCTTGCCCTGCCACAGCGCCTGCGAAATGCCGTGCACGAAGTTGAGGCCGGCCATCTGCTCGTGCCCGACCTCCGGGTTCAGCCCGAACATCTCCGGCCGCGAAAGCTGCGAGATGAAGCCCAGAGCGTGCCCGATCGTCGGCAGCAGGATGTCGCCGCGCGGCTCGTTCGGCTTCGGCTCGAGCGCGAACCGCAGCGAGTAGCCCTTCTCCACGACGTAGTCCGCCAGGAGGTCGAGGCCCTCCTTGTAGCGGTCGAGCGCCGCGCGGACGTCCTTCGCGGCGTCGGACTCCGCGCCTTCGCGGCCGCCCCAGACGACGTACGTCTCGGCGCCCAGCTCGGCCGCGAGGTCGAGGTTGCGGCGGACCTTCCGCAGCGCGTACCGCCGGACGTCGCGGTCGTTGCTGGTCAGGCCGCCGTCCTTGAACACCGGGTGGGTGAACAGGTTGGTCGTCGCCATGGGCACGCGAAGGCCGGTCTCGGCGAGGGCCTTCTTGAACCGCTCGATCGCCTTGTCGCGGTCGGGTTCGGTGGCCAGCAGGTCGTCGTCGTGGAACGTCACGCCGTAGGCGCCCAGCTCCGCCAGCCGGTGCACGCTCTCCACCGGGTCCAGCGGCGGCCGCGTCGCGACCCCGAACGGGTCGTTCGCGGGCCAGCCCACGGTCCAGAGGCCGAAGGTGAACTTGTCGGCCGGCTGGGGAGCGTAGTCGCTCATGACTGTCCCTTCATTTAGTTCACGTTGTAGACTAAATATGCGCCGCGGGGGTCCCGGGCGTCAAGGGGCCGGTTAGAGTGCTTCGCAGGAGGACGCGATGACCCAGGCCGTGCGGCACGAGGAGATGCGCGCCCGCAACCTCGAGGTCGTGCTGGGCGCGGTCGGCCGCGGCGGCCCGCTGACCCGCGCCGCTCTCGCCGAACTGACCGGGCTGACGAAGTCGACGGTCTCCAAGCTCGTCGGCGACCTCGTGGACGCGGGTCTGCTGGCCGAGACCGGTCCGGCACGCGCCGGTGAACGCGGCCGGCCGGGCGTCGAGGTCGTGCTGAGCGGGGCACGCGTGGCGTCGCTGGGGCTGGAGATCAACGTCGACTACCTCGCGGTGCGCGTGCTCGACCTCACCGGCGGCGTCCGGTTCGCCGCCCGCCGCGAGCGGGACAACCGCGGGTCGCGGCCGAAGAGGGTCCTTTCCGAGCTGCACGCCCTGGCGTCGGACGCGCTGGCCGAGACGCACCGGCTCGGGCTGGAGGTGGCGGGCGCGGTGCTGGCGGTGTCCGGCCCGGTCGGCGACGGCGTCCTGTTCAGCGCCCCCAACCTCGGCTGGCAGGACGTCCGCCCGGCCGACCTGCTGCGCCTGCCGATCCCGGTCGAGCTGGACAACGAAGCGAACCTCGCGGCGCTGGGCGAACTCTGGTACGGCGACGGCGAGCGCGACTTCCTCTACGTGTCGGGCGAAGTCGGCATCGGTGCGGGCCTGGTCGTGAACGGCACGCTATTCTCCGGCGCCCGCGGGCTGGCCGGCGAGCTGGGCCACGTCGTGGTCGCACCCGAGGGCCCGCTCTGCCGGTGCGGCGGCAGTGGCTGCCTGGAGACGTTCGCGGGCCAGGAAGCCTTGCTGGCGGCCGGAAACGCGCCGACGCTGCCCGCCCTCCTGACGGCCCTCGAGGCCGGCGACGCCACCGCCCGGCAGGCGTGCGCGGCGGCGGGGCAGGCCCTCGGCGTCGCCCTGACGTCGGCGGTGAACCTCCTGGACCTGGACCGGATCGTGCTGGGCGGGGTGTTCACGCAGCTGTACCCGTGGCTGTCCGGCCCGGTGTCGGAGGTGCTGACAACGCGGCTGGGCGGCCTCCGCGGCGAGCCACCGGTCCTGACGGCGTCACGTCTCGGCGGCGACGCGGCGACGCTGGGTGCGGCGGGCCGGGTCGTGCACCGGGTGCTGGCCGACCCGGCGCCGTTCGTGAGCCGGGCTCAGGAGGCGTAGGCCTCCACCTCGGCCGCCTGGCCGGCGGGCCACCCGGTGTTGCCGGTGAACGTCAGCCGCAGGTACCGGTCCGTCGACGACACCGGGATCGTGACCGTGTTCCCGGTCGCGGGATCGAACACGTACCCCGCGGAACTCCCGCCGCCGACCGCGATCGTCTGCGTGCGCCGCCCCCAGGACGGCGGCAGCTTGAGCACCACCCGCCCGACCGTCGTCGCCGCGCCGAGGTCCACCGTCAGCGTCTGCGGGAACGCGTTGTTCGCGCTCTCCCAATAGCTCGACGCGTTCCCGTCGACGGCGTTGCCCGCCGGGTACCCACCCTGTGCCCCGCTCGCGGTGACCGCCTTGCCCTGCGCCAGGTTGACCGTCGCGGGCGGCGGGCCGCCGAGCTGGGCGGCCCAGTACCGCGTCCGATCCAGGTAGGCCGTCTCCGACGCCGCACCGGAAGTCCCGTACGCACCGGCGAAAGTCTCGTAGGCCGGCGAAGGCGGCGACGACCGCGCCGGCTCGATGACCGACCCCTCGTGCCACTCGTTGAACGACGTCACCGAAACCCAGTCGGCGCCCGAGGAAAGCGCGTTCTGCCACTCCCGGTCGTAAGTGGCCCCGTTGTCCCGGCCCAGCGTCGGCGTCGTGTTGCCCGGCACCGCGCGGTCGTCGTTGTACCCCGGACCCACCGAAGGCGCCCACACCAGGCCGTTCGCCTCGCAGTACGCCCCGGCCTCGCGCCAGCCCGGCGCCGTCGCCCCGGCGATCGCGTCGTAGGTGTACATGCCGCCGAAGTGCGCGACCTTGCTCGTGTCGGTCGTCTGCGCCAGCACGATCGCCGACGACCGCACCTGGTCCAACGCGGTCCAGTCGGTGATCCGCAGGCTTTCGAAGACGTAGAACGCACCGCGGCCGCCCTCGCGGTAGAACGCGGGACTCGACCCGTACCGGCCCGTGAGGTAGTTGACGTCCGAGACCGTGGAGGCCGCCGTCCGCCCGCTGTAGGGCTCCAAGTGCCACGCGACGCGAATCCCGTGCCGCGCCGCCGCTTCCAGCACGCCGGCCGCCAGACCGTCCTCATAGGACCCCTGACCCCACCAGCTGTAGACGATCACCCCGGCGCCGGACTGCTCGATCCACCGCATGTGCTGCTCGACCGCGCCGGTGAAGTCGCCGGAGTCGTACGGCCCCAGCACCGGGTAGAAGTTCGCCCCGACGTCGTTCGGCGGGGTGTGCCCGCCCTGCACCCAGTGGCGGTAGCCGGTGGAGCTGCCGCCGTACCACGGGTAGTAGAACAGGTGGGTGCGGCCCGAAAGCGCCGCCGCCGCGTGCGCGACACCGGGCAAAGTGGCCGCCAGCAAGAGAAGCGCGGCGAAGAACGTCGAAATCCGGCGCATGTTCGGAGACCATACGGACACGCACCGAAAGAGGACAAGGGTTCACCGCACATACGCAAACTTGCGTCGGAAACCCACCAATACAGCGAAAACCGCCCCGGGCGAACCCGGGGCGGTTTCCGATGAGCGGGACTAGCTGACGGAGTTGACCAGCACCAGCGAGGAGCCGACCGTGACACCCGTGTCGGTCTGCACGGTCAGCTGACCGCGCAGGATCCGGCCCGCCGCAGGGGCGGCCGAGGCCGTCACCGTCGCCGGCACGGTCCACGACGTGCCCGAGGCCCGCGCCGCGTTCGCGTCGGTCACCGCGACCGAACCGAACGCCGGGTTGGTGAACACGTCGAGGTAGTCGTACTCGGTGGTGCCGGCGGGCACGGCGTACCCGTCGACGAGCGCGACCCACACACCGGCCGCCGGGTTGGCGATGGTCACCGACTCTTCCGAGTCACCGTCGGCGCTCTGGCCGGCCACCACGCAGGTACCGGTCGTGCAGTTGTACAGCACCAGGTCCAGGTCGGCGCCGACGTCGGACGTCCTGCCGATCGTGGCGGTCAGCGACGTCGAGCCCGGCGTCACCGCGATCTGGTACTGCGCCTGCGCGCCCTCGACGATCGACGGCCGTGCGACCTTCGCGCTGCCCAGCGTGGCGCCGTTCAGCTTGCCGGTGAACGCGCCGAGCGTGTTGGACACCGTGTAGGACCGCGCGATCGGCGTGCCCAGCGTGGCCGAGGCGATCGTGTCCGGGTTCGGCGTGATCGCCGTGCCCAGCACCGACGCGCTCAGCTTGTACGCCGCGTTGTCCACATCGGACGTCCGGCGTGCTTCGACGACGATCTCCCACACACCCGGCAGCGGGTTCGCGAACGTCCGGCTGGTCGGCGTGCCGCCCGGGCAGCCGGCCCCCGCGTCGGGGAGGTAGCAGTACGTCGTCGAGGTGCTCGCCTCGGCCGGCACGCCGGTCGGGTCGTAGCGCAGGAACCGCACCTGGCCCTTGCCCGGGGCGCCGGCACCGGCGTCCAGGTCCACCTTCAGCGCGCTGGCGCCCTGCGGCACCCGCACGAAGTAGCTGGTCGCCTGGTTGCGGGCGATCTTGCCGGCCACGTCGACCTGGAAGCCCTTGGCGGCGGTGAACTCCTGCGGCGCGAAGACCGTGTTGAGGGTCTGCACGTCGATGCCGATGGTCAGCGGGTTGTCCAGGTACAGCAGCGCCGAGTGGACGCCCGCGTTCTTCGGGTTCACCTTGACGTCGAACTTCACCGGCGTGTTCAGCGGCAGCACCACCGTCGACGCCGAGGAGAACGTCCCGTCGTTCCCGGTCCACCGCGCGAAGTACGGCACCGGCTTGGCCGAGCCCGTCGTGCGGGTGATCGTGTACGTGCGGGTGTAGGCCTTGCCCGTGGTCACGCCCTCGCGGTCGTGGATGCCCACGCCGGTGTTCGGGGTGGCCAGCAGGCCCGACAGCGCGGTGTGCACCTCGACCGACGTCGAGACGGCGTCCGGCTTCGGGTTCAGCGACAGCGCGACGAACGCGGCCGGGACGTTGAACAGGCCCGCGCCCTGGGCGTACGCGCCGATGCCCGGCACGAACCGCGCGGTCGACTTGATCGCCGAACGCAGCTGCGCCACCGGCGGCCGCTGGCCCTTGTGCGTTGCCTTGTACGCGCTCACCAGCAGTGCCGCCGCGCCGGTCGCCTGCGGCGCCGCCATCGACGTGCCCTGCAGCATCGCGTACCCCGCGGGCAGGCTGTACGTGCCGGCCACCGGGCCCCCCGCCGTCCAGCGTGGGACGGTGGCGATGGCCGCGCCGGGCGCGATGATGTCCGGCTTGAAGCCACCGTCTTCACGCGGGCCGCGCGAGGAGAACGGGTGCATCGACTCGGGGTTCTGGGTCTTCGAGCCGTAGTTCGAGAGCCAGGTCTCCTTGGTTATGTAGGAGCCGACCGAGATCGCGTCCGTGGCCACCGACGGGTCGCCGACGGTGTTCGCGCCGTAGCCGCTGTTGCCGGCCGAGATGAAGATCTGGACGTTGTACTCGGCGATCGTGCGGTTGTAGAGCTCCGCGCGCGCGTTGTTGCCGTCGTTGAGGGCCGGCAGGCCGCCGATCGAGATGTTGATGACGTCGGCGCCGTGGCTGGCCGCGTAGACGACACCGTCGACCAGGCCCGACGAGGTGCAGGCGGTGCCGGTGAGGCAGACCTTGACCGCCAGGACCTTCGCGCCCGGGGCCGCGCCGTCCATCTTGCCGCCGAACAGGTCGTTGCCGGTGGCGATGCCCGCGACGTGCGAGCCGTGCTCGGCGCCGGCGATGCCGATGCCGACGTAGCCCGGCTTGTCGGTCTGGACCACGAAGGCCATCCGCTCGGCGATGTCGGTCGCCGGGTTGTCCGTGCCGAAGTAGCCGTAGTCGTACTTCTTGGCGTAGTCGGTCATCGGCTTCTCGTCGGTGAAGTCGCCGTTGCCGTTGAGGTCGACGCGGACCTCCTTGGTCGCGCTGTCGAGCAGCACGCCCCAGGAGTCGGCGCGGTCGCCGTCGCGGTTGACGTCACCGCCGGTCTCGCTGTCCGCCGCGCCCAGGTCGCCGGCGGTTTCGCCGAACACGCCGAAGGTGTACGGGCCGCCGGTCGCCGGAGCCGTCCAGCTGCGGCCGTTCGCGGTGAACGTCCCGGTGTAGGTCTCGGTGGACTGCTTGACCCAGGTGCCGTCACCGGAGTTGGTGGCGTTGGCGTTGTACCAGTCGACGATCTTGCGCTCGCCGTGGCTGGTGGTGGCCAGCGCGGGGGAGTCGAGGTCGACGCCGGAGTCGAGCACCGCGACCGTGGTGTCCTTGCCGTCCCAGTTGGGCAGGACCTGCCCGAACTGCGCCGCGTAGGTGTCACCGGTCGGCAGGTACGGGTTGACGCGCGGGGTGTTCTTGCCGGGCGCGGGCTGCGGCGCCGGGTCCTGCGCGCCCTCGGGCTTCGGGTCGTCGCGGTAGACGAGGCCGTCGACGTCGACGGCGTTGACCGCCTTGAGCTTCGCGGCCTTCTCCGCCTTCTCGGGCGGGATGGTGACCTTGACGTAGTCGAGCTTGGTGTCGGTGGACTGGACGACGCCACCGAGCGCCTTGAGCTGGTCGACGGCCGCGCCGGTCTGGCCCTTCTCGGCCGCGATCAGCAGCGTGACGTCGGGCTTGCCGGCCTTCTCGGCTTCGGCGACGAGGGCGCGGTCGTGCTCGTCGAGGGTCTTGCCGTCGGCCGCGCCCGAGGTCGGCGGGGCGGTCTGGGCGGCGGCCACGGGAACGGCGACGCCGAGGACGGAGGCGCCGAGTGCGGTGGCGAGGACGGTGATCCCGGCCCGCCGTCTCCAGCGCGATCTGAGCTGTGTCACAGAGAACGACCCTTCGTGAAGAGATGCGTCCGAGAAGTACACATCGTGGGATCTGCGTCAGCAATCAGACAGTTAGCCCATCAACCGCAATTGGTTGTAGGCCGAACGGCCCAACGTGATCACCGGTTAGGCGGCCACCCGAAGCGGAGCTTTCCCGTGAAAGCTCCGCCGAAGACCGAACTTTCCCTACGAAAGCTCCGCCTTGCTATACGTGCGTGTAGCGAGCTATATTTACGTGCAGTCGGCTACACGCACGTATAGGACGCTCATGAGCACCGAAGACTTCACCGCACGCGCCCGGATCCGCGACGCCGCCATCAAGCTCTTCACCGAGCGCGGCATGGAGAAGACGTCGATCCTCGACATCGCCAAGGAAGCCGGGGTGTCGGGCGGGCTCATCCGCCACCACTTCGGCTCCAAGGACGGGCTGCGCGAAGCCTGCGACACCTACGTCTTCGACGAGCTGGTCGAGTTCAAGGAGGACGTGCTGGCGAAGGGCGCCGCGAACCCGGGGTTCCTCCCCGTGTTCGACGCCCGCCAGCTGCTCTACCGCCGGTACATGGGCCGCGCCATGGTCGACGGCTCGCCCGCCGCCCAGGCGCAGTTCACCGAGATCGTCGACGAGACCGAGCGCTACTTCCGCGGGCAGGACATGGACATGCCGGACCCGCGTGGCGTCGCCGCCGCCCTCGCCGCGATGACCGGCGGGCTGATGATCCTGCAGGACCACGTCGCCAGGGCCCTCGGCGAGGAGCCGGGCACGAACGAGGCGATGCTGCGGATGTCGGCGGCCGCCGGGCACCTGTTCATGAACCCGCTCGCCACCCCCGAAGTCCTCGAAAAGGCCCGCGAAGCGCTGGCCGCCCACCAACGGAAGGAATGACGATGGCCGAAGCGATCACCGCGACCGGCCTCACCAAGGCGTTCGGTTCCGCGAAAGCCCTCGACGGGCTCGACCTGACCGTCCACACCGGCGAGGTGCACGGGTTCCTCGGACCCAACGGCGCCGGCAAGACCACCACGATCCGCGTCCTGCTGGGGCTGATGCGGGCCGACGGCGGCCGCGCCACCCTGCTCGGCGGCGACCCCTGGACCGACGCCACCGAGCTGCACCGCCGGCTCGCGTACGTCCCCGGCGACGTCACGCTCTGGCCCAACCTCACCGGCGGCGAGGTCATCGACCTGCTCGGCCGGCTGCGCGGTGGCCTCGACAACCAGCGGCGCGCGGAGCTGATCGAACGCTTCGACCTCGACCCGCGCAAGAAGGGCCGGACGTACTCGAAGGGCAACCGGCAGAAGGTCGCGCTCGTCGCGGCGCTCGCGTCCGATGTGGAGCTGCTGGTCTTCGACGAGCCGACGTCCGGGCTGGACCCGTTGATGGAAGAGGTGTTCCGGCAGGTCGTCGAGGAGGAGCGGGAACGCGGCGACCGGACCGTGCTGCTGTCGTCGCACATCCTGTCCGAGGTCGAAGCGCTCTGCGACCGCGTCACGATCATCCGGGCCGGGCGGACCGTCGAGTCCGGGACCCTGGACGAGCTGCGCCACCTGGGCCGGATCACGATCGACGCGTCGCTCGCGCACGTTCCCGAGGACCTGGCTTCGCTGCCGGGGGTGCACGACCTGAGCTCGTACGGCTCGCACGTCCACCTGTCGGTCGACCAGACCGCGCTCGACGACGTCATGCGGCACCTGGCCGGGGCGGGCCTGCGGAACCTGGTGAGCCGGCCGCCGACGCTCGAGGAGCTGTTCCTGCGCCACTACCGGCACGACGAGCCGGTCGGAGCGGCGCGATGACCGGGACGTGGTCGCTGCTGCGGCTGGTGCTGCGCCGCGACCGGCTGCTCATGCCGCTGTGGGTCGTCTGCCTGGCGGTCGCGCCGATGGGCTACCTGTCGTCGATCAAGGCGGCCTACCCGGACGCGGCGGCGAGGCAGCACTTCTACGACCTCAACGCGTCCAGCGCGACGTTCGTGGTCCGCAACGGCCCGCTGTACGGCTCTTCCGTGGGCAACCTCCTGGCGTGGCAGTGCGGGTTCGTCCCGGTCGTCGTCGGGCTGATCGCGCTGCTCACGGTGGTCCGGCACACCCGCACCGAGGAGGAGGCCGGCCGCCGCGAGCTGACCGGCGCGACGGTCGTCGGCCGGCACGCGGGTCTCGCGGCCGCGGTGCTCCTTTCGTGCGGCGCCTGCCTGGTGTACGGGCTCCTGGTCGGACTCGGCGTCGCCGCGCAAGACGTGCCGGCCGCGGGGGCGTTCGCCTTGGGGCTGGGTTTTTCCTTGACGGGCTGGGTGTTCGCGGGCGTGGGGGCGGTCGCGGCGCAGCTGACGTGGGGCGCGAGCGGCGCGCGGGGCGTCGGGATCGGCGTGCTGGTGCTGGCGTTCCTGCTGCGGGCCGCGGGGGACAGCGGCTCGGCGGGGTGGCTCGCGTGGCTGTCGCCGATCGGCTGGGCGCACCGGATGCGGCCGTTCGCGGGAGAGCAGTGGTGGGTCCTGCTCCTGGCGGTCTTCGCCACGGCGTTGCTGGTGGTCCTGGCGGTCGCGTTGTCGGCGCGTCGCGACCTCGGTGCGGCGCTGCTCCCGGCCCGGTTGGGGCGTTCCGGCGCGCGGGCGTCGCTGCGGTCGCCGCTGGCGCTGGCGTGGCGGCTGCAGCGGGGGACGCTGCTGGTCTGGACCGTCTGCCTGGCGCTGGTCGGGCTGCTGATGGGCGGGGTCGGGAAGAACGTCGCGGAGATGATGCGCGACAACCAGGCCGTCGCGGAGGTGTTCTCGCGCGTCGGCGGTGGCGGCGCGGTGACGGACGCGTACCTGGCCGGGACGATGACGCTGTTCGGCCTGGCAGCGGCGGGCTACGCGGTCCAGGCGACGCTGAAGCTGCGTGCGGAGGAGGCGGCGGGCCGGGCGGAGCCGGTGCTGGCGACGGCGGTCGGCCGGACCGGCTGGGCGCTCGGGCACTTGGCGTTCGCGCTGCTGGGCTCGGCGTTCCTGCTGGCTGTCACCGGTTTGGCGACGGGGGCGGCGTATGGCACTTCGCTGGTCCCGGCCGCGTTGGCCCAGTTGCCGGCGGTGTGGGTGCTGGCCGGGTTGTCGGCGTTGCTGATCGGTTTCGTCCCGCGTTTCGCGGCGGCGTCTTGGGGACTGCTGGGTGCGTTCCTGCTGTTGTCGCTGGTGGGATCGGCTTTGCAGTGGAACGACGTGGTGCTGGGGATTTCGCCGTTCCAGCACTTGGCGCGGTTGCCGGGCGGGACGTTCGCGGTGACGCCGGTGGTCTGGCTGGTGGCGATCGCTTTGGTGGCCGGGATCGGCGGCCTGGCAGCGTTGCGACGGCGGGACGTGCCGGTGGGCTGAAGGGCACCTTCGTGGCACAGACTGTGCTGAAGGGCACCTTCCTCGCATCAGATGTGCGGAAGGTGCCCTTCAGCTCGCGCGGCAACCGAGGGAGTCGAACCCTGCGCGGCTTGTGAAGGCGGCGCCCCTGACCGGCCCTGACCCTTCGGCGGGCGACGGCTGCCATCTCTTACAACGGTAGCTAGTACCCATCTCATTCCCATCTCACTCCGTGCTTCACCCGGACGAGCTCGCCTGGCAGGCTGGTCCGCATGGATGATCTACTGCTGCGCCGCGTGCGGGTCGGGCTCGGCGGGGAGCTCGCGGACGTCCGCGTCAACGACGGCCGCGTCACGGCGATCGGCGAGCCGGGGTCGGCCGGGTTCGCCGCGCGGGTCGTCGACGGGCACGGCGGGACGCTGCTGCCCGGCCTCGTCGACGCGCACGTCCACCTGGTGCAGTGGGCGACGTCCCGCCGCCGGATCCCCCTCGACGCCGCGCGGTCGGCGGGCGAGGCGATCGAGCTGCTGCTGGCCCACCTGCTGGCGACGCCGGCGCAGCAGTCGGAACTGGTCGTGGGCGCGGGCTTCCGCGACGGGCTCTGGCCGGACAAGCCGCACAAGGACCTGCTGCAGCGGGCGCTGCCGGGCCGGGCGGTGGCGTTGTTCAGCGCGGACCTGCACACGCTCTGGCTGAGCCCGGCGGCGCTGAAGCTGATCGGCCGCGACCACCCGACGGGTGTGCTGCTGGAGAACGACTGCATGAGCGCGACGGCCCAGCTCCCGACGGCCGCGATCGACGTCCAGGACCAGTGGGTCGCGGACGCGGTGGCCGCGGCGGCCGCGCGCGGGGTGACGCAGATCGTCGACTACGAGTACGCGGACACGGTGGCGGACTGGACGCGCCGCGGTGCCCCGGCGGCCCGCATCTCGTGCGTGATCGCGAAGCACCTGCTGGACCAGACCATCGAGCGCGGCCACCGCACGGGTGACGTCCTGCCGGACTCGGACGGGCTGCTGACGGTGGGCCCGTTCAAGCTCTTCGTGGACGGGTCCCTCAACACCCGCACGGCTTATTGCCACGATCCCTATCCCGGCGGGGACTTCCCGGGACTCTTGGAACTCCCGATCTCGTCACTCGTTTCGTTGATGCAACGGGCTTTCGTCCACGGGCTGATCCCCGCGGTCCACGCGATCGGCGACCGGGCGAACACGATCGCGCTGGCCGCGTTCGAGGAGGTCGGCTGCCCGGGCCGGATCGAGCACGCGCAACTGCTCTCCGCGGCCGATGTTTCGCGGTTCGCCGAGCTGGGCGTGATCGCGGCGGTCCAGCCGGCGCACCAGCCGGACGACCGCGACGTCGCCGACCGCCATTGGCACGGCCGGACGTCCCGCGCGTTCCCGTACCGCTCACTGCTGGAATCGGGCGCCCGCTTGGAGTTCGGCTCGGACGCCCCGGTGGCCCCGCTGGACCCCTGGGACGGCATAGCGTCGGCGGTGTTCCGGACGGACGACGACCGGCCCGCGTGGCACCCGGAGCAGTCGATCCCGTTCCCCGACGCGCTGGCAGCGTCTTCGGGTGGCCGCCGCGGGGTGTCGGTGGGGGACGTGGCGGACTTGATGGTGACGGCGGCGGACCCGTCGGTGTTGTCGGCCGCGGATCTGCGCGCCCTCCCGGTGACGGCGACGATCCTCGCGGGGCACGTGACGCACCTGGTTTAACCAGTTCTGTGACGGCGTAACAAGCCGGACGAGCCTCGCCTCCCGAGCACCGGCCGCCATCATGGCTTCACCCGGTTGTCGACACGGAACGGCGGAGATCCTCTTCGGAGTACTGGCATCGGCTGCCGGCTCTTTCCTGCTGACCTTTGGGGCGATGCTCGGGCGGAGTTCGAAGTGACTTCGAACTGACCGACGTCGGAGGGCTTGATTTGTCCACCGGACACCGGAAAAGATCCCACCGTGCATGTGACAACGTTGTCAGGAGGAAACCGGATGAGAACGCGGACGCGCGTCCTTGCCACCTTGCTCGCCGGGGCCACCACGGTGGCCCTCGCGACCCCCGCCCAGGCCGCCGGGCCGAGGTTCGCCGACGACCCCACCACGCTCGTCGACACCTCGATCGGCAACAACGGGGACGGCACCACCTTCCCGGGCGCCACCACCCCCTTCGGGATGGTGCAGCTGTCCCCGGACACCCAGCTCAAGAAGTACGCGTCCTACGACTACGCGCAGGACACCACCCTCGGCTTCAGCCACACCCACCTCTCGGGTGTCGGCTGCCAGACCATGGGCAACTTCCGGTTCATGCCGACCACCGGCGCCGTCACCAGCAGTGACCCCGCCCAGTACGGCGCCAAGTTCAGCCACGCCAACGAGACCCGCCAGCCCGGGTACTACGGCGTCAAGCTCGACAACGGCATCGACGCCGAGCTGACCGCCACCCAGCGCACCGGCCAGCACCGCTACACCTTCCCCGCCGGCGCCACCAGCGAGAACGTCCTCATCGAGGTCGGCGAGAGCAACGGCTACACCTACGCCGGCGACGTCCACGTCGTCGGGAACGACACCGTCGAAGGCTGGCTCCAGGGCGGCAACTTCTGCTGGGAGACGCAGAAGGAGCGGTACAAGGTCTTCTTCAGCGCCAAGTTCGACCGGAAGTTCAGCAGCTTCGGCACCTGGACCGACAACAAGCTGACGCCCAACCAGCGTGACGCCGAGCTGGGTTCGCAGCGCACCGGCGCCTGGCTCACCTTCGGCAGCGACAAGAGCCAGGTCGGCGCGTCCGTCGGGCTCTCGTACACCTCGATCGACGGCGCTCGCCTGAACCGCGGCGCCGAGCAGCCCAAGTCGTTCGACAAGGCGCGTGCCACCGCTCACGACACGTGGGAAGACGAGCTGAACCGCATGCGCGTCGCCGGCGGGACGACCGCGGACCAGCGGACCTACTACAGCGCGCTGTACCGGTCGCTGCTGCACCCGTCCGTCGGGTCCGATGTGGACGGTTCCTACCGCGGCTTCGACGACGCCGTCCATCGAAGCCGCGACACGTACTACCAGATGTTCTCGCTGTGGGACACCTACCGGTCGCAGAACCAGCTGGTCGCGCTCCTGCACCCGGACAAGGCCGCGGACATGACCAAGTCGATCCTGAAGGTCTACCAGGACGGCGGCTGGGTCCCGCGCTGGGCGCTGGCCGGAGGCGAGACGAACGTGATGAGCGGCGACCCCGTCACGCCGTGGGTCGTCGACAACTACCGTCGCGGGCTGCTGGACGACCGGACCGCGCGCCAGCTGTTCGACGCGTTGTGGCGCAACGCCAACGAAGTCCCGGCGGACCAGTCGATCTTCCGCGGCCGCGACGGCAACCCGACGTACGTGCAGAACGGCTGGATCGGCTACCAGGACCTGCCGGGCTACACCTACGGCGACACGCGTCAGGCGGGTTCGGCCACCCTCGAATACGCCCTGGCCGACTGCGCGCTGTCCACCATGGCGGCCGGCTTGGGCTACCGCGACAAGGCGGCGACGCTCTCCGCCCGCTGCGGCAACTTCGCGAAACTGTGGGACACCAGCGTCGATTCCCACGGGTTCACGGGCTTCCCGCGCACCCGCGCGGCGGACGGCACCGGCGTCGGCGACCCGGACCCCGCCCAGTCGACCGGTTTCCACGAGGGCACGCCGTGGCAGTACCAGTGGCTCGCCCAGCAGGACACCGCGAAGCTGTTCGGCCTGATGGGCGGCCCGGCGCAGGCGGAGAAGCGGCTCGACACGTTCTTCGACATGCCATTGCTGCTCACCGACCCGGCGAAGGCCGCCGCGGACTCCTGGGTCCACGGTGCGTACGACTACCACAACAACTTCGCGTTCAACCCGAACAACGAGCCCGACCTGCACGCGCCTTGGATGTACAGCTGGACGGGCGCACCGTGGAAGACCTCGGCGGTCCTGCGCGCGGCGCGGACGCTGTTCACGGACACGCCGTACGGCATGCCCGGCAACGACGACCTCGGCACCATCTCGTCGTGGCTCGTGTTCGGCATGACGGGGGTTTTCGAAGCCCAGCCCGGTTCCGGGACGTACCTGCTCAGCACCCCGATGTTCGAGAAGGTCGAGATCCGCCCGGCCGGTGGCCGCAAGATCGAGATCGAGGCGCCCGGTGCGAGCGCGTCGAAGCTCCAGTACACAAAGGACGTCCAGATCGGACACCGGACGTACGACCGTAGCTGGATTTCCCACGCGGACCTGCTTCGCGCGGGGAAGATCCGGTTCGCTTTGAGTGACACCCCCACGGCGTGGGGTACGAAGGCTGTTCCGCCCGCTATGTAGCTGTGAGGGGCACCTTCATGGCCTTTGAGGCCATGGGGGTGCCCTTCATGGGTTGCGGGCCGATCAGCGAAGCCGGCGGAGGGCTGCTGACCAGGCCTGACGTGAGACGGTGAGCTGACCGGCGGCGGGAGCCTTGCTGTCCCGCACGCCGACGGTGCGCTCGATCGCCACCTCGACGCAGTCGCCTGAATCGCCGCTGTGGGATGACTTGCGCCAGTTCCGGTGCATCCAGGCCCTCCGCTATCTGGTCACCTCCGCGATCAGGCTGCGGGAGGCTTCTTCGCTCAGAGCGCTTCCGGTCACGATTTTAGCAAGGCGGCGGTAGGCGGTGATGTGCCGATCGTCGGAGAGAAAAGCACTCCCGCCGTGGTGTTCGAGGAAGATGACCGGGGGCAGCTCCTCGTATTCGTAGATGAGGAAGCTGCCCAGGAGGCCGGGGTGGTACCCCTGGCCCGCGGGCAGGATCCGCAGCGAGACGTTCGGCAGCCCGGACATCGCCAGCAGGTGGTCGTACTGGTCGGACATGATGTCCTCGTTCCCGAGCAGCTCGCGGAACGCGGTCTCGTAGATGACCGCGCTGAGCCGGGCCGGGTCGGGGCGGGTGAGGATCTTCTGCCGGTCGAGCCGGACCTTGAGGCGCGCATCGGCCTGCTCGACGGTGAGGTTCGAATTGCTCAGGAGAGCGCGGGCGTAATCGGCGGTCTGCAGCAGTCCGGGAATGATCCCGAGCGCCCAGTTGGTGACCGTGGTCGCCGAACGCTCGCATTCCAGCAACCCGCTCAAGGGCTCGGGGATATCGGGCGAACCGATGGTGAGCCAGTCCGGCTCCCGTGCGGATCCTGCCAATTCCAGAAAATACTTCTGCTTTTCGCCTCGAACCTTGAAGAAGCCGAGGATCAGGGCCACGTCCGCCACGGACGGCAGCCTCAGCCCCTTCTCCCACAACGACAACACTTGCGGCGCGAAGCCGAGTATACGCGCCAGCTGGCGCAACCCCACTCCGTGCGCTTCGCGTACTTCGCGCAGTCCTGCGGCCAACGTGCGAGCGCGTGGCGTGGAAGAAGTCGCTTTCATGGCCTCGATAATACGAACTCCGTCCATCACTCCATCAGCGTGTTGGTGTCTACCGGATCGGACAGATTGAATGGTCCTATGTTGAGGTGGCAGCAAGCGGAGGGAAAGCGCCACGCGCTCGACGGAACCTTCCCTCCGCGTCCCGAAGAACAGTTCACGGCCCTGTGCGGGGAGGAGGTGACCGTCGCGGTGTGCGATGTCCCCCAGCTCGGCGGGAACTGGTTCGACCCGACCTGTGCCGAGTGCCGGGCCGCGTGGCTGGCTCGGTGCTGACCGAAGCCGACCGGGACCCGCGGCTGCTCGACCGCGTCCGGGATCTCCACACCTCGCTCGCCCTCGACGTCTCCTGGCTGGCGCGCACCCTCGACGACGAGGCGCCGCGTCCCGACATCCTCCGCGACCTCGGCGAACGGCTCGCCGACCTGGGCGCGGACCTGATCGCCCGCGCCGACGAGCTGGACGCCCGCGTCCGCGCCACCCTCCCGGACCACGGCTGGCTCCCCGAAGCGGGCGCACGGCGGCGCGCACTGGCCGTCGCCCACCAGGTCGGCCCGCACCCCCTCCGGTGCGGGCCGATCTTCCTGGCCGTCTGCGGCGCGGCGTGCCTCCCGTTCTACGGGACCGACCCCACCGGCCGGACAGCGCGCCACGAACGGTGCGAAAAGTGCCTCCACGTGCGCTGACCTGCCGTTCGTGCTGAGCTGGGGGCATGTCCGAGACGAAGACGACCGCGACCGAGAAGTTCTTCCGCGTCGCGATCGCGATCAAGGGGCTCGACGGCGCGCTGCAGGTCGTCGGGGCCCTGATCCTCGCTTTCATCCCCGCTTCGACCGTCAGCGGGTTCACCCACGCGGTCATCACGCGCGACCTGCTGGGCGACCCGTCCGGCACCCTCGCCCGCCACCTCGAATCGGCGACCGAGAACTTCCTCCACGGCGACACGAAGACGTTCGCCGTCGCCTATCTCCTGGCCCACGGCCTGATCAAGCTCGGCCTGGTCTGGGCGCTGGCCCGCAAGATCGTGCGCGCGTACCCGGTCGCGGCGTTGATCCTCGCGGCGTTCGTCGTCTACGAGGTCTTCCGGGCCGTCCACACCCACTCGATCGCGCTGCCGTTCTTCGCCGCGCTCGACGTCGTGATCATCGTCCTCGTCCTGCGCGAGTACCGGCAGCTCAAGCGCGCCTAGGACCGGCACGCCGGCGACGTGTCCAGCGGGCGCCCCTGCGACCAGACCAGGGCGTCCGGGCTGGTCGAGCCGTCGGCCCGCAGTTCGAGGATCGGCAGGGCCTTGTCGACCTGGTTGCCGTCCTCCTGCCGGAACGCGACGAAGCCGGTGGCGCCGGGCAGCGCCGAGTTGCAGTCGATGTTCGCGACGAAGTTGGCCATGCCCTCGTGCCCGCGTGCCGGGTTCTCCTCGGCGGCCTTCACCGCTGTGGCCGCGGCGTCGTACTCGATCATCGCGGCGCCGTCCAGCAGGTCGGTCAGCGGGAACTTGTTCCGGGTGAAGCGGTTTTCGAAGTCGTTGTAGTTCGTCCGGTACGTCAGGGACGCTTCGTCGCCGACGAACTTCTGCCACTGGTCGCGGTAAGCGAGCGCGGTGTACAGGGGCCGGACGGCGATGTCGCCGTCGAGCCGCAGCGGCGACCCGACGAGCGTCGCGGCGTCGTCGCCGGAGACCACCGTCACCGACGGGAGCTGCCGGCAGGCGCCGTCCTCGGCCAGCGCGGTGGTGAACGAGCGCAGGTCGACGCCGCGGCCCGCGAAGTAGATGACGTCCGGCTGGGCGGCGCAGATGTCGGAGTGCATGCCGCTGAAGAGCTTGAGCAGGTACTCGTGGCGGTTCGCGCCGGTGAGCTTCGGCGGGAGCCGGTACTTCTTCGTGAACTCGACCGGCACCCGGTCCTGCGCCTGGAAGGCCCTGGCCAGCGTCGCGGCGTAGATTTCGGCGTCGCTGACGTCCGCGACGAGCATCGTGCGGCGCTTCGGCAGGCCCGCGATGTAATTGACGGCGGCGCGCGCCTCGTCGCTGTTCGTCGGCCCGACCCGGAAGAAGTTCCGGATGGGCCGCTGCCCGGCGTCGAAGTTCAGGTCGTCGCCGGTGACCGTGGCGCCGATCGTCACGATGTCGTGCGCGGACAGGGCCGCCACGGCGTCGCGGACGTTCGCGAGGCTGATGCCGAGGCCGGTCACCGCGGCGATGTGCTCGCCGTCGGCGTGCTCGAGGATCCGGTCCACCACCGTGCGCCAGTGCGCGGCGTCGCCGCCGATGTTGGCCAGCAGCAGCTTGAAGCGGGGGGTCTCGCCGGGACCGGGCCAGACCGCGGCGATGGCCCCCTCGATCTCGTGGCGGACGTACTCGGTCGGCGTGCTGTCGGTGTCCGGGTCCGAGGTCATGTTCTCCAGCAGCACGATCGTTTCGTAGTCGCCGGCGACCTGGCCGTTGCGATCGGCGATGAGCGCTTCGAGGTCGGCGAGCGGGTCGTCGTCCCGGAACGGACCGGACTCCAGGTTCAGGCCGACGCACCCGGCGTCGGCCGTGTAGTCGAGACCGGGCCCGCACTGCTCCCACGGCCGTTGCCAGATCACCAGGCCGCTGATCAGGACGAGGCCGGCGACGGACAGGATGAGCCAATGCCGGTGCGCCCAGCTCCGCGGACGCACCGGCGGAGCGGGACGCCGGCCGCGCGACGGGGCGCGGCGGGCCAAAGCGGTGGGGGACAAGGCGGGCTCCTCACGGCCAGAGGCCGCGCGCGGCCCGGTCGGCGAAGGTGTAGAGCTGGGCGGTGTCGGCGAGCTCGGACGCCCGCGCGAGGTTGACCAGGGCCAGCTCGATGTCGCGGTTCTGCGCGCTGCCCCGCACGGCGAACGGGTTCGCGGCGAGCCAGCTCGAGGCGATCAGGCGGGCGAGCTCGTTGCGCACGGGCGTCCGGGCGGGCTGGTGCTCGCGGTCGGCCTTGACGAGCTGTTCGCGCAGCTCGTGGTAGCCCGCGCCGAGCGGCTGGTCGTCCGGCGCGTGGACGACCAGGGTGAGCCGGTCGAGCCAGTCGAGGTGCTGCAGGTCCGGGAAGTCCCGTTCGAACAGGTCCACCACCGCGGGGAACTCGCCGACGGCGAGGCGGCAGTAGGCGAGCCGGACCTCGTCGGTCCCGGCGACCGCCCGCAGCGCGGCGAACTGGGCCCGGTAGCCGGGCGTGCCGCCGTCGTGCCGGGCCAGCGCGGAGGCCAGGTTCCCCGCGAGCCACGGGTGCAACGTGACTTGGTCGTGGCCGCCGACGCCTTCGCCGGCCCGCACCCACAGGGAGGCCCGCAGCTCGGTGAGGATCGGGCCGATGCGCGGCTGCACGACGGCACCCTCCGCCCGCGGCTGGACCAGCCAGGGTGCGGTGGCGAACGGGGCCGCCGCCACCAGCTCGTCGACGTCCACAGTGGAGAGACCGAGGGCGGAAAGCCAAGACTGCCACGGTTCCGGGCCACCGGCGCCGAGGAGGTCGCGCGCGCCCGGCACGATCTCCTGGTCGAGCAGGACCCGCGCGACGTGCCGCACGGCACCCGGCAGGCCGCCGGTCGCGCGGTGCGCGAACTCCGCGTGGGCGCGCGGGACGTCGCGGCCGAGGAGTTCGGCCACCGCGCCGACACCCAGTGGTTCGAGCAGCACCGGGTAGTAGGCCGACGAGCGCGCGTCCGGCGGCCCGGTCCAGTGCTCGTAGGACGCCCGCCCGCAGTCGGGAACGGCCCGGCCCACGCCGGTTCCCGGCTGCCAGGGCGGCCGCCAGACGCGGCCCAGTTCGTCACCCCACTCGCCGCGCCACGACCCGCTGGTCGCGACGACGAGCAACGGGTCGGGCGTGCCGTGGTGACGTTCGCGGGCGGCCGTCAAGGCCCGCAGGAAGGCCAGGCCACCCGGGTGGTCGACGTTGTCCAGCAACGCCACCCAGGTGTGCAGGTGCGGCCGGCGCCGGGATTCGGGGCAGTCGCAGGGGCTCCGGCGTTCGGGGCCGGACATCCGGCGGTGGTTTTCCTTGACGTCGGCGAGGAAGGCTTCGAGCAGCCAGGCCGTGAGCCGCTCGGGGTCCGCTTCGCGGCCGCGGGCGAGCCGGTTGATCTCGATGAGGGCGTCGTAGGCGTCGTCGCCCTGGAACCACTCGACGTCCCGCAGCGAGCGCAGGGCCTGGGCCAGCCGCGGCCGGACGGCTCGCACCAGCTTCGGCAGCTCGGCGGAAAAGGCGTCGGCGATGGGGGCGGGGACCGTGCCGGTCGCGGTGGCGACGCGGACGCCCAGCCCGACGGTCGCGTCGACCCACCGGGGCCGGCGGTCGCGGTGGAACTCTTCGAGCAGCCGGCGCAGCGTCGCCTTGTCGCGGGTGTAGTCGGTCGTGCCGAGGTCGGCGCGCGCGGCGATCAGGGCCAACGCGAACCGCAGGAACCGCGGTTTCGCGCGGTGGCGCCAGCCGCGGGAGAAGCCGTAGGCGAGCCGGGTGAGGACGTCGGCCGGGCTCGGGCCGGCGTCGCCGAAGTCGAACCGGCTGTGCACGACGCCCCAGCCGAGGTCGGCGTCGATCCGGTCGAGCGCGTGCGTCTTCCCGGAACCGACCGGGCCGAGCAGCACGGTGACCGGGGGCTTGCGCGGTTCTTCGCCGACCGCGCCGTGCCACAGCAGCTCTCTGGTGAACTGGACAGTCCGGTCTGGTTCGGCCATCGGTGGTGACTCCCCCTGCGAACCCTCGATACCCTGGGTAACGAGAGTAAGCGGAAGGTGACGAATCGGCTACCGATCCGGCCCGATTGGCCAGGATTTGTCAAGTCACCTCACGCGGCGACGGGAAATCGCACCGTCGTGACGTCGGCCTCCAGGGGTTCGACGTAGATGGCGGTCGCGTTGTCCGAGCCGCCGCGGGCCAGCGCCGCCTCGACCAGCTCGGCCGCTCCGGTGCCCGGCCGGGCCAGCACCGCGCGGATGCCGCTGCCCGCCAGCGGCTTGTGGACGCCGTCGCTGGTCAGCAGCAGGCCCGCGCTCGTCGTCTCCGCCGTGCCGATCTCCTCCGGCTTGGTCGTGCGGACGCTCGTGGTGACGACGTGCTCCATCCGCGGGGTCACCGGCTGGTGGCGGGCGCGGAAGTACTCGGCGAGGGTGTGGTCGGTCGTCAGGCGGCCGAGAGCGGTGCCGTCCCATGCGTACGCGCGGGCGTCGCCGACCCAGGCGATGCGGTACCCGCCGTGCCCGGCCGGCATGGCGACGACGAGCACGGCGTCCCCGAGCGTCTGCTCGCGCACGGCTTGCTGCGCCGCGAGAACCGCCTCGACGGGTCCTTTGTGGACAGGGGTGCGAGCGGCAGCCGCGGCGGCGACCCGGGCGGCCCGCGCGGCGGCGGGATCATCCCCGACCCCGTCGGCGAGGGCGAACACGACCCCGGGACCACCGGCGGCGGCATAGGCCCCGACGGCATCGGCGTTGAGCGAGCGCGGCCCCTGGGCGCTCGCGGTGTGCCAGCGCGGGTAACCCGGACGTGTCGTGATCATCGCGGCCTCCTCGTCCCCTCTGACCGCCATGATCCGCGCCGAACCTGTGGGCCGTCTGAGACTTTCCTGTGCCGCCGGTGTTGGTTCGCGTACCTTGGGAACGGGGTGGGGGACATGGAGTTCCGGATTCTCGGACCGCTGGCGGTGGCGCGCGCCGACGGGTGCCAGGCCGTGCTCGGGGGCCGCAAACCGCGGACGCTGCTGGCCGCGTTGCTGCTCGCCCGGGGGCGCGTAGTACCCGGCGAACGGCTGATTTCACTGCTGTGGGACGACAACCGGCCCTCGACGGTCGACGCTCAGCTGTGCACCTACGTCTCCCGCCTGCGCAAGGGGCTCGGCCGGCCCGCGCGGCTCGTCCGCTCCGGGGGCGGGTACCTGCTCGCGCCCGGCGGGACCGTCGACGCCGAGGAGTTCGAACGCCTGGCCGCCGAAGGACACGACGAACTGCGCGAGGGCCGCGCCACCCGGGCGGCGCGGCTGTTCGGTGCCGCACTGGACCTCTGGCGGGGTCCGGTGCTCGCCGACGTCGCCGAACCGCTCCGCGCGGGGGAGTCGGCGCGGTTCGAGGAACTGCGGCTGAACGTCCTGGAAGGCCGCATCGAGGCGGAAGTGGCGGCGGGCGAACACTTCCGCGCGGTGCCCGACGCCACCGGACTCGTGCTCGAACACCCGCTGCGGGAACGCGCGCGGGCGCTGCTCATGGCCGCGCTCTGCGCGAGCGGGCGGCAGGCGGACGCCGTCGCCGAGTACCACCGGGGCCGGCGGATCCTCGCCGAACGGCTGGGGATCGCGCCGGGCCCGGTGCTGCGGGCGGCCTATCAGCGGGTGCTGTCCGGGTAGGGCGTCGCGCGGAAGTCGCGGTCGAGCTCGGCCGGCGAGCGCGGCAGCCAGTACCGCGCGAGCGCGCGCACCTGCTCGCGCGGCAGGCCCGGGTTGACGTGCCGGTGGTCGGGACGCGCGAGCGACTGCAGCGCCCACGCGAACCCGAGCATCGGGTCGATCCGCGCCCACCGGTGCCGGTCGATGCCCAGCAGCATCTGCGCGCGCTGGACGCAGTGCCAGAAGTGGTAGCCGTTCGGCGGATCGCCGTCCATCGTGTGCACTTCGGACTCGACGTCGGCCCGCCGCGGGTCGAACAGCACGCCCTGCCCGAACGCGGCGAACGCTTTGACGAGGCCGTCTTCGTCGCCGCGGTAGAAGCGGTCGAAGTTGCCGAGCTGCAACGCCGAAAGCGTTCTCAGCTGCGGCTCGATCGGCTTGACGAACTCGGCGTAGTTCTTCGGGTAGCCCGGTTCCAGGCTGAGGGCCCGCCACTTCGCGTGCAGCCCCTCCGGGGCGTTCTGCTGGATGAACGGGAAGAGCACCGCGTAGGCGTCCTGGACCTCCTGGGACGGGTGGTACAGCGCGATTTCGTCGAGCTGGTACCAGAGTTCGTTGGCCTTGCGGTCGCCCAGCATTCCCGGCACGGGCGGCAGCGCCGAAGCTTCGGCGGTCCCGGTGAGCAGCCCGGTCCCGGCGACCGCGACGGCCGCCCCCGCACCGAGTTTGAGCAGGCTGCGTCGATCGAGCGTCATGGATTCACCCCCGTCGGCGGCCCCCTGCCGCCGTCGCCGCCACGGTACGGAAGGTTTCTATACTTTCTCTGTACGATCGTCCCCGTGGACGATCACCGCGCGCTCGAAAACCTGGTCTACACCTACGCGTCACTGGTCGACGCGGGGGATTTCGACGGCGTGGGCGAGCTGTTCGCCGAAGGCGCGTTCGTTGGCAGCGGGGGCGCCTTCCGCGGCGCCGAAGTGGCGCAGATGCTGCGGGACACCGTGATCGTGTACGAGGACGGGACCCCGCGCACCAAGCACGTGACGACGAACCTCGCGCTCGAGGTGGACGGCGGCACGGCGTCGGGCCGGGCCTACTTCACGGTGCTGCAGGCGGCGCCCGGGCTGCCGCTGCAGACGATCGCGGCGGGCCGGTACGCGGACCGGTTCACGCGCACCGCCGGCGGGTGGCGATTCACCGAGCGGCGGGCCGCGGTGGATCTCGCCGGGGACGTCGGTCACCACCTGCGGCCCCGGCCGTAACGAGCCGCTGACCTGCGACGACTTCGGTGAAAGGACCGAAGGAGCCGACGATGGGCGCAGCGTCGCAGGACTCACGGCCGCTGGTGGTGTACGGCCTGCGCCTCCCCGGCGCCACGGTGGCCGAAGGCGATCTGCTCGCCGTGGTGGAGCTGCAGGCCCAGCTCGGCTCGGCCGTGCGGCTCGTCGAAGCCGAGGCGGTCACCGACAACGAGCTGTGCGACGACCTCATCCTGATCGGCGGCAATTCACTGACCGAACGCGTCCTCGAGCGCCTGGACGGCGTGCTCTCGCTCGGGTTCGCCGAGCACGGCTCGTCGGTCTACGACCGCAAGTCCGGCTTCGCGGCCTCCCCGCGCTACGACGACGCCGGTGAGCCACGCGTCGACTACGGGCTGGTCATCCGCGCCGCCAACCCGTTCGCCCCGGAGACCGCGGAGGTCGTGGTCGTCGCCGGGTGCGGGGGCCACGGCACCGCCGCCGCGGCCGAGGCGTTCGACGAGGCCGAAGCCCTCGGCGGGTACCGGCACTTCGAGGCGCTCGTCGAGACGGCCGTCTTCCGCGGCTCCCACCGCGACACGTTCGTCCGGGAAGCCCGCGGGATCGCGTGAAACCGCCCGGGCTTCCGCGGGGAAGCCCGGGCGGTCGGTCACTTCTGCAGGTCGTAGACCGTCTGGCCGTCGACCGTGGTGGCGGTGAAGTTCGCCGTCACCCACGCGGTGATCTCCGAGGAGCCGCCGCCCGGGCCGCCGCCGCGTCCGCCGTCGATGTAGTACTCGATCTCGCCGGCGGCGACGTACGCCTTGAACTCGTCCAGCGTCGGCGCCGGGTCGGAGCCGCTCCACCCGCCGATGCCGATCACCGCCTTGCCGCTGGCCAGTTCCAGCGACGCCGCGTTCTGCGAGCCTGTCGTCGCCGCGGCCCACTTCGTCGTCGTCTTCGCGAGCAGTTCGCCGACCGCGTTCGACGACGACTCGGGGTTGCCGCCGAAGCCGCCGCCCATCGCGCTCGACGTCGGTCCCGAGGTCGGGATCGAGCCGCTGTGCGCGAGCGACGCCGTCTCGACGCCGTAGGCAGCAGTGGACACACCCAGCGTCAGCACGACCGCCGTCGCGACGACCGCGGCCGCCTTGCGGACGGTCGGTACGCCCATCACCAGCACGGTCCCGGCGAGAACGCCGAGCACCGCGACGATCCAGCGCAGCGCCGGGAACCAGTCCGGCGTGCGGTCGAGCAGGATGAACGACCAGACCGCCGTCGCGACGACCATGCCGGCCAGCGTCGCCCGCGGGCCCGGGTTGGCCCGGCCCTGCCACAGCGCGCGGCCCGAGATCGCGACCAGCGCGGCGATCGCCGGGGCGAGCGCGACCGAGTAGTACGGGTGCACGATGCCGCTCATGTAGCTGAACACCAGCGCGGTGACGACCAGCCAGCCGCCCCACAGGACCAGCGCCAGGCGCGTGGAGTCGGTGCGCGGCGCGCGGCGGGTGAACCACAGGCCGGCGACCAGGCCGATCAGCGCGGCCGGCAGCAGCCACGAGATCTCCGTGCCGAAGCTCGACCCGAACATCCGGAAGAGGCCGGACGCGCCGCCGAAGCCGGTGTTCCCGCCGCCCATGCCACCGCCACCGCCGGGACCGCCGCCGTCGCCGCCGCCGAAGATGCGCGACAACCCGTTGTAGCCCAACGCGAGTTCGAGGAGACTGTCCCCTTCGGACCCGCCGATGTAGGGCCGCGACGCCGTCGGCCACAGGTCGACCAGCGCGATGTACCAGCCCGCCGAGACGACCAGCGCGACGACCGCGCCGCCGAGGTGCAGCAGCCGTTTCCCGAGCGACGTCGGCGCCGCGATCAGGTACGCCAGCCCGAACGCCGGCAGCACCAGGAACGCCTGCATCATCTTCGTCAGGAAGCCGAAGCCGATCGCGACGCCCGCCAGCGCGAGCCACTTCGGTGACGCCTTTTCCGTTGCGCGCACGACGAAGTAGGCGCCGGCGACCATGAGCAGCACGAGCAGCGCGTCCGGGTTGTTGAACCGGAACATCAGCGCCGCCACCGGCGTCACGGCCAGCAGCGCGCCGGCCATCAGCCCGGCGATCGGGCCCGAAGTGCGTTTGACTGTCAGGTAAAGGATCCCGACGGACGCGACGCCCATCAGCGCCTGCGGGGCGAGCACGGTGAAGCTGGAGAAGCCGAAGATCCGCGCGAAGGCCGTGGCGACCCACAGCGCCGCCGGCGGCTTGTCGACGGTCAGCACGTTGCCCGAGTCGAGCGACCCGAACAGCCACGCTTTCCAGTCCTGCGTCCCGGACTGCACGGCGGCGGCGTAGAAGCTGTTGCCGTAGCCGGAGGCGGTGAGGTTCCAGAAGTAGAGGACGGCGGTCGCGGCCAGCAGCCCGAACACCGCCGGGCGAACCCAGCGCGGTGGCGCGTGCGCGGCGTCTTCCTTGCGGTGGCGCGGTTCCCGCGTCACGGGGTCGGACAGGACGGCGGTCATCAGTACTCCTTCTGGGTAGCGGCCTGGCGGCGCGGGTTGAACACCCAGCCGCGCAGGAGCAGGAACCGGAGCACCGTCGCGGCGAGGTTCGCCAGCACGAGCACGGTGATCTCCAGGACCAGGCCGGGGGTGGTGGATCCGTTGAGCAGGGCCAGCGCGCCGCTGGTGAGGGCGAGGCCGAGGCCGAAGACGATCAGCCCTTCGAACTGGTGGCGCCCGGCGCCGGAGCGCCCGCGGATGCCGAAGGTGAGCCGCCGGTTCAGCGCGGTGTTCCCGACGGCGGTGACCAGCAGCGCGGCGAAGTTGGCCGGCTGCGCGCCGACGACGGTCCGCAGCAGCAGGAACAGCACGAGGTAGGCGAGCGTGCTGCTGACGCCGATGGCGGCGAACCGCACGAGCTGCGTCACCAGCCGCGGCGGCACACCCGGCGTCTCGACGCCGATCGGCTGCCTGCCGAGCTGTTCGCGCAGCCTGCTGATCGGGATCTCGCCGGTGAAGGTGGCCTTCGTGACGCGGGCGATGCCCTTGAGGTCGGCCGTCGCGGTCTTGACGATGTTGACCGACGAGTCGGGGTCGTCGACCCAGTCGACGGGCACCTCGTGGATCCGCAGCCCGGCGCGTTGCGCGAGGACGAGCAGCTCGGTGTCGAAGAACCAGCCGGTGTCCTCGACGTGCGGGAGCAGCTCGCGGGCGACGTCGGCGCGGATGGCCTTGAAGCCGCACTGGGCGTCGCTGAACTTCGCGGCGAGAGTGGACTTGAGGATGAGGTTGTAGGCGCGGGAAATGAACTCGCGCTTCGGCCCCCGCACGACGCGCGCTCCCCGGGCGAGCCTGCTGCCGATGGCGAGGTCCGAGTGCCCCGAGAGGAGAGGGGCGACGAGCGGCCCGAGCGCGGCGAGATCAGTGGAGAGGTCGACGTCCATGTAGGCGAGGACGGCGGCGTCGGAGGCCCGCCAGACGGCGTTGAGCGCGCGGCCGCGGCCCTTCTCGTCGAGGTGGTGGACGGCGACCTCGGGGAACTCGCGGGCGAGTCTTTCCGCCACCCGCAGCGTGGAGTCGGTGCTCGCGTTGTCGGCGATCGTGATCCGGTACGGGTAGGAGACGTGGTCGGCCAGGTGCGCGTGCAGCCGTCGGATGCACGGTTCGAGGTCGGTCTCTTCGTTGTAGACCGGGATGACGACGTCGAGGACGGGCTGCGGACCGGCCAGATCGACCGGGACGGTCCCGGGCCGTGCTGCGGAGGCGGTGGCTGTCATGGGGTCCACGGTCGCGGGCCCCGCTTTGGTGACGGTGTGATCGCCCTGTGCGCTTGCTGTGCGCACGCCCGGCGTCCAGGACGTGGACGCCGGGCGCGGGATCAGCTGTGCGCGCGCAGCGGGACGACCTCGCCCGGCGACACCGCGCGGCCGGGCTCACGGCGAGCCGCCTTCGCGCAGATCGTCAACGTCACCAGTGCCCCGTACTTCGGGTGGCGGTCCACGTAGATCTCCGCCGCGAAGCACGCGTCCGCCAGTACCTCGCGGCGGGAATGGATCTGGTCGAAGCCGATGCCCGCCGGGCAGAACAGGGACACCACGATGTCGCCGTCGATCACGCGGGTCCAGAGGATCGCCGGGCGGCGGCCGTCGACCGTGCAGATGCGGGCGCTCGCGAACGCGGTGCGCAGCCGGTGCTGGACCACGATCGCGCGCAGCCTGCCCCGGACGTGGCGGCGGGCCGCGCGCCAGTAGAACACCCAGTTGAACGCCACCACGAACGCCACCGCGGACCACACCGGGCCCAGCCACAGCACCAGGTTGACCAGGGCGTAGGGGAGCAGCGTCACCGCGAAGACCTCGTAGCGCCAGTGGTAGAGCCACAGCACCGGGTTGGGCCGCTTGACGGGGGCCAGCTGCCGGGCCAGTTCGGGGATTTCGTGGGTCATGACCGTGCTCCTTCGCAGCCGTCGGCGACCGGGACGGCGGTCGCGGGTGCCCGGCGGACGACTCCGGTTCCGGCGCAGCCCGGGCAAGCCGTGCCGTCGGAGGGGTGGGTCCCGTGGCCGCCGCACGAGGTGCATGCGTGCACGGTGTCCCAGCGGGGATCGCGGTAGACGCGGGTGCCGCGGGCCCCGCGCCGGACCTCCCAGCCGCGCGCGGTCGCGCGGGCGTCTTCGTCGGCGGCGAACAGCCACTCGCCGAGGCGGAGCAGCAGCCGATCGAACCGGCCACGTCGGCGGGACGTAGGTAGGTTGTGGTCTTGCATCGTGGCACCCCCGGAACGAACGCACGGACTCGGACGGGCGGCCCGGCAAGGGCGCCCACGGGCGGCTCGGGGAGGCCGCCGGGCACGTTGCGTAGTGCCCCAGCTGCGCGTGGTCGCGTCCACTCCTGCGAACAGGGGGTCCGCGAGCAGGGGGTTCAACCCGTTCGGGCGAGTCGACCCCAGTCCGCACCAACAAAGAGTCGCGGGTGGGATAGAGTGCGCTCTGTGTCCACATATTGTCACCTCCCTACGTCTGCCTACCTGTGTAGGTAAGGTTGGTGGCTAGTGCTTACCTACATTCTACGACCGTGGCGCGGCCGATAGGTTCTGATGTGATAACGACCGAGACCGTGGGCGCCGAACTGCGCCGGCTGCGCAAGGCGGCCGGGCAGACGCAGGCGGACGTGGCCAGGATCGTCGGCGTCAGCCGCGCGAACCTGACCCAGTGGGAGACCGGGCGCTACCTGCCGTCGGCGGAGAACGCCCGGCTGCTCGACGATCACTTCCGTGCCGCGAACGCCCTGGTAGAGCTGGCCGAAGCGGCCCGCTCACCCGCCCCCGTGGCGGCCGGGGCGCTGACCACCGGCGGCTCCCTGCTCGAGGTCTTCCGCCGGGCCGGGACCAGCCTCGCCGAGGAGCTGATCCGCGACGGCGACGGCCGCGCGGTCGGCTGGCGGCACAACCTCCAGAAGCGGGGCGCGCACACGACGCTCGCCACCGCCTACGGGATCTCGGCGATGGTCGTGGTAGGCGAGCCCTACATCGACCTACATGCGGTCGTCGAGGACCTCTACGACAAACGTTCCGACTTCGGCTGGCAGGGCCGGTCGGAAGGCCGCCGGCCCGAGGTCACGGCCGCGGTCGTGGGCGCCCTGTTCCAGGCCAGCACCGTCCTCACGGCCGAAGAAGGACTGTCCTACCTCGAACGCTCGCTCGACGACCGCGCCCGGACGCGGCCGTTCCTGCTCGCGTCCGCGCTGCGCACCGCGGTCCGGCTCGGGCCGGACGCCCCACTGACCCGGCGCCTCACGGACGACCTCCTCGCGGCCCGGCTCGACTTCGACGGCGTCCCCCTCTGGGGCGAGAAGAAGGAAGAGGTCCTGTTCTCCCCGGAGCCGTCGACCGCGCACACCGCGCGGGCGGTGGTGGCCCTGCGCGAGCTGCTGCGCTCCGGGCACGGCAGCGCCGAAGTCTCCGACGCCGTCGACGTCGGCACCCGCTGGCTCGTCGAGCGGGTCCACCCCGACGACGGCGTCTCCGAAGACCTGGCCCTGCCGCAACCGGACGGGCGGCCGGAAGTGCGGGTCACGATCAAGCACTTCACCTCCGCCTGGGTGCTCCAGGCACTGGCCGAGGCACCACAAGTGCCGGTGGCCAGGGTGAGCCGCGCGCTGAACTCGTTGTGGGAACGCTACGAACCCTCGCGCGGCCTGTGGGCCTGGGGCAGTGGCGACCTCCCGATCTGGATGACGCTCGACGCCGTCACGGCCTTGCGCGCGGTCGCGCTGGCCTTCCCGGCACCGCAGTTCCTACCCCCGACAGCCGCAGAATAGAGATTCCCGCGATGAGCACGACCCCGGTGGTGGTCAACGGCGACCACCCGTTCCCGCGGCACCTGGCGGAAGCGTTGCACGGCAACGGTTCCCGTCCCGGCCTCGCCCAGCTCGAAGCGGCGGCCGAGTACGTCCGCGCGCACCGCCCCGCCTTCGCCGCCTGGCTGCGCGACCTCGCCGGCGACCCCGTCGCGGCGGCCGACGTCGCGAAACGCTCCTATTGGCACCCCAACGGTTTCGCGAAGATCGTCCTCCACACCGGCGTCGAACCCGAGTTCCGGGTTCGCCTGCACGTCTGGCCGGAGGGCGAAACGGTCTCCCGCGGCGAGTCGAACCCGCACAGCCACCGGTGGGAGTTCGCGTCCCACGTCCTGACCGGCACCGGGATGCACATGGTCGAGTTCGCCGAAACCGCCGACGGCGGCAAGCCGTTCCGGCGGTACCGCTACGGCGCCGACCCCGCGAACCCGGCGGCCCTGGTCGCCGACGGCGAGGTCCGGCTCAAACGCCGCGCTTCACCGCACGTCCAAGGCGGCGACGTCTACACCTGCGACACGTCGGTCGTCCACACGGTACGGCCGGTCGACGCCGGGCTCACCGCGACCGTCGTGGTCCAGGGGCCCCGCCGGACGTCCACCACGGTCGTCTACTGCGAACCCGGGGAAAGCGACGACCAGCCGAACCTCGACCTCACCCCGGCGGACTTCGAGCAGCTCGTGACCGCCGTCCTGGCGAAGCTGGACAGCGGGGTCGCACCATGAGGTCCGTGCGGCCCGACCAGCCCGGCGTCCTCACCGACCGGGCGATCCGGCGGGCGTACGAGAGCGGGCAGCTGCGGGTCGACCCGTTCGACGCGGAGCTGGTCCGGCCGGCCGCGCTCAGCCTGCGGCTCGGGCGTGAAGCGTTCTCCCTAGTGACGCGCAGGCCGGTCGACGTCGCGGACCGGTCGACCCACCCCGAGCTGGTCCCGAAGGCGCTGGACCCGAGCGGACGGCTGACCGTCGAGCCCGGCGAGGTCGTGCTCGCGCCGACGCTGGAGAAGATCGGCCTCTCCGAAAACCTGGCCGGTCTCGTCGACGGCACGAGCGACTACGCGCGGCTCGGCATCAGCGTGGTGCTGTGCGGTCAGGTCAGCCCCGGCTTCGGCCGCGACACCGGTGCCGTGCTCACCCTGGAGATCGTGAACCACCTGCGGCATCCCGTGCTGATGTATCCCGGCGCGCGGATCTGCAACTTGATGCTGTTCGCTTCGACCGGGAGCGAGCGGCCGTACGGCGCCATGCCGCACAACTACTCGAGCGACCAGGCGGTCGTGGCGTCCCGATTGGCGGATCATGTCCGGCACCAGTGAAACCCTCGGCGACCTGGGGGAGCGCGGTATCCAGGAACACGTCCTGCGACCGCGGTACGGCGGCACCGACGGCTTCGGCGACGACAGCGCCCTGCTGGGCGCCGTGACCGCCAGGAGCGAACTCGTCGCGACGACCGACAGCTGCCCGGCGCCGGTGGTGAACCTCCTGCGCGAGCCGGACCTCTACCACGCGGGCTGGCTGCTGGCGACGATCAACCTGTCCGACCTCGCGGCGGCCGGCGCCGAACCGCTGGGCCTCCTCGTCAACTACACGCTGCCCAAGACGACCACGGTCGAGGAGTTCCGGCGGCTGCTCGACGGCGTCGACGACTGCTGCGCGGCGCACGGCACGAAGGTCGCGGGCGGGGACATCCGGGACGGCGCCGTCCAGCTGACCGCGACGGCGGTCGGGCGGTGCGTTCCGGGCAGCAGGTTCCGGCGGTCCGGAGCGAAGGCGGGGGACCGCCTGCTGCTGGTCGGCTCGCCCGGCTACCTGTGGGCCGCGGCCCTGCTGGAGACCGGCCGGGCCACGCTGCCGGCGAAGGCCCGCGAGGAGATCTGGGACCGCGCGTGCCGCCCGATGGCTCAGCTGAAGGCGGGCCAGGCACTGGCGAAGACCGGGCACGTGCGAACGGCGATGGACGTTTCCGACGGCCTGTTCGCCACGGTCCGCACGCTGTGCGAAGCGAACGGCCTCGGCGCCGAGGTCACCGGCGAGTACGACCTCGACGGGCCGGTGGCCGACGTGGCCGCCCAGTGCGGGATCCGGCCGTTCGACCTCGCCGAGACCTGGGGCGACTGGGGTCTGGTCGTGGTGGCCGAGGACGCCGGTCAGGTCCGGAAGACGCTGGACGAAGAAGGCTTGCCGGTGCAGGAGATCGGGACGCTCACCACCGACACCGCCATCACGAAGGGAACCGCTCCTTGGCGGGGGATCGCCCAGGAGCGGTTCTCGGCCAGTTCGTGGCACGGCGGTGAACTGTCCGCTTTGCTCACCGAGGTGCTGGGCCGCTAGCTGTGGGCCCGCAGGGGAACCACGTTGCTCGGCAGCACCGTCCGCTCGCGCGGGGCCTCGGTCGGGCTGATCGTCAGCGTCACCAGGCTCGCGTACTTCGGGTGGCGGTCGACGTACACCTGGGGGACCCCGCACGCCGCCGCCAGGACCGCGCGGTGGCGGTGCAGGTGCTCGAACGCCTCGCGGCCGAACAGCGACACCACGATGTCGCCGCCGCGGGGGCGGGACCACAGGATCGCCGGACGGCGGCCGCCGGGCAGGCGCAGCAGCGGGAACGCCGCCCGCAGCCGGTGCTGCAGCCGGATCGCGCCGATGCGGGCCCGCACCTGGCGCCGCCGCAGCAGGGCCAGGCCGACCGCGCCGGCGAGGACCGCCGCCGTCCACAGCGCGCCCGCCCACAGCGCGAACGTCACCAGGGCGTACGGCAGCAGCGTCACCGCCAGGACCTCCCACCGCCAGTGGTAGAGCCGGGCGGGGAACGACGCTTGCCTGCTGGTCATTTCCGAGCTCCTTCCGGTGAACCGGCGGCGCAGGAGGCCGCCGAGGTGGCGCGAGAGACGGCCGGCGGCGATGCCGAGCACGAGGGCCGCGACGATCACCAGCCCGGACGTCATGTCGGGATCCGGGTCTTCGGCGCCGGCTCGGGCCTGCGGTCGCGGTCCCGGCCGAGCTGCCAGGTCCAGCGCCACGCCGCCCAGAGCGCGACGACCGAACCCAGCAGGATCAGCACGAACGCCTGGCCGACGAGCCCGTCGAGCGGCGCGAGCCGCAGGAGCACCAGCAGCGCCCAGATCTGCGTGGCGGTGAACGGGATGACGAGCCCGGCCGCGTAGACGCCCCGGCGCCAGCGGCTGCGGCCCGGTGCGGTGGTGTAGGGGTCCATGACAATGCCCTCCTCTGCCCGTGGATCCAGGAAACCTCCGGCTCGCCGCGGCCTCTGTGTCAGCTGACACAGAAGGCGGGATTCAGCTCGCCAGGCGCCGAAGTTCGGCCATGCGGTGGATCGTCACCTGTCTTCTGCCGGTGCTGATGACGCCTTGCCGCCGCAGGTCGCGCGTCGCGCGCGCCCACGACTCGCGGGAGAGCGCCGCGGTCATCGCCAGTTCCGCCTGCGTGGCCGGGACGGCGATCTCGATGTCCCCGCCGCGCGGCACGCCGTGCTGGACGGCCAGCTGCATCAGCTGCGCGGCCACCCGCCGGGCCGCGGCGCCGCCCCCGAGTTCGAGCCACTGCCTGCCGACCGACCGCAGCCGCGTCGAGAGCACCTGCAGCAGCGCCCAGGAGATCCGCGACCGCGTCCGGCACAGCGAGGCGAACCGGTCGCCCGCGACTTCCAGGACCTCGACGTCTTCGAGCGCCTCGACGGTCGCCGAGCGCGGCTGCGCGTCGATCGCGGCCAGCTCGCCGATGACGTCGCCGGTGCCGCGCACCCCGACGACGACCTCGCGCCCGTCCGGCGTCCCGTGCACGATCCGCACGTGCCCGGCCAGCAGCACCAGCACGACGCTGGACCGGTCGCCTTCCCGGCAGAGCGTGCCGCCGCGGGGGTAGGCGCGCCGCGTGGCGGACTCCGCCAGCACGCGGCGATCGGCAGGCCCCAGATCGGCCCAGAATCCCGTCGGTTGCACATCCCCACCTCGTTTCCGGTCCCTACGCGGTCAGCCCCTCCTCCGGCGCGCCGGCTTCGGGCGTGTGGAGCCAGCCGCGCAGCCGTTCTTCGCCGAGCTTGATGTGGACGGCCTGGGTGAACGCCGTGTGGTCGATGCCGGCGTAGCCGTGCCGCACGACCGCGCGGTGGATCTCCTGCGAGATCGCGAGCGCGAGCGGCGCGGTGGTCTCCTTCAGCCGCCGCTTCAGCTCGGGGGCGTCGACCAGCCGGCAGGTGATGTCGACGTCCTCGCCGTACAGCCCGCGGGTGTCCCGGTGCACTTCGCCGGCGTGGATCGCGACGCGGAGCCGGAAGGCGAGGTCCGGGAGGTTGCGGGCGTGCTTGTCGAGCAGCTCGGCGAGCGCCGGGGCGAAGGAGGCGAGCAGCAGCGTCTTGGGCACCTGGTCCGCAGGGCGCACGAGACACAGAGCGCCGTCACCGCGGTCGACGAAGGCGTCCCGGTGCTTGCGGCCGATCCCGGCGATCGTGAAGGCCTCTTCGAGCAGCTGGTAGAGGACGTTCCGGAGCAGGGCTCGCACCGAGTTCGTGTGTTTGGTCGATCCCTCGATGTCGACCGCCACGATGGCCCGGTGCCGGGGTATGTCAGCTGGAACACTCATTGGCCCGCTCCTGCCTTCAGGTGTGAACTGAAGTTCAGTCAAGTTCACTGTAACGGGTGGAGTACCCTGGAACAACCAGGATGAATCGCTGTTACCCGTTTGCTGTGCGGAGGTTTGGGTACGCGTAACGTTTCAGTACTCGTAACCGCGGGTCGCCGATCGTGACTTTAGGTCCGAGGAGTACTATCAGGCCACTTTCCGCTGTACTGAAATTTACTGAAGGGTGGCGGAGGTCGTGTCCCCAGTCGCGCCGCGTGCGCTCGCCCGCCGTCTTAAGGCGTTGCGCGAGGAGCGGTGGCCGGACGCCGGGCTCACGCAGGGCCAGCTGGCCCACGCGCTCGGCAAGCTCAGCATCTCGCTGATCTCGTCGTGGGAGAACGTGGACAAGCCCGTCCGCCCGCCGACCCGCCGGATCGAGGCCTACGCGACGTTGTTCGCCACCCGGCGGTCCCTGGACGGCGGGTTGCACCTGCTCCCCGTCGAGGAACTGACGGACGAGGAGCGGGACGAGCGCAAGGACCTGCTCGAAGAGCTGCTGTGGCTGCGCGAAGGCAAGGAAGCGGCCCCGGGGGAGACGGGGGCGGCCGACCTCTGGACCTTCGACGACCCGGAGCAGCGGATCACGATCGTGTGCGCGCAGCTGCCGGAGAAGTACCGCCGGCACCTCAGCTACGCGGATCCCGAGAGCCCCGACTTCGTGTCGCTCTACACCTACGCCGATCCGGACGCGCTGATCGAGCTGTTCGGCCACATCAAGGCGCGCAACCCCGAGAACCCGGTCACCTTCCGCACCAGCGACGCACTCGAGCCGGACGACTACACGAGCCACCTGGTCCTGCTCGGCGGCGTCGACTTCAACAGCGTGACGAAGGACGTGATCGAGCGGGTGGACCTGCCGGTGGAGCAGGTCGGCCGGGCGGACGACGCCGAGCACGGCGGCTTCCGGGTCCAGGAGAACGGCCGGTCGAAGCTGATCGAGCCGCACCTCGACGCCGACGAACACCTCCTGGAAGATGTCGCGCACTTCTACCGGGGCGTATCTCCGTTCAACCGGAAGCGCACTGTGACCGTATGCAATGGTATGTACGGTCGAGGAACGCTGGGCGCGGTGCGGGCGCTGACCGATGCCCGGTTCTTGGACCGGAACACCGGCTACGTCCGCGAGCGGTTCGGCGACGGGAAGTCCTTCAGCATCATCAGCCGGGTCCTGGTGGTCGACGGCAACGGCCTGACGCCCGACTGGACGATCGAAGAGAACCGCCTCCACGAGTGGCCCGAGGCGGCCGGGTGAACGCGCGCCAACACAGGTCGCACCAGAACCTGCTGGACCACTTCGTTTCGGCCGAGGCCCCCCGCGAGACCCTGGACGCGATCGTCGTGCCCAACGGGCGCCCGGCGCCCTACCTGAAGCAGGCCATCAGCGCGGCCAAGTTCCTCGACGCCCACCTCGTGCTCCTGTGCAGCATGCACGCCGACGCCTCGAGCGCGGCGCTGGCCGCCAAGCAGGAGGGCGTCCGGGTGACGGCGATCGACGTCGGGCTGCTGCCGGACGGGATCGTCCCGCGGTTCGCCACCGACAAGCTGTTGCGGCTCAGCCGGTTCCACCGGCCCGTCGACACCAGCCTCAAGCGCAACCTCGGCCTGCTCCTGGCGAGCTTCGCGGGATGGAAGCGGATCCTCTTCCTCGACGACGACATCAAATTGCCCGACCTCGGTGACCTCCGCGCCGCCGCCGGGCTCCTCGACAACCATCCGGTGGTCGGTCTGGCGAACGCGGGGATGCCCGACAACTCGGTCGTCTGCCACGCGCTCCGCGAGGTCGGCACCGCCCAGGACGTCTTCATCGGCGGGGGCGCGCTGGTGGTCGGCGAAGCGGCGTTTTCCTCGTTCTTCCCGAACATCTACAACGAGGACTGGTTCTTCCTCCTGGACGGCGAGGGACTGCGGCCCTCGGCCGTCACCGGTACCGCGTGGCAGTACCCCTACGACCCGTACAACGACCCGCGGCGGGCCCGCGGCGAGGAGCTGGGGGACACCCTCGCCGAAGGGGTCTTCGGCCTTTTCGACAACGGGTTCGGCCTGGCCGATGCCGACAACGCCTACTGGAGCGAGTTCCTGCCCGACCGCCGGCGGATCATCAGCACGACGATCGAGCGGGTGCTCGCGTCGGCCATCGAACCAGCCCAGAAAGCCCGGATGGTCGCCGCGCTCAAGGGATCGATCGGGCGCAGCCACCTGATCACCCCGGAGCTGTGCGTGCAGTACCTCAAGGCCTGGCAGGCGGACGGCCGGCGGTGGCGGCGGCACATCGGCGACCGCCGAGGCATGGGGATCGAGGGCGCACTGGCCACCCTGGGCATCGGCCACCTCGCCCAGCCCGGTATCGACGGCCGGATCAGTACCGGCTCGAGGCGCCGATCCTCGGCTCCCCGCGCGGTTCCGGCGTGACCACGGTGAGGTCCTTGACCAGGACGTAGCAGCGTTCCGGCACCTGGAGCACGGTCCCGTTCGGCAAGGTCAGCTGCGCGTAGCACGTGACGGTGCCGTGGCCCCAGTCCCGGTAGCCCAACCGGTCGTACAGCCGGGCCGCGGCCGGGTTGTCCGTGCGGACCGCCAGCGCCACCCGCTCGTGCCCCAGATCGGCGAGGTGCCGTTCCACCTCCCCGACCAGGGCCGTGCCCACGCCCCGGTTGCGCAGCTCCGGGTGAACCTGCAGGTGGGTGAGCAGGGCGACGCCCGGCAGGTGACGGAGGATCGGCGGTTCCTCGGCTTTCTCCAGCCACAGGTAGACCGCGCCGGCCGGGCGGGTGCCCAGCCAGGCCAGGAACAGCACGCCGCGGCCGTTGCGCTGGCGCATCCAGCGATCGATGAGGAATCCGCCGTCGCCCAGGGCCGCGGCGAACGGAAACAGGTCTGCGGAGCGGGCCCGCCCTACGTGGGGCTCGGTCATGCAGAAACTCCGTTCTCCGGGTACTCCCATAGTGCCGGAGGCGGCACGGAGTTGACCAGGTCATTCGGCCCTGACCCTGCTTTCGTCGGTGCTCAGGCGGCCGCGGTGAGGTCGTAGACGGTCACGCCGTCCACGGTGGACGACTGGTACGTCGAGGCCACCCACTCCGCGATCTGCTGGGCCGCGTCCGAACCGGTGGAGCCCTGCATCGTCATGCCTTCGCCGAGGAAGTAGTGGATCCGTCCGCTCGCGACGTACTGCTGGAACTGGTCCAGCGTCGGGTACGGGTCCGTCCCGTTGAACCCGCCGACCGCCATCACCGGGGCGCCACTGGCCAGCTGGTAGCCGGCCGCCGCGTTGGAGAGGACCGTCGCCGCCGTCCACGTGTACTTCGCCGCGTCCTGCTGGAGCAACGCCGTCAGCTCGGCGCCCGGCAGCGTCGTCGACAGCAGCGAACCCGGGCCGCCGGCGCGGCCGCCGCCGAAGCCGCCGCCCGGGGCGCCACCGGGACCACCCCGGAAGCCGCCGCCGAACCCCGATGACGGACCCGCCGACGGGATCGCGCCGTCGTGCGTCGTCGCCGCGGTCGCCAGCGTGTACGCGCCGCTGCCGGAAAGCAGGACCACCAGCGCGAAACCGGCCACCAGCGAGGCCGCCCAGCGCGTCAGGTGGGCCGCGAAGAACAGCGTCACCGCCGCCAGCAGCCCGCCGACCAGCACCGCCGGGGCCAGCCACGGCTGCCACGACGACCCGGACAGCAGGAGGTACGTCGTCACCGCGGTCAGCGCCACCCCGCCGCTGAGCAGGCCGGACGCGACCGGGCGGGAGCGCAGCAGCCACAGCTGGACCGCCGCCGTGCCGACCAGCGCCGCGATCGCCGGGGCCAGCGCGACCGTGTAGTACGGGTGGATGATCCCGCCCATGTAGCTGAACACCAGCGCCGTCACCAGCAGCCAGCCGCCCCACAGCAGCAGGGCCGCCCGCGACCGGTCGGTGCGCGGCGCCCGGCGCGTGAACCACAGGCCGGCGCCCAGCGCGAGCAGCGCCGCGGGGATCAGCCACGCGATGCCGCCCGCCATCTCGCTGCCGAAGAGCCGCGTCAGGCCCGTCGAGCCCCAGCCGCGGCCGGCGCCGCCGCCGACGCTGCCTACCTCGTCGCCGGTGATGCGGCCGAAGCCGTTGTAGCCGAAGACCAGCTCCCACAACGAGTTCGTCTGCGAACCGCCGATGAACGGCCGGTCCGCGGCCGGCCACAGCGCGACGACGACGAGGTACCAGCCCGCCGCGGCCACCGTCGCCGCGAACGCGCCGAGCAGGTGCAGCAGCCGCTTGCCGGGCGACGCCGGCGCCGCGACGAGGTACGCCACCGCGAACGCGGGCAGCACGAGGAACGCCTGCAGCATCTTCGCGAGGAAGCCGAACCCGACCGCGACGCCGGCCAGCGCGAGCCACTTCGGGCTCGCCTTCTCGAGCGCGCGGACGACGCAGTACGCGCCGGCGACCAGCAGCAGGACGAGCAGCGCGTCCGGGTTGTTGAACCGGAACATCAGCGCCGCCGCCGGGGTCAGCGCGAGCACCAGGCCCGCGACGAGCCCGGCGGCCGGGCCGGAGGTCCGCTTGACCGTCGCGTGCAGCAGCCACACCGAGCCGACGCCCATCAGCGCCTGCGGCACCAGGATGCTCCACGCGTTGACGCCGAACAGCCGGGCCGACAGGCCCATCACCCACAGCGCGGCCGGGGTCTTGTCCACGGTGATCGCGTTCGCCGCGTCGCTCGACCCGAAGAACAGCGCCTTCCAGCTCTGCGAACCGGCCTGCGCGGCGGCGGAGTAGAAGGCGTTGGCCCAGCCGGACGCGCCGAGGCCCCACAGGTAGAGCACGGCGGTGCCGAGCAGCAGCGCGATGAGCGCGGGGCGGTGCCAGGTGCGGCGGGCTGGTGGAGCGGGCGTCACGGTCGTCGTTTCGCGCGAAGCGAGAGCGGTCATGAGATCAGCTTCCGGTTTCCAGCTGGGGCCGGGTTGTGCCGATGCTGTGCACTCGCTGTGCGGGCACGGCCACGGGCAGGCGCACCGCGAACTCCGTCCGGCCGGGGCGGCTGTGCACCTCGATCGTGCCGTGGTGGGCGACGACGACCGCGCACGCGATCGCCAGCCCGAGGCCCGTGCTGCCGGCGTTGCGGGAGCGCGAGGAGTCGCCGCGGGCGAAGCGTTCGAAGACGTCCGGCAGCAGGTCCGGCGCGATGCCGGGGCCGTTGTCGGTCACGGTGATCACGGCGCTGCCGTCGGCCGAGCGGGCGAGCGACGTCGCGACCGTGGTGCCGGGCGGGGTGTGCGTGCGCGCGTTGGCCAGCAGGTTCGCCAGGACCTGGTGCAGCCGCTGGACGTCGCCGAGCGCGAGCACCGGGTCCGGGGGCAGTTCCAGGAGCCACCGGTGGTCGCGCCCGGCGACCTGGGCGTCGCCGACGGCGTCGGCGACCAGCCGGGTGAGGTCGACGTCGCGCACGTCGAGCGGGCGGCCCGCGTCGAGCCGCGCGAGCAGCAGGAGGTCTTCGACGAGCGCGCTCATCCGGACGGCCTCGGACTGGATCCGGCCCATCGAGTGCGCGACGTCGGGGGGCACCAGCGAGCTGCCGCGGGCGGCCAGCTCGGCGTACCCGCGGATCGCGGCCAGCGGCGTCCGCAGCTCGTGGCTGGCGTCGGCGACGAACTGGCGGACGCGCAGCTCGCTGTCGTGCCTCGCTTCGAGGGCCTGTGCGACGTGGCCGAGCATCAGGTTCAGCGCCGAGCCGACCTGGCCGACCTCGGTCCGCGGGTCGGTGTCGGACTCGGGCACGCGGATCGACAGCGCCACCTGACCGCGGTCGAGCGGCAGTTCGGTGACGCGTCCGGCGGTGGCGGCGACGCGGTCGAGCGGCCGCAGCGTCCGGCGGACCGCGAACGCGCCGAGGAAGGCGGCGCCGAGCACACCGGCGGCGGCGACGCCGAAGAGGATCAGGCCGACGGTGAGCAGCGTGTCGGTGACCGGCTTCATCGGCAGGCCGGTGACCACGACCTCGGACGTGCCGGTGACCGGCAGCGCCATCAGCCGGTACTCGCCGAGGTCGTCGACGGACACCGTGTGCGGCTTGCCGTCGGTGGGCACCGAGAGCAGCACGGCCTGCTGGGCCGCGGTGAGGTCCAGCCGGGAGCCGTGCTCGGAGATGCTGTCGTCGTGGACGAGCTGCTGCCCGTCGAAGGTGCCGCTCACCGTCCCGACGTTCTGCCCCAGCGGGTGCTGGCCCTGGTCGTCGGGCTGCGGACCGCCGTCTCGGGGGCCGGCGTTGCTCGCGAAGACCAGGGAGCGCGTCGCCGCGGCGGAGAGCTGCTGGTCGATCTGGCGGGTGAGGAAGAGGTCGAGCGCGAGCTCGCTGACGACCCCGACGATCAGGCACACCACGGTGAGCAGCACGACCATCGAGCCGGTCAGCTTCGCGCGCAGCGACAGGCGCCCCCGGCGGGGGTGCGGTGCAACGGTTCGCGCGGCCATGGGTCCAGCGTCCGTCCGGGCCGTGTGTGCGGGTTGTGTGCTGCCTGTGAGGCGGCTGTGCGGTGACCGGCCTGTCGCGGAAGTCCGGTTCCTCCGGTCACAGGAACGGCTGACGGCAGGCACAGTCCGCACACAGCCGGCCGCTCCACCGTGGATCGCACACCTCGTTAAGGAGCAACGCATGACGACACCGCAGGCACCGTCCACTCCGGACCAGACGTGGGGCGCGGCACCCGCACCGGGCACCCCGCCGCGACCGGCTTGGTCGCCGGGCAAGAAGATCGCGGCGGGCGCCGTCGCGGTCGCCATCGTGGCCGGCGGGGGAGCGGCGATCTGGGCCGCGTCGTCGTCGTCCGCGTCAACGGAATCGGCGACCGGCCCGGGCGGGATGCAGGGCGGCCCGGGCGGGATGACGGGCGGCTCGGGTGGCCTGGCTTCGGCGTTGCACGGGGAGTACGTGGCCTCGGACGGAAACGGCGGCTACGTCACGAAGATCACCCAGACCGGAGAGGTGACGGCACTGAGCGCGACGTCGCTGACGGCGAAGAGCGAGGACGGGTTCTCGAAGACGTACACGATCACGTCGGACCAGGCGACGGGCTTGGCAACGGGCGACACGGTGACGGTGGTGGCCACGGAATCGGGCGACACGGCGACGGCGACATCGGTGAGCGACGGCGCAACGGGCGGTCAGGGCCAGCCACCGGGCGGCGGCCAGGGAACCCCGCCGACCCAGACCGGCTGACGCGATGGGCTCCGGGGACAGGCCGGTTCCTCGGAGCCCATCGAGAGGCTCGGAAGGTTCAGTCGGTGCGCCAATGACCTCGGGTGTCGATCCAGCCGCCGCCCGCCGACCACATCAGGCAACGGCCGAAGAGGTAAGCGCTCATGACCCAGCAGTGGGTGACGTCGTCAGGTACAGCGGGCGGTGCCGCAGGCGTATCACTGAACTCAGGTGAGAGCGGGAAGTGGAGCTCCCAAGGGCTCGTGTAGGTCGTACCGAGGAAGAGGTGCTTCTCGTCGCTGCTCGCTTGCCGGAGCTTCCGGCACTTCCCGAGCACCCTTTCGGAGCGCAACAGTTCATCGAGGGCGCCGTGCCACTGTTCCCAAGTCACGTCGGCCGGGCCCTCGATCCCGTCCGGGTAGAGCAGGACCTCGCCTTCGTCGTCGGCTGCTTCTCTCCACGAAGCACGCGTGATGCCGAACTTTCGAAGATCATCCTCGGTGGCGTCCTCGAGTAGCTCTGGCAGGCGTCTCCGGAGCTGGGACAAGTTCGCCTTGCCGGAGAGAGTCAGGAACCAGACCCGGTCGAGGTTCGGCGCGGTGATGCGGCCGGGTATCTCGGGATGCGCGGATCCTTTGGTCCGTAGTCCGGAAACCATCTCGGCGTATCTCGGGTCGAGGTCGGCGGTCACCTCGACGCAACCGATCCGGCCGTCGTCGTATTCGATCCGGAGATCGGGAGTGCGATCCGCCTTGTTGTCGTCCTGGATCACGACGCGCTCACCAGTCAGACGCGCGACGACCCGAGCAGCCGTGTTTTCGAAGTCGCCCAGGATACTTCGGGCTGCTCGCTCGCGCTGCGCGTCGCTCCTGAGGTCGACCGGATAGCCCCGCACGCCGTGACGATACGGCGCGGCGGCCCCGGGGTCAGCGGCGGTCGTAGTCGACCGCCACCTCCGGGGTCGTCGGCCGGGCACGGCACGTCAGGATGCGGTTCGCCGCCACGTCGTCCTCCGTCAGCGCGTAGCGGACGTCCATGTCCACCTGGCCGTGCCGCAGCGTTGCCCGGCACGTACCGCACGCGCCGCCCGTGCACGAGTACGGCACCTCGAACCCCGCCCGCATCGCCGCGTCCAGCACCGTTTCGCCGGCCTCCGTGCGGACGCACGTCGTCGTGCCGCCCAGCGTCACCGCCACGTTCGCCGGCGTGCCCGCCGGGTCGCGCAGCGGGGCCGCGCCGCGGAACAGTTCGAAGTGGACGTTCTCCTCCGGGACGTCCGCGTCGGCCAGTGTGCGGCGGACCAGGTCCATCAAACCCCTCGGCCCGCACAGGAACCACTCGTCGACCTTCGCCGGGTGCAGGCGGTTCTGCAGCAGCGCCCGCAGGCGCGTCCCGTCGAGGCGGCCGCGCTGGTAGCGCTCGTGGGAGATCGCCAGCGCCTCGCCGAGCGTGTCGAACTGGCGGGGCCGGTGCGCGTGCAGGTCCGGGTCGCGCTCGTCGGTCCGGTAGTGGACGACGTGCAGCCGCCCGCCGAACCCCTCGGCGAGCGCGCTCAACTCCTTCGCGAACAACGTCGTCGCGCCCGAAGTGTTGACGTACAACAACGTCGCGCGGCTGTGCGGCTCCGCCTTCAACGCGCTGACCACGATGGACAGCACCGGCGTGATGCCGCTGCCCGCCGCCAGCGCGACGTAGTGCGCGGTCCGCGACGGGTCCGGTGTGAGCGTGAACCCTCCCGACGGCGGCAGCACGTCCAGGAAGTCGCCGACGGCCAGCGCCGACATCGCGAAGCCGGAGAACGCGCCGCCCGGACGGCGTTTCACCGCGATCCGCAGCTCGCCCGCGTCCGCCGGCGCGCAGATCGAGTACGTCCGGCGCACCGGCTGCCCGTCGAGCACCGCGCGGACCGCGACGTGCTGGCCCGGCGTGAACCGGAACTCCTCCGCCAGCTGCGGCGGGACGTAGAAGGTGATCGCGACGGCGTCCGCGGTCAGCGGCCGGATCTCGCGGACCCGCAGCCGGTGGAACCGGCTCGGCCCGAGCGGCGGCGGGGCGGGCGCGGGCACGGACACCTCCGGGGAGCAGTCGAGGCCGGCCGCCGCGCGGTACTCCGCCGCGGTCAGGTCGCGGCCGCCGGCGGTGCGGATCGGGACGTCGCGGGCCAGGTACGCCTCGCGGTTCTCCAGCCAGACCCGGCGGTACCGGTGGAACGGGACGGCGGGGTGCAGGTGGTGCACCAGGTGCAGGTTCTGGGCCAGCAGCACCGGGGTCAGCAGCCAGTCGAGGCCGACGCGCACCCGGGTGGCGCCGAACCGGCCCGCGGCGGGCAGGCCGTGGTGCGGCAGCCAGGCGAACGACCACGCGAGCAGCCCCATCCCGAGCCGCTGCGGCAACAGGTAGACCAGCAGCAGCTCGACGCCGTGCCCGGCCGCGATCAGCGCCACCACCGCCGACAGGGCCGCGGCGAGCACGACCAGCGTCTCGGCCAGCTCGTGCGTGGGCCGGGACCGCAGCCGGGAGAAGTAGCAGCGCGCGTAGGCGAAGTCGAGGGTCAGCCAGCGCAGCGGCAGCTGCCAGCGCGGGCCCCGCGAGGTCCAGGCGTCCGGGTCGGCGGGCACCGACGCGTTCGTGTGGCGGTGGTGCTCGCCGTGGGCGAACCGCAGCGAGGGGAACGACGCGTACGCCGCGACGAACGGGACGGCCAGCCGGCCGAGCACCTCGTTGACCCAGGTCAGCTTCCCCACCGAGTGGTGGGCCGACTCGTGCACCACCGTGTACATGGCGAAGGTGACGAAGGTGTTCAGCACCACGGTGACCACCGGCGGCACGAGTCCCGCGAGCAGCAGCCACGTCGAGGTGACGCCCAGCGCCAGGCCGCCGGCGAAGAGCAGGAGCGCCGGAACCGAGACGGCGGGCAGGCTGATCCGCGGCGCGGGCAAGCCACGAAAGGTCGTCTCACCGGTCGCCGCCACGACGGCAGGGCCGTGCTGCTGGGTGAGGGCGACGGGCATCGAGCGGTCTCCTCGGTCGAGAAGCTCCTGGCCAGGCGGGAGTCACCGTAGACAACTCATCCGGGTTTGTAAACGTTACAGCAGGACCCGAAAAAAGGTGTCGGCCAGCGGGACGCAACCGGCGGGTAAGCTCGCCGTGTGAAGGCGGTCACCCACCCGGCGCCGGCGCGGACCCGGGAGAAGCTGCTGGCCGCGGCGGCCGACGTCATCGAGGCCGACGGCTGGGCCGCCGTCACCATGGGCAAGCTGGCCGCGCGGGTCGGCGTGAGCAGGCAGACCGTCTACAACGAACTGGGGTCGAAGGCCGAGCTGGCCAAGGCGCTGCTGCTGCGCGAGACCGACCGCTTCGCCGCGCGCGTGACCGATGACGTCGCCGCGCACCCGGACGACCCGGTCGCCGGCGTCACGGCCGCGTTCCGCCACACGCTCGAAGCCGCGCACACCAACCCGCTGGTCGAGGTCGCGCTCGGCGGTTCGCAGGGCGGCCGGGACGACTTCCTCCCGCTGCTGACGTCGCAGCCCGAGGCGGTGCTCGGCCGGGCGGTCGAAGCCGTCGCGGCGGTGTTCGCGCGCAGCTACCCGGGGGTCCCGCTGACCCCGTCGGAGTGGGCCGTGGCGGTCGAGGCGTGGATGCGGCTGCTGCTCTCGCACCTGGTGCAGCCGAGCGGCTCGGCCGAGTACGCGGCGGGCCAGATGCGCTGGGTGATCGGCCGGATGCTGCGGCCCTGAACCCCGGCGACGCCGGTCCGTGCACCGGCCGTGACGCCGCAGGTGGCCCCCGCCCCGGCGGCGCGGGCCACTGGCCTAGACTCGGACGTCCCGGTCTGCAGGTGACCTGGGGCCATTTCCGCAGGATTGTCCTACACAATCGTTACCGCTCGAGGAGAAGACCTTGAAGAGCACCGTCGAGCAGCTGAGCCCGACGCGAGTCAAGATCAATGTCGAGGTGCCGTTCGACGAGCTCAAGCCGAACTTCGACCGCGCCTACCGCAAGATCGCCCAGCAGGTGCGCATCCCGGGCTTCCGGCCCGGCAAGGCGCCCGCTCGCGTCCTGGAAAGCCGGATCGGGCGCGGCCCGGTGCTCGACGAGGTCGTCAACGAGGCCATCCCGGCCAAGTACATCGAGGCCGTTCGCGAGAACGAGGTCCGCACGCTCGGCAACCCCGAGTTCGACGTGACCAAGCTCGAAGACCGCGACGTCCTCGAGTTCACCGCCGAGGTCGACGTGCGCCCGGAGATCGAGCTGCCCGACCTCGAAGGCTTCGCGGTCACCGTCGACGACGTCGAGCTGACCGACGCCGAGGTCGACGAGCAGCTCGACGAGCTGCGCGCCCGCTTCGGCACGCTGACCGGCGTCGAGCGCCCGGCCGAGACCGGCGACTTCGTCTCGATCGACCTGTCCGCCACCGTCGACGGCGAGGCCGTCGAGGAGGCGAGCACCACCGGGCTGTCCTACGAGATCGGCTCCGGCCAGCTCGTCGACGGCATCGACGAGGCCATCGTCGGCGCGAACGCCGGCGAGACCAAGACGTTCACCACGCAGCTCGTCGCCGGTGAGCACGCCGGCAAGGACGCCGACGTGACCGTGACCGTCCAGTCGGTCAAGCAGCGCGAGCTGCCCGAGGCCGACGACGAGTTCGCCCAGATGGCCAGTGAGTTCGACACGATCGACGAGCTCAAGGGCGACCTGCGCGAGCGCCTCGGCCGCGTCAAGAAGATGCAGCAGGGCGTCCAGGCCCGCGACAAGGTGCTCGACGAGCTCCTGGAGCGCACCGAGGTGCCGATCCCGGAGAAGGTCCTCGACGCCGAGATCGAGAACCGCAAGCACGACGCGATCCACCCGTTCGACCACGACGAGGCCCAGTTCGCGCAGGCCCTCGAGGCCGAAGGCCGCACGCTCGAGGAGTTCGACGCCGAGACCCGCACCGAGTCGGAGAAGGCCGTCCGCACGCAGCTGCTGCTGGACACCATCGCCGACAAGGAAGAGGTGTCGGTCAACGACGGCGAGCTGACCGAGCGGATCATCTACCAGGCCCAGCGCTTCGGGATCAGCCCGGACGAGTACGTCCAGCGCGCCCAGCAGTCCGGCCAGCTGACCGCCATCTACGCCGACGTCCGGCGCGGCAAGGCCCTCGCCTCGGTGGTCCGCAAGGCCACCGTGACCGACGGCTCCGGCGCCGAGGTCGACCTCTCGGAGCTGTTCGGCTCCGACGAGCCGGCCGCCGACGAGGCAACCCAGGAGACGCAGGTCACCGACGAGGCGGCGAAGACTCCGGCGGAGTGAAGCTGTGAGCGAACTTGGGCGGTGTCAGGCATTCTGCACCGCCCGAGTTCGTTAGGGTCGGATACAAGATCTCAAGCATCTGAAACGACAGCGGCGGCCGTCAGCACCGGGCCGCCGCCGGCGAAAAGGCAGGCAGACGTGACGCAGCACACGCCCGAGGCGCGGACCGGCACCGCAGGGCTCACCCTCACCGACTCGGTGTTCGAGCGGTTGCTCCAGGAGCGCATCGTCGTCCTCGGCTCCGAGGTCAACGACGAGATCGCCAACCGGATCACCGCGCAGCTGTTGCTGCTCGACGCCGACGACGCCGAGTCCGACATCCGCTTCTACATCAACTCGCCGGGCGGTTCGGTCACCGCCGGGTTCGCGATCTACGACACCATGCAGCTCATCCGCCCGGACGTCGCGACCTACGCGATGGGCATGGCGGCCTCGATGGGGCAGTTCCTGCTCTCCTCGGGCACGCCGGGCAAGCGCTACGCGCTGCCGCACGCGCGCATCCTGATGCACCAGCCGTCGGCGGGTGTGGGCGGCACGGCGTCGGACATCGCGATCCAGGCCGACCTGTTCAACAAGTGGAAGCAGGAGCTGGCCCGGATCACCGCGGACCAGACCGGCCAGACGGTCGAGCAGATCATCAAGGACGGCGACCGCGACCGCTGGTTCACCGCGCAGGAGGCGAAGGACTACGGGTTCGTGGACCACGTCCTCACCCGCGACATCGCCCGTCCGGCCTCGAACTGAGCGCGAAGCACACAGGAGACTCGAACATGAGCAATTTCCGGCTCCCGGGTGACTTCCAGGCCCCGAGCACGCCCCAGTCGCGGTACATCCTGCCGTCGTACGTGGAGCGCACCAGCTACGGCGTCAAGGAGTCGAACCCGTACAACAAGCTGTACGAAGAGCGGGTCATCTTCCTCGGCGTGCAGGTGGACGACGCGTCGGCCAACGACGTGATGGCCCAGCTGCTGCACCTCGAGCACGAGGACCCGGACCGCGACATCCTGGTCTACATCAACTCGCCGGGTGGCTCCTTCACCTCGCTGATGGCGATCTACGACACCATGCAGTTCGTCCGCCCGGACATCCAGACGTACTGCCTCGGCCAGGCCGCCTCGGCCGCCGCGGTGCTGCTGTCGGCCGGCACGCCGGGCAAGCGCTACGCGCTGCCGAACTCGCGCGTGCTGATCCACCAGCCCGCCACCGAGGGCACCTACGGCCAGGTCTCCGACCTGGAGATCCAGGCGAACGAGATCCAGCGGGTGCGGCGCCAGATGGAGGTCATCCTGGCGAAGCACACGAACAAGGACCCGGACCAGATCCGGACCGACATCGAGCGCGACAAGATCCTGACGGCCGAGGAGGCCAAGGCGTACGGCATCATCGACGAGGTGCTGCCGTACCGGAAGGCGTCGGCTCTGTAGATCCGCCAGGCCGGTGTGTGTCGAGGAGACGACATACACCGGCACTCTGGTTTAGGGTCGTCCTCTGACGTGCTCCCGGCGCCTGTGGGTGTTCCCGCCCACGGCATCGGACGGGTACCGTCAGTGGCAATGCGTGAGGCTCCGCTCGGTCGTCCGTGACCGCCGGGTCGCACCGTCGCAACACACGTCAGGCGCGCCCACCGCGCGCCGGAGGGGACGAGGTCAACGGCCATGGCACGGATCGGTGACGGCGGAGACCTGCTGAAGTGTTCTTTCTGCGGGAAGAGCCAGAAGCAGGTGAAGAAGCTCATTGCCGGCCCCGGGGTCTACATCTGCGATGAGTGCATCGACCTCTGCAATGAGATCATCGAGGAGGAGCTGGCCGAGGCCGGCGACGTCAAGCTCGACGAGCTGCCCAAGCCCGCCGACATCCACGAGTTCCTCGAGCAGTACATCATCGGTCAGGACGACGCCAAGCGGACGCTCGCGGTAGCGGTCTACAACCACTACAAGCGGATCCAGGCGGACGACAAGGCCGGGCCGAAGGACTCCAAGGAGGAGTCGGTCGAGCTCGCCAAGTCGAACATCCTGATGCTCGGTCCCACCGGGTGCGGCAAGACCTACCTCGCGCAGACGCTGGCGAAGCTGCTGAACGTGCCGTTCGCGATCGCGGACGCCACGGCGCTGACCGAAGCCGGGTACGTCGGCGAGGACGTCGAGAACATCCTGCTCAAGCTCATCCAGGCGGCGGACTACGACGTCAAGCGGGCCGAGACCGGGATCATCTACATCGACGAGGTCGACAAGATCGCCCGGAAGAGCGAAAACCCGTCGATCACGCGGGACGTCTCCGGCGAGGGCGTGCAGCAGGCCCTGCTGAAGATCCTCGAGGGCACCACCGCCTCGGTGCCGCCGCAGGGCGGCCGCAAGCACCCGCACCAGGAGTTCATCCAGATCGACACGACGAACGTGCTGTTCATCGTGGCCGGCGCGTTCGCCGGGCTGGAGAAGATCATCAACGAGCGGGTCGGCAAGCGCGGCCTCGGCTTCGGCGCGGAGATCCGCACCAAGTCCGAGATCGAGGAGAGCGACGTCTTCTCCGACACCATGCCCGAGGACCTGATCAAGTTCGGGCTGATCCCGGAGTTCATCGGCCGCCTCCCGGTCGTGGCGACGGTCAACCACCTGGACAAGGACTCGCTGGTCAACATCCTGACCCAGCCGCGCAACGCCCTGGTGAAGCAGTACAAGAAGCTCTTCGAGATGGACAACGTCGAGCTCGAGTTCACCAAGACCGCGCTCGAGGCCATCGCCGACCAGGCGGTCCTGCGCGGGACCGGTGCCCGCGGGCTGCGCGCCATCATGGAAGAAGTGCTCCAGCCGGTCATGTACGACATCCCGAGCCGCGACGACGTGGCGAAGGTCGTGATCACCGAGCAGACCGTCCGGGAGAACGTGAACCCGACGATCGTCGCCCGGCAGCCGACGCGGCGCACGCGCAGCGAGCGCGGCGAGAAGTCGGCCTGAGGCCGGGCGTCTCCGGGCCGGCCGGCCCGGAGACCGACAGGAAAGCCGAATGACTGCAGACTCTGTGCCGGTCACCGGTGGGGGCGCCGCCCCCACCGGTGGCGTGCAGGCACCGCCGCCCCCGGAACCGGCGCCGGTGGCCGCCGGGCCGGTGCTCGGGTTCCGTGAGCTGAGCGAGCGCGTCATCGCGTCCGCGGCCGAGCGGTACCCGTGGCTGAACCGGGTGCTGATGGGCGTGCTGGCCGTGTGCACGGGCACGTGCGTCGTCGCCGTGGTGTCCCGGCTGTCGCCGTTGCCGCTGATCCCGGTGCCGCTGTTCCTCGTCGCCGGCTACGGCCTCTGGCGGGCCCGCGGCGTGACCGACCGGCGGGCGCTGGGCAACTGGGTGCTGCTGTTCGCCCTCGCGGCCATGGTCGGCTTCTGGCTGATTTCGGTCGTCGGTCGCTGGGTCGAGTGAATCCCGGCCGCCGGCTCGTTTGAAGCCGCGGGGCCGTGGGTATGTCCGCTCCGTGGTAGATGCCCTCAGACCGTTCCGGCATCCCGCACTCTTCTACCGCGGTGACACCGAGTACCTGGACGGTGTCGTTCCGTACCTCCTCGAAGGCCTCGACCGGGGCGAACCCGTGGCCGTCGCGGTTCCCGGGCGCAACCTGCTGCTGATCGAAAAGGCGCTGGAAGACCGGGCGGGCGAAGTCCGGCTGATCGACATGTCCCGCGCGGGCCGCAACCCCGGCGCCATCCTGCCTTCGGTGCTGCACGCGTTCGCCGGGCAGCACGACGGCCCGGTGCGGATCGTGGGCGAGCCGATCTGGGCCGGCCGCACCGACGACGAGTACCCCGCCTGCGTCGAGCACGAGGCCCTGATCAACAACGCGTTCGCGGGCCGCGACCTGGCGGTGCTGTGCCCGTACGACGTCGCGGAGCTGCCCGCGTCGGTGCTGGCCGACGCCGAGCGCACCCACCCCGAGCTGTGGGGCCTGGCGGGACCGTTCATCAGCCCGCGCTTCGACCCCGACGGCGTGCGCGCGGACTTCCGGCGCCCGCTGGTGCCGCCGGCAGGCGTGGTCGAGCGCGCGTTCGACATCGGGCAGCTGGGGTCGCTGCGCGGGTACGCCGAGATCTGGGCCGCCCGCCACGGCCTGCGCCGCCCCCGCCGCGACGACTTCGCGCTGGCGATCGCCGAGCTGATCACGAACAGCGTGCTGTACGGCGGCGGCACCGGCGTCCTGCGGCTGTGGCCGGAGGGGGAGCGGGTGATCGCGGAGGTGACCGACGCGGGCACGATCACCGACCCGCTGGCCGGCCGCATCCCCCCGCCGGCGACCACCCCGGGCGGCCGCGGGCTGTTGCTGGTGAACCGGCTGGCGGACCTGGTCCGCACGTACTGGATCCCGGGCCGCACGACGACCCGGGTCCACTTCGGCCGCTGAGGCTCAGTCCTTGCGGGGCACGTGCTTGCCCAGGAAGCTGATCACGCTCGGCACCACGGTCCGGTTGAACGGGTCGCCGTGCTTGCCGTGGGCCGTGTGGGCCACCGCCGGGTGGGCCGCGTCGATGTAGCGGCGGACGCCCGTGATGAACGGGTCCTCCGTGCCGCACCAGATGCCGTTGGCCACGGTCTTCGTCTCGTCGATGTGGCGAAGCGGGTCCAGCGCCGTCCAGTCGTTGAGCCCCGTGAAGATGCGCCGCTTGGCCATCTCCTGCCAGGACAGGATCAGCGCCGGGGCCAGCGTCGCGACCGCGGCCGGCGGCTGGCGGCGCTCCACCCGGCGGCGCGTGTACACCAGCGCGCCGAAGCCGCCCATCGACACGCCCGTGCACGCGAACGGCTGCCCCGTGTCACCGCCGAAGCCGCGCGCCCGCAGCCACTGGGGGACCTCCTCCAGCAGCATCGCCATCGGGTCGTCGCCCGGGTGCACCTCGTGCCAGTAGTTGTCGCCGCCGTCGACCGCCACGAAGCCGAACGCCGGGACCGCCTTGCGGGCGACGTCGCTGGCCAGCTGCTTGAGCGTGCCCGTCGGGGCCGCGCTGCGGGCGTTGCCGTGCAGGCCGTGCAGCATCAGCGACATCGGCAGCCCCTTCGGCGGGGTCTTCGACGGCAGGATGAACACCAGGTCGACCATCCGGCCGCGGGCCTGGGAGTAGACGCGCTCGACGCGGGTGCTGCCCAGCTGGGTCGTGGGGTTCGACGACGTCACGCCCAGCGTCCGCTGGAGTGCCTGGCTGAACGGCAGCTTGCCGGTCGCGGTGCCGAGGGCCAGGCCGCCCACGGCCAGCCCGGACGCGCCCGCGATCAGCACGGACCGGCGCGACAGCCACCGCCGTGCGTCCCGGACCGCGGCCGCCCCGACCGTCTCCGGGATCAAGGGCTCGCCCGGAGGTCGCTCCCCGTTTTCCTCGTTCACCTGTCTCCGTCCCCCGCCTGCTGTTCCTAGGACGCCGCGCACCCGCTCCGCGTTCCCCTCACGTCCCTGTTCGCCGGGTTAGTCGTTCTCACCCTGCCCGGCGTTTCGGTTCCTCGCGCGCCAGGCCGCCTTCGCGGCCTCGGTCGAGCGTTCCGCCTGCTCCACAGTGTCCCCGAGACCCACCGCGAGGGTGATCCCCAGGGGTATCAAAATGTGGTCGATGCCCTGCTCGGCGACCCCGAAGTGGCCCGACGCCTCGAGCGTGACGAAGCCGTGCAGCGCGCTCCACAGCTGGGCGGCGGCCTGGTACTTGTCCGCGGGCCGGAACCGGCCGGCCTCGATGGCCCGCTCGGTCGCCCGGACGATGTGGTCGAACGCCTCCAGGCCCTCCTGAGCGGCTTCGCGGCCCTCCTCGGTGGTGAGGTCGGACAGTGTCGCGCGCTTGCCGCCCGGCGCGGACTGGCCGAACGTCACCGCGAACAGCTGCGGCTGCTCGGCGACCGCCTGCCGGTAGGTGCGGGCGAGGCTGAAGATGTCGGCCACCGGGTCGTCGGTCTCGCCGACCCCGGCCAGCCACGTGCTCAGCCGCAGGAACCCCGTGCGCGCGACCTCGTCGACCAGCGCGGCCATGCCGCCGAAGTGCGTGTACACGGCCATCGTCGAGACGCCGACCTCCGCCGCCAGCTTGCGGGCCTGCAGGGCTTCGGGACCGCCCTCGGCGAGCAGCCTGATGGCGGCCTCGACGAGCCGCTCCTTGACGTCGTTCGCGCGCGGTTTGGGGCTCATGCTTGCCAGTATCTCATAACCCTGTTATAAATGGGTTCATAACCAAGTTATGGCAACTCTGGAGGGGTCGGCATGGGCAACAAGTTCCTCGAAGGCAACTTCGCCCCGGTGAGCCGGGAGCACACGATCACCGAGCTGGCCGTCACGGGGGCGATCCCGGAGTTCCTCGACGGCCGCTACCTGCGCAACGGGCCCAACCCGCTGTCCGAAGTGGACCCGGCGGCCTACCACTGGTTCATGGGCGACGGCATGGTCCACGGCGTGCGCCTGCGCGACGGCAAGGCCGAGTGGTACCGCAACCGCTGGGTCCGCAACCCGGCCGTCGCGGCGACGCTGAACGGCGAGGACGCGAGCCGCCTCTGCGGGCTCGACGCGCTCGGCGCCAACACCAACGTCATCGGCCACGCCGGCAAGACCCTCGCCCTGGTCGAGGCGGGCGCGCCGATCTACGAGCTGACCGACGAGCTCGACACCGTCGGCAGCTGCGACTTCGACGGCACGCTCCCGGGTGGCTACACCGCCCACCCCAAGCGCGACCCGCGCACCGGCGAGCTGCACGCCGTCTCGTACTTCTTCGGCATGGGCAACAAGGTCCAGTACTCGGTGATCGACGCCGGCGGCCGCGCGCGCCGCACGGTCGACGTCGAGGTCACCGGGTCGCCGATGATGCACGACTTCTCCCTGACCGAGAAGCACGTCGTGTTCTACGACCTGCCCGTGACGTTCAACGCCGAGATGGCGGTGGCCGCCAGCGTGCCGAGCGCGCTGCGGACACCGGCGAAGCTGGTCGTGTCGGCCATGGTCGGCAAGGTCCGCGTACCCGATCCGGTGACGGCGATGATGTCCCGCAAGATCGGCGCGAACGGCGGCCTGCCGTACCGCTGGGACCCGAGGTACCCGGCGCGCATCGGCGTCATGCCGCGTGAGGGCGGCAACGGCGACGTCCGCTGGTTCGAGGTCGAGCCCTGCTACGTCTTCCACCCGCTCAACGCCTACGACGACGGCGACTCGATCGTGCTCGACGTCGTCCGCCACCCGAAGATGTTCGACCGGGAGCTGCACGGCCCGGACGAGGGCGGCCCGACACTGGACCGCTGGACGGTCGACCTGGTGGCGGGCAAGGTCATCGAGGAGCGCCTCGACGACCGCGGCCAGGAGTTCCCGCGCGTGGACGAGCGGCTCGTCGGCCGCCGGCACCGCTACGGCTACGCGATGTCGGCCGACGGCGGCGCGAACCCCGGCGGGTCGCTGTTCAAGCACGACTTCCACACGGGTGCGCGCCAGGAGCGCGCGTTCGGCGCGGGCCGGGAGCCGGGCGAGTTCGTGTTCGTACCGTCCCATGAGGACGCGGCGGAGGACGACGGCGTCCTGATGGGCTTCGTCTTCGACCCGGCGACGCAGCGCAGCGACCTCACCCTGCTCGACGCGGGGACGCTGGAGACGGTCGCGGCGATCCACCTGCCCGACCGCGTGCCCAACGGCTTCCACGGCAACTGGGTCGAAGCCTAGGTCAGGACGCGGTGGTCGCCGGTGTAGAGGTTCATCGAGTCGCCGCGGAGGAAGCCGATCAGGGTCATGCCGTTCTCCTCCGCCAGCTCGACCGCCAGTGACGACGGCGCGGACACCGCGGCCAGCAGCCCGATCCCCGCCATCGCGGCCTTCTGCACCAGCTCGAACGACGCGCGCCCGGACACCAGCAGGCCGTGCCCGGGCGCCGGCACGCGACCTTCCAGGACCGCCCAGCCCAGCACCTTGTCCACCGCGTTGTGCCGGCCGACGTCCTCGCGGACGACGGCGAGCGAACCGTCCGGGGTGAACAGTGCCGCCGCGTGCAGGCCGCCGGTGCTGGAGAACACCTTCTGGCGGGCGCGCAACGCGTCGGGCAGCGCGGACAGCGTCTCGCTCTTCACGGCGAAGGCGGCCGAAGCGGGGGAGAAGCGGGTCTTCAGCTTCACCGCGTCGAGGGCGGCTTTGCCGCAGACGCCGCACGACGACGTCGTGTAGAAGTTGCGCTCGACCCCGGTGTCCGGCGGCGGCACGCCGTCGGCCAGCGCGATGTCCAGGACGTTGTAGGTGTTGCGGCCCTGGTCGTCGACGCCGTCGCAGTAGCGGGCGACCGCGATGTCCTCGCGGCCGCCGATCACCCCTTCGGACAGCAGGAAGCCGTGGGCCAGCTCGACGTCGTGCCCCGGCGTGCGCATCGTGACGGCCAGCGCCTTGCCGCCGACGCGCAGCTCCAGGGGTTCTTCGGCGGCCAGCGCGTCGGGGCGGCGCCGGTCCCCGGTCGCGGAGATCCGCCGCACCGGCCTGCGCACGGTCACCCTGCCCATGACCCACACCCTTCTCCGCCGGAAAGTTTGACACCCGCATGGTGCAACGCCGGGTATTTAGTAATACATTCCGTCCATCATCCCCACTCTAGGAGAGGGATCCGATGGCTCTCGGCTTCCTGGACCGTTCCCGGATCGTGGCACCCCCAGGCTGGACGCGCTGGCTGGTGCCGCCGGCGGCCCTTTCGGTACACCTGTCGATCGGGCAGGCCTACGCGTGGAGCGTCTTCAAGACGCCGCTCGAGAAGACGATGCACCTCAACGGGACGCAGAGCTCGCTGCCGTTCCAGCTGGGCATCGTCATGCTCGGGCTGTCCGCCGCGTTCGGCGGGACCCTCGTCGAGAAGAACGGCCCGCGCTGGGCGATGTTCGTGTCGATGTGCTGCTTCGCCAGCGGGTTCCTCATCTCCGCCCTCGGCGTCGCGACCGGCCAGTTCTGGCTGGTGGTCGTCGGCTACGGCGGGATCGGCGGCATCGGGCTCGGCATCGGCTACATCTCGCCGGTGTCCACGCTCATCAAGTGGTTCCCGGACCGGCCGGGCATGGCCACCGGCATCGCGATCATGGGCTTCGGCGGCGGCGCGCTGATCGCCTCGCCGTGGTCGTCGTCGATGCTCGGCACCGCGCCCACCGAGGGCACCATCGCGACGGCGTTCCTGGTCCACGGCATCGTCTACGCGGTGTTCATGTCGATGGGCTGGCTGCTCGTGCGGGTGCCGGCCGACGACTGGAAGCCGGCCGGCTGGGAGCCCAAGACCGACCACGGCAAGGCGATGATCAGCACGGCGAACGTCTCGGCGGCCAACGCCATCAAGACGCCGCAGTTCTGGCTGCTGTGGGTCGTGCTGTGCTTCAACGTCACCGCGGGCATCGGCATCCTCGAAAAGGCGTCGCCGATGATCGTGGACTTCTTCAAGGGCACGTCCACGCCGGTCGGCACGGCCGCGGCGGCCGGGTTCGTCGCGCTGCTGTCGCTGTGCAACATGCTCGGCCGGTTCGTCTGGTCGTCCACTTCGGACCTGGTGGGGCGCAAGAACATCTACCGCACCTACCTCGGCGTCGGCGCGGTGCTGTACCTGGTGATCGCGCTGACGGACAACTCGTCGAAGCTCGTGTTCATCCTGTGCGCGATGGTGATCCTGTCGTTCTACGGCGGCGGGTTCGCCACGATCCCGGCGTACCTCAAGGACCTCTTCGGCACCTACCAGGTCGGCGCGATCCACGGACGGCTGCTCACGGCGTGGTCGGTGGCCGGCGTGCTCGGCCCGCTGATCGTCAACGCGATCGCGGACAACGAGAAGTCGGCGGGCAAGTCCGGGCCGGAGCTGTACCAGCTGTCCTTCTACATCATGATCGGCCTGCTCGTGGTCGGCTTCGTCGCCAACGAGCTGGTCCGCCCGGTCAAGGAGAAGTTCCACGAGCCCGTCGCCGCGGGCGCGGCCGCGAGGAGTGAGGCGTGATGAGCGAGCCGGCGACGAAGCCCAACCGGGTGCCGCTGATCGTGCTGGCGTGGGCGTGGGTGGTCCTGCCCTTCGGCTACGGCGTGTACCAGCTGTTCCTGAAGCTGGTTCAGCTCTTCGGCTGAGCCGGTGTGACCTGCCTCACCCGTGCAGCGGAGGAGGGCCCGGCGGCGTCGGTAGGGCGTGCACCTACTGGGGAAGATCGCCGTCGCCGGGCTCGCCTTCGCGGTCCTGTGCGGGACCGCGTACGGCTACGCGAACCTCCACGCCCTCGACGACGTGTCCCGCGACAGCGTCATCGGCGAGGGCGCCACGCCGCCCGGTGAGCAGCCCGCCGACGGGTCGCTCGACATCCTGCTCGTCGGCCGGGACTCGCGGACCGACCAGCAGGAGAACCCGCTGCCCGCCGACGTCCTGCGCGAGCTGCGGGCCGGTGCCAACGGCGACGACCTCACCGACACCCTGATCGTGCTGCGGATCCCGAACGGGACCCACGACGTGAAAGCGTTTTCCATCCCCCGGGACAGCTACGTGTCATTGCCCGGCGGGAAGGGCAAGATCAACGCCGCGTTCGGCCGCGCGAAGGCCGCCGAAGCGAAGCGGCAGCGCGACGCGGGGGAGACCGACAAGGCGAAGGTGAACAAGGCCGCCCTCACCGCCGGGCGGCGCGCGACGCGGCAGGCGGTCGAGGACCTCACCGGCGTCAGGATCGACCACTACGCCGAAGTCAACCTGCTCAGCTTCTACGAGATCAGCAAGGCGGTCGGCGGCGTCGACGTCTGCCTCAAGGAAGCCACGAAGGACAAGAACTCCGGCGCGGACTTCCCGGCCGGGCCGCAGAAGGTCCAGGGCGCCGAGGCGCTGGCCTTCGTCCGGCAGCGCGACGGGCTCCCGGGCACCGACTTCGCCCGCGTCCGGCGGCAGCAGGTGTTCCTCGCCGGGCTGGCCCGGCAGGTGCTGTCGGCGGGGACGCTGGCCAGCCCCGGGAAGCTGTCCGACCTCATCGACGCCGTCAGGCGGTCGGTCGTGCTCGACGACTCGTGGAACCTGCTCGACTTCGTCGCCCAGATGCGCGGGGTCAGCGGCGGTGGGATCCAGTTCGAGACGATCCCCGTCGTCAACCGCGACTACCGGTACGACACCGACAACCCGCGCGCCACGGCGGTGCAGGTCGACCCGGCCGAGGTGAAGGCCTTCGCGGCGAGCCTCATCGGGTCCCCGGCGCCGTCCTCCCCGCAGGCCGGGCCCGTCACCGTCGACGTCACCAACGCGAGCCCCAACGGCGGTCTCGCGGCCCGCGTGTCCGGGTTCCTGGGTGACCACGGCTTCACCAAGGGCACGACCGGGAACGCCGATGCGCGCCGGACGTCCCTGGTCCGCTTCGGTGCGGACCTCGCGAAGCAGGGCGCGGAGGTCGCGAAGCTGCTGGGCGGGCTGGCGACGCAGGAATCCGCGGCGGTACCGGCGGGCCACATCGAGGTGGTGCTCGGCACGGTCTACTCCGGACCCGGGACGACCGGTGGCGGCCGCGCCCCGGCCGCCGGCGACGACCCGATCACGTCCGGCGGCGTCGTCTGCGTGGATTGAGTTTTTCGCGGGAATCGACGAAAACCGCGGGAAGAATTTCCGCAAATCGACGCAAAGGCGTTTTCCGCCGACCGGACCACGGCGGACCACGCGGGTGACTGGTCTTGACGCTGCCTCCCTGGTGAGGCAGGGTGCGATGACCGTCGACGGCAGCCCGTCGGACGGACCGGAAAAGATCACCGGACCGGTGACGACCCGGAAAGTCAATTTCGAAGAATACGGAAAGTCCGGAACCCATGCGTATCAGCGTCGCCCGCGGAGGGTGGCTCCTTCCGGTGCTCGCTTCCGCCGTGCTGTGCACCGGGTGCCAGTCGGCGTCCGCCGCGGCGCACTACCCCAAGTCGATCGACGCGTGCAAGCTGCCCGGGCCGAACGCGCACAACCAGCTCGCCCCCGGAACCGTCGAAATCCCGGCCGACTCGGTGAAGACCGCCGACGCGAAGGTCGTCCCCCAGGACCGCTCGACCGAGGGCAACGACCTCACCAGCTGCAAGCGCCTGTACGCCCGCGACCTCGGCGGCGGCAAGCCCAACATGCAGGACTACCGCCTGGTGACGATCGCGGTGGTGCGGTTCACCGACTCCGACGCGGCGGACGGGGCGGCGAAAGCGAGCCAGCTCCTGACCGACGCGCTGGGCGACCACTCGGGCGTCCGCCTGGCCACGGACGTCGGCGACGAGGCCGGGTTCTCGGAGCAGTGGGCGGCGGTCCGCACGGGCAACGTGGTGCTGAGCATGGCGATCGCCGACGGCGGCACGGAGGCGGCGCTGATCCCCCCGGCAACGCTCGACAACGTCCAGGCGGTGGTCACCGACATGGCGAACACCCTGCAGCGCGACTACAAGGGCTGAGCCCGGCCGGCGTTGCGCCGACTGCGAAACCCGCTGACAGCCGCGCCCAGCGCGAGGCATCCTCCCGCAAGATCGGGAGGGGGCCGGGTGGCCGGACGACGTGGTGGCCTGTGGCGGCACCGGGACTTCCGCCTGCTGTGGGCGGGCGAGACGACCAGCAAGCTCGGCAGCAACGTCACGACCGTGGCCTTGCCGCTGGTGGCGGTGCTCGTCACGCACGCGGGCCCGTTCACCGTGGGTGTGCTCGCGGCCGCGTCCTGGGTGCCGTGGCTGCTGCTCGGCCTGCCGGCCGGGGCGTGGATCGACCGGCTCCCGCGCCGGCCCGTGCTGCTGGCCTGCGACCTCGTTTCGGCCGCGGCGCTCGTCAGCGTCCCGGTGGCGGCCGGGCTGGGCGTCCTGACCGTGGCGCAGCTGGTCCTGGTCGCGCTGCTGACCGGGGCGAGCGGTGTGCTGTTCAGCACCGCCTACCGCGTATACCTCCCGGTCCTCGTCGCCGCGCCGGACCTGCCGGAGGGGAACGCGAAGCTGCAGGGCAGCGAGTCGGTCGCGCAGCTCGCCGGCCGGAGCCTGGCGGGTGTGCTCGCCCAGTGGGCGGGCGCGGTGGCCGGCCTGGTCGTCGACGCGGTGACGTTCCTGATCTCCGCCGGCTGCCTGGCGGCGATTTCCGTCCGGGAACTGCCCCGGCCGCGGGGCCGGCGGCGGGGCACGCTGCGCCGGGAGATCGCCGACGGGCTGCGGTGGGTGGTCCACGACCGGTACCTGCGCTCGTTGGCGGTGTTCAGCGCGGTCGCCAACGTCGCGCTGACCGGGTACCAGGCGATCCAGGTCGTGTTCTTCGTGCAGGGGGTGGGCGTGACCCCGGGCGCCGTGGGCCTCCTGGTGGCGGCCCCGGGGGCCGGCGGGGCGCTCGGCGCGGCCCTCGCCGTCCGGCTCGCGCGGCGCTGGGGCAGTGCGCGCAGCCTGCTGGCCTGCTTGCTCACCCTGACCCCGCTCGGCCTGCTCATCCCCTTGACCACGCGGGGCCCCGGCCTGCTCCTCGCGGCGGCCGGCGGGGTCGCCGTCGGCGCGGCCGTGGCGGCGGCGAACGTGCTCGCCGCGGGCTTCCGGCAGACCTACCCGCCGCCGGGCGTGCGCGGCCGGGTCGTCGCGACGAGCAGCCTGCTGGCCAACGGCTCGAGCGCGGCCGGCGCCCTGCTCGCCGGCGCCCTCGGGTCTCTCGCCGGGCCACGCGCGGCGGTGTGGGCGGTCATGGCCGTGCTCGTCGTGGCGACGGCCATCGTCGTGGCTGGCCCGGTTCGGGCCGGCCGGGATCTGCCCGTCGCAGCGACGGAGCCGGCGCGTCAGGCCTGAGCTTCGAGCCGCACCACGATCGCCTTCGACACCGGCGTGTTCGACTTCTCCGCCACCGAGTCCAGCGGCACCAGCGCGTTGGCCTCCGGGAAGTACGCCGCCGCGCAGCCGGGGGCCGTCGGGTACGACACCACGCGGAACGACGGCGCCCGGCGGTCGCCGTCGCGCCACTCCGAAACCAGGTCCACCATCGCGCCGTCGGCGAGGCCGAGCGCCGCGAGGTCGTCCGGGTTCACCAGCACCACGCGGCGGGCGTTCTCGATGCCGCGGTACCGGTCCGACAGCCCGTAGATCGTGGTGTTGTACTGGTCGTGGCTGCGCATCGTCTGCAGCAGCAGCCGGCCCTCGGGCACCGCCGGGTACTCCAGCTCCGACACCGTGAAGTTGCCCTTGCCGTTGGCCGTGCCGGTGAACTCCCGCGAGTCGCGCGGCGCGTGCGGCAGCACGAACCCGTCCGGCTCGCGGACGCGGCGGTTGTAGTCCTGGCAGCCCGGCACCACGCGGGAGATGCGGTCGCGGATCAGGTCGTAGTCGCCTTCGAACGTCCGCCACGGCACCGCGTGCCCGGCCCCGAACAACGTCTCGCCCAGCCGGCAGACGATCGCGACCTCGGACAGCAGGTGCTCACTCGCCGGCTTGAGGCGCCCGCGCGAGGTGTGCACCTGGGACATCGAGTCCTCGACCGTGACGAACTGCTCGCCGCTCGCCTGCACGTCCCGCTCGGTGCGGCCGAGCGTCGGCAGGACCAGCGCGGTGCGGCCGTGCACGACGTGCGACCGGTTCAGCTTCGTCGACACGTGCACGGTCAGCGAGCACGACTCGAGCGCCTTCTCGGTCGCCTCCGTGTCCGGCGTCGCGGACGCGAAGTTGCCGCCCACGGCGAAGAAGACCTTGCCGCGGCCGTCGCGCATCGCCCGGATCGCGTCGACGGTGTCGAAGCCGTGCTCGCGCGGGACCTCGATGCCGAACTCGCCCGCGAGCGCGTCCATGAAGGACTGCGGCATCTTCTCCCAGATGCCCATGGTCCGGTCGCCCTGGACGTTCGAGTGGCCGCGCACCGGGCACAGGCCCGCGCCCGGCTTGCCGATCATCCCGCGCATCAGCGCGAGGTTCGCGATCTCGGAGATGGTCGGGACGGCGTGCTTGTGCTGCGTCAGGCCCATCGCCCAGCAGTAGATCGTCCGCTCCGACGACGCGATCATCCGCGCGACGCGCTCGATCTGCGCGCGCGGCAGCCCGGTCGCGGTCTCGACCTCGGTCCAGTCGATCTCGCGCAGGTGCTTGGCGTAGTCGTCGAAGCCGTCGGTGACCCGCTCGACGAAGTCGCGGTCGACGATCGCGCCGGGCGCTTCCTCGTCCCACGTGAGCAGCAGGTGCCCGACGGCCTGGAACAGCGCGAGGTCGCCGCCGAGGCGGATCTGCGCGAACTCGTCGGCCAGCGGCGTGCCCTTGCCGACGACGCCGCGGACGTTCTGCGGGTTCTTGAACCGCATCAGCCCGGCTTCGGGCAGCGGGTTGACGGCGATGATCTTCGCGCCGTTCCCCTTGGCCTCCTCCAGCGCCGAGAGCATCCGCGGGTGGTTGGTGCCCGGGTTCTGCCCGACCACGACGATCAGGTCGGCCTTGTGGATGTCGGCGAGGCTGACCGAGCCCTTGCCGATGCCGGTCGTCGCCGCGAGCGCCGCGCCGGAGGACTCGTGGCACATGTTGGAGCAGTCCGGCAGGTTGTTCGTGCCGAAGGAGCGCACCAGCAGCTGGTAGAGGAACGCGGCTTCGTTGCTGGTGCGGCCCGAGGTGTAGAAGATCGCCTCGTTCGGGTCGGTCAGCGCCTTCAGCTCGCCGGCGACCAGCTCGAACGCGTCGTCCCAGGAGATCGGTTCGTAGTGCGACGCGCCTTCGCGGAGCACGAACGGCTCGGTGATCCGGCCCTGCTGGCCGAGCCAGTAGTCGGTCTTGGCGCGGAGGTCCTCGATCGGGTGCTTCGCGAAGAAGTCGCGGTCCACACGCCGTTTGGTGGCTTCCTCGGCGACGGCCTTGGCGCCGTTTTCGCAGAACTCGGCCAGCTTGCGCTTCTCGCCGTCGACCTCGCGCGGCTCCGGCCACGCGCAGCCCGGGCAGTCGAAGCCTTCGCGCTGGTTCAGCAGCCGCAGCGCCTTCACCGTCCGGCCGGTGCCCATCTGTTCGACGCTGCGCGCGAGCGACACGGCCACGCCCGGTATCCCGGCCGCCCAGCCCTTCGGCTTGCCCACCTCGAGGCGGTTCTCGTCGACGTCCTGCACCGGCGCTTCACGGGTCATGTGTCCATCGTGCGCCTCGATGACCGCGCGCGCGAACACGGGTCACGCTTCGGCGGTGCGCAGGCCCCGGTCGGCGAGCGTGACGACGAGCAGCAGGACGCTGACCACGACCAGCGCGAAAGCGAGCCGGTGCAGGCCGGCCGAGTCCGCGTGCGGGCCATAGCAAAGCGCGATGAGCGTGGACGCCACGATCGCGCCGAAGTACTGCGCTGTGCGGAACAAGCCGCTCGCGGTGCCCATCTGCTCGGCCGGTGCTTCGCGGTAGAGCGTCGTCTGGTTCGCGACGCTGGTCAGTCCCTGCGCCAGGCCGAACAACGCCGCGAGCGCCAGCAGCGCGCCGACCCACGTGCCGTCGTGGACGAGCAGCAGCAGCGCCGAGCCGCCGACGAGGGCCACCGCGACCGTGATCAGCCGCGCCCGGATTCCGGACGCGCGTCCCGAGAACGCCGCCGCGCACACCGCCGTGCCCGACATCGGCAGCAGCATCAGCCCGGCGGCCTCCTCGGACAGCTGCCGCGTCGTCTCCAGCCACTGGACGTAGCCGAACATGATCGCGTAGATGGCCATGAAGCTCAGGGCTTGGCGCAGGTAGGTGCGCAGGATCGCCCGGTTGGCCGCGAGCATCCGCAGGTCGAGGAACGGGTCGCCGCGGCGCAGCTCGACCAGCGTGAACGCGGTGCCGAAGACCGCGGCGAGGGCGAGCGCCCAGCTGTCGGCGCCCGGGTCCATCAGGAAGAACAGCAGCGCCAGCAGCGTCGCCGAGAACAGCGCGATGCCCAGGACGTCGATCCGCTTCGCCGTGCGCTCGCCGCGGTCGCTCTTCGGCACCCACAGCAGCGCCAGCACCAGTGACAGCCCGGCGAGCGGGATGTTCACCGCGAAGATCGCCGGCCAGCCGAACAGGGCGATCAGCACGCCGCCGAGCGTCGGGCCGATCACCATCACGGTCTGCGCGGACATCGACAGCAGCGCCAGCACGCGGGCGGGCACGCCCTGGCCGGTGGCTTCGGCGTGGTGGCGCAGCACGGCCATCGCGGCCGGGAACCCGGCACACGTGCCCAAGCCGAGCACGACCCGCACGCCGGTCAGCCAGCCGACGGAGATCGGGACCAGGCCGGCGATCCCGGCGATGATCACCAGCGTCGCGCCGCCGAGCAGGACGCGGCGGGCGCCGTAGCGGTCGACGAGCAGGCCGACCACCGGCTGCCCGACCGCGGTGGCCAGGTAGAGCGCCGAGATCAGCCAGGCGGTCTGGCCGGGGCCGGCGCCGAAGCTCTGCCCGATCGGCACCAGCGCGACGGCGATGAGCGTGGAGTTGATCGGGTTGAGCACCGCGCCGGCCACCAGCGGGGAGACCAGGCGGGCGCCGAACTTCGCGGGAGCGGTGAGGGTGGTCGTGAGGACCCCTTCTTTCAGTGTTCGGCGACGCGCTGCAGCAGCGGCAGCGCGCGGGTGACGGCGTCGAGCTCGGCGGGGGACAGGGCGTCGGCCAGCGCCTGGGCGAGCCACTCCTCGCGGTGCTGGAGGATGCCGCGCACGGTGTCGCGGCCGGACTCGGACAGGCTGATCACGACGCGGCGCCGGTCGGCCGGGTCGGGGGTGCGGGCGAGGTAGCCGAGCTCGTCGAGGACCCCGAGGGTGGCGGCCATCGACTGCTGCCGCACGTGCTCGGCGGCGGCCAGTTCACCCTGCGTGGCGGGACCTTCGCGGTGCAGCCGGTTGAGCACGGCGGACTGCGTCGGCGTCAGGATCCCGGCGTTGTCGACGTGGCGCAGCCGCCGGTGCAGCTGCGCGACGACACCGCGGAGCCAGCCGGCGCTTTCGGCCACGTGTGCGGGTATTTCGCCCATACACACAGGTTAACTGTACAGTCCAGACTGTGCATCCGGATGTGACGGACTTCTAGTCGTGGCAGCCGTCGAGGTCCGGGACCGGGTACTTCGGGTCGTAGTAGCCGGGCGCGTCCTGGTCGGCGCCGGTGCCGGGGCCGGCCGGCGGGTTCGCGTAGCCGGGGGCGAGGAAGCCCTCCCTGGCGGCGGCGCAGCCGACCGACGAGAACGCGCTGTGGACGTTCTCGAGCCAGAGCCCGTTGCTGCTCTCGGCGAAGGTCTTGCCGCTGCGGAGGATGTACGTTTCGTCCACGCGCAGGAAGCTGACGATCTCGTTCGGGCTGGTCAGGCCCTCCGGGTGGACGTTGTCGAAGGCGTAGGCGATGACGTACCTGGCGTCGACGGCCAGCTCACCCGGCTTGGCGCCGGGGTGCGCGGCGAGGGTGCCGAACGAGCGGGGCCCGGCGTCGAGCAGGTGGTAGCCGTCGGCGATCTCGGTCACGTAGGAGTCGAAGCTCGCGACGTCCTTCGCCGGCTTGCGGCCGAACACCTCGGTCAGGTGCTGGCGCATGTCCGGCGCGAAGAGGGCGAGGAAGGCCTTCGGGTCGTGCCCGGTCAGCACCGCGGGATCGAGCCGGGCTGCGGAGATCACCTGCTTGACCTCGGCGTACGCGTCGGCTTCGGCGGGTCCGGCCGGGGCCGCGGTGATGCCGTCGAGGCCCTTGGGCCAGTCCTGGGCGGGGGTGTTCGCGTACGGCCGGGCCAGGTCGACGTGGGCGTAGTCCGGCACCTGCGTCGGGTTCGGGACCTCCGGGACGGCCTCCCCGGCGGGAGCGGACCGGCGGCCGACGTACACGATCGCGGCCGTCGTCACGGCGAGGACCAGCACGAAAACACCGAAGATCCACCAGCGCCGCCGCGGTTTCCGCGCGCCGCGCCTCTGTTGCTTGCGGAACTGCTTGCGGTCCTGCTTGGCGCCCAGCCAGGCGTCGGTCTGCGCGTGCTTGCGCCACTCCGGGTCCACCAGGTCCGGGTGGGAATCGAGCAGGTTGTCGTCGTCCACGTCACTTTCCCCCAAGGTCGATGCCTGATCATCGACGGCGGGGGCCGGGCGTTACGGCGTCACGACCCGAAGAACAGGAACGCGCCCTCGTTGACGCCGACGCCCTGGATCTGGTGCACGACGACGGCCGCCGCGACCAGCACCACGACCAGCAGCAGGGCGAGCACGCCCGGCCACCGGCTGTGCCCGGGCTGCTGGTGGCCACCGGTGCGGCGCTCGCGTTTGCGGCGCTTCTTGAGCTCCTTCTTCGCGCCCAGCCAGGCGTCCCGTTCGGCGAACTTCTGCCAGTCCGGGTTCATCAGGTCGGGGTGCGTCTCCAGGCGCCGGTCGTCCGGATCCTGCGGCTGCTGAGGCTGTGCCATCCGAGAGTGCCTTCCCCCTGGGTGACCCGCCGTGACGGGTTCGTAGACTTGTCCATTGTGACCGAGAACGCTCCGCAGCAGACCACCGACCTTCCGGGTGCCTGGGACCCGGCCGCCGAGGAAGCACCGATGTACGACCGCTGGGTAGCGGCCGGGTACTTCACGGCCGACGCTTCGTCGGGGAAGCCGCCGTTCTCGATCGTACTGCCGCCGCCGAACGTCACCGGTTCGCTGCACATGGGCCACGCCCTCAACCACACCCTGATGGACGCGATGAGCCGCCGCCGTCGCATGCAGGGCTACGAGGTGCTGTGGCTGCCGGGCATGGACCACGCGGGCATCGCGACGCAGAACGTCGTCGAGCGCCAGCTGGCCGGCGAGGGCCTTTCGCGCCACGACCTGGGCCGCGAGAAGTTCGTCGAGCGCGTCTGGGCGTGGAAGGCCGAGTACGGCGGCAAGATCCTCGGCCAGATGAAGCGCCTCGGCGACGGCGTCGACTGGTCGCGCGAGCGCTTCACCATGGACGAGAACCTGTCGAAGGCCGTCCAGACGGTGTTCAAGAACTTCTTCGACGAGGGCCTGATCTACCGCGCCGAGCGGATCATCAACTGGTGCCCGCGCTGCCAGACGGCGCTGTCGGACATCGAGGTCGACCACAACGACGACGACGGCGAGCTCGTCTCGATCCGCTACGGCGACGGCGCCGACGCGATCGTGGTGGCGACGACCCGCGCGGAGACGATGCTGGGCGACACCGCGGTCGCCGTCCACCCGGACGACGAGCGGTACGCGCACCTGGTCGGCACCGAGGTCGAGCTGCCCCTGACCGGCCGCCGCATCCCGATCGTGGCCGACAAGCACGTCGACCCGGAGTTCGGCACCGGTGCGGTGAAGGTGACCCCGGCGCACGACCCGAACGACTTCGAGATCGGCCGCCGCCACGACCTGCCGATGCTCACGGTGATGAACGAGCGCGCCGAGATCACGGTGCCGGGCCCGTTCCAGGGCCTCGACCGGTTCGAGGCGCGGCCCGCGGTGGTCGCGGCGCTGCGGGAGATGGGCCGGATCGTCGCGGAGAAGCGGCCGTACGTGCACGCGGTCGGCCACTGCTCCCGCTGCGACACGGTCGTCGAGCCGCGGCTGTCGCTGCAGTGGTGGGTCAAGGTCGAGGAGCTGGCCAAGCTGGCCGGCGACGCGGTCCGCGACGGCCGCACCAAGATCCACCCGCCGGAGCTGGGCAAGCGGTACTTCGACTGGGTCGACAACATGCACGACTGGACGATCTCGCGCCAGCTGTGGTGGGGTCACCGCATCCCGGTGTACTACGGCCCGGACGGCGAAGTGGTGTGCGTCGGCCCGGACGAGCAGCCGCCGTCGGGTGAGGGCTGGACGCAGGACCCGGACGTGCTGGACACGTGGTTCTCGTCCGGCCTGTGGCCGATGTCGACGCTGGGGTGGCCTGCTTCTTCGGAAGATTTGGATCGCTTCTACCCGACAAGCGTGCTCTCCACGGGCTACGACATCCTGTTCTTCTGGGTCGTCCGGATGATGATGTTCGGCGTGCACCAGATGGACGGCAAGCAGCCGTTCGACCACGTCTACCTGCACGGCCTAATCCGCGACGCGCAGGGCAAGAAGATGTCGAAGTCGCGCGGGAACGTGATCGACCCGCTGGAGTGGATGGACGCGTACGGCGCGGACGCGACGCGGTTCACGCTGGCCCGCGGAGCGAACCCGGGCGCGGACATGGCACTGGCCGACGAGTGGGCGGCGGGTTCGCGCAACTTCTGCACGAAGCTGTGGAACGCGACGAAGTTCGCGATGATGAACGGGGCTTCGGTCGCTGCTCCGTTGCCCGCTGCTTCTTCCTTGACGGAATCGGATCGGTGGATCCTCGGCCGCCTCGGCGCGTTGGTGTCCGAAGTGGACGGTCTGTTCGAGGACTTCCAGTTCGCCAAGGTGGCGGGCGCGCTCTACCAGTTCACGTGGAACGAGCTGTGCGACTGGTACCTGGAGCTGGCGAAGGTCCAGCTGTACCAAGGGGATTCCTCGCGGGTTTCTTCGACTCGCGCTGTCCTCGGGCACGTGCTGGACACGGTGCTGCGGTTGCTGCACCCGTTCATCCCGTTCATCACGGAGAAGCTGTGGACGGCGCTGACGGGCGGCGCTTCCCTGGTGGTCGCTGCTTGGCCCGCGGCTTCGTCTGGTTTTGCCGATTCCGTGGCCGATGCGCGGATCGCGGACGTCCAGAAGCTGGTGACGGAGATCCGCCGGTTCCGAGCGGACCAGGGCCTGAAGCCGGGCCAGAAGGTGGCGGCCCGCTTGGCGGGGTACGAGGGCGGTCACGAGTCGGCGATCAGGTCGCTGGTCCGGTTGACTGAGCCTGCTCCCGAGTTCGCCGCGAGCGCGTCGCTCGAGGTGGCTTTGGGCGACGGCGTGGTGACGGTGGAGCTGGACCTGTCGGGCACGGTCGACGTGGCCGCGGAGCGCAAGCGTCTGGAGAAGGACCTGGCGGCGGCTCAGAAGGAGTTGACCCAGACGGAGGCGAAGCTGGGCAACGAGGCGTTCATCGCGAAGGCCCCGGAGCAGGTGGTGGACAAGATCAAGACCCGTCGCGAGACGGCGGTGGCGGACATCGACCGGATCACGGCCCGGTTGGCTGCCCTGCCGGCTTCCTGAGCCGACGGCGGCACTTTCACGTGAAAGTGCCGCCTTGCAAAGCCCGGTTCCTCCTGCAGGAGCCGGGCTTTGTCGTACCCCTCCGGTAGCGTGGAAAACGGGGGCTGCTCAGTCGGCGTCGATGGTGCGCGCCGCTTCGATCAACGCCACCACCTCTGGTGTCACCCGGCGCTCCGCCGGTGTTGCCAGATACGTCTGCATCCGCGGTGTCGGGTCCCGGAGTGGCCGGAACACCACCCCCGGCACCGGCAGCAAATTGGCGTGCGCCCGGTAGAACACCGTCCAGTGTGGACGGCCGAACCCCAGCGTTCCCAACGTGTCCTGCGCTGTCGTGAAATCGGGACCCAGTACCGGCTCGAACCCCGCCGACCGGCAACAAGACACCACCAGCTCGAACAACGGCCGGTTCCGCGAAGGCGGGCTCAACCGCACCGGAAGCGAAGCCAGCGAAGCGAAAGAGACAACAGAAGAAGCCGCAAGGGGATGGGAAGCGGGCAACGCCACCAAAACCTCGTCCATCCACAAGGGAGTGAAGTCGAGTCCGGAAGAAGGCCAAGACCCCCGCACGATGGTCGCGTCAAGAGAACCGTCGCGAACCCGCTCCAACCGCTGGGAAGTCGGCGCGTGCACCAGCTCCAACGAAACCGAAGGCGCCAACCGGGCAAACGCCCCCAGCAACACGTCCAGCCGATCACCCAGTCCCTCGCTGGTCCCCAGACGGACCGAGGAACCCGCGGGCCGGAACTCCGCCACCGAATCCGCCGCCCGGTCGGCCGCCGACAGCACCGCGCGCGCGTGCGGCAAGAACCGCTGCCCGGCCTCCGACAACACCACCGACCGCGTCGTACGCAGGAACAGCGCCACCCCCAGGGCGCGCTCCAGCCGCCGGATCTGCTGGCTCACCGCCGGCTGGACGATGTGCAGCCGCTCCGCCGCGCGGCCGAAGTGCAGCTCCTCCGCAACCGCCACGAAGTACCTCAGCTGCCGCAGCTCCACCGGCCCACCCCATTCATCAGCTTTCGTGATGAGTGTACGAGCGGACTGCCCATCGATCACCGCGAAAACGAGCACCAAGCTCGAGACATGCCTTACCTCGACGTCAACGACACCCGGCTCTACTACGAAGACGCCGGCACCGGCCCGGCCCTGCTGCTCCTGCACGGCTGGGGCGCCAGCGGCCGCGTCTGGCAGGCCTGCTTGCCCGATCTCGTGCGCTACCACCGCGTCATCACCCTCGACTGGCGCGGTTGCGGCCGCTCGGACCGCCCGCTCGACGGCAACTCCACCGCCGGAGTCGTCGAAGACCTCGCCGCGGTGATCGAAACGCTCGGCGCCACGCCCACCGTCGTCGGCTCCAGCATCGCCGGTGTCTTCGCCACCGAGCTCGCCCTCGCCCACCCCGAACTTGTGCACCGGGTGGTCGCCGTCGACAGCCCGGGGTACTGGCCGAGCACCGGCATGCGCGACACCGTGCAGGACCTCCGGAAGAACCTCGTCGACGACCGCTTCGGCACCGTCGCCGGCTGGGTGCCCGGCTGGTTCGGTCCGAAGGCGTCGCCCGCGCTGGTCGACTGGACGATCCGCCAGCTGCTCGACTCCGGCGTCTACATCGACGCCCACTTCACCGAGATCACCACGTACGACCCGCGGCCCCGGCTGAAGGACCTCAAAGTCCCGATCACCTACCTGCACGGCGAACTGGACACCCAGATCCCCGTCGAAGTCTCCCGCGAGTGCGCGGCGGAAACGCCGGGTGCGGAAGTCCGGGTCATAGAGGGCTGCGGCCACATCCCGCACCAGGAAGACCCGCGCGCGTTCACCGCCGCCCTCCGAGAGATCGCCTGAACCATGCCGAAAGTCACGCTCGAAGACGCCGTCGTCCACTACGACCGGACCGGCGACGGCCCCGCGCTGCTCCTGCTGCACGGCACCGCCGCCTCCCGCGAGCAGTGGGCGCACCTCACCGAGAGGGCGAAGCAGCGCTTCACCGTCCTGGCGCCCGACTTCCCGGGCTCCGGCTTGACCACCGACGACGGCAAAGAGATCACCGTCGAAGCCCTCGCCGCTCAGGCCGAAGCTGTGCTGGACCATGCGAAGGCAACCGAAGCCCACGTTGTCGGCCACTCCCTCGGCGCGGTCGTCGCCGCCCACCTGGCCGGCACCCGCCCGGACCGCGTCCGGAGAGCGGTCCTCCACGCCGCCTGGCCCGCGACCGATACCCGGCAGGACGCCGAGTTCCGCTACTGGCTGGACCTGCTCGCAACGGGGACCTTCGCCCGCATGCTCCCGCTGATGGCGTTCGGCCCGCGCTACTGGGAGCAGGCCACCGCCGAGAGCAACGAACAGCTCGTCAAGACGCTCGAGCCGGCCATCCAGTCCGGGACCGCCCGGCAGATCGAAACCGATCGGGCCGTCGACCTCCGCCCGATCCTGGGGAAGATCGCGGCAAGAGTACTGGTCCTCGGCAGCGCGCACGACCGGCTGATCACGGCCGAGCAGCAACGCGAGCTGGTCGCCGCGATCCCGGACGCGCGCGCCGCCGAGATCGACGCGGGGCACGGTGCCCCGGCCGAGCTGCCGGACGAGTTCGCCCGGCTCGTGCTGGAGTTCCTCAGCGCAGGGACTTGAGCACCACCGCCGCCACGCCCGCCATCCCCGCTTTGACCGGGTGGTAGGCGGCCGCCTCGAAGATGTTCTGGTCCTTCCCGTTGATCCACGCCGAACCGCCGCGCGCGCACGCGTCGTGGCCGCGGGACGGGCCGAACGTGTCGACGAACTCCGTCGCGCCGTCCGCGTCCGCGGCGTCGGACAGCGTCGAGTTCAGCTTCTCCTCGACGCTGTTCAGCCACGCGTAGTCGCCGTCGGCGAACGGCAGCACGTCCGGGCAGTAGCCCTTCTCCGGCGCGATCCGCGGGTAGCCGACCAGCAGGACCCGCGCCTTCGGGGCACGCTCGTGGATCGCGGCGAGCACCGCCTCGACCCGCGGCCCGATGTTGTCGATCGCCGACGTGACCGAACCCTTGAAGTGCTGCTCGCAGGGGTTGCCCGTCGGGTCGCTCGCCCGCAGGCCCGGGCACGTCGAGGTCAGGCTGCCGAAGACGCCGTAGTCGTTGCCGCCGATGCCGAGCGTGACCAGGTCGGTGTCGATCCGCAGCGCGCCGAGCTGCGGCGGGTTGGTCCCGTTGAACGGCACGCCCTGCGGCCGGGTCATGTTCGTGGTGTCCGCGCCGGCGCAGCTGACGTCGGTGAACCGCCCGGCGTGCAGCGCCGCGGCCAGCACCGACGGGTAGTTCGCGGTGGACCGCCCGCAGCCCAGCGGGTCGAGCCGCTGAGCGGGGATGAACGGCCCGGAGGTGTAGGAGTCGCCGAGGGCGACGTAGCTGCCGACGGTCGCCGCGGACGCCGCTGTCGCCGACGCCGGCAGCAGGACGGCTGCCGAGACGACGGCGGTGAGCAGCCGGGTGATGCGCATGAAGACCCCGTTCTCGCTGGTGGAAACGTTGCTTCCACATCTAGCGAGCCTCGGGCGGCGACGGAGATGAACTTCACCCCGCAGTGGGGTCACCGTCACCGTGCTCACGGTAAGTGATCAACGTGCGCCAGAACAGCAACGGCCGGACCGTGCTGCCGGGCAGCAGCCGGGCCGCCTCGCGCCGCACTTCAGCGAGCGTCGGGTAGTCGTCGACGACCGGGGCCTTCGGGCCGTCCTCGGCGCCGCCGTTCAGCCGTTCGCCGGCGTAGACGACGAGCCGCGCGAGCGCGTTCACCGGCACCGCCGCCACGGCCCGCGCCCAGTCCACCGGCGTGCTGGGCCTGGCCAGGCCCAGCACTACGAGCACGCCACCCGGCACCAGAGCGCGGCGCAGCTTGGCGAGCGTCTCGAACGGCATGTGGTGCAGCGACGCCAGGCACGAGATGAAGTCGTAGTGCGCCTCGGGCAGGGGATCGGTCGTGACGTCGGCCTGCCGGTAGACGATCTCGCCCGGGCCGGGGGACCCGAGGCCCGCCGCCGCCTCGACCATCGCCGCGGAGACGTCGACCGCCTCCACCGCCATGCCGGTCGCGGCCAGCCGCCGCGCGAAGCGGCCCGTCCCGCACCCGACGTCCAGCGCGATCCCCGGGCCCGGCGGCAGGTGGTCCAGCAGCAGCGGGTGGTAGTGGTCGTTGTGGTTGAACGGCATGCGTCGAGAGTGCCACCGCGCCCGCACGTAGACTCGCAAGGCAAGCCGAAAACCCCAGGCCGGAGGAGATTCAGTGCCGCAGGATGAGACAGGTCGCAAGCCGGACCTGTCGGATCTCGACAGCTTCGCGGGCGTCGACGAACTGGGGACGTCGGGCTACGAGGAGTCCGACGACCACGACCCGGAGCTGGACGTCCGCGACACCGCGTTCGAAGCGGGCGGTGGTTCGCGCGGCGGCATCGGCGGGGTAGGCCAGCTGGGCGACAACCTCGCCACCGGCCCGGTCCCCGACCTGACCGTGCCCGAGGACGCCGAGCTGCACGAGCTCGACGACCAGGGCGAAGCCGCGGTGTACGGCGACCCGGACGGGCCCGAAGCGCGGCGCGAGCTGCTGGCCGTCGAAGCCGAGCTGAACCAGCGCTGGCCGGAGACGAAGATCGAGCCGTCGCTGGCCCGGATCGCCGCGCTGACGCAGCTGCTGGGCGAGCCGAACAAGGGCTACCCGGTGCTGCACGTCGCCGGCACGAACGGCAAGGGCTCCACGGCCCGGATGATCGACGCGCTGCTGACCCGGATGGGCCTGCGCGTCGGCCGCTACACGAGCCCGCACCTGCAGCTGGTCACCGAGCGGATCGCGCTCGACGGGCAGCCGATCTCCGCCGCGCGCTACGCCGAGTTGTGGCACGACATCGCGCCGTACGTGTCCATGGTGGACGGTGCGAGTGCGGACGGCGTCGAGATGAGCAAGTTCGAGATCCTCACCGGGATGGCGTTCGCCGCGTTCGCCGACGCGCCGGTGGAGGCCGCCGTGCTCGAAGCGGGCCTCGGCGGCGCCTGGGACGCCACGAACGTCGCGGACGCCGACGTCGCCGTCCTCACCCCGATCGGTCTCGACCACGTCGAGTACCTGGGGCCGGACGCCGTCAGCGCGGCGAAGGAGAAGGCGGGCATCATCAAGCCCGGCTCGGTCGCGGTCATCGCGGAGCAGGACCCCGAGGTCCTGAAGGTGCTGCTGGCCAGGGCCGTCGAGGTCGACGCGGCGGTCGCCCGCGCGGGCAGCGAGTTCGGCGTGCTCGAGAAGGAGATCGCCGTCGGCGGGCAGCTGCTCAAGCTGCAGGGCCTCGGCGGGGTCTACGACGACATCTTCCTGCCGCTGCACGGCGCCCACCAGGCCGCGAACGCCGCGCTCGCGCTGGCCGCGGTCGAGGCGTTCTTCGGCGCGGGCAAGGACAAGCAGCTGGTCGTCGAGGCCGTCCGCGAGGCGTTCGCGGAGGTCGAGACCCCGGGACGGCTCGAGCGGGTCCGGGCCGCGCCGGCGGTCATGCTCGACGCCGCGCACAACCCGCACGGCGCCCGCGCGCTGGCGACGACGGTGGCCGAGGAGTTCGCCTTCCGCCGCCTGGTCGCGGTGGTCGGCGTGATGGCCGAGAAGGACGCGCACGGCATCCTCGACGCCCTGGAGCCGGTGGTGTCCGACATCGTCGTGACGCGCAACTCGTCGCCGCGCGCGATGCCCCTGGAAGAGCTGAACCAGCTGGCGATCTCGATCTTCGGCGAGGAGCGCGTGGTCGCCGAAACCGACCTGGAGACGGCCATCGAGACGGCGATCGCGCTGGTGGAGACCAGCGAAGACCCCGAAGAGCCGCTGTCCGGCGGCGGCGTCCTCGTCACCGGCTCGGTGGTCACCGCCGGCGAGGCGCGCACCCTGTTCGGGAAGGAGCCGGCGTGACGTCGAACGAGAACGAGACGCCCAAGCCGAAGGACCCGATGAAGGGCTTCCGCGGCGTGATGTCGGGAACCCTGATCATGGAGGCGATCACGGTCGCCCTCGCCTTGCCGGTCGTCAACAAGCTCGGCGGCGGGATCGGCACGGGCACGGGCTGGACGGTCATCGCGGTGGCCGTGCTGCTCGTCGTGACCTGCGGGTTCGTCAAGCGCCCCTGGGCGGTGCCGGTGATCCTCGGCCTGCAGGTCGTGCTGATCGCGCTGGTGTTCTGGCTGCCCGCGATCGCCGTGCTGGGGGCGCTCTTCCTGGCGGTCTGGCTGTGGCTGCTGTGGCTGCGCAAGGACGTCGCCCGCCGCATGGCGGCCGGCACCCTGGCGAGCCAGCAGCCCCAGCCCTGACCTCCTACAGGTAGTCGCCGTCCGCCACGTCGTCGAGCAGCGTGGTGTGGCGTGGTGACCAGCCGAGCAGCTCCCGCGTGAACGCGCTCGAGACGGGCGCGTCGGTGCCGTAGGCCCGCGCGATGAACGGGCTGACGAAGTGCCCGGCGGCTTCCTCGGGCGTCAGGGAGACGACGGGCAGGCCGAGCCCGCGTCCGATCGTCTCCGCGATGTCCCCGAAGCGCACGTTCTCGGCCGTCGCGTGCAGCACGCTGCCGGCCGGGGCGCCCTCCAGGGCGAGGCGGAACACGACCGCCGCGTCGAGCCGTTGGACCGCGGGCCAGCGGTTGTCGCCGTCGCCGACGTAGGCCGACTGCCCGGTCTTGCGCGCGGTGTCCACGAGCCAGGCGATGAACCCGTGGTCGCCGGGGCCGTGGACGGTCGGCGCGAGCCGGACGACGCTCGCCCGCACGCCTTGCCCGGCGAAGTCCAGGCAGGCCCGCTCGCCGGCGATCCGGAACGCGGCGAGCCCGGCGCCGTCGGGCTCGTCCCGCTCGGTGCTCTCGCGGCCGGCGGGCATGACCAGCGTCCCGGACGTGCTCACGAACGGCTTGCCCGAACCCACCAGGACCCGGCCGAGCGTCTCGATCGCCGTGCGGTCGCGGCGGGTCATGTCGTCGAGGTCGCTGAAGTCGCCGCCGAAGGCCATGTGCAGGACGCCGTCGGCGGCTTCGGCGCCGGTGCGGAGGCTGCCGAGGTCGTCGAGCGAGCCGGGGTGCGGGGTGGCGCCGAGCGCCGCGAGCCGGGCGGCGGCCGCGTCCGAACGCGCCAATCCGGTGACCGTGTGCCCGGCCGCGAGCAGCTCGGTGACGACGGCGGGGCCGGTCTGGCCGGACCCGCCGGTGACGAAGACGTGCATGGGACTCTCCCGCGTTGTGACAGTGACTGACACTACGAACTGTACCTCGTAGTGTCAGTCACTGTCACAACGGGTAAGCTGACGCGGTGCCCCGCAGCGGAGAAGAAGCGCGCCGCCGCCTTCAGCAGGCGGCGCTGGAGCTGTACGCCGAGCGCGGCTTCGACCGGACCACCACCGCCGAGATCGCGGCCCGGGCCGGCGTCACCGAACGCACGTTCTTCCGGCACTTCCCGGACAAGCGCGAAGTGCTGTTCGACGGCGAAGCCACCCTGCGCGCGGACCTGACGGCTTCGGTGGCCGGCGCGCCCGATGGGCTGTCGCCCCTCGAAGTCCTGATCCGCGCGTTCCGGCAGTCCGCGCGGATCCTCGAAGGCAACCGGTCGTTCGCCGAACCGCGGCTGGCGGTCATCGCCGCGACCCCGGCGCTGCGCGAACGCGACCTGGCCAAGGCCGCGACGATGACCGACGCCCTCGCGGCGGCGCTGCGCGGGCGTGGGGTCGCCGACCGGCTCGCCGCGCTGGCCGCCCACATCGGCTGGGTGACCTTCCACCACGCGGCCGGAGCCTGGATCGAAGAATCGAACCGCAGCCTGGACGAGCACCTCGACGAAGCCTTCGCCGACCTGCGCGCGTTGGCGGCGGAGACGGGCGGCTGACCGCCCGCCTCCGCCGCGCACGTCAGCGCAGGACGACGACCCGCAGCGCGGGGGAGCGCAGGATGTCGGCTTCGCAGAAGCGTTCCTTCACCCATTCACCCCGGCTGTAGAGCTTCGTCTGGTCGCTGAAGTACGGCGACTTCGGGTTCGCCGACTGCGAGTACGTCAGCAACGTCGAGGAGTCCGGGCACGCGTTCCCGCGGAACCCGACCACCTGGATGTAGCTCGACCCGTGCACCACCTCGACGTTCCCGCGCGCCGGGTCCCACACCGGCGTCATCACGTTGAGCACGCCGAGGAAACCCTGAGCGCCGTGGATCGGGATGCGCTCGCCGTTGCGCGTCACCGCTTGCCCGTCCCGCAGCCGCGCGTCGGGGGCCAGCCCGGCCGTGCGCAGCTCCACGAGCGCGTCCCCGAACGCCTTCTGGACGTCGGCGTTGCCCACGTTGAGCGTGTTCGGTGTGGTCAACGGCGCCTTCGGGTCGAACAGCACGGCGAACCGGTCCACGTTCCCGAGCCGCGCCGCGAACCGCTGGAACAACAGCGAACCCCGGCTGTCGAGCGAGTAGTTGTGGTCCCACGTCGCTAGTGCGTCGCAGGCCGGCCCGACCGGCACCGGACCGGACGACGACGGCGCCTGCCCGCCCGGGAAGGACGCGCACAGCTTCGCCAGGTCCGCGGCCGTGAGGTCGGCGAACAGGCTGTGGTCGGCGAAGAGCATCTTCTTCATCGAGTCCGTTGTGAAGCCGCCCTTTTCGGCCGTGAGCAACGCTTCCCGCGTGCGCGGCGAGCGTTCGGTGCCGATGTCGCCGACGATGTGCGGGTACCCCGTGATCGGCGCCTTCGCGTTCGCCAGCCAGGCGCTGTCGTTGGCGTTCAGTTCGTAGTCACGGCTTTGCTGCTGCGGCAGCCGCGACGGCGCGAAGATGCCCGGCTCGATCGCGCCCGGGTCGGAACCCCACTGGCACGTCGACTTCGCACCGTCCAAAATGGCCAGTCCGACCTGCTCGAAGGTGCCCTGCCCCAACGGGGTGCTGCACGCCTTCGCCAGCTCGTCGGTGACGTGCGGGACGACCTGGATGTCGGCGTAGAGCGCGTTGCCGGCGCGGTCGGTGGCGATGGTGTTGACCCACGGGACGCCCTGGGTGCGGCTCAGCGCTCGCACGATGTCACCCGTGCTGCGGGCCTGGTCCAGCTCGAACCACGTGTTGAGCCCGCGCAGGTTCGTCGCGTTGGCGTCGCGCACCGCGTACGCCGACTTCGCCGTCCACGGCAGGGGAATGCCCTGGAAGTCGGCCATCACCGGCCCGTACCGGGTCGACCAGAAGGTCTGGCGGACCGGCTTCAGCGAGCCGTCGGCCTGGCGCACCTGGACCGTGACGTCGCGGGACGTCATCTTCTCCGGCTTGCCGTCGACCAGGTACGTCGTCGGGTCGCCCGGCGTCAGCGGGACCTCGAAGAGGCCGAACGTGACCGGGGTGGACACCGTGTGCGTCCAGGCCGCGTCGGCGGTGTGCCCGATCTGGACGAACGGCATCCCGAGCAGGCTCGCGCCGGCGACGTCGAACCGGCCGGGGATGGTCAGCTGGCTCTGCCAGAACCGGCGCCCCGCCTGCCACGGGTAGTGCGGGTTGCCGAGCAGGACGCTGCCCTTGCCGGCCGCGGTGGAGTCCGCGCCGATCGCGATGCCGTTGCTGCCCAGCCCGCTGCCGCCCAATGCTTTCCGGACCTGCTCCGAGAGCTGCGCGGCCGTGCCCGGCGCCGGTGTCGGGCCGGACGGCGGTGCGGTGAACAGGCTTTCGGTCACCACGCCCTGGCCACCGGTGATCGCGATGGCGTAGAAGTGCCGGTAGAAGTCCTGTTCGGTGATCGGCCGGACCCAGGCCGCGCCGCGGCAGGCCGGGTCGGAGATGCCGGCCCGGCCGGTGCGCGCGAGGTAGGCGTTGAACCCCTTGACGTACCCCGAAACGATCTGCCGGACCTCCGGCCGCGGTCCCTGCGGCGCGGGCTGCGCGGCCAGCCGGTCGACGACGCCGGAGTCGTTGATCTTCTGGAAGAACAGGTCGCTGTGCAGGTTGTTCGCCGCCTCGGACAGCGACGGGTAGCCCTCGCCGTCCGGGCCGAGGTACTTCGACCGCTGCGCGCTCACCGTGAGGTAGATGTTCGCGAGCTCGCAGACGTTGTCGGTCGCCGCCGCGTAGCCGTACCCGTAGCCGAGGCCGGCGAAGTCCTTCGCGACGATGTGCGGGATGCCGTGTTCGGTGTAGCGGAGGACGGCTTTCCCACCGCCTTCTTCGCCGGCGTTCGCGACCCCCGCGCCGAGTGTGGTGACCGAAAGCGCCGCCGTGACGACGGCGAGCACTTTCCTGAAGACTGCCATTCGAACCCCCTTGTCGTGATCGCTACGCTACCGACGGCGATCGGTCCCGGGTATGGGGGAAAACCCCAATGTTCGTTCACCCGCGCGCAAGACGGCGTTGGCCGCGGCGGGATAGAAACCGCGCATGACCGAACCGACCCACCACTCCCGCCGCACCCTGCTCAAGGCCGGTCTCACCGGCGCCGCCGCCAGCCTCGTCCTGCCTTCGACGGCCTTCGCCGCGACGCCGCTGGTGCGCGCCGGCCGGCCCGTGCTCACCCACGGCGTCCAGTCCGGCGACGTCACGCCCGGCTCGGCGATCGTCTGGTCGCGGGCCGACCGGCCGTCGCGGCTGGTCGTCGAAATCGCGCGCGACCCGTCCTTCCGGCACGCGCGCCGGATCCCGGGGCCGCTCGCCGGGCCGGCCACCGGCGGGACCGGGCAGGTCCGCGTCGCCGGCCTCGCGCCCGGCACCGAGTACCACTACCGCGTCACGGCGGAGTCCCTCGACGGGCGCGCCACGAGCGAGCCGCTGACCGGCCGGTTCGCCACCGCGCCGGTGGGCCGCCGCGACACCCGGATCGTGTGGTCGGGCGACGTCGTCGGCCAGAACTGGGGCATCAACCCGGCCCTGGGCGGCATGACCATCTTCTCGGCGATGGCGGCCCGCCGCCCCGACCTGTTCCTGCACAGCGGCGACACGGTGTACGCCGACGGCCCGCTGACGGAGACGGTCACCCTGCCCGGCGGCCGCACGTGGCGCAACGTCGTCACACCGGAGAAGTCGAAGGTCGCCGAGACACTGGACGAGTTCCGCGGCCAGCACGCGTACAACCGGCTCGACGAGAACTTCCGGCGCTTCGCGGCGCAGGTGCCCTCGTGCGTCCAGTGGGACGACCACGAGGTCTCGAACAACTGGTACCCGGGCGAAGTCCTCGACAACCCGGCCTACACCGAGAAGCGCACGGACGTCCTCGCGCCGCGGGCGTACCAGGCGTTCCACGAGTGGCACCCGATCGACTCGCGCGCCGCGGTCGACGGCCGCGTCTACCGCAGCTTCAAGTACGGCTCGCGCGCGGAGATCTTCGTGCTGGACATGCGGACCTACCGCAACGCCAACACCGCGGACCAGACGAAGCCGGGTTACATCCTCGGCGACCGGCAGGCCCGCTGGCTGGCCGACGCACTCGGCCGCAGCACGGCGACGTGGAAGATCGTCCAGGCGGACATGCCGCTGGGCCTGGTCGTCCCGGACGGCACGGACATCGAAGCGGTGGCGAACAACCTCCCGGGCGCGCCGGGCGGCCGCGAGACGGAGCTGGCGTGGGTGCTGCGGGAGATCCAGCGCCGCCGCGTCCGCAACGTCGTGTGGCTGACGGCGGACGTCCACTACACGGCGGCGCACCACTATTCCCCCGACCGGGCGGCGTTCCAGGACTTCGACCCGTTCTGGGAGTTCGTGTCGGGGCCGCTGAACGCGGGCGCGTTCGGGCCGAACCAGCTCGACCCGACGTTCGGCCCGGAGGCGGTGTTCGTGCACGCCCCACCGACGGCGAACACGGCCCCGATCGACGGCTTCCAGCACTTCGGCGAGCTGAACATCGACGCCGGCAGCGGCGACCTGACGGTGGACCTGCGGGACGCCACGGGGGCGTCGCTGTGGTCCAAGAAGCTGCACCCGCAAGGCCGCTGACCGAGGTCGGCTACGCTCACGCGCACCGACCCTCACCCGTACCAAGGAGAAACACCGTCGTGACTGAACGCACGCTGGTCCTCGTCAAGCCCGATGGCGTCGCGCGCGGCCTCGTCGGCGAGGTCGTCTCGCGCATCGAGCGCAAGGGCCTGAAGCTCGCCGCCCTCGAGCTGCGGACCGTTCCGCAGGCGCTGGCCGAGGAGCACTACGCCGAGCACAAGGAGCGTCCGTTCTTCGGCGACCTGCTCGAGTTCATCACGTCGGGCCCGCTGGTCGCGCTCGCCGTCGAGGGCCCGCGCGCCATCGCCGCGTTCCGGCAGCTGGCCGGCGGCACCGACCCGGTCGAGAAGGCCATCCCGGGCACCATCCGCGGCGACTTCGCGCTGGAGACCCAGTACAACCTGGTCCACGGCTCGGACTCCCCGGAGTCGGCCGAGCGCGAGCTGAAGCTCTGGTTCCCCGACCTGTGATGCTGTGACCGGCACCGGGGCCGCGCCCGCCGCGCGGCCCCGGTTTCCTGGGGAGACCCGATGACGACGATGCCGTTCCCCGCCCGCGGGTACCTGCCGGTGCTGCGCGAGCTGACCGACGCGTTCGCCGAGCGGCTGCGCACCGGCGACCCGGCCGCGAAGGTGCCCGACTGCGCCGGCTGGACGCTGGCCGACCTCGGCACCCACCTCGGGAACGTGCACCGCTGGGCCGCCACCGTCGTCACCACCGGGGAAGTCCAGCCGCAGAACTTCGAAACCGGCCCGGGCGCCGATCTCGCGGCCTGGTACGCGGAAAGCGCCGGAATCCTGCTCGACGCCCTCGCCGAAGCGACTCCCGAAGACCGGTGCTGGCACTTCGGCGGCACCGCGAAGACCAAGGCGTTCTGGTTCCGCCGCCAAGTTCACGAGACCGCCGTCCACCTCGCCGACTCGGGCAGCGACCACGCGCTCGACCCGGCCGTGGCCGCGGACGGCGTCGACGAGGTCCTGACCGCCTGGCTCCCGCGCGTCACGCGCTGGCACGCCGCGCCGTCGCTGACCGCACCCCTCGCGCTGCGCGCCACCGACACCGGCGACGTCTGGACGCTGCACCCGGGCGAACCGCCCGCGCTCGGCCCGGCGACCGAACCCGCCGCGACCGCCGAGGCGACGGCCCGGGACCTCCTGCTGCACCTGTGGAAGCGCACGGCCACCCCACCGGACGTCAGCGGTGACACCGCGGTCGCCGACCAGCTCCTCAAGGCCCCTTTCACCGCCTGACCCGACAGCTGTTCTAGACCATTCAGGCGGCGTTCACCGGGAAGCCTTCCTCCGGCCGTGCCGCTGCGCTGTGCTGGTCCGGCTCACTCTCACTCGATACTGGGGTACCTGGTGAAGAAGCCACACATCGCGCTGCCGCTCGCCGCCCTGTTCGCGACGGTGTTCGTCGTCCCCGCCCACGCCGACCCGCTGAAGGCGCCGCTCGGCACGCCTCCGGTCGAGGCCGCGCCCGCCGCGTCGTCGGCTCGCGAAGGCGTGACCACCTTCGCCGCCGCGGACCCCGACGACGGCCTCGTCACCGGCAGCGCCACCACCGAGGTCGCGCCCGGGCTGAACCTCACCCAGTTCGACCGGTTCGACCCGGCGGGCTGGATCCGCGGCGACACCCTGTCCGTCGACCTGGGCAGCAAGGTCCTGAAGCCGACGTACCTGAGCCCCGGCACGGTCTCCGCGCGCACGCCGCTGTCGCAGCAGGTCGCGCGCACCGGCGCGGTCGCCGGCGTGAACGGCGACTTCTTCGACATCAACGCCACCGGCGCGCCGATCGGCGTCGGCATCGACCGCGGGCAACTGCAGACCGCGCCCGCCGCCGGGCACAACCTCACCGCGTCGATCACCGACGAAGGCAAGGCGCAGCTCGCTTCGGTCTTCCTCGAAGCGACCGTGACGCTGCCGGGCGGCACGGTGAAGGCCACGAACTTCAACAGCCCGGTCCTCGGTACCGACGCGATCGGCGTCTACACGCCGTTGTGGGGTGCCTCCGGGCGCGCGACGTCGGTGGCCGGAGCGTCGCGGGTGCGCGAGGTCGAGTTGCGCGACGGCGTCGTCACCGCGGTTCGCGACCAGCCCGCGGCCGGCCCCATCGCGGCCGGCACGACGCTGCTGCTGGCCCGCGAAGCCGGCGCGGACGCCCTCGCGGCGCTCAAGCCGGGTGACCCGGTGGGCGTCACGTACGCGCCGCGCTCGGACGCCGGCAAGATCGCGGTCGCCGTGGGCGGCAACGAAGTCCTGCTCCGCGACGGCGTCGTGCAGCCGGTCGACGACGTGGCCATGCACCCCCGGACCGCGGTCGGCTTCTCCGCCGACGGCCGGCGGCTGTGGCTGGCCACTGTGGACGGTCGCCAGGCCGACAGTCGCGGGATGACCGAGCTGGAACTGGCCCGGCACATGAAGAGCCTCGGCGCCGACGACGCCATCAACCTCGACGGCGGCGGCTCGTCGACGCTCCTGGCCCGCAACGAAGGCGAGGCCGCGCCGAGCGTCCGCAACGCGCCGTCGGACGGCGGGGAACGCCTGGTGCCCAACGGGATCGGCTTCGGGACCGTGCCCGGCAGCGGCAGGCTCACCGGCTTCGCGCCGGCGCCCGCCGTGGCGACCGGCGACGCGAACCGCGTGCTGACCGGCCTGACCCGGCACCTGGTCGCCGACGGCCACGACGAGACGGGCGCAGCCGTCGCCGCCGACCCGCGCTGGAGCACGTCGGACTTCCGGCGGGCGACCGTGACGCGCGGAGTCGTCACCGGCCACGGCGCCGGCAGCGTCGACGTCGTCGCCCGCGCCGGGCGCGCGTCCGGCAAGACGACGCTTTCCGTGCTGGGCAGGGCGATCCGGCTCGGCACGAGCACCGAGCAGGTCGCGCTGTCGGGCGCGGGCGCGAAGAGCACGTTCAAGGTCTACGGCTATGACGCGGACGGCTACGGCACCTGGCTGGAGCCCGACGACGTCAAGCTCGACTACGACCACTCCGTCGTGAAGGTCGAGCCGTCGGGCGACGGTTACACGGTGACCGCGCTGACCGCGTCCGGCGCGTCGGCGATCACCGCATCGGCCGCGGGCCTGACCACGCACCTGGCCGCCTCGGTCGGCACCGTGCCGCAGGTCGCGGCCCCGCTGGACGGCCCGGCCGGCTGGAGCGCGACGGTGTTCCCGGCGGTCGTCGGCGCGGCCCTGTCCGCGGCGCCCGGGCGGGACGGCGGCGCCGGTCTCGCGCTGGACTACCGGCTCACCGGCACGACCGCGACGCGCGCCGCGTACGTGACGCCTTCGTCGCCGCTTCCGGTCCCTTCGGGAACGCAGAAGATCGGGCTGTGGGTGAACGGCGACGGCAAGGGTGCCTGGCTGCGCGCCGAACTGCGCGACGCCGCCAACGTGGCGTCCATTGTGGACCTTTCGCTGAGCGTCGACTGGACGGGCTGGCGGTACGTCACCGCGGCGGTCCCGGCCGGGCTGCCCGACGGCCAGCGCCTGGCGCGGTTCTACGCCGTCGAAAACGTGCCGGACCAGCAGTACGAGGGGCACCTCGTGTTCGACGACCTGACGTTCGAGGTGGCGCCGACGACCACCGTGCCCGCCGATCCGGCCCCGCACGACCCGGCGCTGGTCACCGACGGGGTTCTGGCGGGCGGCCTGCGCGTCGCGGTCGTCAGCGACGCGCAGTTCACCGCGGACGACCCGGCGGGCCCGCTGGTCGCCCAGGCTCGGCGGGCGCTGCGGGAAGCCGTCGCGGCGAAGCCGGACCTGGTGCTGATCAACGGCGACTTCGTCGACCGCGGCACGGCGCCCGACTTCGTCTTGGCGAAGCAGGTCATCACCGAGGAACTGGACGGCAAGGTGCCCTGGTACTACGTGCCGGGCAACCACGAGGCCGAGGGTGGCAACGGCCTGGCCAACTTCCAGGCCGCGTTCGGCGTGACGCACCGGGTCGTCGACGTGCACGGCATTCGGCTGGTGTTGATGGACTCCTCGCGCGGCTCGCTGCGCGCGGGCGGGTTCGACCAGGTCCGGATGCTGCGGGACGCGCTCGATTCGGCGGCGAAGGACCGGTCGGTCCGCGGGGTCGTCGTCGCGATGCACCACCCGGTGAAGGACCCGAGCCCGACCGGGAACTCCCAGCTCGGCGACCGGAAGGAAGCCACGCTGCTGAGCCAGTGGCTGACCGGGTTCGAGCAGGCGTCCGGCAAACCGGCCGCTTCGGTGGCTTCGCACGCGGGCGTGTTCTCGCTGTCGCGCGTGGACGGCGTGCCGTACCTGGTCAACGGCAACTCGGGCAAGGCACCCGCGGCCGCGCCCGGCGACGGCGGGTTCGTCGGCTGGACGCTGCTGCGCGTCGACCCCGCCGACCGCGCCCAGCCGGTGCGCTTCGAGACGCGGCCGAACGTCGACTCGCTCACCGTTTCGGGACCGTCGTCGCTGAAGCGCGGCGAACGCGCGGTCGTCCGGGCTTCGCTGCGGCAGGGCAGCCGGGACGTCCCGGTCTCCTACCCGGTGAGCGCGGACTGGACGGTCGGCTGGGGTGTCGTTTCGTTCGATCCCGCGTCCGGGGTCCTGACGGCGCTGCGGCCGGGTGTCGCGCGGTTGTCGGTGACGGTCAACGGGGTGACGCAGTCGCTGGTCGTGACCGTGCGCGGCTAAACCGTTCGGTTTTTGTCGGTGCCCGCTCGTATGGTCGGGGGGTGGACGAATCGGAGGACCGGGAACCGGCGCTGGTGCAGGCCAAAGCACTGGTGAAGCGCTTCGGCGAGTTCGAGGCCGTGCGCGGGATCGACGTCGAGGTGCGGCGCGGGGAGGCGTTCGGCTTCCTCGGCCCGAACGGCGCGGGCAAGTCGTCGACGATGCGGATGATCGCGTGCGTGTCACCCCGCACCGACGGCGACCTGCGCGTGCTGGGGCTGGACCCGGAGGTGGCCGGGCCGCGGATCCGCGCGCGCCTGGGCGTCGTGCCGCAGCAGGACAACCTGGACGTCGAGCTGACGGTCCGGGAGAACCTGCTGATCTACGGCCGCTACTTCGGCCTGTCCCGGGCGGCGGCCCGGCGCAAGGCGGACGAGCTGCTGGAGTTCGCGCAGCTGACCGACCGGGCGGGGGACAAGGTCGACCCGCTCTCGGGCGGCATGAAACGACGGCTGACGATCGCGCGCTCGCTGGTCAACGACCCGGAGCTGCTGCTGCTCGACGAGCCGACGACGGGGCTCGACCCGCAGGCCAGGCACCTGCTGTGGGACCGGTTGTTCCGGTTGAAGGCCCAGGGCACGACGCTGATCGTGACGACGCACTACATGGACGAGGCGGAGCAGCTGTGCGACCGGCTGGTCGTGATGGACCACGGCCGCATCGCGGCGGAGGGTTCGCCGGCGGAGCTGATCAAGCGGTACTCGACGCGCGAGGTCGTCGAGCTGCGGTTCGCGTCGGGGGAGCAGGCCGCGGCGGCGCAGCAGGTCGAAGGGCTGGCCGACCGCGTGGAGATCCTCCCGGACCGGGTCCTGCTGTACAGCGACGACGGCGAGGCGGCGCTGGAACACGTGCACGCCCGCGGCGTCCGGCCGCTGTCGAGCTTGGTGCGGCGCAGCTCGCTGGAGGACGTGTTCCTCCGGTTGACCGGCCGGACGCTGGTGGACTGATGACGACCGTCGAACCCACCGGCCGGGTGGTCGGCACCTGGCACGGCGCCTGGCTGCGCGTCGAGGGGTACTGGACCTGGTACCGCCGCCACTGGGTGTCCACTTTGTACTCCACCGGCCTCCAGCCCGTCCTCTTCCTCGCCGCCATGGGCCTCGGCTTCGGCTCGCAGGTCCGTCCCGGCGCGGCCACCGGCGGCCTGTCCTACCTGCAGTACATCGCGCCCGCCCTGCTCGCCGCCGGTGCCGCGCAGCAGGCCGTCGGCGATTCGAGCTATCCCGTGCTGTCCGGGTTCAAGTGGCAGAAGGACTACCTGGCCGTCACCGCCACCCCCGTGTCACCCGGGCAGGTCCTCGGCGGCCACCTGATCTGGACGGCCCTGCGGCTCACGCTCGCCGGCGCGATCTACGCGTTCGTCGCGCTGTTCTTCGGCGCCTGGACCGGGCCCGGCGTGCTGCTGGTGATCCTCGTCGGCACGGTCACCGGCCTCGCCTGCGCCACGCCGATCACCGCGCTGGCGGCCCGGACGTACGACGAGGGCCAGCGGTTCGGGATCATCTTCCGGTTCGTCGTGATGCCGATGACGTTGTTCTCCGGCACGTTCTTCCCGATCTCCCAGCTGCCGGGCGCGATCCGCTGGCTGGCCTGGCTGTCCCCGCTCTGGCACGGCACGCAGCTGGCCCGCGGCGTGAGCCTCGGCGGGGTCGGCGGCTGGGCGGTGCTCGGCCATCTCGCGGTGCTCGCGGCGTTGTTCGCGGCCGGGTGGGCGCTCGCGCACCGGGCCTTCTACCGGCGGCTGGTGGTCTGATGGTGAGCGTCCAAGCCCCGCCCGCGCGGGCCGGGCTGCTGCTGCGGATCCTGCCGACCGGGCTGTACGCGGGCCGGGCCCGCATGCTCGTCGAGCGGTCCGTGCGGGTGAGCTGGAACAGCTGGCTGATGTTCCTCTCCGGCGCGGCCGAGCCGTTCCTCTACCTGCTGGCGTTCCAGCTCGGGTTCGGCAAGCTCGTCACCGAGGTGGCGGGCCCGGACGGCCACCCGATGGACTACGTCGCGTTCGTGGCGCCGGCGCTGCTGGCGACGTCGGCGATGAACGGCGCCGTCTTCGAGTCGACGTACAACCTGTTCTTCAAGCTGCGGTACGCGAAGCTGTACGACGCGATGCTGGCGACGCCGATCGGCCCGCTGGACATCGCGCTGGGCGAGATCGGCTGGGCGATGACCCGCGGCGGCGTCTACGCGGTGGCGTTCCTCGCGATCGCGGCGGGGATGGGACTGCTGGCGTCGTGGTGGGCGCTGCTGATGGTCCCGGCGGCGCTGCTGGTGGGCCTGGCCTTCTCGGCGATCGGCATGGCGCTGGTGACGTTCCTGAAGTCGACGGCCCAGTTCGACTACATCGCGCTGGGCCTGATGCCGATGTTCCTGTTCGCGACGACCTTCTTCCCGCTGTCGGTGTACCCGGAGCCGCTGCAGTGGGTGGTCCGCTGCCTCCCGCTGTACCACGGGATCGAGCTGATGCGCGGCCTGGCGAACGGCCTGCTGTCGGGGAGCATGCTGGTCAACCTGGCCTACCTGCTGGTCCTGGGCGCGGTGGGCCTGTGGGCGTCGACGAGGAGGATCGCCAAGCTCCTGCTGACGTGAGCGCGGCGGTCGCCCCGGTCGAGGCCGCCGCTCGCCGCCGACCCGCCGCAACCGGCCGCCGTGACGGGTCGCGGCGCTCCGCCGCAACCGAGCAGCCCGAATCCGCGCTGACCGCCGTCCGGCTCAGCGGGCCGGGTCGGGCTTGCCCCGCGGCACGGCGGCGGCCAGCGCGTCCACCATCCCGTGGCCGTAGAAGCCGTTGAACCCCTCGTAACCCGCGCAGTAGGCGTCCTGGGTGCCGTCGCCGGTGAGGTCGTAGTCGGCCGGGCACGGCATCGGCATCGCCTGGGCGTCGAGCGTCCGCCGCAGCTGGCGCGGGCCCGCGTTCGGCAAGGCGGACGCCAGCAGCGCCAGCACCCCGGTGACGTGCGGCGCGGCCATCGACGTCCCGCACAGCGGCGCGTACCCGCCCGGCACCGTCGAAAGCACGCACTCGCCGGCCTCCCCGCCGGGGGCCGTGACGTCGATCACGCCGAGCCCGTACGAGCTGTAGCCCGCCTTCACCCGGTCCGAGCCGACGGCGGACACCGCGACGACGTCCCGCAGCGCGGCCGGCAGCGCTTCGCACCCGGACCCCGGCCCGGGCGAGCCCGAGCGCGCCGACGGCGTCAGGTCGACGGCCTCGTTCGTCGCCGCGGCGACGTTCAGCGTCCCGGCCGACGTGCTGTACTCCACCGCCCGCGCCAGCACCTCGTGCACCACCCCGCGGTCGTCGCCGCGGATGCACGACAGCGTCCACGGGTTCACGAAGAAGCTGCTGTTCGTCAGCCGCAGGTGGCGTGAGGCCGCCCACATCAGGCCGCACACCGCGGCCTCCGGGTCGGCGTAGCCGCGGTCGTCGATCACCTTCACCGACGCCACGCGGACGCCGGGCGCCACGCCCGTGGTCCCGCGCCCGTCGCCGGCCGCCGCGATGATCCCCGCCACGTGCGTGCCGTGCACCGACGTCGTCGGCGCCCAGGCGGACGGCGCCCGGTCGGGCTCCCCGGTCAGGCAGCCCGCGGAGTCGTCGCGATCGAGGGCGCCGGCCAGGTCCGGGTGGTTCGGGTCGATCCCCGAGTCGAGCACGCCGACGACGACGTCGCGGCTGCCTTCCCCAGCGCCGCCCGCGTTGATCATCCGCATGTCCCACTGCTGCCCGCGCAGATCTGTGGTGGGCACGCGGGCGGGGTCGGTGACGGGCAGCGTGGCCCGCGCGGGCTGCGGCCTGGCCTCGGTGACGCGCTGCGCGGCCAGCCGCTCGGCCTGGGCGCTGAAGGCCCGGTCGAGCCCGATCCGGGCGCCGAACGCCGGGTCGCCGGAGGTGGCGACCGCCACGGCGATCTGCGGGTAGTAGACGGTGGTGGCGCCGCACGCCGCCGTTACCTGCTCGCGGGCGGCGGGCTCGGCCGTGCCGCGGTCGAAGGCGACGACGTAGCGCAGGGCCCGGCCGTGACCGCAGGCGGGCGCTTCGGCCACCGCCGGACCGGCGGTGACGCATCCCGAAAGCACCAGTACGGTGCACACGGCCGCCCGCAGCGGCCGCGCCAGCAGGGACACCGGACCTCCCACCGGATGCAGGAACCGCGGGTGCCGGCGCGCGAGATCCCGGTCACCCCGAGCCGCACGGTAGCCACCCCGTGCCCGCCGGACAAGCGATCCGGCCAAGTTCCCCCGGCCGGTGGGTGCGCGGCGCGCCCGGCGGCGTGGGCGGAGGTACCGAGTACACCGGAGCAGTCACCCGGTGTGGGATACTCGGGGTGGCCGCTGGGCCGCGGGGCGCACGTGAGAGGTGCTGCCTGCGGCGTTGTGGCCCGGTGAGGTGCACGAACCAGCACGACGCGCGTCGCCGCCCGGAGCCGGGCGGCTGGACGACGTGGCGGGCGGCCCGGGGGCCGCGAGTGCCGCGCACCGCGCCGAGCAGACCTTTGACCGGGCTGCGCGTCACCGGGATGCGGTGGTGCGGCGCCCGGTCGTCGGGCAAGGATTCCCGTCGCTGGTGACCACCACGGCGGAACGAACAGAAAGGGGCCCCTGCGCGGCCGCGTCCCTGCCGGTGCGAACCGGCAGACGCGCCCGGGGGCGGAGGAGACACATGTCGAACGCGGAAACACCCGCCGAGCACACCGGCGGGAATCCCGCCACACCCACGAGCGGCCCCCTGGCCGACCTGCCGCCCCGGATCCGGGTGCACGCGCTGGCGAAGCTGCTGCAGAAGCACAGCCGGGACGTCCTCGCCCAGCTCGCCGAGCTGGGGGAAAGCGTGCGCAGCGCGCAGTCGAGCGTGACGAGGGACGTGGCGCTCAAGGTGGCCGAGGCCTTCGCGCCCGCCGAGGGTGAAGGGTCGACCGGCACGCCCGAGCCGACCGCGGCCGGCCAGGACCAGCCGGCCGGCCAGGGCGGCGCAGACCGGCCGTTCACCGAAGGCGGCGCCGGTCGTCAGGACGAGGCCACGGGCCAGGCTGGCGCGAGCCAGCCGCTCACCGAGGGCGCCGGTCGTCAGGGCCCGGCCGCCGGTCACGGCAGCGCGGGTCAGGACCAGTCCGCGGGCCAGAGCCAGCCGTCCGCCCAGCAGCCCGCCGGCCAGAACCAGCCCACCGGCCGGGGCAACGCCGACCGGCCCTTCGCGCAGCAGCCCGCCGGCACCGCCGGCCGTGGCGACGACGCGCAGGACCAGGCCGCCGGCCGCGGTGCCGGTCAGCCGTCCGCCCAGGGTGGCGCCGGCCGGAGCCGTGCCGCCGCCGGTCAGCCGTTCGCCCAGCAGACCGCCACCGGCCAAGCCGCCGAGCAGGCTCCCGCCGCCGAGTCCGAGAAGCCGCGCCCGCGGCAGAAGACCCGCGCCCACCTGCCGGTCTTCGCCGCACCCTCGCCGGTCTTCCTGCCGCCGGAGCCCGCCGAGCCCGCGGCCAAGCCGGCCCGCAAGCCCGCCGACCCGTTCGCCGAGCCGGAGCCCCGCCCGGAGCGCGCGGAGCGCACCCGCCCCGAGCCCGAGGCCGCCGAGGAAGAGGCCGAAGAAACCACCCCGGCCACCGACCTCGACGAAGACGACGACGCCGGCAGCCGCCGCCGTCGCCGCCGGGGCCGCCGTGGCCGCGGCCGCGGCAAGGGCGCCGACGGTGGCGACGAGACCGCCGAGAACGACGACCAGGCCGAGGAGCAGCCGCGCCGGAAGTCCCGCAACGGGGACGAAAAGCCCGAAGCGGACACCGAAGAGCCCGAAGAAGCCGAAGCCGACTCCGACAACGACAGCGACGAGGGCGAAGGCGGCAGCAAGCGCCGTCGCCGCCGCCGTCGCCGCAAGGGCTCGGACGGCGACGACGCCGAGGGCACCGACGACCCGCCCAACACCGTCACGCACGTCCGCCAGGCGAAGGCCGAGCAGGCCGAGCGCGAGCGCCCGGCGCGCGACGAGGTGCGCAGCGTCCGCGGGTCGACCCGGCTCGAGGCCAAGCGCCAGCGCCGCCGCGACGGCCGCGAGGCCGGCCGCCGCCGCGCCCCGATCCTGTCCGAGGCCGAGTTCCTGGCCCGCCGCGAAGCGGTCGAGCGCACGATGGTCGTCGCCGAGCACGGCGACTCCACCCAGATCGCGGTGCTCGAGGACGGCGTCCTCGTCGAGCACTTCGTGACGCAGTCGGGCTCCGGCTCGATCGTCGGCAACGTCTACCTCGGCCGCGTCCAGAACGTGCTGCCGAGCATGGAGGCCGCGTTCATCGACATCGGCCGCGGCCGCAACGCCGTGCTGTACGCCGGCGAGGTCGACTGGGACGCCGCCGGCCTGGAGGGCAAGGCCCGCAAGATCGAGCAGGCGCTCTCGACCGGCGACTCGGTGCTGGTCCAGGTCACGAAGGACCCGGTCGGGCACAAGGGCGCCCGGCTGACCACGCAGATCTCGCTGCCCGGCCGCTTCCTCGTCTACGTGCCCGCGGGCGGCGCCACCGGCATCTCGCGCAAGCTGCCGGAGAACGAGCGCCGCCGGCTCAAGGACATCCTCAAGCGGATCGTCCCGGAGGACGCGGGTGTCATCATCCGCACCGCCTCCGAGGGCATCGGCGAGGAGGAGCTGGGCCGCGACGTCGACCGCCTGAAGGCGCAGTGGGACGTCATCAAGGAGAAGGCCGCCGCCGGTTCCGGCAAGAAGGGCGGCGCGCCGACCATGCTCTACGAAGAGCCGGACCTGCTGGTCAAGGTCGTGCGTGACCTCTTCACCGAGGACTTCACCAAGCTGGAGATCCAGGGCAACCGCTCCTGGGAGACGATCAACGGCTACGTCAGCCACGTCGCGCCGGAGCTCACCGAGCGCCTCAAGCGCTACACCGGCACCGGCGACGCGTTCGCCGACCACCGGATCGACGAGCAGATCACCAAGGCCCTCGACCGCAAGGTCTGGCTGCCCAGCGGCGGTTACCTGGTCATCGACCGCACCGAGGCGATGACGGTGATCGACGTCAACACCGGCAAGTTCACCGGATCGGGTGGCAACCTCGAGGAGACGGTGACCCGCAACAACCTGGAGTCGGCGGAGGAGATCGTCCGCCAGCTCCGGCTGCGGGACATCGGCGGCATCATCGTGATCGACTTCATCGACATGGTGCTCGAGTCCAACCGGGAGCTGGTGCTGCGCCGCCTCACCGAGTGCCTCGGCCGTGACCGCACGCGCCACCAGGTCGCCGAGGTCACCTCGCTCGGCCTGGTGCAGATGACCCGCAAGAAGATCGGCACCGGCCTGCTGGAGGCGTTCTCGACGCCGTGCGAGCACTGCAAGGGCCGGGGCGTGCTCGTCTCGACCGAGGTGCAGCGCGCGGGCGGCGGCTCGCACTCCCACGGCGGGAACGGCAACGGCGGCGGTGGCAACGGTGGCGGTGGCGGCGGGGAGAAGAGCTCCCGCCGGTCGCGGGGCCGCGGCAAGGGCGAGGAGGCCGCCAAGGAGCAGGCCGAAGCCGCCAAGGCCGAGGTGCACGCGGTGCCGCCGCCGGAGCGGCGCGAGTCGATCGCGTCCGCGGTGGCGGCGGTGGCCAACGCCTCCAAGGCCGTCAAGGAGCACGACCAGGGCGCGGTGAACGGCACCGGGCCCGCCCGGGAGGTCGCGGACGTCCCGGCGACCACGGAGGCGGACGAGACGCCGGTGACGGCCGAGCCGCCCGCCGAGCCCGCCCAGGAGGTCGCCGGCACCCCGGTGACCACCGAAGCGGACGAGGCGCCGGTGCCGCCGGAGGAAGAGCCCGAGGTCGAGCGGACCCCGGCGCCGGAACCCGCGGAGGAGCCGGTCAACGAGGCTCCGGAGGCCGCCGAGCCGGAGGTCAGCGTGCCCGAACCGGCCGCGCGCTCCACCCGGCGCCGTCCGCGCCGGGCCGCGTCACGCCCGGCGGGCCCGCCGGTGCACGCCTCCGACCAGAGCAAGTGAACGACTAGGGGGACCCCGGTGGTAACGCACCGGGGCACCCCACGTAACCTGTAGTACGGCCTGCCACCAGAGCAGGTCGCTGCGCGAGTCCAGGACCGCCGTCTCCACCAGGTGGGCCGGTCGCGCGGGCCCCCACCCATTGTCGAGTAATGCAGGAGACTTCCGTGTCGGCGTACGCGATCGTCAAGACCGGCGGCAAGCAGTACAAGGTGGCCGTCGGCGACGTCGTCGAGGTCGAGAAGCTCGAGGGCGAGCCGGGCACCGAGCACATCCTCCCCGCCGTTTTGTACGTCGACGGTGGCGAGGTCACCACGGACGCCGACGCGCTGGCGAAGGTCTCGGTCACCGGCAAGGTCGTCGAGCAGACCAAGGGTCCGAAGATCCGGATCCACAAGTTCAAGAACAAGACGGGCTACCACAAGCGCCAGGGTCACCGGCAGAAGCTGACCCGCGTCGAGGTCACCGCCATCTCCCTGTAAGAACTTCTCCGGATCTGCTTTTCAGAAAGAGGGCTGAGCCATGGCTCACAAGAAGGGTGCGTCCAGCTCCCGCAACGGTCGCGACTCGAACGCGCAGCGCCTCGGCGTCAAGCGCTTCGGCGGCCAGGAGGTCAACGCCGGCGAGATCCTGATCCGCCAGCGCGGCACCAAGTTCCACCCCGGCGTGAACGTCGGCCGCGGCGGCGACGACACGCTGTTCGCCCTGGCCGCCGGTGCGGTCCAGTTCGGCGAGAAGCGTGGTCGCAAGACGGTCAACATCGTGCCGTCGGAAGCCTGAGTTTCGGCTTCTGTCTAGACCTCTGACGAGGGGTGGGGCCGGAATATCCGGTGCCACCCCTCGTTTGTTTTGTCAGTACCCCTTTGGTTTCGCGAGTGAATAGAGGCAAGTCATGGCGTCCCGGTTCGTGGACCGCGCGGTCATCCACCTGACCGCCGGTGACGGGGGCAACGGCTGTGCCTCGGTGCACCGCGAGAAGTTCAAGCCCCTCGGCGGCCCCGACGGCGGCAACGGCGGCAACGGCGGCGACGTCCTGCTGGTCGTCGACCCCAACGTGCACACCCTGCTCGACTTCCACTTCCGCCCGCACGCCAAGGCCGGCAGCGGCAAGATGGGCCAGGGCGGCAACCGCGCCGGCGCGGCGGGGGAGACGCTGGTGATGAAGGTGCCGTCCGGCACCGTCGTGTTCACCGAGGACGGCGAGATGGTCGCCGACCTGATCGGCCCCGGCACCACGTTCGTCGCCGCCCAGGGTGGCCGCGGCGGCTTGGGCAACGCGGCGCTCGCGTCGAAGGCCCGCAAGGCCCCCGGGTTCGCCCTGCTGGGCGAGCCGGGCGAGGCCCGCAGCCTGACGTTGGAGCTGCGTTCGGTCGCCGACGTCGGCCTGCTCGGCTTCCCGTCCGCCGGCAAGTCGTCGCTGATCTCGGTGCTGTCCGCGGCCAAGCCGAAGATCGCCGACTACCCGTTCACCACGCTGGTGCCGAACCTCGGCGTCATCACCGGCGGCGAAACGGTGTTCACGATGGCCGACGTGCCCGGCCTGATCCCCGGCGCGTCCGAGGGCAAGGGTCTCGGCCTCGACTTCCTCCGCCACATCGAGCGCTGCGCGGTGCTGGTGCACGTCGTCGACTGCGCGACGCTGGAGCCGGGCCGCGACCCGGTGTCCGATGTGGACGCGCTCGAAGAGGAGCTGGCCAAGTACACCCCCGGGCTCGGCGGCAAGCTCGAGGAACGTCCCCGCGTGGTCGTCCTCAACAAGATCGACGTCCCGGAGGCCGCCGAGCTCGCCGAGTTCGTCCGGCCGGAGTTCGAGGCCCGGGGCCTGCAGGTGTTCGAGGTCTCGACCGCGTCGCGCAAGGGCCTGCGCGAGCTGACGTTCGCGCTGGCCGCCGTCGTCGAGAAGTACCGCGAGGCGCAGCCGGTGCTGGAGCCGGAGAAGATCGTCCTGCGGCCGCTCGCCGTCGACGACTCCGGGTTCACCGTCGAGGTCGACCCCGAAGAGGAGGGCGCGTTCATCGTGCGTGGCGCCCGCCCGGAGCGGTGGATCCGCCAGACCAACTTCGGCAACGACGAGGCCGTCGGCTACCTCGCCGACCGGCTCAACCGCCTCGGCGTCGAGGACGAGCTGGCGAAGCTCGGCGCGAAGCCGGGCAGCCCGGTCACGGTCGGCGACGTCCAGTTCGAGTGGGAGCCGTCGACGCCGTCGGTGGCGGTGCACCTGTCCGGCCGCGGCACCGACGTCCGGCTGGAGCGCACCGACCGCGTCGGCGCGGCCGAGCGCAAGGAGGCCCGCCGGATCCGCCGCGACGGCACCGGCGAGGACGACGACTTGGACCCCGACGCGTGAGCGGCACGCGCGAAGCGATCGCCGCGGCCCGGCGCCTGGTCGTCAAGGTCGGCTCCTCGGCCCTGACGACGGCGGGCAGCGGCCTCGACGTGGCCCACCTGGACGCGCTGGTCGACGCGATCGCCGAGCGCGTGTCCCGCGACGCGCAGATCGTGCTGGTGTCCTCGGGCGCGATCGGCGCCGGCCTGGCACCGCTGTCGCTGGGCAAGCGCCCGCGTGACCTGGCGACCCAGCAGGCGGCGGCGAGCGTGGGGCAGCTGCAGCTGGCGCACGCGTACGCGGAGTCGTTCGGCCGGTATGCGCTGACGGTCGGCCAGGTGCTGCTGACGTCGGACGACGTCGTCCGCCGGTCCCACTACCGCAACGCGCAGCGCACGTTTTCACGGCTGCTCGCGCTGGGCGCGGTCCCGGTGGTCAACGAGAACGACACGGTGGCGACGGAAGAAATCCGCTTCGGCGACAACGACCGCCTGGCGGCCCTGGTGGCCCACCTGATCGGCGCGGACGCGCTGGTGTTGCTGTCCGATGTGGACGGTCTGTACGACGGAGACCCCCGCGACGGCGCCACCCGCAAGCTGACGGAAGTCCTGTCGGAGTCCGATGTGGACGGAATTTCGGTCGGCATGTCGAGTTCCGGCCTGGGCACGGGCGGCATGGTGTCCAAGCTGGCGGCGGCCCGAACGGCGGCGGGAGCGGGCATCCCGGTCCTGTTGGCGGCGGCTTCGGAAGCCTCGGCGGCGTTGACGTCGGCATCCCCGGGAACAGCGTTCGCCCCGGCGGACACGCGCTTGTCGGCCCGCAGGTTCTGGCTGGGCTACGCGGCGGACACGACGGGAACGCTCCGCCTGGACGACGGCGCGGTGACGGCGGTGGTCCGCCGCCGCAGGTCCCTGTTGGCCGCGGGGATCACGGGCGTTTCAGGCGAGTTCCAGGCCGGGGACGTGGTGGATCTGGTGGACGCGAAGGACCGCCCGGTGGCCCGCGGAGTGGTGGCGTTCGACGCAACCGAGCTGCCGGACCTGATCGGCCTGTCGTCGCACGAGATCCCGGAGGAGCAGAGGCGAGAAGTCGTCCACGCCGACGACCTGGTCCCCCTGCGCCGCTGACCACACCCCAGCCGGAACTTTCCCTATGAAAGCTCTGCCTCCGTCACCCCAGCGAGACCAGCCGGGCGCCGACCTGGTCGCGGATCCGGGTTACGGCGCCTCGACCGCCGAAATCCGGTAGCGCGCGACCGACGCGTCGAGGATCTGCGCCGTCTGCTCGTCCGACGGCCCGGACCCGCGGAAACGCTCGAGGTCCGCATCGGACTCCCAGCGCTCGTACACGGTGATCCGGCCGGGGTCGAGCAGGTCGGCACCCAGCGCGTACTCCAGGCAGCCGGGCGCCTCCCGCGCGAGCCGGACGGCTTCCGCGCACCCGGCCAGGTAGGCTTCACGCTCGTCGGGAGCGACGGCGAGCCACCCGGCGACGATGATCACGACGCGATCCGATCCGCCTTGATCGTCAGCAGCAGCCGCGTCTGGTCGCGCCCGCCCCACCACGGGTACGGGCCGCCGAGGTAGCGCTGAGCCAGTTCCTCGATGTGCTCGACGGCGCCGTCCTCGGTCATCTCGAGGACCCGCCCGCGGATCGCGAAGTAGCGCGACGGCCGGTCGCGGTCGGCGACGTTGAGCGCCACCCGCGGGTCGCGCGCGATGTTGCGCTGCTTCTGGTGGCCCAGCACGGTGTTGACGAGGATGTGCGTGCCGTCGGTGTCCACCCAGGTCTGGGTGAGCTGCGGCGAGCCGTCCGGCATCAGCGTCGACAGGAAGCAGAGGCTGGGCTCGCGCAGCAGGGCGAGCAGGTCGCCGGGCAGTTCCACAATGGTCTCCCGCTAGAGCTGGTCGGGCGCTTCGATGCCGAGCAGGGAAAGCCCGAGCGCGAGCGTGTGCGACGTCAGCGTAGTCAACCTCAGCCGCGACGCGCGCAGCGACGGTGAGGACGCTTTCAAGACCGGACATTCCTCGAAGAACCGGGAAAACGCGACGGCCGTCTCGTACAGGTACGTACAGAGCTTGTGCGGTGCGTACGCCGTCGTCACGGCCTTCAAGGCTTCGCCGAACCGGAGCAGCTTCACCGCCAGGGCCCGTTCCTCCGGCGCTTCCAGCAGAATTTCCGTGCCGTCGGGCACGCCACCCGCCTTGAGGAGGATCGACCGCGTCCGCGCGTGCGCGTACTGCAGGTACACCGAGGTGTTGCCCTCCTTGGCGAGCATCCGGTCCCACGCGAAGACGTAGTCGCGCTCGCGGTCGCCGGACAGGTCGGCGTATTTCACGGCGCCGATGCCGACCGCCCGCGCGACCTCGGCTTGGCCGGCGGCGTCGAGCTCACTGCGTTCGGCGACGACCGCGGCGGCCTGCGAGACGGCTTCGGTGAGCAGGTCGGCCAGCTTGACCGTGTCGCCGGCCCGGGTCCGCATCGTCTTGCCGTCGGCGCCCAGGACCGTGCCGAAGCCGATGTGCTCGGCGTGGCCGGTCAGCCAGCCGGCGGCGCGGCAGACGGCGAACACCATCGCGAAGTGCTGCGCCTGCGGTGCCCCGACGACGTAGAGCAGGTCGGTCGCACCGCGTTCGGCCGTCCAGTACCGGGCGGTGGCCAGGTCGGTCGCCGCGTAGCCGTAGCCGCCGTCGCGCTTGCGGACGATCAGCGGCAGCCGGTCGCCCTCGCGGTTGCGGAACCCCTCGGGGAACACGCAGATCGCGCCGTCGCTGACCTCCGTCAGTCCCGCCTTTTCGAGATCGTCGACCACGGCGGCGAGGTACGGGTTGTAGAAGCTCTCGCCGTAGATGTCCTCGTCCGTCAGCGAAATCCCGAGCAGCGCGTAGACCTCGTTGAAGTGCCGCGTCGACTCGGCGATCAGCTCTCGCCACACGCCGAGCGTCTCTTCGTCGCCGCTTTGCAGCAGCACCACCCGTTCGCGCGCGCGGGTCGCGAACGCGTCGTCGGTGTCGAACTTCCGGCGCGCTTCGCGGTAGAAGGCGTCGAGGTCGGCGATGGCGCTCCGGCCGGCCGAGACGTCGAGCAGGTGCTCGATGAGCATCCCGAACGGCGTGCCCCAGTCGCCGAGGTGGTTGTGCGGCAGCACTTCGTGCCCGGCGAACCGCAGCAGCCGGGCGAGGGCGTCGCCGATGACCGTCGTGCGCACGTGCCCGACGTGCATCTCCTTGGCGACGTTCGGGCTGCTGTAGTCCAGCGCGATCCGCCGCGGCGCCGGCGTTTCCGGCACCCCGAGACGCGGGTCGCCGAGCAGCGCGGCCGTCCGGTCTTCGAGCCATTCCTTGCGCAGCACGAAGTTGAGGAAGCCAGGGCCGGCGACTTCGGGTGTTCCCGCGATCCCGTCGAGTTCCAGCGCCCCGGCGATCAGCCCGGCGACCTCGCGCGGCGGCCGGCCGAGCCGTTTGCCGAGGCTCATCGCGAGGTTGGCCTGGTAGTCGACGCCCTCGCGCGGCGACGCCTGGACCAGCGCCTGGTCCGTCGACAGTTCGACGTCCAGCACCTTGCCGGCGGCGGCCACCACGCGGCGGGCCAGCTCCTCGGTAACGTCGGCGGTCTGCGGCACGGTGTCCCTCCTTCGGCTCGGTCACGGAAGCCCGCAGCGTAGCGAGCGTGACCGGCCGGCGACGAAGGGTTTACCGCAGCTCGCTGCCCTTCGTTTCGGGCAGCGTGAGGATGACGGCGAACGCGATCGCCGCCCCCGCGGCGACGTACCAGAAGTAGAGCGTCTGCGACACCGTGCCGAAGAGCGTGATGAGCAGCGGCGCGGTACCGCCGAAGATCGCGACGGTCAGGTTGTACCAGGCGCCGATCCCCAGCCCGCGCAGTTCGGTCGGGAACAGCTCGCTCATGATGGCCGGCGCGATCGACGTCATCGCCGTGTACAGGCCGAGCCCGACGCAGAACACCACGAGCAGGCCGCCGACGTTCGGACCGATCAAAGTGGACAGCGGCACGACGACCACCGCGGTCACCCCGGACCACACGAGCAGCTGCGGCTTCCGCCCGACCCGGTCGGCGAGCGCCCCCATCGGGTACTGCAGCGCGATGAACAACGCCGTGCCGACCGAAAGCGCGAGGAAGACGGCGTCGGCGTCGGCGTGCCGGTTCTTCACCGCGAACGACGTCAGCGCGCTGAAGAACGTGTAGTAGCAAAGCGTCGAGAGCATCGTGAAGCCGACGAGCCTGCCGACGGCCTTGGGGTGGTGCGTCAGCGTCGTCAGCAGCGGCCGTTCGAGCTTGCGCGCCTTGGTCTTCGTCTGCTCGAACAGCTCGGTCTCGGCGAGGCTCCGGCGCAGCCACAGCCCGACCAGGCCGAAGACGCCGCCCAGCAGGAACGGCAGCCGCCAGCCCCAGGACGCGAGCTGCGCCTTGTCCAGCACGCGGGCCAGGACGAACCCGAGCACGGTCGCGATCAGCACGGCCGACCCCGTCGAGATGTAGAAGAACGCCGAGTACCGGCCGCGACGCTCCCGTGGCGCGATCTCGCCCAGGTAGGCCGACGCGTTCGACACCTCCCCGCCGAGCGACAGCCCCTGCGCGATGCGGGCGAGCAGCAGCAGGATCGGCGCGAGCCACCCGACCTGCGAGAACGTCGGCAGCAGCCCGATCGCCACCGACCCGCCCGCCATGAGCAGGATGGTGAGGATCATGGCCGGCTTCCGGCCGCGCGTGTCCGCGAAGCGCCCGAGCAGGACCCCGCCCAGCGGGCGGAAGAAGAACGCGAGCGCGTAGGTGGCGAACGTGTTGATCAGGGCCAGGGTGTCGTTCCCGGCGGGGAAGAACGCGCCGGCGAAGTAGATGCTGAACGTCGCGTAGATCGTCCAGTCGAACCACTCCAGCGCGTTGCCCGCGCTCGCCGCGAACAGCTTGCGCACCGGCAACCGGTGCCGCTGGGTTGCCTGAACGGTGGACTCGGTCATGGCGGCCTCCACGTCACCCGAAGGTGGAACGGGACTTTGCCACATCCGTTCGCGGTTCGAAAGGTTCTGACCGTCCTCCCTTCTCCTAAGCCGTGCTCGCCAGCGCGAACGGCAGGACCGCGGGCGCCCCGGCCCGCCGCAGCAGGCGTGCGGCCAGTGTCATCGTCCAGCCCGTGTCGATGACGTCGTCCACCAGCAGCACCGGCCCGGACGGCAGGATCCCCGCGAGGTCGGCCGGCATGCTCAGCCGCCGCCACAGGTCCGCCAGCCGTTGCGCGCTGTTCGCCTGGCGCGGCGGTGGTCCCTCGGCGTCGAGCGCCCCGAGGAAGTCCAGCTTCCCGATCTCGGCCAGGCGCGTCGCGAGGCTGTACACGAGCTGCGGCCGCGTTTCGGACGGGACGGCGACCACCGCCACCGGCCGTTGTGCCCACTGCCAGCCGGCCAGTACCTGCACGCACGCCTTGAACACCGAGTCCGGCACCTCGGCGTCCTTCGCCTGCGGACCGACCAGCTCCCGCAGCCGGTTGCCCCAGCCGACGTCGGTGAGCCGCCCGAGCACCTGGCCCGGCTCGGCCTGGTCGTCCGCCCCGATCCGGCCGGAGACCGGAACGTCCAAAGAGGACATCCCGGTGGGCCACTGCTTCCGGGGCGCCACCTCGACCCCCGGCCGCTGCAGCCGTTCGCGGGTCGCCTCGGCGACGTCGTCGGACACCGCCGTGTCCCAGTGCTGCCCGGTGCAGTTGTCGCACCGCCCGCACGGCGCCGCCTCGGGGTCGTCGAGCTGGCGCCGCAGGTACTCCATCCGGCAGCCGTCCGTGGCCAGGTAGCCGAGCATCGCCGTCTGCTCGCGTTCACGGGCCTCCGCGACCCGCCGGTACCGCCCGCGGTCGTACTCCCAGTCCTCGCCCGTGCTCGTCCAGCCGCCCTTGACGCGCCGCACCGCGCCGTCGACGTCCAGGACCTTGAGCACCATTTCCAGCCGGGACCGGGAAAGCTCGACCGACGGCTCGAGCGCCGCGGTCGACAGTGGACGGTCGGCGTAGGCGAGCGTGTTCAGCACCTGCGTCACCCGCAGCTCGTCCGGGAAGGCCAGCGAGCCGAAGTACGCCCAGATCGCCCGGTCCTCCTCGCCGGGCAGCAGCACGACCTCCGCGCGTTCCACGCCACGCCCGGCGCGGCCGACCTGCTGGTAGTAGGCGATCGGCGACGACGGCGCTCCGAGGTGCACGACGAACCCGAGGTCCGGCTTGTCGAACCCCATGCCCAGCGCCGACGTCGCGACCAGGGCCTTGACGCGGTTGCCGAGCAGGTCGTCCTCGGCCGCCTGCCGGTCGGCCGGGTCGGTCTTGCCGGTGTAGGCCGCCACCGGGTAGCCGCGGTCCTTCAGCAGCGACGCGACGTCGTGCGCCGCCGCCACGGTCAGGCAGTAGATGATCCCCGAGCCCGGCAGCTCGGCCAGGTGGTCGGCGAGCCACGCCAGCCGCGCCTGCGACGTCGGCAGCCGGCACACCGACAACCGCAGGCTCTCCCGGTCGAGGGTGCCGCGCAGCACGAGCGTGTCGGAGCCGGTGCCGAGGCCCAGCTGCTCGGCGACGTCGGTGACCACGCGGTCGTTCGCGGTCGCCGTGGTCGCCAGCACCGGCACGCCCTCGGGCAGGTCGCCCAGCAGCGTGCGCAGGCGCCGGTAGTCCGGCCGGAAGTCGTGCCCCCAGTCGGAGATGCAGTGCGCTTCGTCGACCACCAGCAGGCCGGTGCTCGCGGTCAGCTTCGGCAGCACGTTGTCGCGGAAGTCCGGGTTGTTCAGCCGTTCGGGGCCGACCAGGAGGACGTCGATCTCGCCGGCCGCGACCGACGCCTGGACCTGGTCCCACTCCTGCGGGTTCGCGGAGTTCATGGTCGCCGCGTGGATCCCGGCCTTGGCCGCCGCCGAGATCTGGTTGCGCATCAGGGCGAGCAGGGGGGAGACGATGACCGTCGGCCCGCTGCCCTGTTCGCGCAGCAACGCCGTGGCCAGGAAGTACACCGCCGACTTGCCCCAGCCGGTGCGCTGCACGACCAGCGCGCGGCGCCGCTGCGCGACCAGGGCCTCGATGGCCGTCCACTGGTCTTCGCGCAGCTTCGCCGAGTCGCCGGCCAGTGCCCGGAGGAGGGTTTCGGCGCGGTCTCGGAGGGCTGGGGTGGTGCTGGTCGTGTCCACGTCCCCACGTCTACCCCATGGCACCGACAGACCGGGAATCGGCGGCGTCGCGAACGGACCGTTCGCGACGAATACGGGCCGTTATGTGACCTGAATCACATCTCTTGCCCGGTCGGGCGAGGTGTCCCACAGCACCCGGCTCCGGGGCTCGCGGCTGTATAGGCTCTCCGGTCATGTCACCACGGCGGATCGGGGTCATGGGCGGCACGTTCGACCCCGTGCACCACGGCCACCTCGTCGCGGCCAGCGAGGTCCAGTCCCGGTTCGGGCTCGACGAAGTGATCTTCGTCCCGACCGGTCAGCCATGGCAGAAGACCAGCCGCCAGGTGACCAGGGCCGAGGACCGCTACCTCATGACGGTCATCGCGACCGCGTCCAACCCGGTCTTCTCGGTCAGCCGCGTCGACATCGACCGCGGCGGCCAGACCTACACCGTCGACACGCTGCGCGACCTCCACGCCGAGTACCCGGACGACCAGCTCTTCTTCATCACCGGCGCCGACGCGCTCGAGCAGATCCTGACCTGGCACAAGGCCGACGAGCTGTTCGACTTCGCGCACTTCATCGGCGTCACGCGGCCCGGCTACCGGCTGAACTCGCACCACCTGCCCAGCGGCAAGGTGAGCCTCGTCGAGGTCACCGCGATGGCGATCTCCTCGACCGGCTGCCGCGAGCGCGTCGAACGCGGGGAGCCGGTCTGGTACCTCGTGCCCGACGGCGTCGTCCGCTACATCGCGAAGAAGGATCTCTACCGGAAGAGCGACTGAAGGGCCCCTGGTCGCGGCGGGTACTCTTCTCGGGCGAACCCGATCTGAGAAGGAGCACCGTGGCAGCCACGTCCGAGGCACGAGAGCTGGCCGTAGCGGCCGCACACGCGGCGGCGGACAAGAAGGCCAGCGACGTCGTCGTGCTGGACGTGTCCGAGCAGCTCGTCATCACCGACGCCTTCGTCATCGCCTCCGCGTCCAACGAGCGCCTGGTCGGCGCCATCGTCGACAACGTCGAGGAGAAGCTGCGGGAGAGCGGGCACAAGCCGGTCCGCCGCGAAGGCGCCCGCGAGGGCCGCTGGGTCCTGCTGGACTACGTCGACGTCGTCGTGCACGTCCAGCACGTCGAGGAGCGCTCCTTCTACGGCCTCGAGCGGCTGTGGAAGGACTGCCCGCGCATCGAGGTGGCCGGTCTCGAGGAGCCACCCGCCGACGAGGACCCGGACGTCCCGTGAGCCCGCGGCGGCTCGTGCTCTGGCGCCACGGCGAGACGGACTACAACGCCGCCGGGCGGATGCAAGGCCACCTGGACTCGGCGCTGACCCCGCGGGGCTGGAACCAGGCCCGGTTCGCGGTGCCCGCGCTGGCCCGGTTCTCGCCGGACCTCGTCATCGCGTCCGACCTGCGCCGCGCCACCGACACGGCCACCGTGCTCACCGACGCGATCGGCGTCCCGCTGCGGATCGACAAGCGGCTGCGCGAGACGCACCTCGGCGAGTGGCAGGGCCTGACCGGCGCCGAGGTCGACGAGGCCTACCCCGGTGAACGCGCCCGCTGGCGCCGGGACGCCACCTGGGCGCCGCCGGGCGGGGAGAACCGCCTCGACGTCGCCGACCGCGCCGGCGAAGTCGTCACCGACCTGCAGCAAGCCAACTCCGAAGCGGGCGAGACCGTGCTGCTGGCCGCGCACGGCGGCCTGATCACGGCACTCACCGCGCACCTGCTGAACCTGCCGGTGGAGACCTGGCCGTCGCTGGGCGGGATCTCGAACTGCCACTGGGTCGAGCTGGGCGTGCGGGACGGGAAGTGGCGGCTGCGCGCCTACAACGCGGGGATGCACGGCTAGCCGATGGGGCCGCGCCTGCTGGTGTTCGGCGATTCGCTGAGCTTTCACGGTCCCGAAGGACCCTGCGCCGCCGACGAACCGCGGCTGTGGCCGAACGTCGCGGCCGCCGCGCTGGGCGGCACCGCCGACCTGGTCGCCGGCATCGGCTGGACCGCGCGGGACGCCTGGTGGTCGCTGACCGGCGACCCGCGCGTGTGGGCCGACCTGCACCACGTCGACGCGGTCGTCCTGGCGGTCGGCAGCATGGACACGCTGCCCTCGCCGTTGCCGACCTACCTGCGCACGGGCTTGAAGTACCTGCGGCCCGACCCCGTGCGTCGCGTGGTGCGCAAGGCCTACCTCGCCGCGCAGCCCCGGCTTTCCGTTGCCTTCCGAGGCCGTCCCGTGGTGCTGCCGGCCAAGCTGACCGTGCAGTACCTCGACACCGCGGTCGGCGCGTTGCGTGTCCTGCGCCCCGACCTGCCGATCTTCAGCATGCTGCCGTCGGTGCACCGCGCGGCGGCCTACGGTGGCGTGCACACCGCGCGCCCGGCCGCGACGGCCGCGATGACGGCCTGGGGCGCGCGAGCGGGAGTGCCGTTGCTGGACCTCGAAGCCGTTGTCGGGGACCACGTCCTGAGCGGCGAGGGCAACCCGGACGGCATGCACTGGGGCTGGAAGGGGCACGCCGCGGTGGGCGACGCGATGTCCGTGTTGATGGCACCGGTGCTGGCCCCCGGCCACGTAGGCTGACGGCGTGTCGGTCGCCGTAGTCACGGATTCCACCGCCCACCTGCCGGAGGGCTTCGCCGAACGGCACGCGGTCCGGGTGGTGCCGCTGCACGTCCTGGTCGACGGCGTGGTCTCCCTCGACGGCGTCGAGACCGGCCCGGCGGCGGTCGCCGAAGCGATGAAGCAGCGCAAGATCGTCACGACGTCGCGGCCGACGCCCACCGAGTTCGTCAAGGAGTTCCGCGCGGCGCTGGCCGACGGCGCCGAAGCGATCGTTTCCGTGCACCTCTCGCGCGAACTGTCGGGCACCTGGGAAGCGGCGGTGCTGGCGGCGCAGGAAGTCGGGCCGGACCGGGTCCGCGTGGTCGACTCGCGGACCACCGCGATGGGGCTGGGGTTCGCCGCCCTGCACGCCGCTTCGGCCGCGACCGCCGGAGCCGACGCCGCCGAGGTCGAAGCCGCGGCGGTGACCGCGGCCGGCTGCTCGTCGACGCTGTTCGTCGTGGAAACGCTGGACCACCTGCGCCGCGGCGGCCGGATCGGCCCGGCCGCGGCGCTGCTCGGCACGGCGCTGGCGGTGAAGCCGGTGCTGCACATGTCGGACGGCCGGATCCTGCCGCTGGAGAAGGTCCGCACCATGAACCGCGCGCTCGCCCGGCTGGTCGAGCTGGCTGCCGCGGCCGCCGAGGACGACGACGTCGAACTCGCCGTCCACCACCTCGCGTCGCCGGAGCGGGCGGTCGAGCTGGCGAACCGGCTGGAAGAGGCGGTGCCGCGCTCGGCGGGCTGCGTGGTCTCCGAGCTCGGCGCGGTGATCGGGGCGCACACCGGTCCCGGCGTGCTCGGCGTGGTCGTCCAGCGGACGGTCCCGTCCCGGCGCTAGCCGCCGAACCCTCCAGCATGCCACTCGGGTACGACGGAAACGGTCGTTCCCGGGCCGGGCCGGGTGGATCCGTCCACATCACCCCGGTTGTCCACAGGACGCGGCGGCACCCCTGTCGGACGCCTCCCCGCGGGCCCTAACGTCGATCGTGTGTTCGAGCAGCCCGCCCGGGATCCGGGCCCTCCCGTCAACGACCGGCTCGCCTGGCTGGCCGACCAGCTCTCGCCCGATGCGAGCACGGTCGGGCCCGGCGGCCGGCTGGTCCGGCGCTGGCTACCGGGCGGATCGGCCGGTCCCGGCCGCCGCCGGTGGGCGCTCGCCGGTGTCCTCGCGGCGGTCGTGGTGATCGTCCTCGGCTCGGTCGCGCTCCTCGGCGGCCGTCCGGCACCGGAGTCACCGCCCGCGTTGCCGAGCGCGAAACCGGCGAGCGAGGCCTCGGCCCGGGCCGCACCCCAGGCCGGTCTCGTCGTCAGCGTGATCGGCCGCGTCCGGTCGCCGGGGTTGGTCACCGTGGTCCAGGGCGCCCGCGTCGCGGACGTGCTGCGGGCCGCGGGCGGTCCCGAACCCGGCGCCGACCTGAGCTCGCTGAACCTCGCCCGCCGGGTGACCGACGGGGAGCAGCTCGCGGTCGGCGTCCCGGCACCCGCCGCGGCGACGGCCGGTGCCCCGGCGGGCGCCAAGGTCGACCTCAACGCGGCGAGCGCGGACCAGCTGGACACGTTGCCCGGCGTCGGCGCGGTGACAGCCCAGCGGATCGTCCAGTGGCGCACGGAGCACGGCGGCTTCACGAAGGTGGAGCAGCTGCGCGATGTGTCGGGCATCGGAGAAAGCAAGTTCGAGAAGCTGCGGGAGCAGGTGATGGTCGGATGAGCACGCTTCCCGCGACCGACACCCGGCAGGACATGCGGCTGGTACCGGCGGCACTGGCGTGCTGGCTCGCCGCACTCGGCGGCCTGCTGCTCGGCTGGTGGACGGCTGTCGCGGCCGGTCTCGCGTCGGCGGTGCTCGCCGGGCTGGTGCTCTGGCGGCCGCGCGGCCATCCCCGGGCGCTCGGCGCGGCCGCGGCTCTGCTGGTGCTGGGGCTGGTCGCCGCGGGTCCGGTCGCCTGGCGGATCCGGGACGCGCAGCGGGACGACCTCCGCGCGGCCGCGGCCGACGGACTGCCCGCGGTGGTGCGGGTCGTCGTCACCGAACGCCCGAAACCGGTACGCGGCGCGGGGTACGCCGACCAGCAGGCCGGCGCCCGGTCGGTGGTGTTGACGGCCGACGTCCGCACGGCGTCGGTCGACGGCCGGCCGGTCACGTCGTCCGGGCGCGTCCTGCTGCTGGCGCCGGTCGCGCAGTGGGCGGCGCTGCTGCCGGGGCAGGACGTGACGGCGTCGGGCCTGCTGATGCCGCCGCGCGGCTCGGACCTGACCGTCGCGGTGCTGTCCGTACGCGGACCCCCGGGTGAACCGGGCCCGGCGCCGTGGTGGCAGCGGACCGCGGCCGGGTTGCGCGCCGGCCTCCACGACCTGTGCCAGGTGCTGCCGGACGAACCCGCCGGCCTGCTGCCGGGCCTGGTCCTCGGCGACACGAGCGGGTTGTCGCCGCGGGTCGAGCAGGAGTTCGTCACCGCCGGCCTCGCCCACCTGACGGCCGTCAGCGGCGGCAACCTCGCCGTCGCGTGCGGCGCGGTCCTGCTCCTGCTGCGCGTGCTTCGGTTCGGGCCGCGGACTTCGGCGGTCGCCGCGGGCGGGTGCCTGGCCGGGTTCCTCGTCCTGGTCGGCCCCGAGCCGAGCGTGCTGCGGGCGGGCCTGATGGCGGCGGTCGCGTTGCTGGCCTTGGCGTTGGGACGGCGGGGGTCGGCGCTGCCGGCGCTGGCGTTCGCGGTGTGCGTGCTGGTGGTGATGGATCCGGCGATGGCCACGGACTTCGGGTTCGCGCTGTCGGTGTTCGCCACCGCCGGGCTGGTCCTGATCGCGCCCCGCTGGGCCGCCGCGCTGGTGCGCCGCGGCGTCCCGCCCGGGTTCGCCGAAGGGCTGGCGATCCCGTTGGCGGCCTTCCTCGTGACGGCGCCGGTCCTCGCGGGCATGGCGGGCACGGTGAGCCTGGTTTCGGTGTTCACCAACGTCCTCGCCGCACCCGTGGTCGCCCCGGCGACGGTGCTCGGCGTGCTGGCGACGGTGGTCGGCCCCTGGTGGCCGGGTGCCGGGCGGGTCCTGGTGCACCTGGCCGACCCGGAAGCCCGCTGGCTGATCACGGTGGCGCGGCACGGCGCACGGGCACCCGGCGCGGTCGTCGCCTGGCCCGGCGGCTGGACTGGCGGATTGCTGGCCGCCGCGGTCCTCGTGGTGCTGGTCCTGGCCGCCCGGCACCGGCGCGTGCGGCTGGTGATGGCGGTGCTGGTCGCCGGGGCGCTGCTGGTGTTCGTGCCGGTGCGGGTGATCGCGCCGGCTTGGCCACCGGCTGGCTGGGCGATGGTCGAGTGCGATGTCGGCCAGGGCGACGCGGTCGTGCTGGCGACGGCGGAGCCTGGGCGGGCCGTCGTGGTGGACACCGGACCGGAGCCGGGGCCGGTGGACGAGTGCCTGCACCGGCTGGCCGTCGAGCGGATCCCGTTGCTGGTGCTGAGCCACCTGCACGCGGACCACATCGGCGGGCTCGCGTCGGTCTTCGACGGCCGGGCGGTCGGCGCGGTCGCCGTCGGCCCGGGGCGGGCGCCGGAGTGGGCGTGGCGCCAGGTCGCGGCGGAGGCGAGGCGGCAGGAGGTGCCGCTGGTGGAGCTGAACCCGGGGGAGCGGATGGACTGGCCCGGCCTGACGCTCGACGTGCTCGGCCCGCGTTACGTACCGGCCCGCACGGCGGGCACGCAGGACGGCACGACGATCAACAACAGCTCGGTGGTCCTGCGAGCGCAAACCCCGGCCGGCCGGGTGCTGTTGACGGGCGACGTCGAGCTGGCGGCCCAGTCGGACCTGCTGGCCGACGTCGATGATCTGAAAGCGGAGGTGCTGAAGGTGCCACACCACGGTTCCCGCTACTCGTCGCCGGCGTTCCTCGCGGCGGTGGCACCCCGGGTGGCGATGGTGAGCGTGGGCGCGGGCAACACGTACGGCCACCCAAGCAAGTCCACAATGGACACTCTAAGTGCGTTGGGAGCACTGGTCACCCGAACCGACACGGACGGCGACACGGCGGTGGCCACGGGAACGGCGATCGTCCGCCGGGGCGAGCCGCGCGGCCCGCCCCGCCGGTAAGCCCGGCCCGGCCCGGTCGGCGGTCCGGCGGGGTGCGCTGAGGAAGCCTGCCCTGGCGGCTAGCCCGGGCCGGCGGGGTGCACCGAGGAGCTCCGCCCCGGCGGTGCGCCCGGTCTGGCGCGGTTGGCGGTGCGGCGGAGTGCGCCGAGGAGGTCTGCCCCGCTGGCCAGCCCGGGCCGGCGTGGTGGCCGTGCGCCGGGAAGTGCCGAGGTCGCCAAAAGGCCGGCCGTCTCCGGCGAACGCGCCAAGTGCGGCGTCCAGGGCCGCTGTAGCCTGACTAAGCGGCCGGTTCTAGGGGTCTGCCCATCGCTTCCCGGTTACGGCTTCAGCGACAAGCCGGCCGCGCCGGGGTGGGGGATCGAGCGGATATCCGACGCGTGGTGCGAGCTGATGGCCCGTCTCGGCTACCGGCGGTTCGGCGCCCAGGGCAGCGACTGGGGCACCAGCATCGCCACGAGCATCGGTCAACGGCAACCCGATCGGGTCGCCGGCATCCATCTCATGCCGCCGCTCGCACCGCCCGATCCGGCCACGTCGGACGACCTCACCGGTGCCGAGCGGGCGGCGCTCGCGACACTGCGGGAGGCGGACGAATGGGGCTCCGGATACTCGGCGCAGCAGTCGACCCGGCCGCAGACGGTCGGCTGCGGGCTGGTCGACTCGCCGGCCGCCCTCTGCGCCGGTGCCTCATCCGCCCGGCTGTACTGGGAAAGCCTCCGGCAGGTCAACGAATGGATCTCCGGGTCGGCCGGCGCGCCGGTGACCGTATCCACCGGCTGTTCGGTCTTCCCCAAGGAGCTGCAGCGCCCGTCTCGGCGGTGGGCGGAGCGCCGGTTCCCGAACATCCGGTACTGGAACGAGCCCGGCAAGAGCGGCCACTTCGCGGCGTTCGAGCAGCCGGCGTTGTTCGTCGACGAGGTCCGGTCATTCTTCCGGCTGGTCCGCTGATGGTCACCCGTGCTCGGTAAGCGGCTGGCTGAAGATCAACAAGTGCCCATCGGGTGTCCGTACGTTGAAGTCGCGCATCCCGTAGGGCCGGTCAGCCAGTGGCTCGACGATGTCGGCGCCGCGGGCGCGCAGCTCGTCGTGGCAGGAATCGACGTCGTCGACGACAACCGTCACCCTGGCCGGGCCGACGCTGCTTTCGGCGTACAGGTGGAACTCGGCGGTGTCGCGGATCACGGCCGCGTAGCTGGGTGGGGTCTCCCAGGTGAATATGGTGTCGAATCCGAGCGCGTCCGTGAAGTACGACCGCGCTGCCTGCACATCTCGGCACGGCAGCACGGGAATCGCCACCCGCATGACCATTCCGTCACCTTACCCGACTTTGGCTCAAGATCGCTGATCTTGGATAGGGTGCTGGTTGTTGAGCTGCGGTTTCGTCGTGTGAACGGCGAAAATCTGCGCACTAAGCGGCCGGTTCTAGGCTGTCTTTGTGGCGTATGTGCGCACGGTGAAGACGGCGTCGGGGGCCAGGGCGGTGCAGATCGTGCACTCCTCGCGTCGCGGGTCGCGGGACATCGAGCACATCGGCTCGGCGCATGACGATGCGGCGTTGGAGGCGCTCAAGGCGGTGGCGAGGCAGCGTCTGGCTGTGGGGCAGCCCGAGCTCGACTTCGGCCCGGACTTCGCGGCGTTGCAGGCCGGCAGTGGTGCTGGTGGTGGGCCGCTTGCGATCACGTCGTCGCGGACGGGGTACCTGTGGGACGCGCTCGGCCACGCCTACCAGCTGTTGGGTTCGAGGAGGCCGCTGGTGGTGACGAGGTGTTCCTATTACTGGTACTGGCACGGATCGTCGAGCCGATCAGCAAGCTGGACAGTCTGCGGGTGGTCGAGGAGGCAGGTTTCGACCCGCCGGCGTACGCGACCCTCAAGCGGCGTCTGCCCGCGTTCGCGGTTCCGTGAGCCCGGGTTCTCCAAAGGACGCCGCCTGGAGCCGCAGATCACGATCGAGCTGCTCACCGACGCAAGCGGGTTTCCGTTGATGGTCAACGCGTTCGAGGGCAACCGGGGCGAGACCACTACGATGCTGCCGACCATCCGTGCGTTCATGGATGCCCACCAGCTGGCTGATGTCACGGTCGTGGCCGACGCTGGCATGATCTCTGCGGAACAGGTCGCCAAGGCCGAGCAGGCCGTCGCCGGCAAGACCGCGGTCAAACGCAACCGGTTCATCCAGCTCACCGGCGCCACCAAGAGCGTCAACCGGACCCTGGAAGCCAAGGCACGCGCCCTTGCCGGCCTCAAAGGCTACGTCACCAACCTCCCGGACCTCACCGCCGAGTTCGTGATCGACGCCTACCACCGACTGTTCCACATCGAGAAGTCGTTTCGAATGTCTAAACACGACCTACGTGCGCGGCCGATCTACCACCACAAGCCGCTACCGCACCATCAACATCCAGGCCGGCGAGCACACCCTCACCGCAGTCGACCCGCTACCCGACGACCTCCGCGATGCCCTCACCCGCATCCACGACCGCGGTGCGCACTAATTTGAGCCAAGTCAGGTCCGTCTCCGGAGCGCGGCGACCGCTTGGCTCGCCGCTGTAGGCGGGCCAAGCGCGGTCGGTAGCCGGGCAGAAGTCGCGTGGCCGCCGACGTCCTACACGATCGCCCCAGCGCCCCAGCGCCCCAGCGCCCCAGCGCCCCAGCGCCCAGCGCCCCAGCGCCGGTCGAGCCCGTTGCCGGTGACCGGACTCGGGGCGAGCCGCACGGCCCGCCCCGAGCGTCGTCGGACGTCAGTAGCCGAGCGCCTCGTTCACCGCGGCGGCTGACGGCGGCACGATCGCCTTGGGGCCGAGGTGGTTCTCGACCGCGTCGAGGGTCTTGAGGCCGTCGCCGGTGATCAGGAGGACCGTCTCGGCGTCCGGGTCGAGCTTGCCCGTCTCGACGAGCTTCTTCGCCGTGGCCACGGTGACCCCGCCGGCCGTCTCGGTGAAGATGCCCTCGGTGCGGGCCAGCAGGCGGATGCCTTCGACGACCTCTTCGTCGGTGACGTCCTCGATCGCGCCGCCGGTGCGGTTGACGATGTCGAGCACGTACGGGCCGTCGGCCGGGTTGCCGATCGCCAGCGACTTGGCGATCGTGTCCGGCTTCACCGGCTGGACCACGTCCTGGCCGGCGCGGAACGCGGCCGACACCGGCGAGCAGCCGGTCGCCTGCGCGCCGAACACCTTGTACGGGCTGGCGTCCACGAGCCCGAGCTGTCCCAGCTCGCGGAAACCCTTGTCCACCTTCGTCAACTGGGAACCGGAGGCGATCGGCACGACGATCTGCGGCGGGATGCGCCAGCCGAGCTGCTCGGCGACCTCGAAGGCCAGCGTCTTCGAGCCCTCCGAGTAGTACGGCCGGACGTTCACGTTCACGAACGCCCACTTCGGGTGCTCACCGGCCAGCTCGGTGGCGAGGCGGTTGACGTCGTCGTAGTTGCCGTCGACGGCGATCAGGTCGCCGTCGTACACCGCGGTGGTGAGGATCTTGGCGCGCTCGAGGGTCTTCGGGATCAGCACGACCGACCGCCAGCCGGCGCGGGCCGCGGCGGCGGCCGTCGCGTTGGCCAGGTTGCCGGTCGACGGACACGCGAGCACCTCGAAGCCGAACTCGCGGGCCGCGGCCAGCGCGACGGCGACGACGCGGTCCTTGAACGAGTGCGTCGGGTTGCCGGTGTCGTCCTTGACCCACACGCGCTTGAGGCCGAGTTCTTTGGCCAGGCGGTCGGCGCGGATCAGCCGGGTCGCGCCGGGCTCGGTGTTCGGGATCTCTTCGACGTTGGACGGAACCGGGAGGAGCTTCTTGTAGCGCCAGATGTTCTTGGGGCCGGCCTCGATGTCTTCGCGGCGGACGCGGCCGAAGTCGTAGGCGACCTCGAGCGGCGAGAAGTCTTCGGCGGAGACGAACTCGGGGGCGAGCGGCTGCCGGTGGCCCTCTTCCTTCGACACCAGTTCGACGGCCGGTCCGAGGTCCGGGGTCTTGGTGGTGGAGGTCGTGCCGAGGGTTGCGGTCATCGCGAGGTTCCTTTCCTCATCTGCCCCGCCGAAGCGGGCCGGAATTGGCACCGTGGTCGTCAGCTACCCCGCGATCGCGGGATGACGGGCTGTACGCCGGTTGCCGGGGCTTCGTCGGGCCGTTCCCTCTGCCCCTCTGGATGAGCGGTATTCGGTTGTCGGGGCGCGCGAGTCAGCGCGCCGCCTCGTGGACACCGTACGACATGGCGGTCACGCCGTGCCACGGTGGCCGTCCGACATCACCGGAGCGGGCGCACGACACCGCAAGTGAGAGGATCCTCGGGTGACCGCGCAAGCCACCGCCCCCGCCCCGCTGCAGCTGGTGCTGGGCGAGGAAGAACTGCTGATCGAACGGGCCGTCCGCGAGACCCTCGCCGCGGCGCGCGCGATCGACGCCACGGCCGAGCTGACCCGGGTCCGGGTGTCGGATCTCACAGCCCCCGAGCTGGCCGAACTCGTCAGCCCGTCGCTGTTCAGCGAGGGTCGCGTGATCGTCCTGGAGTCGGCGCAGGACATCTCGCAGGAGCTGGCCGACGCCGTGGCGTCGTACCTGAAGGACCCCGCGGACGGCGTCGTGCTGGTCGTCGTGCACAACGGCGGTGGCCGCAGCAAGGCGGGCAAGTCGCTCCCCGCGGCGCTGAAGAAGGCCGGCGCCGAGGTCACGGAGTGCCCGAAACTGACCAAGCCGGCCGAGCGCGAGCAGTTCGTGCGGCACGAGATCCGCCGGGCGGGCGGCAAGATCGACCCGGCCGGGGTGGCCGCGCTGATCGACGCGGTGGGCTCCGACCTGCGTGAACTCTCCTCGGCGGCGAGCCAGCTGGTGGCCGACACGGGCGGCACGGTCGACGCCGACGCGGTCCGCCAGTACCACCGTGGCCGCGCCGACGTGACGGGCTTCGCGGTGGCGGAGAAGGCGGTGAGCGGCGACCGGTCGGCGGCGCTGGAGTCGCTGCGCTGGGCGATGCAGCTGGGCGTCCCGCACGTCCTGGTGGCCGACGCCCTGGCCGACGCGGTCCGCACGATCGCCCGCGTCTCGGGCGCGGGCCGCGGCAACCCGAACCAGATGGCCGGTGAACTGGGCATGCCGCCGTGGAAGATCCGCAAGGCCCAGGGCCAGTCGCGGGGCTGGAACCAGGACGGCCTGGCCACGGCGATGCGCGTCGTCGCGCGCCTGAACGCCGAGGTCAAGGGCGTGGCGGCCGACCCGGGCTACGCGCTGGAGCGCGCGGTCCTGGAGGTCGCGGCCGCCAAGGGCTGAACCCCGGGCACGAGAAAAGCCCCGGCCGAAGCCGGGGCCTTCCCAGAAATCAACCAGCTCAGAGCGCGTTGACGCGCTTGGCGAGCGCCGACTTCTTGTTGGCGGCCTGGTTGGCGTGGATGACGCCCTTCGAGACGGCCTTGTCCAGCTTCTGGGCGGCGTCGCGCTGCAGCTCGACGGCCTTGGCCTTGTCGCCGGCCTCGGCGGCTTCGCGGACCTTGCGGATCGCGGTCTTCACCGAGGACCGGATCGCCTGGTTGCGCTGACGCGCCTTCTCGTTCGTCGTGATGCGCTTGATCTGCGACTTGATGTTGGCCATAGGGCAACTCCTGTTTCACTCGGTGAGATCGCCGCCGCGCTGAAGTGGCCCCGCGAAAAGCGGGTTTCCTCCATGACGGAATGCCGCACGGGCAGCGAGCGACCACTTTAACAGCCGGGCCACGGGCGCCCGGCACCGGGAGTACGGTGGGCGACGGCAGTGCCTAGGGTTCCGTCGCCGGTCCGCGTACCCAGCCCGACACAACCAGGACCGGTGGGCCTGGTCCGAGCGGCACCATCGGCGGGCCCGGACGGCCGGTCGTTCATCTGACGGGGCAAAAGCCTGGAGGACCCGGTTTTCGCGCGCGCGAAAACCCGAAGGGGTCCCGTGAACGCCACCGCCTTGTCCCTCGTCCTCGTCGCCGCCGTCGTGCACGCCGCCTGGAACCTGGCGGCCAAGCGGATTTCCTCCGGTGGCACGCAGTTCGTCTGGCTCTACTACACCGTCGGCGCCGTCGTGCTGCTGCCGATCACGGTCGTGCAGCTCGTCGTCGAAGCGAACCGTCCACAGTGGAGCTGGCTGCTCGCCGCGGTCGTCACCTCCGTGCTGCACATCGCCTACGGCATCGTCCTGCAGCGCGGGTACCGCGTCGGCGACCTGTCCGTCGTCTACCCGGTCGCGCGGGGCACCGGGCCGCTGCTGTCGGTGCTGGCCGCCGTCCTCGTGCTCGGCGAGCGGCCCGGCTGGCTCGGCCTGCTCGGCGCGTTCCTGGTCGTCGCCGGGGTGCTGGTGATCAGCACCGGCCGCAAGGCGGACGACCCGCAAGCGGTGAAGGCCGGGATCTTCTACGGCCTGCTGACCGGCGCCGTCATCGCCGGCTACACGCTCTGGGACGCGCACTCGGTCACCGGGCTCGGCGTGCCGCCGATCGTCTACTTCGGCCTCGGCTCGGTCCTGCAGAGCCTGATGCTCGTGCCCGGCGCGCTGGCCGGGCGCGTCGAGGTCGGCCGCGTCTGGCGCGAGCACCGCCGCGAGGTGCTGCTCGTCGGGCTGCTGTCGCCGGTCGCCTACATCCTCGTGCTGTTCGCCCTCACGATGGCGCCGGTCAGCCTGGTGGCGCCGGCGCGGGAGCTGAGCATCGTGATCGGCGGCGTCGCCGCGTGGCTGGTGCTGGGCGAACGCGACGCCGTCCGGCGGCTCGCGGGATCGGTGATCGTGCTTTCCGGCATCGCCGCGATTGCGGCCGCCTGAGCGCGTCCGGTAGGGATGGTCGGATGGAAGTCCTGAAGAGCAGGCTGATCGTCCGCCCGCGCGACGCCGCCGCGACGACGGCGTTCTACCGCGACACCCTCGGCCTGGCCGTGGAGCGCGAGTTCCCCGGCGGCACCGTGTTCTTCCTCGGCCACGGCTCCCTGGAGGTCTCCGGCGGGGGCGAGACGGGTTCGTCGCCCGGCCTCGTGCTCTGGCTGCAGGTCCGGGACCTCGCCGGGACGCTGGCCGACCTGAAGGCGCGGGGCCTGGAGCCGGTGCGGGACGCCCAGCGCGAGCCCTGGGGCCTCGACGAGGCCTGGATCGCCGACCCGGACGGCACGCGCATCGTGCTGGTCGAGGTGCCCGAGGGCCACCCGATCCGCACGGACACCCGCTAGGCGGGCTTGACGGCGCGCAGCTGGGCGGCCAGCGCGGCGAAGCCGGGCGGGTCCCACGTCCACGTCTGCAGGTCGGCGAAGCCCGCTTCGGCGGCTTCGTCGGCCAGGACGTGCCTGCTCACGGGCAGCCACTTCTCGTGCGCGGAAAGCAGCAACCGGCCGCCGGGGCGCAGCACCCGGAACAGCTCGGCGAACCCGGCCGCGCGGTCGTCCCACAGCATGACGTTGTTCACGCTCAGCACGACGTCGACCGACTCGTTGGGCTCGCCGGTGTGCGCCGCCGACCCTTCGCGCAGTTCGGCGCGGTCGGCGCAGCGCTCCTGGCAGAGCGCGAGCATCTCGGGCGAGGGGTCGACGCCGATCGCGCGCCCGGCCAGCCGCGCGGCGGCGTCCAGGCCGACGCCGGGGCCGGGCCCGACGACCAGGACGGTGTCGTCCGGTTCGAGCCGGGCCAGGTCGACGACGCGGTGTTCGGTGGCGGCGTTGCCCCGCGCCATCACCCAGCCGCCGAGGCGGCCGAGCGGGCCGGAGGGGTGACCGAACGCACGGTCGAGAACTCGGGCGAAGCCGCTGGTCTCCGGCTGGGGAGGGGGTGCCGGCTGGTGCGAAGTGCTCATACTTCGAGGGCACCACGGATCGCGGAACCCCGCATCGGGGATGACCCCCACCCGCACCCGGAGGGCCATGGGAACATAGAGGTGGCCATCCCCGACTTTCCGAGGACTCATTCGAGTGACGACGTTCGCCGACACCACCTTCACGCCGCCGGAGCTCATCCGGAACTTCTGCATCATCGCGCACATCGACCACGGCAAGTCCACCCTGGCCGACCGCATGCTGCAGCTCACCGGCGTCGTGGAAGAGCGGGCCATGCGCGCTCAGTACCTCGACCGGATGGACATCGAGCGCGAGCGCGGCATCACGATCAAGGCGCAGAACGTCCGGCTGCCCTGGAAGGTCGACGGGCAGGACCACGTCCTGCACATGATCGACACACCCGGCCACGTCGACTTCACCTACGAGGTCTCCCGGGCGCTGGAGGCGTGCGAAGGCGCGATCCTGCTGGTCGACGCCGCGCAGGGGATCGAGGCCCAGACGCTGGCCAACCTGTACCTCGCGCTGGAGAACAACCTCCAGATCATCCCGGTCCTCAACAAGATCGACCTGCCCTCGGCCGACCCCGACAAGTACGCGGGTGAGCTCGCCCACATCATCGGCTGCGAGCCGGAGGACGTGCTGCGGGTCTCGGCCAAGACCGGCATGGGCGTCGGCGAGCTGCTCGACGAGGTCGTGAAGACGGTCCCGGCGCCGCAGGGCGACGCCGACGCGCCGGCGCGGGCGATGATCTTCGACTCGGTGTACGACACCTACCGCGGCGTCGTCACCTACATCCGCGTGGTCGACGGCAAGATCACACCGCGCGAGAAGATCAAGATGATGTCCACCGGCGCGACGCACGAGCTCCTGGAAGTCGGCATCATCTCGCCGGAACCCAAGCCCAGCAAGGGGCTCGGCGTCGGCGAGGTCGGCTACCTGATCACCGGCGTGAAGGACGTCCGGCAGTCGAAGGTCGGCGACACGGTGACGTCCGAGCGCCACGGCGCGAAGGAAGCGCTGGCGGGCTACCGCGAGCCGAAGCCGATGGTCTACTCCGGGCTCTACCCGGTGGACGGGTCCGACTACCCCGAGCTGCGCGAGGCGCTGGACAAGCTCCAGCTCAACGACGCGGCGCTCGACTACGAGCCGGAGACGTCGGTGGCGCTGGGCTTCGGCTTCCGCTGCGGCTTCCTCGGCCTGCTGCACCTGGAGATCACGCGCGACCGGCTCGAGCGCGAGTTCGGCCTCGACCTGATCTCGACGGCGCCCAACGTCATCTACCGCGTGGTGCTCGAGGACCGCAGCGAGGTCGTCGTGACGAACCCGTCCGACTGGCCGACCGGGCTCAAGATCGCCGAGGTCCACGAGCCGGTGTCGAAGGTCAGCATCCTCGCGCCGTCGGAGTTCGTCGGCACGATCATGGAGCTGTGCCAGACGAAGCGCGGCACGCTGCTCGGCATGGACTACCTGTCCGAGGACCGCGTCGAGCTGCGCTACAACATCCCGTTGGCCGAAATCATCTTTGATTTCTTCGACACGCTGAAGTCGCGTACGCGCGGCTACGCGTCCCTCGATTACGAAGAGGCAGGCGACCAGATCGCGGATCTGGTCAAGGTGGACATCCTGCTGCAGGGCGAAACGGTGGACGCGTTCTCGGCGATCGTCCACAAGGACGCGGCGTACGGCTACGGCAACCGGATGGCGACCCGGCTGCGCGAGCTGATCCCGCGCCAGCAGTTCGAGGTCCCGATCCAGGCGGCGGTCGGTTCCCGGATCATCGCCCGCGAAACGATCCGCGCGATCCGCAAGGACGTTCTGGCCAAGTGCTACGGCGGTGACATCTCGCGGAAGCGCAAGCTGCTGGAGAAGCAGAAGGAAGGCAAGAAGCGGATGAAGACCGTCGGCCGGGTCGAGGTTCCGCAGGAGGCCTTCGTCGCCGCACTGTCCACTGAGGACTCGGGCAAGAACAAGAAGTAACTGTTCCACTGACGTGACAACGGCGCCCATATTCACGCCTCCGCGTGAATATGGGCTTCGAATCCGTGTTCGAGGCGGTTTCTGTCGGTGCCTTCTGGTTCGCTCTGGTGTGAAGAGCGAAAGGAGAGCACCATGACGGTCATGGCAGACATCGAGCATCCCGTCGATTCGGGCCCCCTGACGGTGCACGACCTCGAGGGGATGCCGGAAGATGGCCGACGCCGCGAACTCATCGACGGGGTGCTCATCGTGAGCCCTGCGCCGGGGCGAAGACATCAGAAGATCGTGGTCAGACTTTGGCGAGTCCTCGACGACGTGTGTCCGCCCGAGTACGACGTACTCGTCGCGCCGCTCGCGGTGCGCCAGGGCGACAGCACGGAGCTGCAGCCGGACGTCCTGGTCGGCCGGGACGAAGACTTCACGGAGAAAGACCTCCCGGCACCGCCGGTGCTGGCCGTCGAGGTGCTGTCGCCCAGTACGGCGATCTACGACCTGAACCTCAAGAAGGCGGTCTACGAGCGGCTCGGGACCGGCAGCTACTGGGTGATCGACCCGGAAGAGCCCGCGGTCACGGTGTTCGAGCTGGACGAAGACGGCTGCTACCAGCAGGTGGCCAAAGGCGCGGGCGACGAGGTTTGCGAGGTGGAGCGGCCGTTCCGGGTGCGGTTCGTACCGAAGGAGCTGCTGGGCCGGCTCGGCTGAGGGCGGGATGGCAGCGCCGAGGGACGGGCTTGGTTCCGCGTCGGGTGACGGCGGCAAGCCGGAGCCGGCTCGGCTGAACCTCCGTCAGCGGATCCGAGGTGTCCCGCGGAGCTGGGCGTGCAGCTGCCGGTGCCGCAACTCCTTCCGGAGCCGCTCGACCACCGCGTCGAAGAGGGCCGGGTCGAGCACCGCCGTCTGCTCGAACTGCCTCCTCTGCGGCGGCGCCGGCTCCAGCCGTCCGCGGGGCGCGTAGCGCTGCACCGAACTCTCGATGCCGCCGCCCGTGACCAGGTCGAGCCAGAGCGCGTCGCGCAGGTGACCGTCGCCGAAGCGGGCCGAGCGGCGGACCGACACGTCGGCTATCTGGGACCACGGCACCACCCGGGTACTCAGCGTGCCCGCCGGCAGGCGAAGACCCTCGTCGCCGATCGTGAGGTCGCGGAGGCTCGCGAAGCCGCGCTTCAGCTCGCGGGCCCGGGACACGCGAAACCCGACGATCGCGACGAGCACGGACGCCGCGTAAGCACCGCCGATCAGCCACGGCGACAGGCCGCGCAGCACGCCGAGGGCGAGCGCCGCTCCAAAACCGGCGTCGGCGACGAAGAGCAGGCCGAGCAGGATCTTGACCGGCGTGCTCACACGGGGCGGGGACTCGGGCAACGGGTCGACTCCTCGGGCCGGGCTGGTCAGGGATTGCCGATTATCCGGTCCGCCGTCACGAAGACCGCGACCCGCCGCTCCTCGGCCATCACGCGGTCGTACTCGTCCCAGTCGTCGTGCGTACCGGTGGCGGCCTTGAAGACGTCGCGCAGAAGCTTCGGCAAGCCCGCGGGATCGAAGGCGGGGTCGGGATCGTCCGGCCCGACGAGGTGGGTGGCCCCGGTGACGGAGACCCAGTTCCACCGCCGCCGGAAGGTGACGGTGGCATGCCCGGCCCGCCGCAACAGCGCAAGCTTGTGCGCCCGCCCAACAGCAACGTAGGCAACGCCCGGAGCGCCGGTGACGGGGTCTTCGAGCACGCCGGCGTTGACCACGGAGGAGTGAACGGTGCCATCACCCCGCGTCGTGGCAACGGTGGCGAGGCCGTTCTCCTGCAGCGACAGCGTGCGAACCTGCTCCAGATCAACGCTCATGCCGCAATCTAACCCGCCGGACGAACCGGGTGTTCCGGAATCACCGCGCGAAATCAGTCGAGCACCGTCCGTACGGGGAGCTGACCATCATGCCAGCGCTGCCCGGTGCAGGCCGCTGAAGAAACGACGGTCAGGGAGCCAGCAGGCCGGTGGTCACAGCTTGCAACGGGACCCAGGCGGAGCCAGGTGCGGTTTGCCAGGTGTTGTAGAGCAGGCCGTCAGCGCCCCTCGCGAATGCGACCAGGCCGCCAGTCGAGCCCATCTCGACGTCGGGGATGCCGGCCGGGGTCAGCCCACCTCCGCCAATGCCGGTCCAGGGCTGCCAAGCGCTACCCGGTGCGGTTTGCCAGCTCGTGAGCAGGACGCCGTTGAAGTTTATGGCGTACGCGGAGAACCGGCCGTCGGGTTCCCGGTGGATCGCGGGAGACCCCGCGAGACTGCCGCCACCTGTGACGAGCTGCAGGGGAACCCACGTCGAGCCGGGCGATGGTTGCCAAGCGTTGTACAGCTGTCCGTCAGTGCCGCGGGCGAACACGACCAAGCCGCCCGTCGACGCCGTATCCACCACGGCCCTGCCGGACAAGGGAGTCCCGCCCGCGATGGCCGCCCAAGGCTGCCACGCACTGCCGGGTGCCGATTGCCAGGTGCTGATCAGGATGCCGTTGGAGTTGATCGCGTAAGCGGACAAACGCCCGTCCGGCTCACGGTGGATCGCGGGTGTCCCGGTGAGGCTCCCCCCAGGGGCGACGACTTGCAGTGCGCCCCACGACGACCCAGCCGAAGACTGCCAGGTGTTGTAGAGCTGTCCATCGAATCCTCGGACGAACACCACGAGGCCACCGGTGGATGCGCGCTCGACGACCGGGATGCCGGTGACGCCGCTGCCGCCGATCACGGTCCAAGGCTGCCAGGCGCTGCCCGGCGTTGTCTGCCACGTCGTCAATAGAGTCCCGGATGTATTGACCGCGTAGGCCGAAAACCGGCCGTCGGGTTCCCGGTGGATGGCAGGCGGAGCGGAGAGACCGCCACCGGAGGTGACGGGGTGGAACGGTGTCCAGGCCGAGCCCGGAGCGGATTGCCAAGCGTTGTACAGCTGCTGGTCGTTGCCCCGACCGAAAACGACGAACCCACCGGTCGTGGTCTGCGCGGCCGGCTGCATCGATTCGTGGGCGGGAGCGCTCGGGGGAGCCGTGGTGATGTCCTTGAAGTGGATGTAGCCAGTCGGGGAATTCGCTGCGATGGTCCGTTCGCTGTACGTCCCCGTCAGCGAACGGTTGTATTCCTCGACCGTCACTGTTCCGCCCGGGTTGACCGACTCGACCCACGCGACGTGTCCGCTTGCCCACCAAGCGACCGATCCAGCCGCAGGAGCCGAGTTCACGGCATAGCCTCGAGTCTGGGCTTCGGGCCCCCAGCCGGATGCGTTGGCGTGGAACGGGATGTCGAACCCGTTGCGCGAGTGCAGACGCCATGCGGCGAAACTCGTGCATTCTCTGTTGTACATGCCCCACGAGTCGAACGTCGAATCCATCGACGCGTTCCGCCAGGCGGTGGGATAGTCGTCGGTCCCCGCTTCCGCGGACGTGCCGATCGACAAGGCTGTTGCAGTCATGATCACCGCCGCCGAGACTCGCATGAGCCGAAGCCGCACCTTCGAAGAACGCGGCGTGAAGCACCTGACCATGGTGCACCTGCTTTCATGCCTGGTATCCGCTTCCGTGAACCGCATCGCGAGGTGAGTCGTGCCCGGCCTTGTCGCACGCACGCGGACGCCGGTTTTTCCACCGTTCGGCTCAGCGGGTCGGTTCGGCGCTTTCACGACGGCTCCGCCGAACGGCTGATTTCCCGCGGTTCTGTCACATCCGGCTCGTCCCGAGGCGATACAGGCCCGGTCGAATCGACCGCAAGGAGTCTGATGAGGGACAGGACATCCAGCCGGGCCCTGGCGTTCCGGCGCCGGCTCATCGTCGTGCTCGTAGCCATCACCGCAGCGCTCGGTGTTCCGGCCGTCGCGGTGGCGGGCACGGATGATTACCCCGCTCAGTGGCGTAGCGCAGCGCAGGGTTCGCTGTGGGATTCATGGGGCTACGAGAATCGGGAATGCACAAGTTTCGTAGCCTGGCGCCTGCATGCGCGGAACGCCTTCGAGATGCCACGGGCGATCGGGAACGCCGGAGCATGGGGTGCGTGGTTCGCACAACACGGATACGCCGTGGACAGTTCTCCGGCGGTCGGTGCGATCGCCGAGTCGGCGGGCCACGTCGCCTGGGTGGAAGCGGTCAACGGCGACGGGTCCGTCACCGTCGAGGAATACAACGAAACCGCTCCGGGCGTCTACAACGAGCGGACGGTCGCGGCGTCGGCCTTCCACTTCATCCACGCCCGGGACATCACCGTTTCGCCGGGCGGCGGCAGCGTCGGGACAAGCGAGTACTCGGGACGCGACCACCTCTCGCCCGACCAGCGCCTGTATCCCAACCAGTACGTCACCTCGACCGACGGACGCCACGTCCTGATCCTGCAAGGCGACGGCAACTTGGTGCTGTACGGCCCGGGCTACCGTGCGCTCTGGTCGACCGCCACGGCCGGCCGCTCGGTCCACTCCCTGCTCATGCAGAGTGACGGGAATCTGGTGTTGTACGGCACTGGCAGCCAGGGGGCTTTGTGGGCCAGCAACACCGCCGGTCGGGGGAGCTCGACGCTGAGGCTCCAGGACGACGGCAACACCGTCCTGTACGCCGGCAACGGCGCCAGCTGGAGCAGCGGAACCGCGAGCGGGACGGCGGGGCTGACCACGGTGTCGACCGACCGGCTCGCCGCCGATGCCCGGTTGTACCCGGGGCAGTTCCTGCGTTCCTCCGACGGTCGTTACCGCCTCGCGCTGCAGAGCGACGGGAACCTCGTGCTCTACTCGCCGGGCTACCGGGTGCTGTGGGCCTCCGGGACGGCCGGGCGGTCAGCGCATTCACTGCTGATGCAGGCGGACGCGAACCTTGTGCTCTACGGCACCGGCAGCCAGGGTGCCTTGTGGGCGTCCAACCGGACCGGTGTGGGCACCTTCGCGTTCACGTTGCAGAGCGACGGGAACGGAGTCGTCTACGGGCCCGCCGGGGCGATCTGGACGACGGGCACGGGCGGTCTGACCTAGAGACGAGCTGAAGGCCGGGCCCGCGAGAGCAGGCCCGGCCCATCACCTCAACAGGTGCCGTTGTCGGTCCACACTCCCCACTGGCCCGTCGTCCCCGGCTCCTCGCCCTGGGTCCACCACTTCGCCGTCCACTTGTGGCCGTTGTGGGACACCACGTTCCCGCCCGTGTACACCTGGGACGCACTCCAAGCCGGGTCCGCGCACGTCCCCGGGTTCGAAGTCCCTCCGGTGTCCCACGCCACCTGCGTAGACCGGTAGAAGTTGATCCCCTGAGCCACCCACCGCGGGGCCTGCGCGCCCAGCCGGGTGCGGAACGCCGTCCAGTCGTGGGTTGACCACGGGGACCAGCCCAGCTCCGCGTGGGCCGCCAGCCTCGGGAATGCCAGGTACTCGATGTCCGACTGCGTGACCACCGTTTCCGTCCACAGCGGCGATTCCACCCCGCGGACCGCCGACTCGCCGACGCCCGACAAGTACGCTCCCGGGTTCCAGCCGTACGCGTCCTGGACCTCGATGTAGCCCGCCCACGACAGGCCGATCGGTGTCGAGCTGTTGTACTTCTGGTCCACGTACGCCTTGTTCGCCGGCGACATGATCACCTTGCTGCCGCGGGAAACCGCGCTCGCCACGCCCGCGTCCGACGTCGTCGTCCCCCAGAACTGCGGGGTCGCCGACGCGGGCAGTACGGCCTTCGCGATGTCGTGCCAGCCCACGACCGACTTGCCCGTCGCCGCCACCAAGGGCAGCACCTTGTTCACGAACGTCAGGTAGTCGGCCGCCGACGTCGATTGGGCCTCGTCGCCGCCGATGTGGAGGTACGGGCCCGGGGTCAGCGCTGCCAGCTCGCGCAGCACGTCCGCGATGAACGTGTACGTGATGTCCTTCGAAATGCACAGCGAGCTGTAGCCGACCGCCGTGTCGGTGCGCAATGCGGGCGCCACGCCGTTGCAGTTCAGCTCCGCGTACGACGCCAGTGCCGCGTTCACGTGGCCCGGCATGTCGATCTCCGGGATCACCGTGATGTGCCGCGAAGCCGCGTAGTTCACGATGTCCGTGTACTGCGCCTTCGTGTAGTAGCCGCCCGCGCCGCCGCCGACCTGGGTGCTGCCGCCGACCGTCGTCAGGCGGGGCCAGCTGTCGATCTGGATGCGCCAGCCCTGGTCGTCGGCCAGGTGCAGGTGCAGGTTGTTGATCTTGTACTGGGCCAGCTCGTCGATGTACCGCTTGACCGTGGACACCGGGTGGAAGTGCCGGGCGACGTCGAGCATCGCGCCGCGGTAGCCGAAGCGCGGGTAGTCCACGATCGTCGCGCCCGGGACCGTCCACGGGCCCGTCTGGGGAGACGGGCTTTCGACCCGGCCCGGCAGCAGCTGCCGCAGCGTCTGGACGCCGGCGAAGAGCCCGTCGGCCGTCTGTGCGCGCACCGTCACCGACGACGCCGTCGACACCAGCTGGTAGCCCTGCGCGCCGACCGAGGAAGGCGCGCCGCTCAGCAGCAGCGCGATGCTGTCCGCCGGTACGGACGCCGGGGCGTCGGACACCGGCAGTGCGAACCCGGTCGACGGCCGCAGCACGCCAGCCAGGTAGTCGCCGACCTGACGAGCCGGCGCCGACCCGGCTTCGGTGACGATCTTCGTCGTCGACACCAGCGGGAAGGTGACGCCGGCGGCCGGGGTCACCGAGACCGGCACCGGCACGATCGACTGCAGTGCCGGGGTGGCCGCCGCGGCCGGGGCCAGCTGGGCGGCGGTCGTACCGGCGCCGACCAGCGCCAGCACGGCGAGGGCGCGGCCGAGCCGCCGCGCCAAGGGTGTCTTCACCGGGGGACCTCCTGGCGGGAAGGGCGCGACCTCGCCGTCGCACCTGCCCGGATCGTCGCATTTCTGCCAGCGATGGTCTAGACCAAACCGGGTGGTTAAGCTCGCGCGATGCCGCAGGAGTTCGCGCCGGGCTCGCCGTTCGCCCTGCTCTCGCCCACCGAAACGGCCGCCTGGTACGCGTACATGAAGGTGCACCTCCGCCTGGAGTACGAGCTGAACCGGCAGCTGCGCGCGGACAGCGGCCTTTTGCTCGCCGACTACCACGTGCTCGTCGCGCTGACGAGCGAGTCCGGTGGCCGGATGCGGGTCACGGACCTCGCGATCCGCATCGGCTGGGAGCGCAGCAGGCTCTCGCACCACCTCAAGCGGATGCGCGAACGCGGGCTGGTCGCGACCGGCGTGAGTCCCGAGGACCGGCGCGCCACCGACGTGGTGCTGTCCGAGGCGGGCTGGGCGGCGCTGCGCCAGGCCGCGCCGGACCACGTCGAATTCGTGCGCAAGGCCTTCCTGGACGCCCTCGAGCCCGGCGAACAAGCTCAGCTGACGACGCTGCTCGACCGCGTCTACGACACGCTCCTCGAGCACGGCAGCTTGCCGCGGCCGGACGACCACCCCTGACGCTTACGTGACATGTCACGTAATATGGCTTCGGAACCTCAGGAGGGTGCGACATGGCGACGGCGGCCGAACTGATGCGGGCGAACCTGCTCGACGTCTTCAACGAGCGCGACGACGAGCGGCGGGCGAAGGCGATCGCCGCGACCTACGCGGCCGGCGTCGAGTTCGCCGACCCGGAAGGGATCGCGACCGGGCACGAGGAGCTGAACGCCAAGGCGAAGGGGCTCCTGGAGCAGTCGCCGGGGTTCGTCTTCGCCCCCGCGGGCCCGGTGCTCGTCAACCACGACCTGGGCCACCTCGCCTGGGAACTGGGTCCGGAAGGCGGGCCGCCGGTCGTCCGGGGGATCGACGTCGCCCTCGTCGAGGACGGCCTCATCGCGAAGCTCTACACGATGTTGCTGCCCGCCTGAGTACTACGCTCGGGACATGTTCGACGAGCTGACGTTCCCGGTCATCGCCGCGCCGATGGCGGGCGGCCCCACCACCCCGGAGCTGGTCGCCGCGGTGACCGAGGCCGGGGGCTTCGGCTTCCTCAGCGCCGGGATGCTCACGCCCGCCGCGCTGGCCGCGCAGATCGACCGGACCCGCGAGCTGACCGGGCGCCCCTTCGGCGTCAACCTCTTCGTCCCGCAACCGGACACCGGCGCCGACGTCTCCGCGCACCGCGAACGGCTCGAAGCCTTCGCCCGCGAGTACGACGTCGAGCTCGGCGAACCCAAGTGGGACGACGACGCCTACCCCGCGAAGCTCGACGTCGTGCTCGAGAAACGGGTGCCCGTGGTGTCGTTCACCTTCGGGCCGCCCTCGCCGTCGGACGTCGTACGGCTCAAGGAAGCCGGGAGCACGGTCGTCGTCACGGTCACCACGCCGGAAGCCGCGCGGCGGGCCGCGGACCTCGGCGCCGACGCGCTCGTCCTGCAGGGCTTCGAAGCGGGCGGGCACCGTGGCCTGTTCACCGACGACGCCCGCCTGCCCGGCGGCGGCGCCGAATACGGCGTCCTCGCGCTGCTCAGGCTGGTCGCCGCCCGCGTCGAGGTGCCGCTGATCGCCGCCGGCGGCCTGGTGCACGGCGCCGACGTCGCCGCCGTGCTCGCGGCGGGCGCCGTCGCGGCCCAGCTGGGCACGGTCTTCCTGCGCGCCGACGAAGCCGGGACGTCCGAGGCGCACCGCAAGGCCCTGGCGCTCGCCGAGCGCGAGACGGCGTTCACCCGCGCCTTCAGCGGCCGCCCGGCGCGCGGGCTGGTCAACAAGTTCATGGACGCGCTGTCCGAGGGCGCGCCGGCGGCGTACCCGCAGCTCAACCACCTCGCGGGCCCGGTGCGCAAGGCGTCGGCGAAAGCCGGTGACCCGGAAGCGATCTCGCTGTGGGCCGGCCAGACCTACCCGCTCGCCTACGACGCGTCGGCCGCCGTCATCCTCGAGCGGCTGAAGGTCGAGGCACGCGACGCCGCCGCGCGCCTCGACCGGATCCGCTAGCCGCCCGAGCGGTTCAGCAGCGAGTGCCGCCGGCTGTAGAGGAAGTAGATCACCAGGCCGAGGACGAACCAGACGGCGAACCGCAGCCAGGTCGCCGGCTGCAGGAACGTGATCAGCCAGATCGAGAACACGATGCCGATCGCGGGGACCACCGGCATGCCCGGCGTCTTGAACGTGCGCGGCAGGTCGGGCTGCTTGTAGCGCAGCACGATCACCGCGACGCAGACCACGACGAACGCGAGCAGGATGCCGATGTTCGTCAGCTCGGCCGCCTCGCCGATCGGGAGCACGCCGGCGATGATCGCGGACGCGCCGCCGAGGATCCACGTCATCCGGCTCGGCACCTGGCGCTTGACGTTCGTCTTGCCGAACCACGCCGGGAGCAGCCCGTCGCGGCTCATCGAGTAGCCGACGCGGGTGGCGCCCATCAGGAACGTGAACAGCACGGTGAGGATGCCGATGATCGCGCCGATCGCGATCACCGTGGCCAGCCCGGAGAGGCCGACCGACTTGAACGCCGTCGAGAAGCCGCTCTTCGGGTCGATCTCGGTGTACTTCTGCATGCCGGTCAGCACCAGGCAGGCCAGCACGTACAGCACCATGGAGATCGCCAGCGAGTAGATGATCGCCTTCGGCATGTGCCGCTGCGCGTCCTTCGACTCCTCTGCCGCGGTGCTCATGGCGTCATAGCCGAAGACCGCGAAGAACACTGTCGCCGCGCCGGTCACCGCGCCGCCGAAGCCGGCCGGGGCGAACGGCGTGTAGTTGCCGGTCTTGACGTAGAAGAAGCCGACCAGGATGACCACCAGCACGATCAGGACCTTGATCCCGACCATCGCCGTCTCGAACCGGGCGGCGCTGCGGATGCCGCGGTTGAGCAGGAACGCGATCAGCAGGCACAGCAGCATGGCGAACAGGTCGACCTTGTGGCCCGGCCCGGTGCCGGGCGCGCCGAGCATCCACGCGGGCAGGTCGAGGCCGAGCTGCCCGAGCAGGAAGCTGAAGTAGCCGGAGATGCCGATGGCCACCACCGACACGATCGCGGTGTACTCCAGCAGCAGGTCCCAGCCGATGAACCAGCCGACGACCTCGCCGAGCACCGCGTAGCCGTAGGTGTAGGCCGAACCGGCCTTGGGGATCAGGCCCGCGAACTCGGCGTAGGAGAACGCGGCCGCGGCGCTCGCGACGCCGGCGATGAGGAACGAGATCAGCACGGCGGGGCCGACGCCGGGGATGCCCGCCGAGTCGTCGCCGTGCGCGACGCTGCCGGCGAGGGCGAAGATCCCGGCGCCGATGATGCCGCCGATGCCGATGGCGGTCAGCTGCCACAGACCCAAAGTGCGTTTCAGGCCACCGCTTTCCGAGGTGTCCTGGATCTGGTCGATCGGCTTGCGCCGGAAGATGCCGGAGCTGGAACCCAAGCCTCCTGGTGCGGACATCGTCGTCTCCCGAACGTCGCGGTGGACGGGCCCGGATCACGGACCCAAGGCCGGAACCTACCGCGATCTCGGTGTGAAGACAGCGTGAGCCGCTCAGCCCGCCGCGGTGTCCTCGCTCACGGCCTCGACCGCGCGCTTGGCCTGGGTGGTCCGGACCGCGCTCGCCGCGAAGTAGGCCAGCAGCTCGGCGATCTCCACCGGGTCGTCCAGCTGCGGGCAGTGCCCCCAGTCCTCGCGGACGAGCAGCCTGCTGTGCGGCACCAGCGTGTGCAGCTGCCGCCCGGACGCCGCGGTGACGAGCTTGTCCTTGCCGCACGCGACGACCAGCAGCGGCACCTTCACCGACTCGAGCCGGTAGGCGTCGGCGAGCTCCGCGACCAGCTGCCGGGCCTGCTCGAGCCGGCTCTTGGTCGAGCGGTAGTCGGGGAACAGCGCGGTGAAGCGCTGCACCTGCAGGGCGTCGGCGACGCTCGAGTCGGCGTACAGCAGCCGCGGGACGACCTGCTCGGCGACCTTGCGCACCAGGAAACCCGGCACGGGGACCGGAAGCGCCGAGTACAGCCGCAGCGGCAGCGGGTAGCGCGCGACCGTCCGGATCAGCCACGAGTCGACGAACCCGGGCGCGGCGATCGAGACGACGCCCGAGATCGGCAAACGGCTGTTCTGGGCCGCGCGCAGGCTCATCGTGCCGCCCAGCGAGTTCCCGGCCAGCACGACCGAGCCGAGCACGGCCTGCTCACGCACGACGGCGGTGGTGAACGCGTCGAGCTGGGGCAGCATCGGGCCGGGCCGCAGCGGCTGCGCGTCGCCGAACCCGGGCAGATCGACCGCGACCGCCGGGATCCCGGCGGCCGCGAGCTGCTCCAGTGCGGGGCGCCACGTGTCGGCGCTGTCGCAGTAGCCGTGCAGCAGCACCAGCCTCGGTGCCGACGGTTTGACGTGCGGCGTCGCGCTTCGGCGACGCAGGGAACGACGGGGGAGTTCCGGGTCCGGAGCGGCTTCGCCGACCTCCAGGACGCGGGTGCGGACGCCGGCGTAGCGCCGGAAGGAGACCCGGATCGGATCCGGGTCGCTGCTGGACCGGCCGCCCGGTCCAGCCGAGGCGGGCCGCTTCGTCGCGGTCATGCCACAAGATTACCTTGCGACCATTGGGTTTTGGTCGAATTTAGGTGCTAACGACCAGATCTCGAACTGAGTACGTTAGAGATTCACCGGATGCCGAGCCGGGCGGAACAACACGATCCGCCCAGCTCAGCGGTGGTCTAGCGGGTGAAGACGATCTTGCCGGCGGTGTCGCCCTCGAGCATCGCTTGGAACCCCTTAGGGGCCTCCGTGAAGGGCAGTTCGGCGCCGATCTGCGGCCGCACGCCGGTCAGGTCGAGGTAGGCGAGCAGGTCGGCGAGCTCGTCGCGGGTGCCCATGGTCGACCCGGCGACGCGCAGCTGGAGGAAGAAGACGCGCTGCAGCTCCGCGCCCGCGTCCGGGCCGCTGGTCGAGCCGGAGACGACGATGATGCCGCCCGGCTTGAGCGATTTGACCGAATGCGACCAGGTCGCCTTGCCGACGGTCTCGAACACGGCGTCGACGCGCTCGGGCAGCCGCGCGCCCGACTCGAACGTCTGGTGCGCGCCGAGGCTCGAGGCGAGTGCGCGCTTCTCCTCGGAACGGCCGGTCACCCAGACCCGGAACCCGGCCGCGCGGCCGAGCTGCACCAGCGCCGTCGAGACGCCGCCGGAGGCGCCCTGCACGAGCATCGTCTGGCCGGGCCGTAGCCCGGACTTCACGAAGAGCATCCGGTACGCGGTCAGCCAGGCCGTGCCCATGACGGAAGCCTCGGCGAAGCTCAGCCCGGCCGGCTTCGGGACGACGTTGCGGGCCGGGACGACCACCTGATCGGCGAAGGTGCCCTGGTGCTTCTCGGTGAGCAGGGTCCGCTTCGGGTCGAGGGTGTCGTCACCCTGCCAGCCCGGCGCGTTGATCACGGCGTGGATGACGACCTCGGAGCCGTCGTCGAGGGTCCCGGCGCCGTCGCAGCCGAGGATCATCGGGAACTGCTCGGGCTTGATCCCGACCCCGCGCAGCGTCCAGAGGTCGTGCATGTTGAGGCTGGCCGCCTTGACGTGCACGCGGACCCAGCCGTCCGGCACGTCGGGTTCGGGTCGCTCGCCCACGACGAGCGCTTCCAGTGGGCTTTCGGCGTTGGGTTCCTGCGCGTACACGGCGAACATGAGTGGCAACGTACCTCCCCGGAAGCGCGGTGGCAGTGGAGCGCGCGTAGGCTCACACCGTGTTCAACGGGCTTGCCGACTGGTGGGACGGGGTCGAGCTGTGGCTCGCCCAGGCCTGGTTCCCGGTCCAGTTCGTGCTGGTCATGGTGGTCGTCGTGCCGCTGTGCCTGGCCGCCGCGTGGGTGCTCGACAAGCTGGTCGGGCTGTTCGCCCGCCGGCTCGCTCCCGGGCGTGACGACGACCGCTCCGACACCCCGTCCTAGGCTGGCGCACCATGTTCAACCGAAGGCGGATCACCGCCGCGCTGATCGGGCTCCTCGTGCTGGTGCTGGGGGGCTGGCTGGTCAAGGACGTCGTCAGCGACGGCTCCCCGGCGTCCCCCTCGCAGAGTCCGTCGGCGAGTGCGTCGGCGAGCGCGCCGGCCAAGGGCGGCGCGGCCGTGCCGGGCGCGGACTCCGGGCTGCCGGTCAAGGGCCTCTCGACGCTGCCGTCGCAGGCTTCCGACACGTGGCGGCTGATCGAAAAGGGCGGGCCGTACCCGTACCCGCGCAACGACGACGTCGTGTTCGAAAACCGCGAGAAGCGGTTGCCCGGCAAGAAGTCCGGCTACTACCACGAGTACACCGTGAAGACCCCGGGCAGTGCCGACCGCGGCGCGCGGCGGCTGATCACCGGGCAGGCGCACGAGCTGTACTACACCGGCGACCACTACGCGTCGTTCGTCGTCGTGGACCCGGCCCGATGAGCGCCTCGGAGCAGGCGAAGGCCGCCGCCGAAGCAGCCTTCGCGAGGGGCGCGTATCCGCACCTGGTGAATTCGCAGGCGACCGTGGACAAGGCGAGCACGCTGACGGCGTTCGCCGCGGCACTGTCCTTTCCGGACTACTTCGGCCACAACCTCGACGCGTTGTACGACTGCCTGACCGACCTCTCGTGGCTGCCGCCGGGGGAGCACGTGCTGATCTGGCCGGGCTCGGAAGCGTTGCGCAAGGCCGAACCCAAGACGTACCTGGCGATCCGCAGCGTGCTTTCGGACGCGCAGCGCGCGCTCGGGCCGAGCGGCCGCAGCGCCGGTTCGTGGCGGCTCACGGTCGTGCTGCCGGACGCCTGAGCGGCGTCCCCGCGCGTTTGACCGTCCGGATCACCGGCGCGCTTTCGAGCGTCTGCACGCCGCGGATCCCGGCGACCCGGTCGGTCAGGTAGCGGTAGAGATCGCGGCCGTCGCGGCAGTTCACCATCGCCGTGAGGTTCGTGGTGCCGGTGGTGGCGACGGCGAACGACGTCTCCGGGTGGCTCGCCAGCGCCGCGCCCGCTTCGGCCAGGTTCGCGGGCGAGACGGTCAGCCACAGCCGCGTTTCGGAGCGGAACCCGAGCCGGGCCGGCGAGACGTCGAGGTGGTAGGTCAGCGTGCCGTGCCGCCGCAGCACGTCCATCCGGCGCCGCACGGTGGAGTCGGACCAGCCGGTCGTCTTCGCCAGCGCGGTGTAGCTCGCGCGGCCGTCGAGGGCCAGCGCGTCGAGGAGCGGCTGGTCTTCGGGTTCCGGCGGGAGGCCGGTGCCGTCGGGCTCCGGCGGCCGCAGCTGTTCGACCTGCTCGGGGGACAGGCAGTGCAGCCCGCTCCACCCGTCCGGGAGCGCGAACGTGTGCAGCAGTTCGTGCGCGGAGACGGCGGTGACGCGGTTGGCGCGCGGCAGCTTGTGCAGCAGGAGGTCGTCACGCCCGGCCGTGTCGGGCGCGTGGACGGTGCAGGAGATCTCCGTGCCGCCCGAGAGCAGGTGGACCCAGGAGACGTCGGGCCGGTCGGCGAGCGCGTCGGCGACGGCGGCTCCGGCGTCGGGCGTCGTGCGCAGGCGAAGAGTCCACGTCGTGTAGCCCGCTTCGCCGCCGCTGATCGCGCCGGTGACCCGGAGGACGCCGGCGGTCCGCAGCCGCTGATAGCGCCGGGCGACGGTGTTTTCGGAGACGCCGAGGACCTCGCCGAGCGTCCGCATCGGCGCGCGGCCGTCGAGCTGCAGCGCGTGGAGCAGGCCGCGGTCGACGTCGTCGAGGGTGACGGTTTCCATGCGTGCAGCGTATTCGGTGACGGTATCCGGCGGAATTTTCGCGTTCTCTGGTGGCGATCGGCGTCGCGCCCACACCCTTCGGGACACACGAAGGGAGTTTCGATGCGCAAGTGGTGGCCGCTGGTCGCGGTCTGTGCGGGGTCGTTCCTGTTCCTGCTGGACACCACCGTCGTGACGGTGGCGCTGCCCCGGATCGGTGCCGACCTGTCGGCGTCGGTCGGGCAGCTGCAGTGGGTGCCGGACGTCTACACGCTCGTCCTGGCGGTGCTGATGCTCGCGGTGGGTTCGCTCGCGGACCGCTGGGGGCCGAGGCGAGTGTTCCTCGCCGGGCTGGCGGTGTTCGGCCTGGCGTCCCTGGCCTGCGGGTTCGCCGGCGACATCGGGACGCTGATCGCGGCACGCGGGGTGCAGGCGGTCGGCGGCGCGGCGTTGGCGGTGACGGGGTTCGCGTTGCTGGCCGGTGGTTATGAAGGACGTGCGCGCGGGACGGCGATCAGCGTGTTCTTCGCGGTGAACGGGCTCGGCGCCGCCGCGGGGCCGGTGGTCGGCGGCGTGCTGACCGAGTACTTCGGCTGGGCGGCGATCTTTTTCGTCAACGTGCCGCTGGCGTTGCTCACCGGCGTGTTCGCGGTGGTGGCGTTGCCATCGGACACTCCCACTCGGCGGGGCCGGTTCGACGTCGCGGGCGCGGTGTGGTTCGCGGTGTTCGCCGCGAGCCTCGTGCACGGACTGACGTTGGGTGGCTCAGTGCCGGTACTGGTGATGTCGGTGGTCGCCTTGGCCGGGTTCGTGGTGGTGGAACGGCGCCGGGCGGAACCGTTGCTGGACCTGGGGTTGTTCCGCGACGGCCGGTTCACGGCGTTGGTCGCGTGCGCGGCGGCGTCGACGCTGACCTTCGCGGCGCTGGTGTACGTGTCGTTGTGGCTGGGGCTTTCGCTTTCGCCGGTCGAAGCGGGGCTCGCGATGGCGCCGCTGGCCGTGGCGTCGTTCCTGACTTCGACGTTCCTCGGAAAGGTCCTGCACCGGTTCCCGCCGCGGGTTCTGCTGGGAGCCGGGGTCTTGCTGGGCGCGCTCGGCTGCCTGGTGCTGCTGGTCGTGGGGATCCCGATCGGCCTGGCGGTGACCGGGGTGGGCGTCGGGATCGCGGGGCCGGCGACGGGCGCGGCGATCGCGGCCGCGGCGCCGCCGGGACGGGCCGGGATGGCCGCCGGGATCCTCACGACGACCCGCCAGTTCGGGCAGACACTCGGTGTCGCGGTGCTCGGGATCGCTTACCATGCCGGAGGTTTGACGCCGGTGTACGTGGCCGCCGCGGCGTGCGGCGGGGTGACGGGCCTGCTCGCGCTGGTCCCGCGCAAGCAGGCCGTCGCCACCGCGCGTTAGTCCTGCGGGACCCAGTTCGGCTTGCGCTTCTGGGCGAAGGCCAGGATGCCCTCCTGGCCCTCCTCACTGGCGAAGAACTTGGCCGACAGCCCCAGCATTTCGTCGAAGCCGTCCGACGGCGTGGCCGGGCGGGGGCGGCTCAGCAGCGCCTTCGTCTCGGCCAGCGCCTTCGGGCCGCCCGCCGCGAGCGCCTTCACGAACCGGGCCACCTCGGTGTCCAGATCGGACGTCGCCGAGTTCAGCAGTCCGATCTCGACCGCGCGGCGGGCGTCGAACGTGTCGCCGGTCAGGAACAGCTCGTGCGCCGCGCGCGGGTTGAGCCGCGGGAGGACGGTGAGCGAGATGACCGCCGGGACCACCCCGATGCGGACTTCGGAGAAGGCGAACGTCGCTTCCGGCACCGCCACCGCGATGTCGCACGCCGCCACCATGCCGATGCCGCCGGCGCGCGCGGGGCCGGCCAGCCGCGCGACGACCGGCTTCGGGCTCGTCCACAGCTGCTCGAGGATCTTCGGGAACTCGTTCACGCCCTGGTCGCCCGCGCCGGCGCCGCGGGCCTCCTTGAGGTCCATCCCCGCGCAGAAGACCGGCCCCGTGTGGGTCAGCACGATCACGCGCACGGCGTCGTCGCTCGCCGCCTTCGCCAGCGAGTCCGAGAGTTCGCGGCGCAGCTGGGCCGAGAGCGCGTTGCGGTTGTGCGGGGAGTCCAGGGTGATCGTGGCGGTGCCGCCCACCACGTCGTAGTGCACCAGTTCGTCAGCCATGACCGACACCCTTGCACATCCGTCGCGCGTGGCCGGTGTTACGCGGGCCACCCCGCGGGATCCCGCCCGCGAGGTGGCCGCGCGGTCAGCCGATGGTCGTCGTGGTGAAGACCGGGCTGGGGTTGGGGAAGCACGCCGTCGGGGCGGTGATGTCGCCGATGAAGGTGCTCGCCACCGCCTTGAACGTCAGGCCCGGGTCGCTGTAGCTGGTGCCGGACAGCTTCGTCTCGATCGTGCCCGACTGGCCCGCGGTCAGGTGGGCCGTGATGGTGGGCAGCTCGAACGTGGCGCCGCCGGCGATCGGGCCGGGGAAGCTCAGGGTCGCGACTCCGTTCGCGACGGCGATGGTGGGCGCGGTGCTGCCGAGCCCGGAGCCGCCGGCCAGGTCCGCGCCGACGTAGGTGGAGTTGGCCGGGATCGGGAACTTGAGCGCGAAGGTGTTGATGTTCTTGACGGTGTTCCCGGCCACCTCGCTCGGCACCTCGTTCGGCGCCGGATCGATGACGACGTCGAAGGCCCCGCCGGGCGCGACCGTGGCGGGCGCGGTGACGTCGGTGTCCTGGTTCAGCGACACCTGCTGCGGCCCGACGATCGGAGCGTCGGCCTGGCAGTCGAAGGTGACGGTGGTGGCCGCCTGCGCCGGAGCGGCGAGGGCGATCGGAAGGGCGGCGGCCGCGGTCAGAGCGGCGAGCCGGGAAAGGTGAAGAGCTTTCATCTGTATCCACCTACCTGCGGTTTCAAGAGGGGAGGGAGAAAGCTGCGCAGCGCTTAGATAGTTACCGGCAAGTTAAGTAGCGCGTCAAGGATTTACCGTTCCCATGCGCGCAGGGTGACGCCAAATGTGAATAAGACTCGCCTTTTGGCGGTGGTGGGCGCACTGAGCTACGCGTATTGGCGGAGCAACCCGCTCGTCGCGGTGGCATATCTGCTGATCACGACGTCGGCGACGCGCGGGTCGTCCGCCAGGGGTTCCGCGATGAACGCGCGCGGGTCCGCCTCCAGCGCCAGTCGCGCGATGCGGTCCGGCAGCAGCCCGGGCGCCAGGAACCACGACGCCACGACCAGGTGCCGCATCCCTCGGGCGCGCAGGCGGGCCGCCGCGGAAGGGATGTCCGGCTGGGTGGCGGATGCGAACGCCTCGCTCACCGGGACACCCAGCCGCTCTTCCCACTGCGCCGCCAGCGAAGCGACCACGGCATTGGCCGACGCGTTCGACGACCCGACCGCGCTCAGCAGCACGCCCGTCCCACGTCGGCGGGGCGCCGAAGCCAGCCGGTCCAGCGCCACCTCTTGCAGTGCCGGGTCCGCACCCAGCACGTCCGACACCTCGACCCGGAAGCCGGGGCAGGAGGAGACGACCGACTCGATCAGCGCCGGCAAGTCGACCCGCGCGTGGAACGCGCTGCCCAGCAGCAGCGGCACCACGACCGCGGTCCGGTGCCCGGAGGCGTACAGCCCGCGCAACACGTCCGTGACGAGCGGTGCGGACAGATCCAAAAAGGACTCGTGCACCGTCACGCCCGGGGCCTGCGCGCGCACGACGCCGACGAGTGCCCGCACCGTCGCGGCCGAGCGGGGGTCGCGACTGCCGTGCGCGACGGCGACCAGGGGTGGCGTCACGAGAAGCGCTCACCCACCAGGCCCGCGGCGAGCGTGTCGCCGTCCTTCGGGTCGATCACCAGGAACGCGCCCGTGCGCGGGCTGACGCCGTAGTCGTCCACGCTCAGCTCTTCGGCCAGCCGCAGGGACACGCGGCCGATGTCGTTGAGCTCCAGCGATGCCGGCGCGTCCACACTGGACAGTGTCTGCTCGTCGAACCGGGCGTGCAGCTCGCCGACCAGTGCCTGCACCGTGCGGGTGCCGTGCTTGACCAGCACGCGCGCCCCTTCCTTCAACGGCTTCGACGACAGCCAGCACAGCGTTCCGGTGATCTCGTCGGTCACCTGCGGCGGCGCGTCGGCGGCGGCGATCAGGTCGCCGCGGGAGATGTCGATGTCGTCGGCCAGCAGCAGCGTCACCGACGTCCCGGCGCCGGCCTCGTCCAGGGGGCCGTCCGCGGTGTCGATGCGCTCGACGCGGCTGCGGATGCCCTGCGGCAGCACGACGATCTCGTCGCCCGGCCGCACGGTGCCCGCGGCGATCTGGCCCGCGTAGCCGCGGTAGTCCGGGTACTCCGGCGTGCGCGGGCGGATGACGTACTGCACCGGGAACCGCAGCGCCGAGTCGTGCGGGTCGGGCGCGACCGGCACCTCCTCCAGGTGCTCCAGCAGGCTCGGGCCGGAGAACCACGGCGTCCGCTCCGAGCGGGTCGCGACGTTGTCACCCTCCAATGCGGACACGGGGATCGCGAGCACCGAACCGCGCGCGTAGCCCAGCGAAAGCGCGTGCGCGGCGAACTCCTCGGCGATCACGGTGAACGTCGCCTCGTCGTAGTCGACCAGGTCGATCTTGTTCACCGCCAGCACCAGCTGCGGCACGCCCAGCAGGGCCAGCACGGCCGCGTGCCGCCGGGTCTGCTCGATGACGCCCTTGCGCGCGTCGACCAGCAGCACGGCCAGCTGCGCGGTGGACGCGCCGGTCACCGTGTTGCGCGTGTACTGCACGTGCCCCGGCGTGTCGGCCAGCACGAACGACCGCTTCGGCGTGGCGAAGTACCGGTAGGCGACGTCGATGGTGATGCCCTGCTCGCGCTCCGAGCGCAAGCCGTCCACGAGCAGCGACAGGTCCGGAGTGGACAGTCCCTTGTCGACGGACGCGCGCGTGACGGCGTCGAGCTGGTCGGCCAGCACCGACTTCGTGTCGTACAGCAGCCGGCCGACCAAAGTGGACTTTCCGTCGTCCACGCTCCCGGCCGTGGCCAGGCGAAGAAGCGAGCTCATCAGAAGTACCCCTCACGCTTGCGGTCTTCCATGGCCGCCTCGGACATCCGGTCGTCGGCGCGGGTGGCGCCGCGCTCGGTCAGCCGCGACGCCGACACCTCGGCGATCACGTCCTGGACGGTGGTGGCGGTGGATTCGATCGCGCCGGTGCACGAGCCGTCGCCGACGGTCCGGTAGCGGACGGTCAGCTCGCGGACCTCTTCGCCGGGACGCGGGCCGCCCCACGGGCCTTCGGCTAGCAACATCCCGTCGCGCAGGTAGACCTCGCGTCGGTGGGCGTAGTAGATCGACGGCAGCTCGACCTTCTCGCGGGCGATGTAGTTCCAGACGTCGGCCTCGGTCCAGTTGGACAGCGGGAAGACGCGGACCTGTTCGCCCGGGCGGTGGCGCCCGTTGTAGAGGTTCCACAGCTCGGGCCGTTGCCGCCGCGGCTCCCACTGGCCGAAGGCGTTGCGGAGGCTGAAGATCCGCTCTTTGGCCCGGGCACGCTCCTCGTCCCGGCGGCCGCCGCCGAACACGGCGTCGAACTTGTTCTCCGCGATCGTGTCGAGCAACGGCGTGGTCTGCAACGGGTTCCGCATCCCGTCGGCGCGCTCTTCCAGGCGCCCGTCGTCGATCCAGTCCTGGACCTTCGCGACGACCAGGCGCAGGCCGTGGCGCTCGACGACGCGGTCGCGGAACTCGATGACCTCGTCGAAGTTGTGCCCGGTGTCGACGTGCAGCAGCGGGAACGGCACCGGCGCCGGCCAGAACGCCTTGATCGCCAGGTGCAGCAGCAGCGTCGAGTCCTTGCCGCCGGAGAAGAGGATCACCGGGCGGTCGAACTCGCCTGCCACCTCCCGGAAGATGTGGATGGCTTCGGACTCCAAAGCGGCCAGATTGTCCTGTGCCGCATCCGTAGCGGGCTCCAAGGTCGTCATGCGTCCCTTCCTCAGCCGTGCAGTCCGCACTCGGTCTTCGACTGGCCCGCCCACCGGCCGCTGCGCGGGTCCTGCCCGGCCTCCACGCGAGCGGTGCAGGGCGCGCAGCCGATCGACAGGTAGCCGATCGACACCAGCGGGTTCTCGAGGATCCCGTGCTCGCGGATGTAGCCGTTGAACTCGTCGTCGGTCCACGCCGCGATCGGGTTGATCTTCACCAGCCCGTTGCGGTCGTCCCAGGTGACGATCGGGGTGTTCGCGCGGGTCGGCGCGTCGACCCGGCGGACGCCGGTGATCCACGCCGAGTAGTTCGCGAGGGTTTTGCGCAGCGGCACGACTTTCCGCAGGTTGCAGCACAGCGTGGCGTCGCGGTCGTGCAGTTTCGCGCCGTACTCCGCGTCCTGCTCGGCGACGCTCTGCTCGGCCTGGGCGTTCACGATCTTCACGTCCGGGTAGACCGTCTGCACGGCGTCGCGCGTGCCGATGGTCTCCGGGAAGTGGTAGCCCGTCTCCAGGAACAGGATGTCCACATCGGACTTCACCTTGGTGGCGAGGTCGATGAGGACGGCGTCCTGCATGTTGGACGCGACGATGAAGTCGTCGTCGAACGTCTCGACGGTCCAGCGGATCGCCTCGTCGGCGGTGGCTTCGGCGAGTTCTTTCGACGCGCGCTCGGCGAGCGTCTTGTAGTCGGCAGTGGCGGTCATCGGGACACCTCCGGAAGGGACAGTCCGAGGAACTTGACCGAGAAGACCCGGCGACAGGCGGAACACAGCCAGCCGCCGTTCTCTTCCGGTCGCAGGTCCTCGTCGCCGCAATAGGGGCAGTAGTACGGCGTCGCTCGCTCGGTCACTGCAGGGCGCTTTCTTCGGCGCGCGCAGCCCACTGGGGGAATCGCTCGCCGTCCTCGCGCCCGGCCACATACGCCCGCACGACCCGCTCGACGTACCCGGTCAGCTCGCCCGAAGTCACCTTGTGGCCGCGCAGCTTCCGGCCGAACCCGGCGTCGAGGCCGAGCCCGCCGCCGAGGTGCACCTGGAAGCCCTCGACCTGGTTGCCGTCGGCGTCGGTGACGATCTGGCCCTTGAGGCCGATGTCGGCGGTCTGGATCCGGGCGCAGGAGTTGGGGCAGCCGTTGAGGTGCACGGTGACCGGCGTGTCGAGGCCGTCCTGGATGTCCGCGAGCGACTTCTCCAGGTCCGAAACGAGCTGCTGCGCGCGGGCCTTCGTCTCGACGATGGCGAGCTTGCAGAACTCCAGCCCGGTGCAGGCCATCACGCTGCGCCGCCACGGCGACGGCTTCGTCTCCAGGCCCAGTTCGGCCAGCTCCGCCTGCAGCCCGCCGACCTGCTCCCGCGGGACGTCCAGCACGACGAGCTTCTGCTGCGGGGTGAGCCGGACGCGGCCCGAGCCGGCGCGCTCGGCGGCCTTGGCCACGGCGACCAGCGTGCCGCCGGAGACGCGGCCGGCGACCGGCGCCGCACCGACGTAGAACTTGCCGTCGACCTGCGGGTGCACGCCGACGTGGTCCATCGGGACGGCGGGGTCGACCGGCGGCGGGCCGTCGAGCAGCTCGCGCTTGAGGTACTCGTCCTGCAGCACCTGGCGGAACTTCTCCGCACCCCAGTCCTTGACCAGGAACTTGATCCGCGCCCGCGAGCGCAGCCGCCGGTAGCCGTAGTCGCGGAAGATCGAAATGACGCCTTCCCAGACGTCCGGCACCTCGTCCAGCGGCACCCAGGCGCCGAGGCGCTGCCCGAGCATCGGGTTGGTCGAGAGGCCGCCGCCGACCCAGACGTCGAAGCCGGGGCCGTGTTCGGGGTGGTCGACGCCGACGAACGCGACGTCGTGGATCTCGTGCGCCACGTCGGGGAGGCCCGAGATCGCGGTCTTGAACTTCCGCGGCAGGTTCGCGAACTCCGGCTTGCCGATGTAGCGGCGCTTGATCTCCTCCAGCGCCGGGGTGCCGTCGATGACCTCGTCGGCGGAGATGCCGGCGACCGGCGAGCCGAGCATGACGCGCGGGCTGTCGCCGCACGCCTCCATCGTCGTCATGCCGGCGTTTTCGAGCTTCGCCCAGATCGTCGGCACGTCCTCGATCCGGATCCAGTGGTACTGGATGTTCTGCCGGTCGGTGATGTCGGCGGTGTCGCGCGCGTACGCCTGCGAGAGCTCGCCGAGCACGGTGAGCTGGCCGGTGGTCAGCGCGCCGCCGTCGAGCCGGACCCGCAGCATGAAGTAGCGGTCGTCGAGCTCTTCGGGCTCCAGCGTGGCGGTGCGGCCGCCGTCGATGCCCGGCTTGCGCTGGGTGTAGAGGCCGAACCAGCGGAACCGGCCGCGCAGGTCGCCCGGGTCGATCGCGTCGAACCCTCGGTGGGCGTAAATGTTCTCGATCCGCGCCCGCACGTTGAGCGGGTGGTCGTCCTTCTTGGACCGCTCGTTCGGGTTCAGCGGCTCCCGGTAACCGAGCGCCCACTGCCCCTCACCGCGCTTCTGCTTGGCGCGCGCGGGGCGGGCGGGGGTCTGACGCGTGGGCGTGGCCATGACGGCGTCCTCCGAGAGGCTTTTCGTGGCAGCGGAGGACACCGGCTCGCGGTTCCCCCCGGCGCCGGCTGTCCAGATTCGTGGCAGGTGGTGGCGACGGCAGTCAGCGAACGGGTACGCAGAGGGCGCTCGCGACCCGCAGGAGGTCGACGTGGCGGCGCGCCACGAGGAGAACACCGGCATGAGTCACGGCGTCAGCGTGCCACGCGTCCACAATGTGGTCCAGGCCTGCCCGAATGGTGGGAGAAGGGTCACTCGCCTGGGAGAATGCGGTCGACCAGCAGGCTCACGACCTGCGCGTCCGAGTACCCGGAGAAGGCTTCGGGCAATGTCAACCGCTCGACGGTCAGGCCGGTCAGGGCCAAGTAGAGCAGCAGGACCTCGTCCCGGCCGCCGGGCAGCCCGGCGGCTTCGTGGAAGCCCACGCTGATCTCGAAGCTGTCCTTCACGGTCGCGGTCAGCGCCGCCGCCAGTTCCGGCCGCCGGTTCGCTTCCAAACGCAGTTCGAGCAGGGCGAGGTAGGAGCTGCGGCGGGTCGTCAACCGGGTCATCAGGTCGCCGAGCAACGCGGTGACCCGCCCGGTCGACGGCTCTTCCGCTCGCGGATCGGCCATGACGTCCTCCGGCGCCGACAGCCGGATGTGCACGCGGGCACCCGCTTCGGCCAGCAGCCGGTCGCGGTCGCGGAAGTAGTTCGACGTCGTCCCCGGCGGCACGCCCGCCTCGGCGTCCACCGCCCGGTAGGTGAGCCCGCGCGCGCCGTCGCGGGCGAGAACCTCGATGGCCGCGTCGGTCAGCGCGGTCCGCCTTTCGGTGTTCTGCCGCACCCGGCGTCCTCCTTGCCCGATTCAAACCACTATGACTATAGTACTACAAGCACAGTGGTTTGGAGAGGGGAACTGGGGATGCAGGTCAAGGGTTTCGGGGCGGGTTACCTGGTCGACGACGTCGCCGCGACCACCCGCTTCTACGCGGACGTGATCGGGCTGCCGGTCACCGTCGAGCTGGACTGGTTCGCGAGCGTCAACGCCGGTGCGCCCGGCTACGAGATCAGCTTCGTGCAGCGCGGCCACGCCTCGGTGCCCGAGGGCTACCGGGCCGCGGAGACGACCGGGCTGATGTTCGGGCTCGTCGTCGACGACGCGGCCGCCGAGGCGAAGCGGCTGGAAGAAGCGGGTGTGGACCTGGTCACGCCGGTCGTCGACGAGGTCTGGGGGCAGCGGCACTTCTACGTCGCCGATCCGAACGGCGTGCTGCTGGACGTCATCGAGATGATCCCCGTCGACCCGGAGTGGGCCGCGGCGAACACCCCGGCCCAGTAGGGGACAATCGGGGAATGCCCGATTCCCCGACCGACCTCACGCTGCCCGAAAGCGCGCTGAAGGGCGTCGGCAGCCGGCCGTTCGGGGTCTACGTGCACGTCCCGTTCTGCGCGACGCGCTGCGGCTACTGCGACTTCAACACCTACACGGCGGGCGAGCTGGACTCCGGCTCGTCGCCGCAGTCCTGGCTCGACGGGCTGCGGCGTGAGCTCGAACTCGCCGCTCGCGTGCTCGTCGTGCCGCCCGCCGCCGAAACCGTGTTCGTCGGCGGCGGCACGCCGTCGCTGCTCGGCGCCGACGGTCTCGCCTCGGTGCTCGACGCCGTCCGCGACGTCTTCGGGCTCGCCCCGGGCGCCGAGGTGACGACGGAGTCGAACCCGGAGTCGACGTCGCCGGAGTTCTTCGCCGGCATCCGCGAAGCCGGCTACACGCGCGTGTCGCTCGGCATGCAGTCGGCGGCACCGCACGTGCTGAAGATCCTCGACCGCGTGCACACCCCGGGCCGGCCGGGCCAGGCCGCCGCCGAGGCGCGCGCGGCCGGGTTCGAGCACGTGAACCTCGATGTGATCTACGGCACGCCGGGTGAGCGCCCCGACGACCTCCTCGCGACGCTCGACGCCGTGCTGGCCGCCGGGGTCGACCACGTCTCGGCGTACGCGCTGATCGTCGAAGAGGGCACCGCGCTGGCCCGCCGCGTCCGCCGTGGCGAGCTGCCGGCCCCGGACGACGACGTGCTGGCGGCGGACTACGAGATGATCGACGCGACGCTCTCGGCGGCCGGGTTGCGCTGGTACGAAGTGTCGAACTGGGCGGCGAACGACGCCGCTCGCTGCCGCCACAACCTCGGCTACTGGCGCGGCGACGACTGGTGGGGCGCCGGTCCGGGCGCGCACAGCCACGTCGGCGGCGTCCGCTGGTGGAACGTCAAGCACCCGGCGCGCTACGCGGCCCTGCTGGCCGCCGGCGACTCGCCCGCGGGCGGCCGCGAAGTGCTCAGCGACGACGACCAGCACCTCGAGCGGATCATGCTCGAACTGCGTGTCGCGGAAGGACTTCCGCTGGACGTGCTCGACGAGCCGGGGCTCGCCGAAGCGCGGGCGGCCGCGGCCGAAGGCCTGCTCGATCCGTCCGCTTTGGACTCCCGCGGCCGCGCGGTGCTGACCGACCGCGGCCGGCTGCTGGCCGACGGCGTCGTCCGGCGTCTCGCGGGCTGACGGGAATTAAAACCGGCCGCCCGGTCGTTGCTTGTATCGAGCAACGACTTAGGAGGCCCCATGGCGCGCGCGATCAGGTTCGACGAGTACGGCGACGTGGAGGTCCTCCGGGTCGAGGACGTGCCGCGGCCGGCACCGGGACCGGGGCAGGTGCTCGTCGAGGTCCGCGCCGCGGGAATCAACCCCGGCGAGGCCGCCATCCGCCGCGGGCTCCTGCACGACCGCTTCCCGGCGACGTTCCCGTCCGGACAGGGCAGCGACTTCGCCGGTGTCGTCGCGGAACTCGGTGACGGCGTCGAGGAGATCGCGGTCGGCGACGAGGTGATCGGCTTCGTGCACACGCGGTCGAGTCACGCGGAGTACGTCGTGGCGGAGGCTTCGGACCTCACGCCGAAGCCGGACGACGTGCCGTGGGAAGTCGCGGGCGCGTTGTTCGTCGCGGGTACGACCGCCTATGCGGCGACGGCGGCGGTGTGCCCGCGCGAGGGCGACACGGTCGTCGTCTCGGGCGCGGCAGGCGGGGTCGGCTCGCTGGCCGTCCAGCTGGCGCTGCTCGCCGGTGCCACGGTGATCGGCCTCGCCGGTGAAGCGAACCACGCGTGGCTGCACGAGCTGGGTGCGATCCCAGTGGCCTACGGCGACGGCGTGCTGGAGCGGATCCGGGAAGCCGCGCCGGACGGCGTGCACGCGTTCGTCGACACGTTCGGTTCCGGGTACGTGGAACTGGCGCTGCACCTGGGCATCCACCCCGGGCGCATCGACACGATCATCGACTACGAAGCGGCTGCGAAGTACAACGTGAAGACCGACGGGAACATGGCGGGCGCGTCGGCCGAGGTGCTGCGCGAGCTGAGCCTGCTGGTGGGCAAGGGACTCCTGGAGGTCCCGATCGCGCGCGTCTACCCGCTGGACGAGGTGCGGAACGCCTACCGCGAGCTGGAGCAGCGGCACACGCGCGGCAAGATCGTCCTGCGGCCTTGAGGCGGGTCCGAAACCCGGTGGATCGCCCGCCGCCGCCGAAGGCTTCCGCGGCGGGCGGTCACCAGGCGCGTTCTACTGCACCTGCAGGGTGTCGCTGACCGCGGCCGTGTATCCGACCGGGAACCCGATGGACTGGTAGGCCGCACGGGACCGGTGCAGGACGCACACGTTGCTCGCCGTTTGCCTGACCGAGTGGGCGGGCACGGAGAAGTTGGGCACCGAGTTGCACAGGTAGCCGACGCCGGACTTGTAGTAGTTGACGGCGACGCGCTCCAAGACGAAGTTGTAGTTCGCGGTGTTGCCGAAGTGGACGGTGAAGTACACCTCGTTGTTGTCCGCCCAGGCGCAGGACTGCCAGTACAGCGACGGATCGGACGGCAGGTGCTGGTAACCGCTGCACACGTGGCCGAATTGCCCCGGCGCGACGATCACGTCTGCCGCCGCGACGCCCGCCCCCGCGATCATGCCGGTGGCCGAAAGCCCGGCGGCGATCAGCCCGGCGACGATTCGTTTCATGGAACCCCTCGTTTCCGTCATGACCGGCCCGCGTGACCGGCACCGCTGACACACGCTGATCCGGTGCGTGGTTGAGCCGCGCGGCGATGGCCACTCGATCGGCCTAGCGGGGATCGGGAGCGTGCCTGGCGTTCCCTAGTTCTTCGCCGCCAGCACTTTCAGGCCGGCGAGGTAGACGTCGAGGGCGAACTCGAGGCGTTCGGTCGCCGTCTCGGCGGTGAAGAACTCGCCGATCCGCAACATGTTCGGGAACGCGTCGGCGGGCAGTGAGCGCATGTACGCGACCATCTGCTCGCCGCGCTTCGCCGTCTCGGCTTCGTCGATGTCGCCCCAGGTCCAGCCGCTCGCTTCATACGCGTACGCCTTGGCGTAGAGCGACAACGCGTCGCCCGCGAAGGTCGCCTGCTTGAGCGTCAGGCCGCCCGCGCGCAGCAGTGCGAGCATCGCCTCGCCTTGCCGCAGCGAACTCGGCGTGACCGGCACAGCGACGTCCCACGCCACCCGGGCGATCCCGGGGTGCGCGACCATCACCCGGATCTGGCCGCGGACGAGGTCCTTGACCTGCTCGTCCCAGCGCGCCGGGTCCGGGTCGGGGATCGGCGCTTCGGCGAGCACGGCGTCGAGCATCAGCTCCGCCAGCTCGTCCTTGTTGGCCACGTGCGCGTAGAGCGACGCCGGTCCCGTCTCCAGCTCCTGGGCGACCCGTCGCATGGTGACCGCGTCGAGGCCCTCCTTCGCCAGGATCTCCAGCGCCGTCTTGACGACGAGCTCCTGCGAGAGCGCGGGCTTCGCGGCGCGCCGGCGCGGGGCGCTGCGCCACGGAGGTGGGGGAACGGTCACGCGAACACTGTACTTGACGCGAACAGCGTTCGTATGTAGAACGGTGTTCGTCAAACGAACAGCGTTCGTGAAGGGGACCTCATGACCACCGCCGAAACCGAAGTCCGGGCCGTGCTCGGACGTCTCACCGAAGCCTGGAACGCCGGCGACGCGACCGCGTACGGCCGGTTGTTCACCGAAGACGCCGACTACGTGACGTTCTTCGGGCTCAACTTCCCCGGCCGCGAGGCGATCGAAAGCTCGCACCGCGCGCTCTTCGAAGGGCCGCTGAAGGGCTCCAAGCTGACCGGGCAGCTCGGCGCGGCGGCGAAGGTGCGGTTCGTCCGGCCGGACGTCGCCGTGGTCGTCGTCGGCGGCGGCTCGTCGCTGACCGGCGCGGAGACCACCGACGAAGGCCGCGAATCGACCGTCGGCTTCGTGCTCGTCGAGGAGGACGGCGAGTGGCTGATCACGGCGTTCCAGAACACGCGCGTCTCGGATCCGCGCGGGTGAAAACGCTTGCGGAGGCGTCGGGGGTCGTCGCGCGGCCGCCGGGCGAGGTGTTCGAGGACGTGCTGCGGCGGGTGACCGGGGGTGGCCACCCGATGCGGACGGAGGTCGACCGCGAGCGCGGGTTCCTCGCCGTCCAGGGCGGCTGGTGGTACCGCGGCGAATACCGCGTGACGGCCGATCCCGGCGGCGCGCGCGTCGAGCACCGGGTCGTCAACGCGGCTACCCGGGGACGCTGGGGTGTCCCGCTCGCCAACCGGTTCTTCGTGGGATTTCGCCGACGGACGTCTGTCGCTTTTGCCCGGCTGCTCGAGGAACTGGCCACATCCGAGTAGGCAGCCGGCGGCTCCGGCGCGTACGGTTGCTTAGGTAAGCCTTAGTTCTCGCGAGGAGTTGTCGATGGCTGAAGCACCCCGGCGGTCCGGGCGTCCCGCGGTGCGGCTGCGGGTGCTGCGCACCGAGCGGCTGACCCCGCACATGATCCGGATCGTCGCGGGAGGCGACGGCATCGCCGATTTCCGGCCCAACGCGTTCACCGACGCCTACGTCAAGGTGCTGTTCAAGGTCCCGGGCGTCGAGTACCCGGAGCCGTTCGACGTCCAGGAGTGCCGGGCGACGCTGCCGCGCGAGCACTGGCCGCGGATGCGGTCGTACACGGTCCGGGCGTTCGACCCGCAGGCCGGCGAGCTGGTCATCGACTTCGTCCACCACGGCGACGAGGGCATCGCCGGCCCGTGGGCGGCCTCGGCGCAGGCGGGGGACGAACTGCTGCTGTCCGGCCCCGGTGGCGCCTACGCGCCGGGCGACGAGGCCGACTGGCACCTGCTGGCCGGCGACGAGAGCGCGTTGCCCGCCATCGCGGCGTCCCTGGAGGCGCTCCCGGCGGGCGTCCCGGCGCACGCCGTGATCCTGGTCGAGGACGCCGCCGAAGAGCAGTCGCTGGTCACGAAGGCGGACGCGCAGATCACGTGGCTGCACCGGTCGGCCGGCGGTGACGTCGCCGCGGCGGTGCGTTCGCTGCCGTGGCGGGACGGCGTCGTCCAGGCGTTCGTGCACGGCGAGGCGGGGTTCGTCCGCGACCTGCGCCGCTACCTGCTCGACGAGCGCGGCGTGCGGCGTGAGCTGCTGTCCATCTCCGGGTACTGGCGCGTCGGCAAGGACGACGAAGCCTGGCGCGAGGAGAAAGCGGCCGAACGGGCCCGCGAGAAGTAACCTCGCCGCATGGCGAATCTCAAGGTGGACGTCGACCCGGCCGAAGCCGGGTTCGACGCGGACCGGCTGTCCCGGATCGACGCGCACTTCGACCGCTACGTCGAGAATGGACGGTTACCGGGCTGGCTCGCGGTGGTGAGCAGGCACGGCCGGATCGTGCACGTCGGCAGCGGCGGGTACAGCGACGTCGAGGCCGGCACGCCGGTGGAGACCGACACGCTGTGGCGGATCTTCTCGATGACGAAGCCGATCACGTCGGTCGCGGCGATGATGCTCGCCGAAGAAGGCCTGCTGGAGCTGGACGACCCCATCTCGCGCTGGCTGCCGGAGTTCGCGTCACCACGGGTGTACGTCAAGGGGTCGGCGCTGTCGCCGTTGACGGAGCCGGCGCGCGAGCCGATCCGCGTGTGGCACCTGCTGACGCACACGGCGGGCCTGACGTACGGCTTCCACCACGGCCACCCGGTGGACGCGATCTACCGTTCGGCGGGGTTCGAGTGGGGAACGCCGCCGGGCCTGGACTTGGCCGCGTGTTCCGAGCGGTGGGCGTCGTTGCCGCTGGCGTTCCAGCCGGGAGCGGAGTGGAACTACTCGGTGGCGACGGACGTCCTCGGGCGGCTGGTCGAGGTGGTTTCCGGGCTGCCGTTGGACGAGTTCTTCGCGTCACGGATCTTCACCCCGCTGGGGATGACGGACACGGGGTTCGTGGCTTCGTCTCCTTCGCGGTTGGCGGCGTTGTATGTGCCCTCGGCGGATGGGCTGGTCCGGAACGACGCGTTCGGCCGGTTGGGGACGTCGCGCCCGGACTGCTTGTCCGGCGGCGGCGGGTTGGTGTCGTCGGCGGGGGACTACTGGCGGTTCACGGAGATGCTGCTGCGCGGAGGAGCGTTGGACGACGTCCGGTTGCTGTCGCCCCGAACGGTGTCGCTGATGGCTTCGAACCACCTGCCGGGACACGTGGACCTGGAGGAGTACGGGCGGCCGTTGTTCGCGGAGATGCCGTTCGACGGGCACGGGTTCGGGCTGGGGTTCTCGGTACTGGAGGACCCGGTGAAGGCCCGGACGCTGTCGTCGGCGGGGGAGTTCGCCTGGGGCGGGGCGGCTTCGACTGCTTTTTGGGTGGATCCGGATGAGGATTTGACCGTGGGGTTCTATACGCAGCTGTTGCCTTCGAGCACTTACCGGTTGAGGTCCCAGCTGAGGCAGCTCGTTTACCAGGCGCTGGTGGACTGAGCGGGTTCCGGCGGGCGCACGGTGGTGAGGTACCGCGCCACCGTGCTCCGCAGCTGGGCCGCGTGCTGGTAGATGTCCTCGACCGTCTCGATCGGCAGCCGGGTTTCGACCTTGTTCTCGTCGAACACCCCGAGGTACTTCTTCGACCGGTTGAACCACAGCCGGGCGATCGGCTTGCGGTTGTTGTCGTCGAGGAGGACGCCGAAGTAGGTCTGGGTGTCCCGCGCGGCGATCCGGGCGGCCGGCACCTCCGCGCAGACGATCGCGCGGACGATCCGGAAGCCCTCGAGCTCTTCCTCGGTCGTGACCACCCGCTCGGCGTCGTCCGCCTCGACGACCGGCTGGGGCTGCGGCTGTTCGGGTTGCGTGGTGCTGCCGCCCGACACGCTGACGTAGGAGTCTGGGCCGCCCAGCGCGTTCTTCAGCCGGTCGTTGACCTGTTCGTTCAGGAACTGGCCTGCCGCCTTCGTCACCAGCGGGCCGAACTGCTCGCGGACCTTCTGCGTGAACGCTCCTTCGTAGACCCGCGCGGTCAGGAACTTGACCCACTCGTCTTCGGGGTCCTTGAACTGGGCAGCGAGGATGCGCTTCAGCTGCCCGATGTACTTGAGCTCGCCGGCGGCGCTGATGACCGAGTCGAGGTCGAACGACTCCTTCGTCAGCTTGGCCAGCTCGGGCAGCAGGGTGTCGTCGATGTCGGCGAAGTCCAGCACGAGGAACGGCTTGGCGTCCATGCGGTTCGGCGCGTCGAGGTCGGTGTAGAACTCGTACACCTGGCCGTTCGTCAGCACGGCGATCCGGGCGTTCGTGACGGCGAAGTAGCAGAAGAGCTGGGAAGCGTGCTCGATCCGGAGCGGATCGTTGATCTTCTTGGCCTCGACGAGCACCTGCACCTGGCCGTCGTGCACGATCGCGTAGTCGATCTTCTCGCCCCGCTTCGTGCCCACGTCGGCGGTGAACTCGGGAATCACCTCGGCGGGGTTGAACACGTCGTAGCCGAGGACCGTGCTGATGAACGGCATGACGAAGGCGTTCTTGGTCGCCTCTTCGGTCTCGATCGCGTCCTTGTGCTTGCGGATCTTCAGTGCGAGGGCTTGCGCGCGCTCGGCGATGTCCATGCCGGTGCCGTTCTGTGCGGGGAACGAGGTGCGCGGCCTGGATCGGTGCGGCCGGCCGGTCTGTTACGGACTCGGCTTGAAAAACGAAAAACTCCGCTCCGCCCTCGCGATCACCTGCGGGGCCTGGGGATGGTCCCGAAGCTGGACCTCCGCCTCGGCCACCCCCTCCGCGATCACCCGCCGGCCCCGCGCGTAGTCCAGTAGCTCCGCCACCGGGCGGTTGTCCGCCGAATACACCGCCGTGAACCTCTCGAACCCGCGTTCCAACGCCGCCAACCCCAGCATGTGCAGCAACGCCGAGGCCAACCCCACCCGGCGCCACTCCGGGGCCACCGCTATTGCCACCTCCGCCATCCGCCTGCCCGTTGCCTCGTAGCGCGCGACCGCCACTCCCGGACCCTCCAGCGAACGGGCCACCAGGGCGAACCGGCGCTCGTAGTCCAGTACCGTCAGGCGCTCCAGGAGTCGGGGTGTCACCCGGGGCGCCGAACCGCAGAAACGCCTGCGCAACGTCTCCGGGTCGGCCGTTCGGATCGCTTCGCCCAGCTCCGGGGCGTCTGCCGGAGTCAGGGGGCGGACGCGGACCCGGCGGCCGTCGCGGAGGAGGAGCGTGCGGTCGAATCCCTTCGGCGGTTCCGTCACCGGGCCACCCTAGCGGCCGCCCGATCGGGCAGGGCCCGATCACGGAAATCGAGTACGTTGGCAGCAAAGGGTTTCCGGGGGGAAGGGCGGCCATGCGGCGGATCGGGATCGTCGGAGCGGGGCAGGCCGGGCTCGTCCTCGGCATCGGGCTGCGGCAACGCGGCTACGACGTCACCGTGTTCGCCGAGCGCTCCGCGGCCGACGTGCGCGCAGGACGGCTCGTCTCCAACCAGTGTCTCTTCCACCCCGCCCTCGAACGCGAACGCGCGCTCGGCATCGACTTCTGGGAAGCGCCGCCCATCCGCGAAGTCGCCTTCGCCGCCGCGGGCGAAGGTGCCGAGCCCGCCATTTCCTGGCGCGTCGGGCTCGACCGGCCGGCCCAGTCCGTCGACCAGCGCATCAAGGTCGCCGACTGGATGACCGAGTTCGAGCGCCTCGGCGGCGACCTGCGCGTCCGCCGCGTCACCCCTGCCGACCTCGACGAGTGCGCCCGTGAGTTCGAGCTGCTCGTCGTCGCGGCGGGGCGTGGGCCGCAGTTCGACGCGCTCTTCCCGCGTGACGACGCCCGCTCGCCCTACCGCGAGCCGCAGCGGGCGATCGGCATCCTCTACGTCGCCGGCACGCTCGACGCCGTACCCGGCCTCACCTTCGGCATGGCCCCGGCCGGCGAGTTCTTCCTGCTGCCCGTGCTGTCGGTGCACGGCCCGGTGCACGGCATCGGCTTCTTCGGCCTGCCCGGCGGCCCGATGGACGTCTGGGACGACGTCGCCGACGTCGACCAGCACTACGAAACCGCCCGGAAGCTGCTGCGCACGCAGTACCCCTGGCAGGCGACCCTGCTCGACGACGCGCGTCCCGTGGCGCCCACCGAGATGCTGCACGGCCGGATCACGCCGGTCGTGCGGCACCCGGTCGGCACGCTGCCGTCCGGGGCGAAGGTCCTCGCGATGGGCGACACCGCGGTGACCAACGACCCGGTCGGCGGCCAGGGCGCGAACATGGCCGCCCGCGCCGCGCGGGCGTACCAGGAGGCCATCGTCGAGCGCGGCGACCGGCCGTTCGACGAAGACTTCATGCACGACGCCTTCGCCCGCTACTGGCACCACGCCCGGCACTCGACGCGCTTCACCAACGACCTCCTGGCCCCGCCGCCGGACCACGTCCTGGCCACGCTCGCCGCCGCGCAGCGCGTGCCCGAGGTGGCGCACCGGTTCGCGCACCTCTTCGAGAACCCGGCCGACTACGAAGGATGGTTGGCCGATCCCGAAGCGGCGATGGCCTACCTGCACGCGACGGCTCCGGGCAGACTCGGGAAGCAGCCCCCATCCGGAGGAGGAACGAACATGACGGCCGACAACCCGACGACGAAGCGGGCCGAACGCTTCCGCGGCCAGGCCCTGGTCGCACGGGTCAAGGAACTCGTCCACCAAGGCAACGTGCGGCGGATCCGGATCAAGAACGACGCCGGCCGCACGGTGCTGGAGATCCCGGTCACGGCCGGTGTCGTGGCCGTGATCGCCGCCCCGGTGGTCACCGCGGTCGGGGCGATCGCCGCGCTGGCCAAGGAATGGACCATCGAGGTCGACCACCGGGCAACTCCCGAGAAGGAGCCCGACGGGGGCACGGGCGACTGACCGGACGGTGGCCGGGTCACCCGGCCACCGCCGCCTGCCGTCAGTCGAAGGGGCCGCGGTCCGGAGCGCAGAGCGCGCCCTCGCCGGGGACGGAACCGGTGCCGTAGTAGCGGTCCAGCCACGCGTCGACGCACGCGCTCTTGCCGCGGGAACCGTGGCCGTACGTGTCGAGGCTCAGCAGGCGCGCGTTGCCCAGCAGCTTCTCGGTCCGCCGGGCACCGGCGTACGGCGTCTCCAGGTCGCCCTGACGGTTGGCGAGGAGCAGGATCGGTGCCGTCGGCCGGTTCCACGGTCCCGCATACCGGCCCGGGTCGGAGACGTCCCAGGTGGCGCAGGGGAGCGTCTTGTAGACGTCGTACGGTCCGAAGCCGCGGCCGACCCGGTCCGCACGTTGGGCGTAGTCCCACCAGACGGCCGGGTCGCGCGGGTTCGCCGCGTCCGAACACAGCGTCGCGCCGCCGCCCAGGAGCGAGTCGACGTCCGGTGGGCCGCCCGCCGCGGCCGGTGCGCGCGAGGCCGGATCCGCCAGCGCTTGAAGGAAAGCCGCCAGCTGCGGCGCGTCCTGGGCGTCGGTCAGGTAGTTGTGGATCGTCGCGATCGCGCTCTGGTAGGTGACGACGACCTGCTTGCCGGCCGTGTCGGTCACCGTGATCGGGCCGGCTTCGAGCCGGTCGAGGATCGCGTCGTAGTCGAAGGTGCAGCGGGCGGCGCAGGCGTCCAAAAAGGACTGGATGGCCCGCGGTCCGTCTTCGTAACCCCGCAGCCGGTAGCTCATCGGTCCGGACCCGGTCGACCAGCGCACCGGGTCGTCGACGGCGTCGAGAGCCAGCGAACCCACCCGGCCGGGGAACAGGTTGGCGTAGGTTTCGCCGAGGTAGGTGCCGTACGACTTCCCGTAGTAGCGCAGTTTCGGCTCGCCGAACGCCGCCCGCAGCCGGTCGAGGTCGCGCGCGATCGTCCCGGTCGAGAGGTGGTTCGCCAGCGGGCCGGCGTTCTGCTCGCAGAGGTCGGTGACGGTCTTCGTGTCCGCGATCTGCCGCTCTTCGGCGTCGCGGGTCAGCGGGAACGTGCCGAGCGCGCGCTGCAGCACTTCGAGTTGCGACGGATCGGTGAAGCAGTGGATCTTCGAGCTGGCCCCGACGCCGCGCGGGTCGAACCCGACGATGTCGAACCGCGTGTGCAGGAACGGCGTCAACGCGGGCGCGTACCGTCCGGACGAGCCGGGGCCGCCGGGGTTGTAGAAGATGGTGCCCAGTTTGTGGGCTTGGTCGGTGGCGGGCAACCGGCTGACGGCGATCGACACACCGCCCGCCGAAGAGTCCTGGTAGGACAGTGGCACATCGAGGTGGCCGCACTGGTACCCGGCGGCGCAGGAGTCTTCCCAGACGATTCCGGCGGGGCTCGCCGCGGCCGCGGGCGCACCCAGGGCGACCACGCTCGCGACGGCCCCCAAAGCCAGCGCAGCACGGAGTTTCGGAGGATTCATGGGCCCGATGGTCCCGCCGCCGGCACCGGGAACGCGCTGGTGCGCGCCCCCGGAACCGGGGTGGGGCAGGCCCTACGCGGTGAGCTTCGGGATGATCTGCGACCCGTAGGACGCCAGCGTCGCCTCGCGGTCGTCGTGCATCAAGTACAGCGAGAACTGGTCCACACCCAGTTCCGCCAGCTCCTGCAAGCGCGAGATGTGCGCCGATGGCGGACCCAGGAGGCAGAACCGGTCGACGATCTCGTCCGGGACGAACTCCGTCGACGGGTTGCCCGCCTTGCCGTGGTGGCTGTAGTCGTACCCCTCCCGTTCGCGGATGTAGTCGGTCAGCTCGCGCGGCACCGCATCCGACGAGCCGTACCGGGCGACCAGGTCGGCGACGTGGTTGCCGACCATCCCGCCGAACCAGCGCAGCTGTTCGCGCTGGTGCGGCAGGTCGTCGCCGACGTACGCCGGCGCCGCGACGCAGATCGTGATGCCGCCCGGGTCGCGGCCGGCCGCTCGCGCGGCGTCGCGGACCGCGCCGATCGTCCAGCGGGCGATCGCCGGGTCGGCGCACTGGAGGATGAAGCCGTCGGCGTGCTCGCCGACCGTCTGCAGTGCTTTCGGCCCGTACCCGGCCATCCACATCTCGAGGCGGCCGTTGCGGATCCACGGGATCTGCACGGTCTTGTCGTTCATCGTCGCCGGGCGGCCCTCGGCGAGGTCCTTGACCACGCGCATGCAGTCGCGCACGGTGGCCAAAGTGGACGGCGGTTTCCCGACGACCCGGTGCGCGGAGTCGCCGCGGCCGATGCCGCAGACCGTCCGGTTGCCGTACATGTCGTTGAGCGTGGCGAACGTCGACGCCATGACCGACCAGTCGCGGGTGCCCGGGCTGGTCACCATCGGCCCGACGACGAGGGACGACGTCGCCGCGAGGATCGCCGAGTAGATGACGAACGGCTCCTGCCACAGCACGCAGGAGTCGAACGTCCAGCCGTAGCGGAACCCGGCGTCTTCGGCGTCCTTCATCAGCCGCACGACGTCCCGCGCCGGCGGGTCCGTCTGCAGCACGATCCCGAAGTCCATGGCGTCCTCAGTTCAAGTACTGGTTCAGCGAGCGGGACAGGAACTTGCCGTGCGACGTCGACCCGCTGAACCCGTCCGGCGACACGACAACGCGTCCACGCGACAGCACCGTGTGCACCCGGCCGGTCAGCTCGAACCCTTCGTACGCCGAGTAGTCCACGTTCATGTGGTGCGTCGAAGCCGACAGCGTCTGGGTCGCCGACGGGTCGTAGATCACGATGTCGGCGTCCGAACCCGCCGCGATGACTCCCTTCTTCGGGTACAGCCCGAACATTCGCGCCGGTGTCGCCGAGCACGTCTCGACCCAGCGGCCGAGGGTCAGCTCGCCGGCGACGACGCCTTGGTGCAGCAGGTCCATCCGGTGTTCGACGCCCGGCATCCCGTTCGGGATGGCTCGGAAGTCGCCGCGCCCCAGCTCCTTCTGGTCCTTGAAGCAGAAGGGGCAGTGGTCGGTGGACACCACGGACAGGTCGTTCGTCCGCAGCCCGCGCCACAGGTCGGCCTGGTGCGACTTCTCCCGCAGCGGCGGCGAAGCGACGTACTTCGCGCCCTCGAAGTCCGGCTTCGCCAAGTCCTCAATGGACAGGTACAGGTACTGCGGGCACGTCTCCGCGAAGACGTTCTGACCGTCGTTGCGCGCCTCGGCCACCGCCGCAAGCGCTTGCGACGCCGACAGGTGCACGATGTACAACGGCGAGCCGGTCACCTTGGCGAGCTGGATCGCCCGCGATGTCGCTTCTCCCTCCAGTTCCGGTGGCCGCGTCAGCCCGTGCTGCACCGGGTCGGTGTTCCCGGCCGCCACGGCCTGCGCTGCCAGCTGATCGATCGCGATGCCGTTCTCCGCATGCATCATGATCGTAGCGCCGATTTCTCGGGCTTTCTGCATCGCGAGCAGGATTTCCCCGTCCGTGGAGTAGAACACCCCCGGGTACGCCATGAACATCTTGAAGCTGCCGACGCCGGCGTCGACGCAGGCTTCCATCTCCTTCAGCGACTGGTCGTTGACGTCGGAGACGATCATGTGGAAGCCGTAGTCGATCGCGCAGTTCCCGTCGGCCTTGGTGTGCCACTTGTCCAAAGTGGACAGCAGCGATGTGCCCTTGGCCTGCACGGCGAAGTCGATGATGGTCGTGGTTCCGCCCCACGCCGCCGCCGTCGTCCCGGTCGAGAACGTGTCCACCGAATGGGTGCCGCCGAACGGCATCTCCATGTGCGTGTGCGCGTCGATGCCGCCGGGCAGCACGTACTTTCCGGTGGCGTCGATCGTCTCGTCGCCGGTCAGTGTCCCGGGCGCCCCGACGGCGGCGATGGTCTCGCCGTCGACGAGGACGTCCGCGAGCAGCGCGCCCGACGGCGAGACGACCTGGCCGCCACTGATGAGCGTGGTCATCAGGCCTCCGCGAGCGGGCCGTAGGTGTCCGGGCGGCGGTCGCGGTAGAACGCCCACGTGTTGCGGACCTCTTCGAGCAGCGACAGGTCGAGGTCGCGCACCACGACCTCGTCGTCGGTGTCGGACGCGGCGTCGCCGACGAGCTGGCCGCGCGGGTCGACGAAGTACGTCTGGCCGTAGAAGTCGTTGTCGCCCAGCGGTTCCACGCCCACCCGGTTGATCGCGCCGACGAAGTACTCGTTCGCCACCGCGGCCGCCGGCTGCTCCAGCTTCCACAGGTACTGCGACAGGCTGCGGCTGGTCGCCGACGGGTTGAACACGATCTTCGCCCCGGCCAGGCCGAGCGCGCGCCAGCCCTCGGGGAAGTGCCGCTCGTAGCAGATGTAGACGCCGATGCGGCCCACGGCCGTGTCGAACACGGGGTAGCCGAGGTTGCCGGGGCGGAAGTAGAACTTCTCCCAGAACCCCTTGACCTGCGGGATGTGGTTCTTGCGGTACTTGCCGAGGTAGGTGCCGTCGGCGTCGATCACCGCGGCGGTGTTGTAGTAGACGCCGGGCTGCTCGACCTCGTACATCGGCACGATCAGCACGACGCCGTGGCGCTCGGCCACCTCCTGCATGAGCTTGGTGGTGGGCCCGTCCGGGATGGCCTCGGTGTAGGAGTAGTAGTCGGCGTCCTGCACCTGGCAGAAGTACGGCCCGTAGAACAGTTCCTGGAGGCAGACGACCTGGGCGCCCTGGGAAGCGGCGGTGCCGATGTGGTCGACCGCCGCCTTGATCATGGACTCCTTGTCACCCGTCCACCGCTGCTGGATCAGGCCGGCTCGAACCACGCTCACTGATTTCCTCCTTCGTTGTGGACAAGGGCATGGACAGGGCGGCGAAGACGACGAACGCGCCGACCAGGCCGACCACCCAGTTGTAGTCGTAAAGCGGCTTGAGGAACGGGATGAGACCGGCGTCCGGGAACGGCCCGCCGTAGGCCCCGCCCACCGCGAGCAGGGCTCCCACCAGCGTCGCGACCAGCGCTCGCCAGTTCCAGCCGCCGCTGAACCAATACACCCCATCGGGTGTGTACAGGTCCTTCAGCCGCAGCTTCGTGCGGTTGATGACCCAGTACCCGGCGACGAGCACGCCGGCGACCGCGCCGAGCAGGCCGCCGTAGAAGCCGAGCCAGGCGAAGATGTAGATGTTCGGGTCGGAGTACAGCCGCCACGGCTGGATCAGGATGCCGATGACGCCGGTGATCCCGCCGCCGATCGCGAACGTGATCCGCTTCGGGAACGCGTTCGAGAAGTCGTAGGACGGGCTGACGACGTTGGCCGCCAGGTTCGCCGAGATCGTCGCCAGCACCAGCGCGACCAGCGCGACGACCACCACGACCGGGCTCGCGAACTTGTCGGCCAGCTGCGCCGGGTCCCAGATGTCCTCGCCGTAGAGCACGTGCCCGCCCGACGTCGTCAGGATGGCCACGATCGCGATGAACGTCATCGTCGTCGGCAGGCCGAGGATCTGGCCGCGGACCTGCTTGCGCTGGCTGCCGCCGAAGCGGGTGAAGTCCGGCATGTTCAGCGACAGCGTCGACCAGAACGCGATCATCGCCATCAGGGCCGGCGCGAAGACCTTCCAGAAGTCCGGGCCCCAGCCGAGCTTGCCGCCGTCGGACAGGATCGGGCCGAGCCCGCCCGCCTTGACCAGCACGTACCCCAGCATGATCAGGAAGCCGACGGACACCAGCGGCGCCGTCCAGTTCTCGAACCGGCGGACCGCCTCCATGCCGCGCCAGATGATGAGCATCTGGCCGATCCAGAAGACCACGAAGGACAGCCAGAGCGTCCAGTGCTGCCCGGCGATCTCCGGGGCGTCGCGCCACCACGAGCCGAGCAGGCGGCCGAGGATGACGTAGATGGCCTCGCCGCCGACCCACGTCTGGATGCCGAACCAGCCGCACGCGATGAACGCGCGCAGCAGCGCGGCCAGGTTGGCGCCGCGCAGGCCGTAGAACGCGCGGGCGAACACCGGGAACGGGATGCCGTACTTCGTGCCGGCGTGGCTGTTGAGCAGCATCGGCGCGAGCACGACCAGGTTGCCGATCGTGATCGTGATGAGCGCCTGCACCCAGTTCATGCCGAGCGCGATCAGCGACGCGGCCAGGGCGTAGCTGGGGATGTTGTGGGCCATCCCCATCCAGAGCGCGAAGTAGTTGTAGGTGGTCCAGGTCCGTTTTTCGATCGCGACGGGTGCCAGTTCCCCGTTGAAGAACCGGCTGCCTTCGAGAGACCTGACGTCGGCGGGGTCGAGCTCGACCCGGCCGTCGTCGTGCACGCGCTGGTCTGCGGGTGTCGGCGCCATTGCGGCATCCTGCGCGCCTGGTCAGGGCCGGGGCAACGGCAGTCTGTTCACTCTTCGCTGATCAGGAGTGCAGTCTGTCGATTGCGCGAACGGGCTCCCGGGTGCATGACCTGCGTCACACATCCGCGCGAAACGAACCGGCAAAGCGGGTGAAACGTCTCCACAGGATCTTCACACTTCGCGCGAACCGTCTCCACCGGGGGTGCATAGGGTCGTGGCCATGGAACCGGGAGTGCGGCGGGTGCTCGTCGTCGAGGACGACGTCACGATCGCCGCGTCGATCGCGGCCCGGCTGCGGGCCGAGGGCTTCACCGTGGACGTCGCCCACGACGGGCCGGCGGCGGTCTCGGCCGAGGCGTCCGGGGAACCGGACCTGGTGGTGCTGGACGTGATGCTGCCGGGGTTCGACGGCCTGGAGGTCTGCCGCCGGATCCAGGGGCGGCGGCCGGTGCCGGTGCTCATGCTGACCGCGCGGGCCGACGAGACGGACCTGCTGGTCGGGCTGGGGGTCGGCGCCGACGACTACCTCACGAAGCCGTTCTCGATGCGGGTGCTGACCGCGCGGGTGCACGCGCTGCTGCGGCGGGTCGAGCGGTCGTCGTCGGTGGTGGGGACGCGGATCGTGCTGGGCGACCTCGAGATCGACGTCGACCAGCGGCGCGTCGCGCGGGCCGGCGTCGCGGCGCAGCTGACGCCGATCGAGTTCGACCTGCTGGTGCACTTCGCGCGGCGGCCGCGGGTGGTGCAGCCGCGGGAACGGCTGCTGTCGGAGGTGTGGGACTGGGACGTCCACGGCACGTCCGCGGGCACGCGGGCGGTGGACAGCCACATCAAGGCGCTGCGGCGGAAGCTCGGCGCGGACCTGATCCGGACCGTGCACGGCGTCGGGTACGCGTTGGAGGCGGGATCGTGAACCTCGTGCCGCGGCCGCTCGACCGGATCCGGTCGATCAAGCTGAAGCTGGCGATCCTGATGGTGGCGTCCGGCGGCGTCGCGTTCGCGTTCTTCAACTGGCAGATCGGCTGGCTGCCGCCGAAGACGACGATCACGGCGATGGTGCTGGCGCTGGTGTTGTCGCAGGTGCTGGCCCACGGCATGACGCGGCCGCTGCGGGAGATGACGGCGGCGGCGCGGGCGATGGCGAAGGGCGACTACACGCGCCGGATCCGGGCGACCACCCGCGACGAGGTGGGCTCGCTGGCGTCGGCGTTCAACCAGATGGCGGGCGACCTCGGGGACGCGGACCGCCAGCGGCGCGAGCTGATCGCGAACGTGTCCCACGAGCTGCGGACGCCGATCACGGCGTTGAGCGGGGTGCTGGAGAACCTGGTCGACGGGGTCGAGGACCCCGATCCCGCCACGTTGAAGACGGCGCTGCAGCAGACCGAGCGGCTGGCGACTTTGGTGGACGAGCTGCTCGATCTGTCGCGGCTCGACGCGGGGGCCATGCCGTTGCACAAGACGTCGTTTTCGCTTGCTTCGCTGCTTTCTTCGGCGGTGTCGGAGGCGGCTTTGGTGCGTGGGGTTCGGTTTGCGGTCTCGGTGTCGCCGCCCGACGCTTCGGTGACGGCGGATCGTGGTCGGTTGTTCCAGGTGGTGGCGAATCTGTTGGAGAACGCGGCGCGTCACGGTCCGGCGGGTGGGTTGGTCGAGGTGCTTGCCGAGGTTCGGCCTGGTGAGGTGCGGATCGACGTGTGCGATGAGGGGCCGGGGATCGCGTCGGCGGACCGGGAGCGGGTTTTCGAGCGGTTCACGCGGGGGGAGCGTTCTTCGGGTGGGGGGACCGGATTGGGGTTGGCGATCGCTCGGTGGGCTGTGGAGTTGCACGGGGGGACTATCGAGGCCGTGGGGGCTGGGAGCCGGATTCGGGTGACGTTGCCGACCGGGTAGGGCTGGGTCGGCGGGATGGCATGAACGGGTCGTTCATGTCGTCAGGCGACCTGAACGGGTCGTTCATGAGCTTTCGGCCGGGTGCCGGATGTCTTGAATGAGTCATTCAGGACATCCGGTGACCTGAATGAGTCATTCAAGACGTTGGGCGCGGTGGGTCTTGCCGGCTGGCGTTGCCGCGAATGCCTCATTCGCGGCGCTGGAGGTCCCGAATGCGTCATTCGCGACCCTTCCCGGGTCGGCTATTTGCGAATGCGAATGAGAGTTGAGGATGATGCCGAAGAGCAGGATCGGTGAACCGGGTGGGGACAAGAGGGTGCCGCAGGGGAAGCGAGCGGCCGGACGTGGTGCCGGGGAGGTGGCGGTGGCGGCCGGGGGTGGGCGGGGTGGTGATGCGCCCGCGGCAGGCTCGGCGGAGGCCCGAGCCGGGCGGGCGGCGAGGGTGGCGAATCGCGGCGATCGTTCGCGCGCGGCCGGCGTTGCCGCACCCGGTGTCGCGTCGGGTGGTGGGGTTGCTGCACCCGGTGTCGCGTCGGGTGCTGGGCCTGGCGCGGTGTCGGGTGGGGTTGCTGGGCCCGGTGCTGTGTCGGGTGGCGGGATTGCTGCACCTGGTGCTGTGTCGGGTGGTGGGGTTGGTGGACGTGGCGTCGTGTCGGGTGGTGGGGTTGCTGGACGTGGTGCCGGTTCGGGGGGTGGGGTTGCCGTTGCCGCTCCTCCCGTTCTCCTGCGGCAATTGCCGCCGCCGAAATCCGCCGTTGTCCCGCTGCCGCCCGCTGTTCTTCCGGCCGCCGGCCTCGCCGGCATTGCGGCTGCTCTCGTCCTGCCCGTCGACCGGCCCGGGGTCGGGTGGCTGCTCGCCGGGCTGGGCGTGACCGCCGCCGTCTTCGTTGCCGATCGGCGGGCGCGGGGCGGCCCCGGTTCCTTCACCTGGGTCAGCGCGGGGTGGGCCTTCCTCGCGCTCGCGCTGCTCGGGATGGGGGCCGTGCGGGCGTCCGGGTGGCTGTTCGTCCTCTGCGTGCTCGGGGCCGCCGTTGCCGGTTCGCTGGCCGTCGTGGGGAAGCGGACCGTCAACTCCGTCTTCTACGACATGCTCGCCGTCCCGCTCGAAGCCCTGAAAGCCGTTCCGTGGGCCGGGCGCGGGGTGGGACGGTTCGCCGCCCGGCGCGACGGCGTCGCCCGGCGGATCGCCCTCGCCGTGCTCGCCGCGGCCGCGCTCGTCGCCGTCTTCGTTCCGCTGCTCGCCAGTGCCGATGCCGCTTTTGCCGCCGTGGTAAGCGCTGTCGTCCCGGATTTCAGCGTCGACGTGCTCGTGCGGTGGTGCTGCGTCTTCGCCGTCGCCGCGTTGCTCGTCGCCGGGGCTTGTTACTTCCTCGCCGCTCCACCGCATCGCGCGACCGAAGAAAGTCCACATCGGACTCGGTACGGTCTGGAATGGACGGTTCCGCTCACCGTTCTCGTCGTGCTGTTCAGTGTTTTCGTCGGCGTCCGGCTGGTCGTGCTGTTCGGCGGCACGGAGTACGTCCTGCGCACGAGCAACCTGACGTCCGCCGAGTACGCGCGCGGCGGCTTCTGGCAGCTGTGCACGGTCACCGTGTTGACGCTGGGCATCGTCGCCGCGGCGCTGCGGTGGGCCCCGAACGTCACGAAGGCCGACCGGCTCCGGCAGCGAGTCCTGCTCGGGGCGCTGAGCGGGCTCAGCCTGGTGCTCGTCGGGTCGGCGTTGAGTCGCATGTGGACGTACCAGGAGGCGTACGGCTTCACGGTCCTGCGGCTGCTCGTCGAGGTCTGCGAACTGTGGTTCGGCGCGGTGTTCGTGCTGGTGTGCGCGTCGCTGGTCAAGCTCCGCTCGACGTGGCTGCCCCGCGCGGCGATCGGCACCGCGGCCGGCGCACTGCTGGTGCTCGCTGTTCTGAACCCCGAACGGCTGATCGCCGACGCCAACCTCGACCGCGCCGCCGCCGGCAAGCCCCTGGACCACCGGTACCTGGCGGGGTTCTCGACCGACGTGGTCCCGGTGGTGTCGGCCCGGCTGCCGGAGCCGCTGCGGACGTGCGTGCTGCGCGAAGTCCTCGCCACCGACACCCCGGACGGCTGGCCGGCCTGGAACCTCAGCCGCGCGAGCGCCCGCGAGGTGACGCTGGGCACCTGCTGAACCGCTGACGCGTGCGGTGCGTGGTTAAGAGCAATGCGCGGAAGCCACCGGGCCGTCGTGGGGGCGACCCGGCGGCTTCCGCGCGCCAAGCCGGCCGTTGCTGCTTTCAGGTGGTCACGCAGCGTGGGACCGAAGCGTGGCGAATGGCGGTGGCATGGGCACAGCCTGGCCGCGCGCAGACCGTGCCCAATCGGACGACCAACCGCGGACGCGCGTCAGAACGCGAACACGTCGTCCGAGTCTCGATCCGCTTCACAACGGTTCGCGAACGTCATCCGGTACGACACCGGCTTGCCGCGCCACGTTCCGACCGCCGTCACGTCCACTGGCGCGTAGATCAGCGTGCACATCTGGTGGCGTGACTGGATCCGCGAAAAGTCGCCGTCGGCGGCCGACAACACCGTGCATGCCTTGTCGTGCTTCGGATGCGTGCCGCCGGCCGGGTCGCACGTCAGGACCACCGAGCCGATGCGGTTGGCCGTGTCGTGGGTGGTGAGCTGCAGCGTCGACGCCGGCGGCTGGGCGGGCGCGAGGCAGCTCAAGCTCATCAAACAGGCTGCGAAGGGGATTAGGGCCATATCGGTTCCATCGGCAGCCCGGGGTCGATCACTGTGCTCCACGTCCGGGTGAGTCTTCTTCGCTCGACCGGGTGAGGTCCCACGCCAACAGTGCGACGTACAGCGAGAGCATCGACTCCGGGTCCTCCAGCCGGACGCCGAGGACCTGCTCGATCCGGGCCAATTGCTGGTAGTACGCCGTCCTCGAGGTGTGGGCCGCCGCGGCCGCCGCCGACTTGTTGCCGCCCTGCTCGCAGTAGTGCCGCAACGCCTGCACCAGCCGGCTGCCCGACGCCGCGTCGCGCTGGAGCAACGGGCCCAGCTCGCGAGCGGCGAACGCCGTCACGCGCTCGTCGCCCGACAACAGGTGCAGCAAACCGCGCAACCGCACGTCGGACAGCCGGTGCAGGACGCGCTGGGAGCCCGTCCCCAGCGCGGCCGCCGCCACCTGGCCCGCCTCCCGCAGCGTCCGGCGCGCTTCGGCGGGCGAAAGCACCGTCGTGCCGACCGCGAGCACGCCCGGCGCACTGGCGCGGGCATCGTGGACGTCGGTCGCGAGCCGGTGCAGCACGGTGTCCGCGTTCGCTTCCGGCGACAGCGCGATCAGCGCCCGCACGCCCAGCTCGTCCGTCGCCACCAGCGCCGACACCTTCGCGCGGCGCGCCGCCAGGACCGTCGCCTCGGCCAGCTCGCGCAGCACCGGCGGCGTCGACAGCGCGGGCCGGGTGCCGGCCAGCCGGGGCCGGACCGCCAGCCCGACCAGCTGCCGCCCGGCCAGGGGCACGGCCAGCGCCGAAGCCCGCGCCAGCAGCTCGGCCGACGGCGCCGGCGACGCGAGAAGCTCGGTGAGCACCGCGCGGTGGGCCTGGCGCTCCAGGCCGTCGGAGTCCTTGGCGACCAGCCGGTGCACGGCCAGTGCGGACGCGGCCCGCTCGGCGACCACCCGGTGGCGGTGCGGCGGCTGGTCGGCGCAGACGACGACGAGCCGTCCCCAGTCGTGCCCGCGCGCGCCGACGACGGTCACCAGCCAGCCCGAACCCGCGTGGTAGCCGGTCCGCTCGCCCACCTGCACCACCCGCGACCGCGACGGCCAGCCGGTGAGCAGCTCGGCCGGGTCGGTGCCGGCGGCGTCGTAGGCGAGGACCTCGTGCGACAGCGTCTCCAGCACCACCGGCTGCTCGGTCAGCCGCGCGACCTCGCCCAGGACGACGCCGGGTTCGGCGCCCGCGACCGTCAGCGCGGTGAACGTCTCGTGGACGCGCTCGGCGGCGCGCAGCTCGGCGACCTGGGCGTCGACGATCTGGCCGTTCACCGCTTCGGTGACGCTCACGTACCGCGTCTCGCGCGAGAGCGTGACCAGCGGCAGGTCGTGCTTCTCGGCCGCGTCGACCAACGCGGTGGGCAGCTTGTCGCTCCAGTGCCGGACCAGCTCGATCACCAGGCCGGCGGCGCCGACCCCGGCCAGGTCGGCGACGTAGCGGGCCAGCGCCGGGCCGTCGTCGGGGAGCGCGACGCCGGTCGTCAGGACGAGCTCGCCGCCGCGCAGCAGGTGCGCGATGTCGGCGACCTCGGCGACGTGCGCCCAGCGCACCGGGGCGTCGAGCCCGGCCGTGCCGGCGACGACGTGCGGGCGGCCCTGGCGCAGCACCGGCAGCGCGAGCACCTCGGCGACGGTCGGGTACATGGTTCCTCGCGGTCTGATCGGCAGGGACAGACTGTACGGCTGGGACGGGGAGTCCGTACACGTTGTCGATGGCGTTGGCGTGGCGCCCGCCCGGAGACTCTGGGGGAACCCCCGAGCGAAGGAGCGCGCGCCGTGACCGACCGCATCAGCCACTGGATCGACGGCAAGCTGTTCAGCGGGCCCGCCGAACGCTCGGGCGAAGTGTTCGACCCCGCGACCGGCCAGGTCCGGGCCTACGTCGACTTCGCGGGCGACGCCGAGGTCGAAGCCGCCGTCTCCGCGGCCAAGGCGGCGCTGCCGGGCTGGCGCGGGACGTCGCTGGCCGGCCGGACGCGCGTCCTGTTCGCCTTCCGCGAGCTGCTCTCGGCGCGCAAGCACGAGCTGGCGAAGATCGTCACGAGCGAGCACGGCAAGGTCGAGTCCGACGCGGCGGGCGAGGTCGCGCGGGCGATCGAGAACGTCGAGTACGCGTGCGGCGCCGCGCAGCTGCTCAAGGGCGGGTTCAGCGAGAACGCGTCCACCGGCGTCGACGTCTACTCGATCGCGCAGCCGCTCGGCGTGGTCGGCGTGATTTCGCCGTTCAACTTCCCGGCGATGGTGCCGCTGTGGTTCGTCCCGAACGCGCTGGCCTGCGGGAACACCGTCGTGCTCAAGCCGAGCGAGAAGGACCCGTCGGCCGCGGTGTTCATCGCCGAACTGTTTGCCGAGGCCGGGCTGCCCGCGGGCGCGCTGAACGTGCTGCACGGCGACAAGGTGGCGGTGGCCGGGCTCTTGTCGCACGCCGACGTCAAGGCGATCTCGTTCGTGGGGTCGACGCCGATCGCGCGCTACGTCTACGAAACCGGGACCCGGCACGGCAAGCGCGTGCAGGCTTTGGGCGGGGCGAAGAACCACATGGTCGTCCTGCCGGACGCGGACCTCGACCTGGCCGCCGACGCTGCGGTGTCGGCCGGGTTCGGCTCGGCGGGGGAGCGCTGCATGGCGGTGTCGGTGGTCGTGGCCGTCGACCCGATCGGTGACACGCTGGTGGAGAAGATCACCGAGCGCATGTCCCGGCTTCGCGTCGGCGACGGCCGCGACCCCGCGTCGGAAATGGGGCCGCTGGTGACGAAAGCGCACCACGCGCGGGTGGCGTCCTATGTGGACGCCGGAGTTTCCGAGGGTGCGTCGCTGGTGGTGGACGGCCGCGGGATCGACGTGCCGGGTGACGGGTTCTGGCTCGGCCCGACGCTGTTCGACCACGTCCGCACGGACATGTCGATCTACACGGACGAGATCTTCGGCCCGGTGCTGTCGGTGGCGCGGACGGCGTCGTACGACGACGCTCTGGAGCTGATCAACGCGAACCCGTACGGGAACGGAGTGGCGATCTTCACCGGCGACGGGTCGTCGGCGCGCCGGTTCCAGAACGAGGTCGAGGTCGGGATGGTCGGGGTGAACGTCCCGATCCCGGTGCCGGTGGGGTACTACTCGTTCGGGGGCTGGAAGGACTCGCTGTTTGGGGACAGCCACGCTTACGGTCCGGAAGGGTTCCACTTCTTCACGCGGACGAAGGTCGTGACTTCGCGGTGGCCGGACCGGTCGCACGCGGGCGTGAACCTGGGCTTCCCGCGCAACTCCTGATCGTTTCCGGGAATCGTCCGGGGTACTCCGGGGGTTCACCTTCGAGAGCACCCCGGACGACGATGGGACGGACATGAGCGCGAAGAACTCCGGCACTTTCACCATCGGCGGCGACCTCCCGGTCACCCGCCTCGGCTACGGCGCCATGCAGCTCACCGGGCCCGGTGTGTGGGGTGACCCGAAGGACCCGGAGGAGGCCGTGCGCGTGCTGCGGCGCGCGGTCGAGCTGGGCGTCACCCTGATCGACACGGCCGACGCCTACGGGCCCTTCGTCGCCGACCTGCTGATCAAGAAAGCCCTGCACCCCTACGCCGACGACCTGCTCATCGCGACCAAGGCCGGCTTCACCCGGCAGGGGCCGAACCAGTGGATCCCGGTGGGACGGCCCGAATACCTGCGCCAGCAGGTGGAGCTGAGCCTGCGCCACCTCGGTGTCGAGCGGATCGACCTCCTCCAGCTGCACCGGATCGACCCGAAGGTGCCCGTCGCCGAGCAGGTCGGCGAGCTGAAGAAGCTGCAGGACGAAGGCAAGATCCGGCACATCGGGCTGTCCGAGGTCAGCGTCGACGACCTCGTCGAGGCGCAGAAGACCGCGGAGATCGTGTCCGTGCAGAACCTCTTCAACCTCGCTAAGCGCGATGCCGAGCCGCTGCTGGAGCACGCCACCGAGCACGGGATCGCCTTCATCCCGTGGTTCCCGCTGGCCACCGGCGCCCTCGCCGGCCCGGACAGCCCGCTGACCGCGCTCGCCAAGGAGCACGACGCCTCGCCGTCGCAGCTCGCGTTGGCCTGGCTGCTCAAGCGGTCGCCCGTCGTGCTGCCGATCCCGGGGACCTCGTCGGTCGCGCACCTCGAGGACAACGTCGCCGCCGCGGACATCGACCTGACCGACGCCGAGTTCGACGCCCTGAGCAAGACGGTCTAGGCCGGGAGGACGTTGATCAGCAGCTTGGACCGCGGCGCGATCAGCACCGTGTTGACCCGGTCCGGCCGGATCCGCTCGCGGAGCTCGCGCTCCAGCGGGTAGGTCCGGCCGCCGACGCGGAGGCTGAACGACTCGAGGCTCTTGAAGCCCTCCGGGCTGCGGTGCAGGCCGATCGGGTACTCGTCGGTGAGCCGCGCGCTGTCGAAGTCGTGCGTCCAGCCCGTCACCGCGGTCACGGCCGCCGAACGCGTCGGCGAGCCGGCGCCGGCAGACGTACGCGAACCAGCCGGTGATCGCCAGGAGCGGGACTACCGCGCCCAGCACTTCACCGGCGGTCTCCGCCACGGAGGTGATGCCCACGGTCGTCACGAGCGCGGCGAGTCCCGTCACCGCGGCGAACCAGAAGTTCAGGTCGAGCAGCTTGCCGCGCTGCGACGGGTGGAGCCGGCCGTCGCGGTTGGCCGGCTCCACCTCGGGCCGGTCACTCACTCGGGGTGCTCCTTCTCGTAGGCCTCCGTCGCCTCGTGGTACCGGTCTTGCTGCTCGTTCTCCTGGCGGCGGCCTTCGGTCGCCACGCCGACGGTGTCGGCGGTGTTCCAGTGCACCTTCTCGTCCGGGTCGAGGACCTTGTGCTGGTTAAGCACGCTGCGGCCCTCCTCGGAGTACTTGCCCGGCCCTTCCAGCTTTTGGCGGCCCGGCACGTGCTCCTTGGCGGCGTCGCTCCAGCCCTTCGCCGTCTCCTCGGCGGACCTCGCCTCCCGGCCCACCTGCTTCAGCTCGTCGGCCTTCCGCTCGATGCCCGCGGCCGTGTCGACGCTCTTGTCCACGAGCTTGTCGACGCCCCTGCCCGCCTTCTTCAGCGCGTTCGCCGCGCCTTCGAGGGCGGCCTTCGACTTGCCCGCGCCCTTCGCCAGGCTCTCCAGCTTGTCCACGACCTTCGCGATGCGCGTGCTGATCTTCTCCGCGAGCACCCCGCCCTCGACGACCGTGTCCGCGATGAACGCCGCCACGGTGCCGCCGAAGGTGCACCACGACGCGGCCGCGACCGCCTTGACGATCAGCTCGCCGACGAACGACGAGATCATGTCGCGGATCAGCCCGCGCTCGGTGCCGACCAGCGCCGCGCCGACGTTCATCGCCGTCGCCGCGTCCCCCGCGTGCGACGCCGCGCCGCGCAGGAAGCCGACGTAGCTCTCGGCCGTTCGCTGGTACGCCTCGGCGGAGCCATCACCGCTCCCGGCGCAGGATCGGGCCGCCGAAGTCGTCGTCGGCGGGCGGTTCCGGTTCTGCCGCCTGCGGTGCCGGAATTTGTTCACGGAGGAATTCCATGGCGCCGCTGCCGGCCCCGATCACGGCGTCATGATCGCGGTCAGCTGCTGCGCGGCGTCGAGCTGAGCACGTTTCGCGGCAGCGAGGACGGCCTGGGCGAGCCGGGTGCGGGGCAGCTCGTCCGCGCGCGGCCCGAAAGTGAGTTCCTGCAGCGCACCGGCGGTGTTGACGGTGACCGTGACGGCCGTCGGCACTCGTGGCGGTCGCCGATACGCGTTGGAGCCGCGCTTTCGCCTCGGCCGCGCGCCAGGCGATTTCGGGCATTCCGGCCGAAGCGGGTTCGATTCGGTTCACGGCGACCTCGGAAGTCGGGGAAGGGCACGCGGATCAGAGGCAGCAAACCGCCTTTCGGTTCCCGGCTCAAGCCGGAAAATCATTTCGGGAACCGTGCATGGGAATGCGTTTGCCCATTCTTTACCCACCGCCGCGACCGGCCCGCGGCCCCGGGTTGAGCACGACCGGCTCAGGCTTCCGTAAACTCGGGGTGAGCAGCGAGCGAGGTAGGTGAGGAACCGGTGGCCAACGCGGATGAGCGCCGCTTCGAAGTGCTGCGCGCGATCGTCGCCGACTACGTGTCCAACCAGGAGCCCGTCGGGTCCAAGGCGATCGTCGAGCGGCACAACCTCGGCGTGTCCAGCGCCACCGTGCGCAACGACATGGCCACCCTCGAAGAAGAGGGCTACATCACCCAGCCGCACACCAGCGCCGGCCGCGTGCCGACCGACAAGGGCTACCGGCTCTTCGTCGACCGGCTTTCGGAGATCAAGCCGCTCTCGACGGCCGAACGCAAGGCCATCACCACCTTCCTCGACAGCGGCACCGACCTCGACGACGTCCTCAAGCGCTCGGTCCGGCTGCTCGCGCAGCTGACCCGGCAGGTCGCCGTCGTCCAGTACCCGATGCTGACCAACGCCAAGGTGCGCCACCTCGAAGTGGTGCCGCTCACCCCGGCGCGGCTCATGCTGGTGCTGATCACCGACAACGGCCGCGTCGACCAGCGCACGGTCGACCTCGGCGACGTCGTCACCGAAGAGGACGTCGCCCGGCTGCGGACCGTGCTCAACACGGCCATGTCCGGGCGGCGGCTCAACGACGCCGCCGCGCGCGTCGCCGAGCTGCCCGACCAGGCGCCCGGCGAGCTGCGGGACGCGCTCATCCGCGTCACGACCGTGCTGGTCGAGTCGCTGGCCGAGCACCCCGAAGAACGCCTGGTCCTCGGCGGGACCGCGAACCTCACGCGCAACGTCGCCGACTTCCCGGGCTCGCTGCGCCAGGTCCTCGAAGCCCTCGAGGAGCAGGTGGTCGTGCTCAAGCTGCTGGCCGCCGCGCGCAACCCCGGTGCGATCACGGTGCGCATCGGTGAGGAAAATGAAGACGAGCAGATGCGCAGCACCTCGGTCGTCTCGATCGGCTACGGCCAGGACATGGTGCTCGGCGGCATGGGGGTGGTCGGCCCGACCCGGATGGACTACCCCGGCACGATCGCCGCGGTGCGCGCGGTCGCCAACTACGTGGGGCAGATCCTGCACGGCCGCTGAGCCGGGCAGAGCAGAAGGAGAAGCGAAGACGGTGGCGAGGGACTACTACGGCATCCTCGGGGTGGCGAAGAACGCGAGCGATCAGGAGATCAAGCGCGCGTACCGGAAGCTGGCCAGGGAGCTGCACCCCGACGTCAACCCGTCGGAAGACGCCCAGCACAAGTTCGGCGAGGTCACGACGGCCTACGAGGTGCTGTCGGACCCGCAGAAGCGCAAGATCGTCGACCTCGGCGGCGACCCGATGGACGGCGGCGCGCGCGGCGGAGGCGGCGGCGACCCGTTCGCCGGGTTCGGCGGCCTCGGCGACATCATGGACGCCTTCTTCGGCGCGGCCGGCGGTGGCGGCGGGCGTGGGCGCGGACCCCGCAGCCGCGTCCAGCCCGGCTCCGACGCGCTGATCCGGCTCGGCCTGACCCTCGAGGAGTGCGCCACCGGGGTCGACAAGGAGATCGCCGTCGACACGGCGATCGTCTGCGACCTCTGCCGCGGCGCCGGCACCAGCGAGGGCACCTCGGTCAAGACGTGCGACACCTGCGGCGGCGCCGGCGAGGTCCAGTCCGTCCAGCGGTCGTTCCTCGGCCAGGTCGTCACCGCCCGCCCGTGCCCGGTCTGCCGCGGCTTCGGCGAGGTCATCCCCGACCCCTGCCGCCAGTGCGGCGGCGACGGCCGCATCCGCGCGCGCCGCAACGTCACCGCCAAGATCCCGCCGGGCGTCGGCGACGGCATGCGCATCCGCCTCTCCGGCCAGGGCGAGGTCGGCCCCGGCGGTGGCCCGGCTGGCGACCTCTACGTCGAGATCGACGAGACCCCGCACGAGGTCTTCGTCCGGCAGGGCCATGACCTGCACTGCAACTTCCGCGTCCCGATGACGACCGCCGCGCTCGGCGCCACGGTGCCCATCGCGACGCTCGTCGACGGCGACTACGAGCTCGACATCGAGCCCGGTACCCAGCCCAACGCCGAGCTCGTGCTCACCGGCAAGGGCATGCCGCGGCTGCGGTCCTCCGGGCGCGTCGACGGCCGCGGCGACCTGCACGTCCACATCGACGTCCAGGTGCCGACCAAGCTTGACGACGCCCAGCGCGAACTGCTGGTCGAGCTGGCCCAGCAGCGCGGCGAGGAAGCCCCGACGCTGTCGTCGAACGGAAAGCACGGCGGCCTCTTCTCCAAGCTGCGCGCCAAGAACCACCGCTGACCGTGCCCGACACGACCCTGCCGGTCTTCCTCGCCGCCGCCGTGCCCGCCTCCGGGCGGACGGTCCTCGACGGCGAGGAAGCCCGGCACGCGGCCACCGTCCGCCGCCTGCGCGCGGGGGAGCGGCTCGTCCTCTCGGACGGTGCGGGCGCGATGGCCCGTTGCGTCGTCGAAGCCGTCCAGCCCGGCCGCGACGCCGCTTTGACGCTGTCGGTCGAGGAAAGCTGGACCGAGGAGCCGCCCGCTCTGCGTGTCCTCGTCGCCCAGGCCCTCGCGAAGGGTGACCGCGGCGAACTCGCCGTCGAGCTGGCCACCGAGGCAGGCGTCGACGCGATCGTCCCCTGGCGCGCGGCCCGCAGCGTCGCCAAGTGGGAGGACGGCGGCCGCGGCGACAAAGCCCTCGCCCGCTGGCGCGCCACCGCCCGGTCTGCTGCCAAGCAGGCCCGCCGGGCCCACGTCCCCGACGTCACCGAGGCCGTCACCACCGGCGAGCTCGCCGGGCTGGTCGCCACGATGTCCCTGGCGATCGTGCTCGAATCCGACGTCCCCGACCGGCTCACCGACCTCGACCTGCCCGACGCGGGCGACATCCTCCTGGTCGTCGGGCCGGAAGGCGGCATCACGGACGACGAGCTTCGCGCCCTGCGCGAAGCCGGCGCCCGAGCCGTTCGGCTGGGTACGACGGTGCTGCGGACGTCCACCGCCGCGGCCGTCGCGCTGGGAGCCTTGGGCGCACTGACGACCCGGTGGCGGTGAAAAGATCACCGGAAAAAAGAAGCCTGATTTTGCGCCCAGTTATGGCGCGATCACACTCCGACCCGTTACTCTCGTTTACTAACGCACCACGCACCGTTCCGGGCCGTCACGGACCGTTCGGGCCGGGTGCGCCACTGGGAAGTTACAAAGCTCCGCCGGGCACCTCCCCCCTCGGTCCGGCGGCCGCCGCGGATGCGGTAGATCGACCCCCAGGGTCTACCGCTCCGCGGCCCCCTCTCTCGTATCCCGTTCGGTGCCCGTTGTGTGCCGCGTCTTTCGTTCGTCGGTAGGGTCCTCCTCATGAGTGAGGCTGAGACTCTCTTTGAACGGATCATCGCCGGGGAGATCCCTGCTGACGTCGTCTACCAGGACGACACCACCTTCGCCTTCCGGGATATTCGGCCTCAGGCGAAGGTCCACGTCCTCGTCGTGCCCAAGACCCGGTACCGGAACCTGGGGGAGCTGGCTGCCGCCGACCCCCAGCTGCTCGCCGATGTGGCGCTCACCGCCCGCAAGGTCGCCGAGCTCGAAGGCGTCGTCGAGAGCGGGTACCGCGTGGTGTTCAACACCGACGAGGATGCCGGGCAGACCGTCTTCCACGTGCACGCCCACGTTCTCGGCGGGGAGCCGCTGGGGCTCTTCGGGGCTCCGCAGGAGGACTAGGGAAACCGGCCTGCGTCTTGTCGGTGGGTGCCAGTAGCATCGGTGGGGTCCGTTCTCCCTCACCGAGAAAGCAGGCCTGAGGCCACGTGGCCGGAACCGTACCGGGTGGTGCCGCCCGACCCGACGTCCCCGGGGACGTCGCCAAGACCGAGGATGCCTCCGTTCAGGCTGCGCAGTCCCGGTTCCCCATTCCCGATGCCGCCGCGCTCAGCCTGCTCGGTTCCCGAGACGAGAACCTGCGCGTCGCCGAGGAGCTCCTGGCCGCCGACGTGCACGTCCGCGGCAACGAGGTCACCCTGACCGGAACCCCCGCCGACGTCGCGTTCGCCGAACGCGTCTTCGCCGAGCTCGTGCAGCTCGCCGGCGGTGGCCAGCAGGTCGGACCCGACACCGTCCGCCGCACCATCGGCATGCTCTCCACCGGGGACGCCTCGCCCGCCGAGGTCCTCAGCCTCAACATCGTCTCCCGCCGCGGCAAGACCATCCGGCCCAAGACGCTCAACCAGAAGCGCTACGTCGACGCCATCGACAAGCACACCGTCGTCTTCGGCATCGGCCCCGCCGGCACCGGCAAGACCTACCTCGCGATGGCGAAGGCCGTCCAGGCGCTGCAGGCCAAGCAGGTCACCCGCATCGTGCTGACCCGCCCGGCCGTCGAAGCCGGCGAGCGCCTCGGCTACCTGCCCGGCACGCTCAACGAGAAGATCGACCCCTACCTGCGGCCGCTCTACGACGCGCTGCACGACATGGTCGAGCCCGAGTCGATCCCGCGGCTCATGCAGGCCGGCACCATCGAGATCGCGCCGCTCGCCTACATGCGCGGCCGCACCTTGAACGACGCCTTCATCATCCTCGACGAGGCCCAGAACACCACGCCCGAGCAGATGAAGATGTTCCTCACCCGGCTCGGCTTCGGCTCCAAGATCGTCGTCACCGGCGACATCACCCAGGTCGACCTCCCCAACGGGCAGCGCAGCGGCCTCCGCGTCGTGCGCGACATCCTCGGCTCGGTCGACGGGCTCCACTTCTCCGAGCTCACCAGCCAGGACGTCGTCCGGCACAAGCTCGTCGGCGACATCGTCGACGCCTACGAGAAGTGGCAGGCCGTGCAGGACGCGCAGGAACAGCAGGGCAACGGCTGGAAGGGCAACCGGCGGTGAGCATCGAGATCGCCAACGAGTCCGGCGTCGACGTCGACGAGACGTCCATCGTCTCGGCCGCCCGCTACGCGCTCGACAAGATGGAGGTCAGCCCGCTCGCCGAGCTGTCCATCCTGCTGGTCACCCTCGACGTCATGGAAGACCTGCACGAACGCTGGATGGACCTCCCCGGCCCCACCGACGTCATGGCCTTCCCCATGGACGAGCTCGACTCCAGCCGCCGCCCCGACGCGCCCGACGCGTCCCCGGCGCTGCTCGGCGACATCGTGCTCTGCCCGGCGTTCGCCAAGGACCAGGCCAAGACCGCGGGCCACGCCCTGATCGACGAGCTGCACCTGCTCACCGTGCACGGCTGCCTCCACCTCCTCGGCTACGACCACGCCGAACCCGCCGAGGAACGCGAGATGTTCGCCCTCCAGAAGCGGATCCTCGGCGAGTACCAGGACGCCGTCGCGGCGCTGCAGAAGCAGGACGCCCAGCGCAGCTCGGACGACCGCGTCCTCGGCTTCGCCGGGCTCGACGCGTCCGCCGAACCACCCGCCGGGGAAACGCCCTAGGCGTCAGCCATGGTCCAGCTCCTCTTCGCGATCGCGCTCGTGCTCCTCGCGGGCGTGTTCGCCGCGGCCGACGCCGCCATCAGCACCGTCTCGCAGGCCCGGGCCGACGGCCTCGCCCGGCTCGGGCTGCCCGGCGCCCGCCAGCTCTCCGCCGTCGTCGCCGAACGCCGCCGCCACATCAACCTGCTGCTCCTGCTGCGCCTCGGCTGCGAGCTCACCGCCACCGTCCTCGTCACGGTGTTCGTGGGCACGCGCCTGGCGCCGCTCGGCGTCGCCGTGCTCGTCGCCGCCGTCGTGATGGTCGTCGTCAGCTACGTCCTCATCGGCGTCGGTCCCCGCACCCTGGGCCGCCAGCACCCCTACCGCATCGGCCGCTACGTCGCCGGGCCCGTCCGCGTCCTCGGCTCGATCCTCGGCCCGCTGTCCCGCCTGCTCATCCTCATCGGTAACGCCATCACCCCCGGCCAGGGCTTCCGCGAAGGCCCGTTCACCTCCGAGGTCGAGCTGCGCGAGCTGGTCGACATCGCCCAGGAACGCGGCGTCGTCGAGGACTCCGAGCGCGAGATGATCCACTCGGTGTTCGAGCTCGGCGACACCGTCGCCCGCGAGGTCATGGTGCCCCGCACCGAGATCGTCTGGATCGAGCGCACGAAGACGGTCCGCCAGGCCCTCGCGCTGGCGCTGCGCACCGGCTTCACCCGGCTCCCGGTGATCGACGAGTCCGTCGACGACATCGTCGGCGTCGTCAACATCAAGGACCTCATGGCCGGGTACATGGACCCGGACGGCGCGAGCACCATCGTCAGCACCCTGATGAACGAAGCCTCCTTCGTCCCCGACTCGAAACGGCTCGACGAGCTCCTCAAGGAGATGCAGCGCTCGCACAACCACATGGCGATCGCCGTCGACGAGTACGGCGGCACCGCCGGGCTGCTCACCATCGAGGACGTGCTCGAGGAGATCGTCGGCGAAATCACCGACGAGTCCGACGCCGACGAGCGCCCCGAGGTCGAAGAGCTCGACGACGGCGCCGTCCGCGTCTCGTCCCGGATGAGCGTCGACGACCTCGGCGAGCTCTTCGGCATCGACCTCGAAGACCACGACGTGGAGACCGTGGGCGGGCTGCTCGCGGAACGACTGGGTAGGGTCCCGCTACCGGGGGCCGAAGCCGAGGTCGCCGGCCTTCGGCTGTTCGCCGAAGGGGGCAAGGACCGGCGCGGCCGCATGCGGATCACCACCGTCGTCGTCCACCCGGCCGACGCCGAGGCGATGACCGACCCGGCCGACCGCACCACCCGGCGGCGCACGCGCCTGCCCCACCCCGACGAACGCGACAGGAGCGTCGAACATGCCTGACCTCGAGGCGGAGGACCAGAAGCTGGTCGTACTCGCCCGGTCCTCGCGCGCCCGCATCCAGGCCCCCGAGGGCGCCGCGGTCCGCGACACCGACGGCCGCACCTACGCCGCGGGCACGGTCGACCAGCCCTCGTTCAAGCTCACCGCGTTGCAGGCCGCGGTCGCCGCGGCGCTCTCGAGCGGCGCCGAAGGCATCGAAGCCGCCGCCGTCGTCAGCGAAGAAGGCCTGCTCAAGGGCGCGTCCGTGCACGCCGTGCGCGACATCGCCAAGTACGCGCCGATCATCCTCGCCGCCCCGGACGGCACGGTCCTCGAGGTGCTCGAGCGATGACGGAACACCGCTCCGGCTTCGCGTGCTTCGTCGGCCGTCCCAACGCCGGCAAGTCGACGCTGACCAACGCCCTCGTCGGCACCAAGGTCGCGATCACCTCCAGCAAGCCGCAGACCACGCGCCACGCGATCCGCGGGATCGTCTCGCGGGAGGACGCCCAGCTCGTCCTCATCGACACCCCCGGCCTGCACCGCCCCCGCACCCTGCTCGGCGAGCGGCTCAACGACATCGTGCACACCACGTGGTCCGAAGTGGACGTCGTGGGGTTCTGCGTGCCGGCCAACGAAAAGATCGGCCCCGGCGACAAGTTCATCGCCGGCGAGCTGCAGAAGATCGCCAAGCGGACCCCGGTCATCGGCGTCGTCACCAAGACCGACCTCGTCCAGCCCCAGCAGGTCGCCGAGCAGCTGCTCGCCCTGCAGGAGGTGATGGAGTTCGCCGAGCTGATCCCGGTGTCCGCGGTGGACGGCTTCCAGGTCGGCGCGCTCGCGGACCTGCTCGTCGGCAAGCTCCCCGAGGGCCCGCAGCTCTACCCGGGTGGCGAGCTCACCGACGAACCCGAGCAGACGCTGGTCGCCGAGCTGATCCGCGAGGCGGCGCTGGAAGGCGTCCGCGACGAGCTGCCGCACTCGATCGCCGTCACCGTCGAGGAGATGCTGCCCCGCGAAGGCCGCGACGACCTGATCGACGTGCACGCGTTCCTGTTCGTGGAGCGGCCCAGCCAGAAGGGCATCATCCTCGGGCACAAGGGCGAACGGCTGCGTGAGGTCGGCGCCAGCGCGCGCAAGAACATCGAGGCGCTGCTCGGCTCCAAGGTCTACCTCGACCTGCACATCAAGGTCGCCAAGGAATGGCAGCGCGACCCCCGTCAGCTGCGCCGGCTCGGGTTCTGACGTGAGCGAGCAGCCGCGGCCGCCGGCCGACTACAACCCCGGACCGCCGCCGGCGAGCCACCTGGTCTGGGGGATCGTCAGCGCGATCCTGTGCTGCCTGCCGTTCGGCGCGTTGTCGATCTACCAGGCCGCGAAGGTCGAAAAGCTCTGGGCGCAGGGCAACCCGGAAGCCGCGCACGAAGCGGCCCGCGACGCCCGGCGGTGGGCGATCGTCGCCGCCGTCGCCGGTGCCGTCCTGTGGGTCGCGGCGATCGTGACGGTCGTGCTGCTCTTCGGAACGCTGACCGAAGACGCCGCGTCGTACTGACGCAAGGTTCGGCGGCAGGAGGCGATCCCGGTGTACCAGCAGTACCCGCCCTACGGCTGGGGCCCCCACTACGGACCGCCGCCGGACAACAACATGGTCTGGGCGATCCTGTCGACGGTGATGTGCTGCATGCCGTTGGGTATCGTCTCCATCGTGAAGGCCAGTCAGGTCAACTCGCTGTGGTTCCAGGGCTTCCCCGCCGAAGCGCACCGGGCCGCCGACGAAGCCCGCAAGTGGGCGATGTGGTCGGCGATCTCGTTCGGCGTGCTGATCGGGCTCTACCTGGCCTTCATCTTCGTCATGATCGCCTTCGTCGGCACCACCGCCTGGAGGCTGGTGCCATGACGACCGTCTACACGGGACACCCGGCCCGCGGCGCCAAAGCCACCCTGCGCGCCCTCGGCGCCCCGATGGCCGTCGTCGGCGGGCTCGGCGCCGCCTGCGTGGCGGTCTGGATCGGCGACCCCACCACCCCCGGCGGCTGGCTCCCGGTCTGCCCGACGAAAGCGTTGCTGGGCATCGACTGCCCCGGCTGCGGCGGCATGCGGATGGCCTACAGCCTGATGCACGGCGACCTGCCCGCGGCCTTGCACTACAACGCCGTCTCGCTCGTCTTCGTCCTCCTCTTCGTCTGGAGCACGGTCGCCTGGACCGTCGGACGGCTGCGCGGTCGCTGGGTAAACAGCTGGCTGCACTGGCGCTGGACCCCGCTGACCGCCGGCGTCGTGTTCGTCGTCTGGTTCGTCATTCGCAACCTCCCGTTCGCCCCGTTCACCAGCCTGCACGTCTGATTCGGACGGACGGGAACCGCTTCGCCACGCTCTGCGTCGGAGGCTTGTTCGGTTCACCCGGACAGTGGATGCCTGGGCAGCGCGGCCGCAGGTGAACCGAGTACGCTCCCGCGGACCAGTGCCGTGTGTCCGGCGCGGGTTCCGTGCGGAGTGCGCGGTGGAGTGAGCAGCGAGGGGGAGAACCAATGACCGATCCCTACGGTCAGCCGTCCTTCGGGCAGCAGCAGCCCGGCGGCCAGCAACCGTTCGGACAGCCCGGCCAGGCGCCGCCGCCGTACGGGCAGCCCTATGGGCAGCAAGCGCCGTTCGGCCAGCCGGGTACCCCCTTCGGCGCGCCGCAAAACTACGCGAACTGGGGCCAGCGCGCGGGTGCGCTGCTGATCGACCAGGCGCCGGTCATCGTCATCTACCTCCTCGCGGTCATCCTCTTCGTCTCCGGCGCGTACGGCCTGGGCGGGGCCCTGTACGGGCTGGGCGCGCTCGCCGGCATCGGCTGGGCCGTCTACAACCGGTGGATCCAGCAGGGCAACACCGGTCAGTCGCTGGGCAAGCGGATCCTGGGCATCAAGCTGATCAGCGAGCAGACCGGGCAGCCGGTCGGCGCCGGGTCCGCGTTCCTGCGCGACCTGTGCCACATCGCCGACGGCGCGGCCTGCTACATCGGTTTCCTGTGGCCCCTGTGGGACGACAAGAGCCAGACCTTCGCGGACAAGATCGTCAGCACGGTCGTGGTGCAGGCCGACGCCGCGCCCGGCCAGGCCCCGTTCGGGCAGCAGCCCGGCGCGCAGCAGCCCTTCGCCGGCGGCTACCCGCCCGCGGGCCAGCAGCCCGGCCAGCCGGGCCAGTTCGGCCAGCCGCAGTCCGGCGGTTTCCCGCAGCAGCAGCCGCAGTCCGGCGGCTTCGGCCAGCCCGCGCCGGGTGGTTTCCCGCAGCAGCAACCGGCTTCCGGCGGTTTCCCGCAGACGCCCCAGCCGGGCGGCTTCGGGCAGCAGCCGAGCCAGCCGCTCGCCCCGCCGCCGGGTGGCGGCTCCGCCTTCGACGAGGTCGAGCGCACCCAGATGCTCCGCCCGGACTCCGCCGGGGGCGGCGGGTCCGCGTTCGACGAGCAGGCCGAGCGGACGCAGATGCTGCGTCCGGAAGGCCAGGGCGACGCCGGGCAGACCCAGAAGATCCAACCGGGTCAGTTCGGCCAGCCGCCGAACGACCAGCCGCCGCACCACTGAGGCACGCCTTTTCCACACCACGCCGGGGTGACCCGGCGGACGTTCACGAATAGTTGGGGTACCAGTTCATGACCAATCCCTACGGCCAGCAGCAGCCGCCCTACGGCCAGCAGCCTCAGTCCGGCGGTTTCCCGCAGCAGCCCGGTTACGGCACGCCGTCGGGCGGGATGCCCGCGCCCTACGGCCAGCCCGCGCCGTACGGCCAGCCGCCGTCCGGTGGCTTCGGCGCGCCCGGCTACGGCATGCCCGGCGGCGGCGACATCAACGCCATCAAGGACTACAAGGGCTGGGCCATCGCCTCGCTCTTCCTGGGCGGCCTGATCCTCGGCATCTTCGCGATCATGAAGTCGAACGAGGTCGGCACGTACAAGATGCAGGGCAACTACATGATGGCGGAGCAGGCGTCGCGCACCACCAAGACGCTCTGCCTGATCTCCAGCATCCTGGGCGGCATCGGCTGCGTCACGGCGATCATCCTGATCATCGTCGCGGTGACCGCGACGACGTACACCTGCTACGGCTACTCCTACTGCTGATTCCCGCGGGGCGCTCCACCCCGGCATCACCCCGAAGTGGGACGATGTCGGGGTGGTGAACCTCTACCGCGACACCGGGGTGGTGTTGCGCACGCACAAGCTGGGTGAGGCCGATCGGATCGTCACCCTGCTCACGCGCCGGCACGGCAAGGTCCGCGCCGTCGCGAAGGGCGTGCGGCGGACGTCGTCGCGGTTCGGGGCCCGGCTGGAGCCGTTCGGCCACGTCGACGTGCAGTTCTACACCGGACGCACGCTCGACGTCATCACCCAGGTCGAGACCGTCGACGCGTTCCAGCTGCCGCTGGTCGCCGACTACCAGCGCTACACCGCGGCCAGCGCGATCGCCGAAACCGCGGACCGGCTCTCGGCCGAAGAGGGCGAGCCGGTGCTCAAGCTCTACCTCCTCGTCTGCGGCGCGCTGCGGTCGCTCGCGGCCGGCGAACGCGACCCGTCGCTCGTGCTCGACGCGTTCTTCCTCCGCGCGATGTCCTACGCCGGCTGGGCGCCCGCGCTCACCGAGTGCGCCCGCTGCGGCCTGCCCGGCCCGCACGTCGCGTTCAGCGTCCCCGCCGGCGGCTCGATGTGCCAGGACTGCCGCGTCCCGGGCTCCGTGCACCCCGCGCCGGAGGTCCTGGACCTGCTCACGGCCCTGCTGCACGGCGAGTGGACGATGGCCGAGTCGACCCTGCCCGGCACCCGCCGCGACGCGAGCGGCCTGGTCGCGGCCCACCTCCAGTGGCATCTGGAGCGTCAGCTCCGGTCCCTTCCCCTGGTCGAGCGACGCGCCCGGGAGACCGTGGTACGCGGGCAGTAGGGTCGGCCCTGATCGGTATCACCCATCCAGGGAGGCTCGCTGTGCTGCGCAGGGGACGCGAGAGCAAGGCGTCGCGGTACGAGCTGCGGGCCCCGGATCCGCACCCGTCCGGCGCGAAGCCGCCGGAAATCCCGCGCGAGCTGGTGCCCAAGCACGTCGCGCTGGTCATGGACGGCAACGGCCGCTGGGCCAACCAGCGCGGCCTGCCGCGCATCGAAGGCCACAAGCGCGGCGAGGCGGTGATGATCGACGTCGCCGCCGGCGCGGTCGAAATCGGCGTCAAGTGGCTCTCGGTGTACGCGTTCTCGACGGAGAACTGGAAGCGCAGCCCCGAAGAGGTGCGGTTCCTGATGGGCTTCAACCGCGACACCATCCGCCGCCAGGTCGACTACCTCGGCTCGATCGGCGTGCGCATCCGGTGGGCCGGGCGGCGGCCGAAGCTGTGGGCGTCGGTGATCAAGGAACTGCAGGCGGCCGAGGAGAAGACCAAGCACAACACGGCGCTGAACATGACGATGTGCGTCAACTACGGCGGCCGCGCCGAGCTGGGCGACGCGATGCAGCGGATCGCGCGCGACGTCGCCGACGGCAAGCTGGACCCCTCGAAGGTCACCGAGAAGACCATCGGCAAGTACCTGTACCAGCCGGACATGCCGGACGTCGACCTGTTCCTGCGGCCTTCGGGCGAGCAGCGGACGTCGAACTTCCTGCTGTGGCAGTCGGCCTACGCCGAGATGGTCTACCAGGACACGCTGTTCCCGGACTTCGACCGCACGCACTTGTGGCGGGCGTGCCTGGAGTTCGCGAAGCGGGACCGCCGCTTCGGCGGCGCGGTCGACCAGGCGGCTTCGTCGTGAGCGCGACCGAGGCGGCCGAGACCGCGGAGCTGCTGACGCAGGCGAAGGACGCGCTCGAGCGGTACCTCGAGGTGCGGGTCGACGACGACGGCGCGTTGACGTTCTCCCACGGCGACGTCCCCTGCGTGATCCAGGCGACCCGGCTCGGCGAAGGTCTCACCGTGCTGTCGCTGACCTGCGTGGTCGGCTGGGACCTGGCGGACCGTCCGGACCTGTCGTTGGCCGTCGCCGAGCGGGCGGGCCAGGGGCTCTTCGGCACGCTCGGCGTCGGGCATTCGGACGGCGGGCTCGACGTGACGCTGCGGTACGCGTTCCCGGCCGCCGGCCTGGATGCGGCGGCGCTCGGGACGTTGCTGATGCTGGTGGTGTCCACGGCGTCGCAGCTGCGGACCGAACTGCCGGGAATCGCGCCCGGCGAATGACCCACACGGGGCATATCGGCGTCGCGAACGGTAAATTCCGGTCGTATTCCGGCCCTTTTCGACCGTTCGCGGATGTGCGGTGCTCTCGGTGCCGGACCCGGCTGGCATCATCGCCTTCGTGAACATCGTTTCCGACAGGCCCCGGCGCACCCGCCGGTTCCGGATCAGCTCGGTCGAAGTGCTGTGCGCGGTCCTGCTGGTCGCGATCCTCGGCCAGGGCTGGCTGCAGCAGGCCTTCGACGTGCCCGCGTTGCGCACGGGCTCGACCGTGTTCGTGGCGGTCTGCGTGCAGGCGCTGCCGTTCCTCGTGCTGGGTGTGCTGATCAGCGGGGCCATCGCGGCGTTCGTGCCGGCCCGGGTGCTGGAGAAGGTGCTGCCGCGGCGGGCCGGGGCGGCGGTCGGGGTGGCGGGTCTGGCCGGCGTCGCGCTGCCGGGGTGTGAATGCGCTTCGGTGCCGGTGGCGCGCCGGCTGATGGGGCAGGGCGTGGCCCCGGCGGCGGCGTTGACGTTCCTGCTGGCGGCGCCGGCGGTGAACCCGGTGGTCCTGGTGGCGACGGCGGTGGCGTTCCCGGGCAACCCGGAAATGGTGCTGGCCCGCTTCGCCGGTTCGCTGGCGACGGCGATGGTGATGGGCTGGCTGTGGGCCCGCTGGGGCAAGCTGGAGTGGATCACGGCCCGCGCGTTGCGGCGGCTGCCGGAGGTCGCGAGCGGGCAGCGGTGGCGGGTGTTCGCGGAGACGGCCCGCACGGACCTGGTCGAGGCGGGCGGGTTCCTGGTGCTGGGGGCGCTGATCTCGTCGGCGCTGAACGTGCTGGTGCCGGCGCGCTGGTTCGGGGTGCTGGGCGACCAGCTGGTGCTGGGCATCGTGGTTCTGGCGGTGCTGGCGGTGGTCCTGGCGCTGTGCAGCGAGGCGGACGCGTTCGTGGCGGCTTCGCTGACGGCGTTGCCGTTGCTGCCGAAGCTGGTGTTCCTGGTGGTGGGCCCGGCGGTGGACGTGAAGCTGTTCGCGTTGCAGGCGGGGACCTTCGGGAAGTCGTTCGCGGTCCGGTTCGCGCCGGCGACGTTCGTGGTGGCGGCGGCGTGCGCCGTGGTGGCCGGAGTGGTGGTGGGGCTGGCGTGAAGCGCGAGACGCAGAACATCCTGCTGGTGCTGCTCGGCGGCGCTTTGGTGAAGATTGCGATCAACGGCGACTACCTGCGGTACGTGAAGCCGGCGCAGCAGCCGTGGATCATCGCGGGCGGAGCGGTGATGGTGACGCTCGGTGCGGTGGCGATCGCGCGCGATTTGCTTGCGGCGCGGGCGAAAGCGGCGGTGCGGGCTGAGCCGGCCGCTGTGGCTGAGCCGGTTGCTGTCGTCGAGCCGGCTGCGGCCGCCGACCACGACCTTGACCGCGGCGGCCCTGCCCCTGCCGGTCATGGCGCCGGCGGCTTTGCCTCCGCCGGCCACGATCATGCCGGCCATTCCCACGCCGCGCGGTCCGCCTGGCTGCTGCTGGTGCCGGTCCTGGCGGTCTTCCTCGTCGCCCCGCCGGCCCTGGGCGCCGACTCGGTGATCCGCACCGAGGCGCGGGTCCCGTCGAGCGCGGCCGCCGCCAACGCCGCGGCCTTCCCACCCCTGCCCGCCGGGAACGTCGTGCCGCTGAGCGTCAACGAGTTCGTCAGCCGCGCGGGCTGGGACTCCTCCGGCACCCTCGACCGCCGCACGATTTCGCTGACCGGCTTCGTCGTGCACACCGGCGGCAACACCCTGCTCGCCCGCCTGGTGATCAGCTGCTGCGCGGCCGACGCGTTCCCGGTGACGGTGCACCTCCGCGGCGGCGAAGCCGACCACCTCGCCAGCGACGCGTGGATCCAGGTGACCGGCCAGGTCGTCCCCGGCACGGCCACGAAGAACAACAGCTACACGCCGGACTTCACGGTGGCCTCGATCACGGCCGTCCCCGCGCCGAAGGACCCGTATGAGTACTAGTGCTCGGCGCAGGTCCCGGTGATCTCCACCGTGTGCGAGATCTGCGAAAACCCGTGCTCCGCCGCGATCTTCTCCGCCCAGCGCTCCACCGCCGGCCCCTCGACCTCCACCGTGCGGCCGCACAGGCGGCACACCAGGTGATGGTGGTGGTGTGCCGAACAGCGGCGGTAGATCGCTTCGCCCGAATCCGTGCGCAGCACGTCGATCTCGCCGGCCTCCGACAGCGACTGCAGCGTGCGGTACACCGTCGTCAGGCCGATGCCGTCGCCGCGTTTGCGCAGCTCGTCGTGCAGTTCCTGGGCCGAACGGAAGTCGTCGATCCTGCTCAGCAGCTCGACGACCGCCGCCCGCTGGCGGGTCGAGCGGCGCCCGGGCACCGGGGCCTGGCTGCGCGGCGCAGCGGCGTTCATCACTTTCCTTCCTGCACGTGCGCGACGGCGTCGACGACGATGTGGGCCAGGTGGTCGTCGGCGAGCCGGTAGACGACCTCGCGGCCGCGCCGCTCGCCCTGGACCACCCCGGCCGTCTTCAGCACCCGCAGGTGCTGGCTGATCAGCGGCTGCGCGACGTCGAGGGCGTCCACCAGCTCGTGCACGCACCGGTCGGCCGCGCGCAGCTGCAGCACGATCGCGATCCGGACCGGCGCCGCCAGCGCGCGCAGCAGGTCGCCCGCGTCCGTCAGGACCGACGCCGGCGGGTGCGCCGGTGCCGCGGCCGCCGGGGCGCATTCCGCGAGGCCCGGCTGGGCGTCACTCCCGGTCACCGTCGCCATTGCCGCCTCCACCCTCGTCGCCGCGACATGAATTCCGTAGTCATTGCCGATAACGGCTCGGCCCATCCTAGTGTTCCCCCGGACGCGTCCCCGTTCCGTCACCTACCCTGCGGATTACGGCCGGTCGTACTACCCCGTTCGGGTGAGTTCGTGGGATATTGCCTCTTCGGCTTCGCATGTGGTGGCCGACGGTGCAAGGTTGTCGCGGAGCGTTTCGTCGCTTCTCGTACGCTGGCGACCCGCCCGAGCAGACGCAGTGGGGAGACATGACCCGTTTCGTGACGAAAGCAGCCGTCCTGACGGCCGTCCTCTTCCCGCTGGCCGGCACCGGGGTCGCCGGGGCGCAGAGCCAGGCCGTCGACGAGAAGACCGGCCCCGTCTCCTTCGCCAACATCGCGTCGGTCCGGATCGGCGGCGAGGGCCAGCGCGGCGGCGCCCTGATCACCGAGACCCAGCGCTCGCCGCTGCTGCCCGGCCAGTCCAAGCTCGGCACCGACCGGGTCACGGTGCCCAAGGACGACGGCGAGCGCGCCACCTTCGGCGGGCACTACCAGATCGACCTCGGGCGCTACAGCGGCGGCAACCCGTACCCGGCGGGCGTCGCGAGCCGGGACCACAACGTCGTCGCCGCGCTGCAGGCGACCACCGTGCCGACCGCCGTCGCCGAGACGAACTACGCGTTGCGCGACACCTGGCAGGGCGGCGCGAAGCCGTCCGACAACACCGTGCTGGTGCTCGAAGGCGCGAAGACGTCGGTGGACTGCACGAGCCCGTCGAAGCTCACCGGCACGTCGGCGGTGAACCGGCTGTGGGTGCGCCAGGGCGGCGGGCTCGGCATCGTCCCGATGCCCGGCGGCACCGCGGGCCTCGAGCTGAAGAACCTGCGGCTCGGCCCGCCCGGCGACATCACGAACGCCAGCAAGGACACCACCGTGTCCGACCTCCGGCTGACCCGCGTCGCCGCGTTCGACCAGCTGATCCGCCAGGACGGCTGGCGCGGGGGCGACTACACCGCCGTCGCCGGCTGGCGCGTCGAAATCACCACGCACGTCAAGGACGCGGCGGGCGCCGCGCTGCAGGACGTGCAGACGAACATCGTGCTCGGCGGGGTCAGCTGCTCGGTGCCGAAGGGCTTCGTCGCGAAGGCGGCGGGCAGCACCGGCGGCGGCACGGGCGCGACGCAGGCCCCGGTGCCGACGCAGGTCCCGGCCGGGTACCTGGGCGCGGCCGCGCCGGACACCGGTGGTGACGGCTCGCGCGTCCCGCTCGGCATCGGCCTGCTGTTCGGCGGGGTGTTCTTCGCGGCGGTCGCGCTGCTGCTCGGCAGGCGGCGCAAGACCGGGACGGACTAGGTGCTGCGCACCGGGCTGGCCGCCGTCTCGGGGGCGCTGGCCGTGGCCGCGTTCGCGGCCGGGGTCGTCGTGCTGACCTGGCTCCCGCCCACGGCCACGCAGGCCGCCGCGCCGCCGCCCGGCTCGCTGCCGGGGGAGAACGCGGCGCCGGCCGTGCTGCCCGCGGACAGCGAGTCGGCCGCGCAGCAGCGTCCGGGCACGGTCCGGCTCCCGGACGGCGCGACCGCCCGCCTGGTCCGCACGGAACTGACCGACCGCGGGGTGCTGCCGATCCCGCGCGGCCTGGGCGACGCGGCCTGGTGGGGCGCGAAGCTCGGCGCGGCGCAGGGGGCGGCGCTGCTGTCCGGCCACGTGAACTGGGAGGGGCAGCGAGGCCCGTTCGACGAGCTGTGGCGCATGCGCGGCGGCGACGAGGTGAGCGTGGTCGACGCCCGTGGGGGCCGCTGGGTGTACCGGGTGGACGACGTGGTGACGCTCCCGAAGGAGACGCTGCCGGAGCAGGCCGCGAAGTGGTTCGCCCAGACCGGCCCGCACCGGCTGGTCCTGGTCACCTGCGGCGGCGACTACGTGGGCGGCACCGAGGGCTACGACGAGAACCGCCTGGTCACGGCCCGATTGGTGACGCGTCCGACGGGCTGATCCGAGTCCGCTGCAACCTCCTGGCCCCGCCACCGCATGTGAACCTTCGCAACGGCACGACCAGCGAAGGAGCAGCATGCAGGAGCGGAACCCGGCGGAGAAGAACGGCTCCGGCCGCTGGTGGATCGTCGGGGTCGCCGGCGCCTTCGTGGTCGCGGCGCTCGTCGCCACCCTGCTCATCTTCACCGGAAAGGATGAACCCGCCGGCGCGAACGGCACTCCCGCGCCCACCGCGGCCGCGGAGCAGCCCGCCAAAACCGACACCGGCCAGGCCCCCGCGAACCTCGCCCTTCCCGGCGGCGGCACCGCGAAGCTCGTCCAGGAGGACCTCGACTCCAACGGCGCCCTCAAGATCCCCGAAGGCCTCGACGAAGCCGCCTGGTGGGGTGCGAAGCTCGGCGCCGACCACGGTGTCGCCCTGCTCTCCGGGCACGTCAACTGGAAGGGCAAGAAGGGCCCGTTCATGGAGCTTTGGCAGGTCAAGCAGGGCCAGGAGGTCAAGCTCACCGACGCCTCGGGCGGCGCCTGGGTGTACAAGGTCGACGCCACCGAAACCATCCACAAGTCGGAGCTCGCCGGGCGCTCCGAGCAGCTCTTCGACCCCGACGGCCCGCACAAGCTGCTCCTCGTCACCTGCGGTGGCGAGTACGTCGGCGGGAGCGAGGGCTACGAGGACAACCGGGTCGTGACGGCGTCGCTGGTGTCGCGGCCCTAGCCTGCGCGAAAAGGGCTCGGCCCCGGCGGATACCCTGGACGTTCTAGTCCGACAACCGTCCCCGCAAGCTTTCCGGAGCGTGGAGTGCCCACGAACACCATCGATACCGTAGTCAGCCTGTGCAAGCGCCGTGGTTTCGTCTTCCCCAGCGGGGAGATCTACGGCGGTACCCGCTCGGCGTGGGACTACGGGCCGCTCGGGGTCGAGCTCAAGGACAACATCAAGCGCCAGTGGTGGAAGACCGTGGTCCAGGGCCGCGACGACGTCGTCGGCCTCGACTCCTCGGTCATCCTGCCGCGCCAGGTGTGGGTCGCTTCGGGGCACGTCAACGTGTTCACCGACCCGCTGATCGAGTGCCTTTCGTGCCACAAGCGGTTCCGCGCCGACCAGCTCGCCGAGGAGTACGAGGCGCGCAGCGGCAAGCAGACGTCCGAAGACGACCTGTCCGACGTGCCGTGCCCGAACTGCGGCACGCGCGGCAAGTACACCGCGCCGCGAGACTTCAACATGATGCTGAAGACCTACCTCGGCCCGGTCGAGTCCGAAGAGGGCCTGCACTACCTCCGCCCGGAGACCGCGCAGGGCATCTTCGTCAACTTCTCGAACGTCCAGACGACGTCGCGGATGAAGCCGCCGTTCGGCATCGGCCAGATCGGCAAGTCCTTCCGCAACGAGATCACGCCGGGCAACTTCATCTTCCGGACGCGCGAGTTCGAGCAGATGGAGATGGAGTTCTTCGTCGAGCCGGGCGAGGACGAGACCTGGCACCAGTACTGGATCGACGAGCGCACGAAGTGGTACACCGACCTCGGCATCAAGGCCGACAACCTGCGCCACTTCGAGCACCCGAAAGAAAAGCTCTCGCACTACGCGAAGCGCACCGTCGACATCGAGTACCGGTTCGCGTTCAACGCCGGGCAGGAGTGGGGTGAGCTCGAAGGCATCGCCAACCGCACCGACTTCGACCTGACCACGCACTCGAACCACTCGGGTCAGGACCTGTCGTACTTCGACCCGACGTCGAAGCAGCGGTACCGCCCGTTCGTGATCGAGCCGGCGGCCGGGGTCGGCCGGTCGATGATGGCGTTCCTGATCGACGCCTACTACGAGGAAGAGGTACCGAACGCCAAGGGCGGCACCGACACCCGCGTGGTGCTGAAGCTCGACCCGCGGCTGGCGCCGTTCAAGGCCGCGGTGCTGCCGCTGTCGCGCAACGCCGACCTCACGCCGAAGGCGAAGGCCGTCGCCGAGCTGCTGCGCAAGCACTGGAACGTCGACTTCGACGATGCGGGCTCGATCGGCAAGCGCTACCGCCGGCACGAGGAGATCGGCACGCCGTACTGCGTGACGGTCGACTTCGACAGCCTCGACGACAACGCCGTCACGGTCCGCGACCGCGACACGATGGCGCAGGAGCGCGTCGCGATCGACAAGCTGGAGTCCTACCTGGCCGGCCGCCTGATCGGCTGCTGAACCACCCCGGAGCCCGGGTACCCCTGACACCTGTCACGGTGAGGTCGTGACGCACGGTCTGGGGACCCGGGCTTCGTGCACGGCAGCCTGGGGGCATGCGAGAAACAGACACCCAGGCGGTGGCGGCGGGGGCCGCGGTCCACCTCACCGGCCTGCGCAAGCACTACGGCGACGTGCACGCGGTCGACGGCGTCGACCTCACGATCGCCCCGGGCGAGGTGGTCGCCCTGCTCGGCCCGAACGGCGCCGGCAAGTCCACCACCGTCGACATGATCCTCGGGCTGACCAGGCCCGGCGGCGGCGACGTCCGCGTGTTCGGCCGCAAGCCGATCGACGCCGTCCGCGCCGGCCTGATCGGCGCGATGCTGCAGGGCGGCGCCCTGATGGACGACCTGACCGTCGAAGAGACCGTCGGCATGGTCGCGGCGCTGCACCGCAAGCCGCTGCCGGTCGCCGAGGCCCTGCGCGCCGCGGGGATCGAGGAGCTGGCCGGCCGCCGCGCGAACAAGCTTTCCGGCGGGCAGAAGCAGCGCGTGCGGTTCGCCGTCGCCCTGGTCAGCGACCCCGACCTGCTGATCCTCGACGAGCCGACCGCCGCGATGGACGTCGGCACGCGCCGCGAGTTTTGGCAGTCGATGTACTCGTTCACCGAGTCCGGCCGCACGGTCCTGTTCGCGACCCACTACCTCGAAGAGGCCGAGGAGTTCGCCGACCGGGTGGTGCTGATGCGCCGCGGCCGGGTCGTGGCCGACGGGAGCGTCGCCGAGGTCCGCGCGCTGGCCGGCGGCCGGACGCTGCGGGCCGCCGTCCCGGGCGCCACCGAAGCCGTCGTCGCGGCCCTGCCCGGCGTCAAGGAGTTCGAGCTGCGCGGCGACCGCGTCGCGATCTCCACCGCCGACTCCGACGCCACGCTGTGGGCGCTGAAGGCCGCCGTGCCCGCTGTCCACGACGTCGAGATCAGCGCCGTCGGCCTCGAAGGCGCCTTCCTCTCCCTGACCGCCGACGAGACCCCGGAGTCCGTGCGATGAACGCCACCTACCTGCTCACCGAGATCCGCCGGAACTTCCGGGCGCCGCGGTTCCTGATCTTCGTCGTCGCCTTCCCGGTGCTGATGTTCCTCCTGCAGGCCAACGTCTTCACCAAGGCGAGCGACCCGGACCACGCGCGGATCGCCGCCGTGATCATGATCAACATGATGACGTTCGGCGTCTTCGCCGCCGCGACGAACAGCGGGGCCCGCCTCGCGCTCGAACGCGCCGTCGGCTGGCAGCGGCAGCTGCGCCTGACCCCGCTCACCGGTACCGGCTACCTGGCGGGCAAGGGGATCTCCGGGATGCTCGTGGGGCTGCCCGCGCTGGTCCTCGTCCCGCTGCTGGGCGTGCTGGCCGAGGGCGTGCACGTGGACGGGAGCGGCTGGGTCCGCATCTTCGCCGGCATCTGGCTCGGCACGATCCCGCTGGTGCTGCTGGGCCTGCTGCTCGGCCAGTTCGGCACGCCGGACTCGATGCAGCCGATCAACATGCTCGTCACCCTCGGCATGGGGTTCCTGGGCGGGCTGTGGATCCCGATCGAGACGATGCCCGGCTGGATGCACGACGTCGCCCAGATCATGCCGACGTACTGGGTGCTGCAGCTGGCGCGGCCCGCGGTGACCAGCGACATGGTCGTGTCGCTGCCGCAGGCGGTCGGGGTGCTCGCGGCGTGGACGGTCGTGCTCGGAGCGCTGGTGATCAGGCGTTACCGTAAGGACAGCGCCCGGGTCTGAGGGCCGGGGACAGGGGAACGGGAACGGCGATGGCCAAGGACGAGGCGCAGAAGTACGGGCTGGGCAACCACGACACGTGGTGGGAGGACCCGCCGCCCAACCGGGGCAGGAGCGGGCCGGACAAGGTCCGCTGGCCGTTCCTGTCGATCGTGTTCACCCTGCCCTACCTCATCCCGGTGACGAAGTCGCTGCTGCAGCGGGACCCGGTGACGCCCGGCGTGGTGGCGCTGTGGGTGCTCGTCTACGCCGTCGCCGTCTCCTACGCGCTCTTCCCGATCGCGTTCGACCGCGGCCGCCCGTTCCGGTTCGCCTACAGCGGGTGGATGCTCGCGCTGGGCCTCGGGGTGGTCGCCACAACGCACGCCAACCCGTTCGTCCTGCTCTACGGCACCGCCGCGCTGGTGTTCCTGCTGCCGCTGGCGTGGGTGGTGCTCCTCGACGGCGCGGCGCTCCTGATCGCGGCGCTGATCCTGCTGGTGGACGGCCGGTTCGCCGACAACTGGGGCGACCTGGTCACCGTCGGTTCGGTGACGATGGCGATGTTCTTCATGTCCAGCCTCGTCCGGGCGGTCCGGCGGCTGCAGCAGGCCAACGAGGAGATCGCCACGCTCGCCGTGGCGAACGAACGCGAGCGCGTCGCCCGCGACCTGCACGACCTGCTCGGGCACAGCCTCACCACGATCACCGTCAAGGCGGGGCTGGCCCGGCGGGTGCTGGAGAGCTCGGGGGACATCCCGCGGGCGGTCGAGGAGATCCGCGAGGTCGAGGGCCTGACCCGCAGCGCGCTGTCGGACGTCCGCGCCACCGTGTCGGAGTACCGGGAGGTGTCGCTGTCGGCCGAGATCGTCGGCGCCCGGGCCGCGTTGCGGGCCGCGGAGATCGACGCCGACCTGCCGCACGCGGTCGACAACGTGCGGCCGGAGTTCCAGAGCGTCTTCGGGTACGTGCTGCGCGAGGCCGTGACGAACGTGCTGCGGCACTCCGGCGCCAAGCTGGTCAAGGTGCGGCTCGGGGACTCGTGGCTGGAGGTCGAGGACGACGGCCGGGCCACCGAGGTCGTCCCGGGCAACGGCCTGCGCGGGCTCACCGAGCGGCTCGACGCGGCCGGGGGCACCCTGCGGGCGTCGGCCCGGGCAGGGGGAGGATTGCTGGTGCGGGCGGAAATCCCGCAGCCGGAACCCCGCGCGGCCGCCCCGGCCGTGCGCGCCGAACCCGCGGGAGGACTCGCTTGATCCGGGTGTTGCTGGCCGACGACCAGGCCATGGTGCGCGGCGCGCTGGCCACCGTGCTCGGCCTCGAGAACGACATCGAGGTGGTCGGGCAGGTCGGCTCCGGTGACGAGGTGGTCGCCGCCGCGCGCGCGACCAAGCCCGACGTCGCCCTGCTCGACGTGCAGATGCCGGGCAAGGACGGTCTCGAAGCTGCCGCCGACCTGCGGGCCGCGCTCCCGTCGTGCCGGGTGATCATCTGCACGACGTTCGGGCGGCCCGGCTACCTGGCCCGCGCGATGGCGGCGGGCGCGGCCGGGTTCGTCGTCAAGGACGCTCCGCCCGAACAGCTCGTCGAAGCCGTCCGTCGAGTCCACAGTGGACTCCGGGTGGTGGACCCGGCGCTGGCCGCCGAGTCGCTGGCCACCGGCGCCAGCCCGCTCACCGCGCGCGAGCGGGACGTGTTGCGGGAAGCCGAGGACGGCAGCACGGTGGCCGACATCGCGCGCGCGGTGCACCTGTCCGAAGGGACCGTGCGCAACCACCTGTCGGCGGCGATCGGCAAGACGGGGGCCCGGACGCGGGCCGAGGCCGTGCGGGTCGCGGAGGAGCGCGGCTGGCTCTGAACGGCCTCTGACAGAATGGGCCGGGTGGGTACCGCTGAACGCACGAAACCGTCGCGCGCGAGCTGGGTGCGCCGGATCGCCTTCGGCACGGTGCTCATGGTGCTCGCGCTGGTCGGCGGCACGGCGTTCCGCGTCTGGCAGGTCGCGCGCGAGAACGACCGGACGCCCGCCGACGTCATCGTGGTGCTGGGCGCGGCCCAGTACAACGGCAAGCCGTCGGACATCTACGCGGCAAGGCTGGCCAAGGCGAAGCAGCTCTACGACGCGGGCGTCGCGAAGACGATCGTCACGGCGGGCGGCAAGAAGGCCGAGGACAACTTCACCGAGGCCCGCGCCGGCCAGCTCTGGCTGACCCGGCACGGCGTCCCGTCCGCCGCGACCCTGGCCGTGGGGGAGGGCAGCGACACGCTGCGCAGCCTCAGGGCGGTCGCGGAGCAGGTGCAGGGGCGCGGCTGGCACACGGCGGTGCTGGTCAGCGACCCGTGGCACTCGTTCCGGGCCCGCACGATGGCCGACGACCTGGGCCTGGACGCCTGGACCGCGCCGACGCACAGCGGGCCGATCGTGCAGGAGCGCGTGACGCAGGTCCGCTACATCGTCCGCGAGACGGGCGCGCTGCTGTACTACCGGCTGACGAAGACCCCGGCCGACGACCTGTTCGCCACGTTCCTCGGCTGAGTTTTTGTCGGTGGCCGCGTTTAGGCTGGTCGGGTGGATTACACCGAGCACGACACCGCCCGCCTGCTGCCGGAGCCGGCGAAGGGCGCGGCGCTGCCCGGCACGCGCGCGGACGGGCGCAGCGCGTTCTCCCGCGACCGGGCCCGCGTGCTGCACTCGGCGGCGCTGCGGCGGCTCGCCGGCAAGACCCAGGTCGTCGGGCCGGGGGAGGGCGCCGAGGTCACCGGCGTCCCGCGCACGCGGCTGACGCACTCCCTGGAGGTCGCGCAGATCGGCCGCGGCATCGCCGACGAGCTGGGCGCGGACCCGGACCTGGCCGACACGGCGGGGCTGGCGCACGACATCGGGCACCCGCCGTTCGGGCACAACGGCGAGCGCGCGCTCGACGAGGTCGCGGCCGCGTGCGGCGGCTTCGAGGGCAACGCGCAGACGCTGCGGATCCTCACGCGGCTGGAGCCGAAGCTGCTGTCCGATTCCGGTGACCCGGTGGGGCTCAACCTGACCCGGGCGTGCCTGGACGCGACGACGAAGTACCCGTGGCCGCGCAAGCCGGGGCAGGCGAAGTACGGCGTGTACGAGGACGACGTGCCGGTGTTCTCGTGGGTCCGGTCCGGGGCGCCCGCGGAGCAGACGTGTCTCGAAGCGCAGATCATGGACTGGGCGGACGACGTCGCGTATTCGGTGCACGACGTCGAGGACGGCGTGCTGGCCGGCCGGATCAAGCTGCGCGTGCTGGCCCACCCGGACGAGCGCGCGGCCGTCGCCGAGGCGGCGGCGAAGCACTTCTCGACGCAGTCGGTGTCCACTTTGGAGGACGCGGCGGCGGAGCTGATGGCGCTGCCGGTGCTGGCGGCTTTGGCGGCGGCAGAACCGGACGGCTCACCGGGCGCGCAGGCGGCGTTGAAGAGGCTGACGAGCGAACTGGTCGGCCGCTTCACGACGGCGGCGGTGAGCAGCACGAGGGCGGAGTTCGGCGAGGGCCCGCTGGGCCGGTACCGGGCGAAGCTGTGCGTCCCCGACCAGGTGGCGGCCGAGGTGGCGCTGCTGAAGGCGCTGGCGCTGCGGTACGTGATGAGCGACCGCCGACGGCTGGCGATGCAGGAGGGGCAGCGGGAGCTGCTGGTGGAGCTGGTCCACGCGCTGGCGAGGCGGGCACCGGAGACGCTGGACCCGTTGTTCGTGCCTGCCTGGGAGTCGGCGCGGGATGACGCGGGGTTGCTGAGGGTGGTGATCGACCAGGTTGCTTCGTTGACGGACGCGCAGGCCCACGCGTGGCATTCGTGGCACGTGACCCGGCACCACCGCTGAGGGCGGGCGGGCGGCTGGGCGGGTTGGGGCGGGGGCCAGGGGTTAGGCCGGGGGTGGCGGGTGCGCTGCCGTGGTTGAGCGCGCGCCGGGTGGCCGGGGTGGCTGCCGCGCCGGCGCGACCAATGCCCGCGGCGAGCGCGGCCGCGCCGGAGTGAGACCGGCTGCCATGTTCGCGGTGTCCGGTGGTCGCGTGGGGCTGCGGCCTATTGCCCGCGGCGAGCGAGTGCGGCCGCGCCGAGCCGCGGCCGGCCACGACCGACTGCTCGCGGCGAGCGCCTTGCGCCGGACCAGCGGCGCCCCTGGTCCGGCCCCTTCCGGACCACGTCGGGCGGTGGTTCTGGCACCCGGCTGTGCCATCACCCGTGGGGGATTTGTCACCCGTGGGCGGAGTTCCGCGTAGCCGCCCGTCGAGGTCAGCCGTTCCGGTAGTCTCGCCCGCATGGCCACGGACAGCCACCTCCGGTTCGCCCTCGCCGTCCACCGGGCCCTCGGTGCCGAGGGCGGGAACTCCTGTTTCTCCCCCTACTCGGTGGCCAGTGCGCTGACCCTCGCCGCTCGGGCGGCGCGGGGGCGGACCCGGGATGAGCTCGTCGCGCTCGTCGGGGATCCCGGCGAACAGACCTCCCTCCTGAGCGCGGCCGCCGAACTCGTCGAAGAGGGCCGCGGCGAACAGGCCGAGCTCGCCGTCTCCAACACGCTGTGGGCCGACGACCGGCTCCCGCTCGAAGACTCCTTCAAGGCCGCGCTGTCCGAGTGGCCCGGTGCCGCCGTCTCGAGCGCGCCCTTCGAGAACGATCCCGAAGCCGCGCGTGCCCTGGTCAACGCCGATGTCGAGCGCACCACGCGCGGGCTCATCCCGGAGCTGCTGCCGCCCGGCTCGATCGACCGCGACGTCGCCGCCGTGCTCGTCAACGCCCTCTACCTCAAAGCCGCCTGGAAGCTGCCGTTCCGCGAGGCGAACACCTCCGATGCGCCCTTCCACGCGCCGTCCGGCACGCGGGACGTTCCGACCATGTGGCTCGGCGAACGGGTCGGCTACGCGCACGCCGCCGGCTGGCAGGCCGTTCAGCTGGTCGCCGCGGGCGGCCTGCAGGCCGTCGTGCTGCTGCCCGACGGCGACCTCGCCGACGCCGAAGCCGCCCTCGACCAGGCCGCGTTGACCAGCCTGCTCGACCAGGTGAAGTTCAAGCCGGTCGAGCTCGCGCTGCCCAAGATCTCGCTCGACATCCCCGGCTCGCTCACCGGCGTGCTGCGCGGGCTCGGCGTCCGCACGATGTTCACCGACGAGGCCGACCTGAGCGGGCTCTCCCCGGACCCGCGGCTCACCGTGTCCGAGGTGCTGCACCAGGCCGTGCTGCGGGTGGACGAACAAGGCTTCGAGGGGGCCGCGGCGACCGCGCTCACCATGCGCCTCACCTCGATGATCATCGACGAACCGGTCACCGTGACGGTGGACCGGCCGTTCCTGCTGCTGGTCCGGCACGCCGGCACCGGGGCCCTCCACTTCTTCGCCAGGGTGGTCGAACCGTGAGCTTGAAGTCCGAAGCCGTCCCCGAACTCGTTCCGCCCGCCCCCGAACCACCCGAAGGCCCGAAGCGCTGGGCGTGGCAGGACTCCGCCATCACCGGCGGCTTCCTCCTCTTCACGATCCTGCTCTACAACGGGCTCTGGTTCGACCTCAAGCGCGGCTACCTCTGGAACGGCGCCGCCGACCAGAGCCAGTGGGAGTGGTACTCGACGGTCGTCGCGAAGTCCGTCCTCCACTTCCAGAACCCGTTCACCACGGACCTGCAGAACTACCCGCTCGGCGTCAACATGGCGGCGAACGCGGCGATGTTCGGGCTCAACATCCCCCTCGCCCCGATCACCCTGACCTTCGGCGCCACGCTGACGTGGGCCATCGTGCTCACCGCCGGCCTCGCCGGCACCGCGACCGGCTGGTACTGGGTCTTCTCGCGCCACCTGGTGCCGAACCGGACGGCGGCCGCGATCGGCGGCGCCTTCTGCGGCTTCGCGCCGCCGATGATTTCCCACGGCAACGCGCACCCGAACTTCGTCGTGCTCTTCGTGCTGCCGTTCATCGCGCTGAAGACCATCCAGATCGCGCACGGCGAACGGCCGATCCGCAACGGTGTCTGGCTCGGGCTGCTGGTCGCGTGGCAGATCCTGCTCGGCGAAGAACCCCTGGCGATTTTCGCGCTCACGTTCATCGTGTTCGCGATCGCCTACCTCATCCCGCACCGCGCGGAGATCCGCGGCATGCTGGCGCCGCTCGGCAAGGGGATCGGCATCGGCGCGGTCGTCGCGCTGCTGATCGCCGGCTTCCCGCTGTACTGGCAGTTCTTCGGCCCGCAGAGCTTCCACTCGCTGCTGCACGGCTCGGCGGGCAACGACACGGCGGCGTTCACCCGCTTCGCGACGCAGTCGATCGCCGGCGCGCCGGAGGCGGCCGCGGACGTGTCGATGAACCGCACCGAGGAGAACGCGTTCTTCGGCTGGCCGCTGATCGTCCTCATGGTGGTGCTGACGATCTGGCTGTGGCGCGACGTCGTTTCGCGCGCGCTGGCGATCACGATGTACGTGATGGCCCTCCTTTCGCTGGGCATCGAAATCACGGTCGCGCACGACGACACCGGCATCCCCGGCCCGTGGAAGTGGCTGGGGCAGCTGCCGCTGCTGGACTCGCTGCTCGAGTCCCGGCTCGCGATGGGCTGCATCCCGGTGGTCGGCGGGCTCCTGGCGATCGCGACGCACCGCGTGTGGACGGCGGCGGCCGAACAGCCGGAACCCCTCGAAGGCAAGCAACGGTTCCCCCTCAAGATGGTGTGGATCGGCGCGGTCGTGGCGGTGCTGCTGCCGATCGCGCCGACGGAACTGGTGACGCACCAGCGCCCGCTCTCGCCGCCCTTCTTCGCCGACGGGATCTGGCGCCAGTACATCGCCCCGGGCGGCTCGCTGGTGCCCGTCCCGCTGCCGAGCACCGGCGAGGCCGAGCCGTTGCACTGGCAGGTCGACGCCGGCCTCGGTTATCCGATGCCGGAGGGCTACTTCGTCGGCCCGACGTCGCCGACCGACCGCCGCGGCCGCTACGGCGCGGTGCCCCTGCCGACCTCGGACCTGTTCGCCGAGGTGGAGAAGACGGGGCAGGCCGCCGACGTCACCGAAGCCGACCGCACCCAAGCCCTGGCCGACCTGCGCTACTGGAAGGCCGACGTGCTGGTGGTCGGGCCGCGGCAGAACCAGGAAGCGTTGAAGTCCACTGTGGAGCTCCTCCTCAGGAAGCCGGCCGAGTTCGTCGGCGGGGTGTGGATCTGGGACGTGCGTCCGCTGACGCCGTGATCACGCTTTCGCCGCGTCCAGCAGGATCGTGGTCAGCTCCTTCGGTTGCGAGAGCATCGGCCAGTGCCCGGTGCTCATCTCGACCAGCTCCCAGCGGTCGCTTTCCAGCAGCTTCACGACGTCCGGGCTCGGTGTTTCCCCATCGAGCAGGCACTTGACGTAGGTCGCCGGGAGCTCGCCCAGCGGCCGCGCGAGTTCGGCCGGCTCGGTCATGGACGCGGCCGGGTGCGGGGTCGCCCCCTCGACGAGCCGGGCGATCTCGGCGTCCGAAAGTCCCTGGCCCGCAAAGTCTTCCGCGGTCAGCGGTGGCCAGTGGCCGCGCTCGGTGAGCGCCGCGACCTGCGCCTCGGACCAGACGGACGTGAACGACTCGCCGTCGGACGGCACGTTGGAGTCGACGAACACCACCCGCCGCAGCCGGTCGCCGATCCGCTCGGCCGCCTGGCCGACCGGGATGCCGGAGTAGCTGTGCCCGACCACCACGACGTCCCGCAGGTCGCCTTGGGAAACGACGTCGACGATGTCCTGGACGTGCTTCTGCTGTCCCGCGGGCACTCCGCGTTTTTCGGCGACGCCGGACAACGTCACCGCGTGCGCGCCGTGGCCCGCTTCGCGCAAGCCCGGGACGACGTCGTCCCACGCCCACGAACCGAGCCAAGCGCCTGCCACCAAAACGAATTCAGCCATGCCGGAAAACCTAGCGGAGGGGTACGACAATTTCGGTAGAGTCCGCCCGTGACCTCAGTGGACGACCAGGGGCGGACCGAGCCGCCCGCCGACGGCGACGAAGCCGCGATCCTGCTCGGCTTCCTCGACTTCCACCGCGACACGCTGGCGTGGAAGTGCGCCGGCCTGGGCGAAGCGGGCCTGCGCGCGACGCACCCACCGGCCACGCTGACGCTGGGCGGGCTGCTCAAGCACCTCGCGTACGTGGAGGACTACTGGTTCTCCTGCGTCCTGTTCGACCGCGAGCCCGCGCCGCCGTGGAACACCGTCGACTGGCGCGAAAACCCGGACTGGGACTGGGATTCCGCGGCCCAGGACTCGCCGGACCAGCTGCGCGAGCTGTGGGCGGACGCGGTCGCGCGGTCCCGCGAGCGGTACGCGGAGGCCCTGGCGAACGGCGACCTTTCGCAGCCGTCGAAGCACACGCGGCGGGACGGGACCTCGCCGAGCCTGCGCTGGATCCTGGTCCACATGATCGAGGAGTACAGCCGCCACAACGGCCACGCCGACCTCGTCCGCGAGTCGATCGACGGCAGCACGGGGGAATAGCTCACCGGCTCTTGGCGAGCGCGTCGGAGTCGATGCACAGCCCGCCGTCCCGCATCGCGAGCCCGAGGACGTGCGTTTCGGTGGTGTCCGGGCGGCCGTCGCGGTGGCGAAGCCGGATCCGCGCGGTCACCGTGCTGCCCTCGACCGACGGGGTGCCGACGACTTCGGCGCCGCTGAACCTGCTCCAGAACTTGTCGTAGCTGTCCCGCGTCCGCAGCCGCAGGTTCGGGCCGATCAGCTCCCAGCCGGCGTCGGTGTCCGGCATCAGCCCGTAGTAGTGGACGACGAACCCGGCGAGGTCGCCCGGCGACGGCCGGCTCGCACTCGCCGTAGTCACCGCGGCCGGAACGGTCGTCTCGGCGGCCGGAGTGGTCGTGCGGACCGGCACCGGCGCGGCCAGCGGTGCCGACGTCGGCGTCCCGGCCGGGGGCCGCGAGAGCAGGGACGGCAGCGCGAGCAGCGCGCCCACCCCGCCGAGCAGCAGGATCGTGACGATCGTGACGGCGGCCAGCAGCCCGGTCCGGCGCCGCGGAGGGGACTCCGGTTCCACCCGGGTGAAGGCCTGGGTCGCGGCGGGCGGGGTCGCGGAGCCGCGCGGCGAGCCGAGGGCGGCTCTCGCGCCCGCCGCGAGCGCCGCGGCGGTCGCGTACCGGTCGTCCGGGCTCTTCGCCATGCCCCGGGCCACGACGCCGTCGAGCGCCGTGGGGAGGCCCGGGCGCAGCAGGCTCGGGCGCGGCGGGGCCTGGTTCAGGTGGGCGTGCACGAGGGACGCGGCCGTCGTCGCGGCGAACGGTTTGGCGGCGGTCAGGCACTGGTGCAGCACGCAGGCCAGGGCGTAGACGTCGACGCGCTGGTCGGGCCGGGCCCCGGTGAACCGTTCGGGGGCCATGTAGTCGAGCGTCCCGATCGCGGCGCCCGCGCCGGTCAGCCCGGTCGCCGACTCCTGCGACCGCGCGATCCCGAAGTCCACCAGGTAGGCGAAACCCGTTGCGGTCAGCAGGATGTTCGACGGCTTGACGTCCCGGTGGACCAGCCCTTCGGCGTGCGCGGCCGTGAGGGCCTGGGCGATCTGGCCGACGACGTCGACGGCTTCGGCCGCGCCCATCGGCCCGCGCGTGCTCAGCCGCGTCGCCAGGTCTTCGCCGTCAACGAGCTGCATGTCCAGGTAGAGGCGGCCGTCGATCTCCCCGAACGCGTGGATCGGCACGATGTGCGGCTCGCGCAGCCGGGCCACCGCGTGCGCTTCGCGGCGGAAGCGCTCGCGGAACTCCTCGTCGGCGGCGAGGTGGGGCGGCAGCACCTTCAGCGCCACGACCCGGTCGAGCCGGGTGTCGCGGGCGCGCAGGACTTCGCCCATGCCGCCGCGCGCGATCGGCCGTTCGATGCGGTACGGCCCGAATTCCGGGTTCACAGGGCTCCTTCGCCAGGCGGATCACCCCCGGAGTCGCGGCGCCGGTGGTGGCGCGTTACGGACCCGGCGGAATCAGCCGACGAAGAGGCAGAACGGGTGGCCGGCCGGATCGGCGTAGACGCGCAGTGGCTCCTCCGGGTCGTCCGCGTGGTCGGTCAGCAGCCGCGCGCCCAGGGACAGCGCCCGCTCGTGCTGCTCGTCCAGTTCGGCACGCGGTCACCCACGGCGGTGCGCGACCTGGAACACGGTGCCGAACGTACCGGAACCCGAGCCGGTCACCGGGGTGCTCACAAGTGCAGGCCGACCAGCTTCACCAGGAACCGGTCGATCTGCTCGACCGCCGGCGGCCACGGCAGGTCCGGCTCGTTGATCCGCTGGGCGAGCATGCCGTTGACGGCGGTCCGCAGGTCGATCGCGACGGTCGCGGCGTCGTCTGCCGGCGCGAGGCCCGCGTCCATGCACGCCTGGACCGCCTCGGTCGTGCGGGCGACCATGACCTCCTTGAACGGCATGCCGTGACGCCGGTGGACCTTGCTTTCGTGCAGCACCTTGTAGAGCCCGGAGTGCTCGCGCGCCCACGCCGCCTGCGCCAGGATCCGGGCCCGCAACGCGGTCGCGGGGTCCGGTGCTTGCGCCGCGGCCGCGTCGCCGGTGCCGACGAGGTCCTCGTGGCAGCGCTGCATCGCGGCCAGCACGAGCGCGTCGCGGTCCGGGAAGTGCAGGTAGACCGACGTCGCCGCGATCGACACCTCGCGCGCGACAGCTCGGAGCGAGAGCGCTTCGTCGTCGCCCAGCTCCTCGAGCATGCGCACGGCGGCCGTGACGATCTCGTCGCGCAGCAGTTCGCCTCGGCCGCGCGCGTTCGGACGGCGGCGGGTCGTCTCGTTCATCCAGGTCAGTGTAGCTGGACACCCATCGCGCTACAGGTGTAGCGTCATTCGCACTACAGCTGTAGCGCTACATACGTTCAGCACTCTGAGGGAGCACGATCTTGACCACCACCGAAACGAACCTCGACCGGCTCGCCGCGCTCGACCCGGCGTTCGCCCAGCTGGTCGGCGCCACCGCGAAGTACGTCCGGGCGATTCCCGAGCTGACCGACCGGGAGAAGACGTTCCTGTGCGTCACGGCCGACGTCTGCCAGGCGAGCCTGGGCATGGCGTTCAGTGCCCACGTGCGAACCGGGCTGGCCGCCGGAGTGTCCACTTCGGACGTCCGCGAGCTGCTGCGGTTCGTCTCCTACGACTGCGGCTACCACGCCGCGACCGCGGGCATCGAGCGGATCGCCGAGCTGGAGGGAGAACTGGGCATCGAGCCGGAACTGACGACACCCGAGCCGGTGCCGGACGGGCCCAGCCCGCTGCCGGCCGAGGTGCGGACCCGGCTGAACGAGCTGGACCCGCACTTCACCGGGTACTTCGACCTGCAGTCGCGCATGCGTGCCGGGCACGGGCCGGGCACGCTCAGCGAACGCGAGCGCGGCCTGGTCAGCCTGAGCGTCGACATCCACTACCAGACGCTGGAAGACACGTTCCGCATCCACGTCGGGCGCGCGCTCCGGGGTGGCGCGTCGCCGGAAGACGTGCGGGCCGCGTTGCGCTTCACCGCCCAGTTTGGCGTGACCCGCGCCTGGCACGCGTGGGAAGCGCTGAACGGGATCCTCGCGGAGGACTAACCGAGGACCTCGTCCGCGAGCCGGTCCAGGTAGGCCGCGAAGCGGTCGCGATCCTCGGCGTCCCAGTGGCCTACCAGCGCCTCGAACGCCTGACGCTGGTGGGCCTGCGAAGCCGCGAGAAACTCCTTCGCCGCGTCGGTGAGCGTCAGCACCGCGCGGCGGGCGTCGCGGGACGACGTCGAGCGCACGACGAACCCGTCCCGGCCCGCTTCGGCGACCATCCGGCTGGCCACCGACCGGTCGATGCCCAGCTGGCGGGCCACGTCGGCGACCGTCACCTCGGCGCCCGAAGCGCCGTCGACCGCCTGGATCACGAAGAGGTTCGGCACCGTCCACGCCGGCGGGGCGTCCGCGGCGAAGCGCTCGACGACGTCCGGGCCCCACTGACGCGCCCAGTGCCGGACCAGGCGGAACAGGGCGGGCCCGCCTCCGGGGCTTGATGCGTGCATAAGGCACGTTATAACGTGTGCTTTATGCACGCATCTCGGAACCTCGCCTTCGCCGGCCTGCTGCTCGGCATGGCCATGGCCCAGCTCGACGGCCTGGTCGTCACCGCGGCCCTGCCCGCGATCGGTGCCGACCTGCACGCCCGCACCGGTCTCGTCGCCGTGACCGCAGCCGGCTTGCTCACCCTGACCGTCGCGACGCCGCTGCACGGCCGGCTCGGCGACCTCCACGGCCGCCGGATCTCCTTCGCCGCTTCGGTTCTCGTGTTCGCCGCGGCCTCGGCGTGGTGCGCCGCCGCGCCCGACCTCGGCTCGCTCGTCGCCGCGCGCGCCCTGCAGGGCCTGGGCGGGAGCGGCCTGATCGTCACGGCGATGAGCGCGCTCGGCGAGCTGTTCGAGCGCGACGAGCTGCTGCGCCGCCAGGGCTGGCAGACGGCGGTGTTCGCGGCCGCCACCCTCGGTGGCCCGCCGCTGGGCGGCCTGCTCGCCGCGGGGCCGGGCTGGCGCTGGATCTTCCTGGTCAACCTGCCGCTGTGCGTGCCCGCGCTGGTGCTCGGCCTGCGCGGGTTGCCCGCGAAACCGCGTCGCGCAGGCGAAAAGTTCGACGTCGGGAGCAGCCTCCTGCTCGTGGCCGCGGGGTCGGCGGTCGTCGCGCTCGGCACCGTCGACACCCTCGCCCACAGTCCACTGTGGACGCCGGTGCTGGCCGGAACCGCGGTGGCGGCGGGCTTCCTGTTCGTGCGCAGGCAGCGCCGGGCGAAGAGCCCGCTGATCTCGCCGAAGGTCTTCGCGGACGCCGTCCTCGCACGCGCGGTGCTGGTCAACGGCCTGGCGGGCGCCGCGCTCTACGGCACCTTCACCTACGTCGCGCTGGTCGCGGCGTTGCGCACGAGCGCGGCCGGCACGGGGCTCCTGCTGGTCGCGATGACCGCCGGGCAGCTCGCGTTGTCCGCCTCCTTCGCCGCGCTGGCCCGGCGGTACCCGGAAATGGCGGCGTGGGGCCGGTTCGGCTGCTTCCTCGGCACAGTCGGGCTCGCCGCGGTCGCCGTCGCGGCCGCGCGGGACGGCAGCCCGTGGCTCCTCGCGCCGGGCCTGTTCGCGATCGGCGCGGCCTTCGCGGTCTGCACGTCCGCGTACACCGTCCTGGGTCAGACGCGAGCCCGGCGCGACCTGCTGGGCGTCACGCTGGGGTCGCTCACCTTCGCCCGGCAGGCCGGCGGGCTGGCCGGGGCCGCGGTGTTCGGCTGGCTCGCGCTGGCCACGACCGGTGGCCTCGAGGCCGGCGGGCTCACCGTCGTGTTCGGCGCCGCGGCCGCGATCATGCTCCTGGCCTGCGTCGCCGCGCCCGCTGTCACGTCTTCCGAAGCGGTCTCGTCCTCCTCGTGACCGCGAACGAAGGAGAACGCCGATGCCTCGCATCCCCGCGAAGAAGACGTCCGAAGCCGGCCTCGTGCTCAAGCTGATGTACCGGTTCGCGGGCCGCCGCTACGGCGCCGTGCCCGAGCCGATGGCCGTCGCCGCCCACCACCCGGCCCTGCTCCGCACCTACGCGGTGCACGAAACGCTGGCCGAGCGGGCGTCGAAGAAGGTGCCCGCGAACGTGCGCGAGCTCGCCGTCTACCGCGTCGCCAGCCGTATCGGCTGCTCGTGGTGCGTCGACTTCGGCACCATGCTGCAGAAGCACGACGGCCTGGACGTCGAGCGGCTGAAGAAGATCGACGACTACGCGACCTCGCCCGCGTTCAGCGACCAGGAACGGCTGGCGATCGCCTACGCCGACGCGATGTCCGGCGACCAGGTCACCGTGACCGACGAGCAGGTCGCCGAGCTCGAGCGCGAGTTCGGCCGCGCCGGCGTGGTCGAGCTGACCTACCAGATCGCGCTGGAGAACTCGCGCGCCCGGATGAACAGCGCGCTCGGCATCGTCGACCAGGGCTTCACCTCGGGCGACGCCTGCCGCGTCCCGCTCCCGTAGGACTCCGGGGATCGGACCCCGGGTGGACGCGCCGCCGGGGTCCGCCGCGGGACCGTTCCCGCATGCACCTCGTCGCCAGTGAACGGATCAAGCTCTTCAGCATCGCCACGCCCTGGGTGTGCGGCGTCTTCGCGCTCGTCGCGCTGGCCTTCCCGGCCGCGCTCACGGCGTTGACGGCCACCGAGTCCAGGCTGCCGCCGACCGTCGCGAGCACCCAGTTCGGCTACCAGCTCGCGCTGGTCGCGGTGCTGCTGCTGGGGGCGCTCGCGGTGACGAGCGAGTACCACTCCGGCACGATCCACGGCACCTTCCAAGCGGTGCCGAGCCGGACTCCGGTGCTGCTGGCCAAGGCCGCGCTCGTCGCCGGGTACGCGTTCGGGATCGGCGAAGGGGCCGCGTTCGCGGCCTGGCTGGTCGCGCGAGTCCTCGCTCCGGACGCCGACTTGGCGCTGGACAGCGTCGCGGACTGGACGGTCGTCGCCGGTACCGGTCCGGTGTTCGCGCTGGGCGCCGTCTGCGGGGTCGGCGTCGGCCTGCTCGTGCGCCACACCGCCGGCGCGGTCGCGCTGCTCGTCGCCTACCCGCTGATGGCGGAGAACGTCGTCCAGCTGATCCCGCGGGCCGGGCAGGCGATCCACCGGTGGCTGCCGCTGAACGCCGTCACGAAGTTCCTCAGCGGCACCGGTGAGGCGAACGCGGGCCGGGACGGCGGAAACGCCACGGTGCTGTCCGACTCGCCGTTGCCCCCGGGCTGGGCGCTGGCCTACTTCGGCGCCTTCGCCGTGCTGCTGCTGGCGGCCGGGATCACGCGGGCTCGTCGCCGGGACGCGTGATGCGGGTCAGCTTGTCCGGGTTGACGACGTCGTAGATCGCCACGATCTTCCCGTCGCGGATGCTGACCGACTGGACGTGCTCGTCGAGGGCGAGGAAGCCGTCGCGGCCCGGCATCGGCGCCAGGTACATCCCGAGGTCGCCGTTGACCAGCACCGGCGCGCCGCGCTCGACCATGCCGGGGGCGTACTTGCGGGTGAGGCCGACGAAGAACCGGGCGATCTTGTCCGGGCCGAGGATGATCTGGCGGGTGGTGCGCCCCTTGCCGTCCGAGTCGCCGATGAGCACGACGTCCGGGGCCAGCAGCTCGGTCATCGCCCGGATGTCGCCCTGCTGCAGGGCGGTGACGAACTTTTCGAGGATCTTGGCTTGGTCCTCCAGCGGCACGCGCGGTGCCGGGTCGGCGTCGGCGAGGGCCTTGCGGCCGCGGGACGCGTGCTGGCGCGCGGCGTCGACCGAGACGCCGAGCGCGTCGGCGATCTCCGCGAACGGCACCGAGAAGGCGTCGTGCAGCACGAACGCGACGCGCTGCTCCGGGGTCAGCTTGTCGAGCACGACCAGCGCGGCCATCCGCAGCCCGTCGTCACGCACGGCGACGTCGAGGGGGTCTTCGCTCACCGGGCGCCCGAACGGCGTGACGACCGGCTCGGGCAGCCAGTTGCCGACGTACTTCTCCCGCTGGGCCGCGGCCGACTTCAGCCGGTCGAGGCAGATCCGGCCGACGACGGTGGTCAGCCAGCCCCGCAGGTCCCGGATCGCCGCGCGGCCGGCGTCGTCGAGCCCGGCCAGCCGCAACCAGGACTCCTGGACGGCGTCCTCGGCATCGGCGCGGGTACCGGTCAGCCGGTAGGCGACCCCGATGAGGTGACCGCGGTGCGCGGCGAACTCAGCGGCGAGGGTGTCCTGGGCGGTGGGCGTGGAGACCATGCCCCGAGTGTGCCGCAAACGGCGAGGCTAAAGTGGGCGGCGTGGCAGGACGGATTCGGGAGAGCGACATCGCGGAGGTGCGCGAGCGGAACCGGATCGACGAGGTCGTCGGGGAGTACGTGGCGCTGCGCCGCGCCGGTGGAGGCAGCCTGAAGGGCCTCTGCCCGTTCCACAACGAGAAGACCCCGTCGTTCAACGTCCGCCCGACGCACGGCACCTTCCACTGCTTCGGCTGTGGCGAGGGCGGCGACGTGATCAAGTTCATCCAGAAGATCGACCTGATCACCTTCGTGGAGGCCGTCGAGCGGCTGGCCGACCGGGTCGGCATCCGGCTCACCTACGAAGGCGGCGGCGCGACGATCCAGCGCGACCGCGGCAGCCGCAGCCGGCTGATCGAGGCGCACCGCGCGGCCCAGGAGTTCTACGCCGAACAGCTGGTCACCGACGAGGCGCGCCCGGCGCGGGACTTCCTGTCCGAGCGCGGTTTCGACGCCGCCGCGGCGAAGACGTTCGGCTGCGGGTACGCACCCGGCGGCTGGGACAAGCTGACGAAGTTCCTGCTCAACCGCGGGTTCGAGGTCAAGGAGCTGCTCACGGCGGGGCTGTCCAAGGAGGGCCAGCGCGGCCCGATGGACCGCTTCCACCGGCGCCTGGTCTGGCCGATCCGCGACGTCGGCAACGAGGTCGTCGGCTTCGGCGCGCGGCGGCTGTTCGACGACGACCGGATCTCGGCCAAGTACCTCAACACCGCCGAGTCGCCGATCTACAAGAAGTCCCAGGTCATGTTCGGCCTCGACCTGGCCAAGCGCGAGATCGCGAAGCGGCACCAGGTCGTCGTGGTCGAGGGCTACACCGACGTGATGGCGATGCACGCGGCGGGCGTGCCGACGGCGGTCGCGTCGTCGGGCACGGCGTTCGGCGAAGACCACATGAAGGTGCTTCGCCGGCTGATGATGGACGACGACGCCTTCCGCGGCGAAGTCATCTTCACCTTCGACGGTGACGAAGCAGGTCAGAAGGCCGCGCTGAAGGCGTTCGAGGGCGACCAGACGTTCGCGGGCCAGACGTACATCGCGGTCGCGCCGGACGGCATGGACCCGTGCGAGCTGCGCCTGGCCAAGGGCGACAGCGCGGTGAAGGACCTGGTCGCGCGGCGGACCCCGCTGTTCGAGTTCGTCATCCGGAGCACGCTCAAGAACTACGACCTCGACTCGGTCGACGGCCAGGTCGCGGCGCTGCAGAAGACCGTGCCGATGGTGGCGTCGATCAAGGACCGCGCGGCCCGCGACGGCTACGCGTCGAAGCTCGCCTGGTGGGTGGGCTGGCAGGACGTCGCCCAGGTGGTCAACCGGGTCCGCGGCAGCGCGGGCGCGACCGACAAGCGCGGTGGCGCGCCGCTGCGCCAGCCCGCGCGCGGTCAGCAGGCGGCCCCGGCGGCGCCTTCCCAGGACGTGGCCCGCCCGGCGCCGAAGGACCCGCGGTTCGCCGTCCAGCGCGAGGCGCTGAAGGCCGCGCTGCAGCAGCCCGCGATCGCCGGGCCGGAGTACGACGCCTTGCCGCTGGAGGCGTTCACGCACCCGGTGTACGTGGCCGTCCACGAGGCTGTGTTGAAGGCCGGCGGCGCGGGTTCGGGTCTGACCGGCCCGGCGCTGCTGGACGCCGCGGCCCCGCACTGTCCGGAAGGGACGGTCCGGCGGGTGCTGTCCGAGCTGGCCGTGGAACCGTTGCAGGCCAAGGACGAAGTCGACTCGCGGTACATCTCCTCGATCCTCGCCCGGCTCCAGGAGGGGCTCGTCGGACGGCAGATCGCGGAGATCAAGGGGAAGCTGCAACGGCTTTCGCCGGTCGAAGCGCCGGACGACTACCGCGCGCTGTTCGGCGACCTCGTCGCGCTGGAGCAGTACAAGAAGTCGCTGGGTGAGCAGGCGGCCGCCAGCACGTGGAGCTGACATGAGTTTCCTGCGCCGGTTGCTGGGCGACCGCACGCCGCCGGACTTCGCGGGGTCGCTGGACGCGGGTGAGGACGTCGTCGAGAGCGCCCCGGTCGAGGGCGGCGGGTACCTGGTCGTGACGGCGCTGGGCCTGTGGGTCCCGTCCGAAGACGGCGCGCGCCGCGTCGGCTGGCACCTGGTCGGCAAGGCGGCCTGGGCGGACGGCGTCTTCACGCTCACCGAGTCGTCCGAGGTCGGCACGGCGGGTTCGGCGGTCGTGCTGGCCGACCTGCCGCCGGTGCGCTTCCGGTTGCCGGCGCCGGGCAAGGTGCCGCGCGAGGCCTACCAGCGCGTCGAGGGCTCGATCCGGTCGCGGCACCGGCAGGAGATCGGGTCCGGGGGAGCGTGGTTCGTGCAGCGCAAGGTGCCCGGCCGCGACGGCAGCGTCCTGCAGGTCCGGCCCGACCCGGGCACCGACGCCGAACTGGTGGCCGCCATCGCCGAGCAGGTCGCCGCGAAGCTGGTCAACCCCGCCGAGTAGCAGTACGCTCGTACTCAGTACAGGCGTACTGTTTGCTGGGAGGCGGCCGTGTGGGATCCGGACAAGTACCTCGACTACGCCGACTTGCGGGCCCGGCCGTTCCACGACCTGGTCTCCCGCATCGGCGCCACTGCACCGCGCCGCGTCGTCGACCTGGGGTGCGGCCCGGGCAACCTGACGGTTTCGTTGCGCTCACGATGGCCTTCGGCGGCCCTGGAGTGCAGTGATAGTTCACCCGAAATGGTGACGGCCGCCCGCGCCCGCGGTCTCGACGCGTCCCTGCTCGACGTGCGCGACTGGCAGCCGGCGCCGGACACCGACGTCGTCGTGTCGAACGCCGTCCTGCAGTGGGTGCCGGACCACGCGTCTTTGCTGCGTTCCTGGGTTTCGTCGCTGCCCTCGGGGGCGCACCTGGCGGTCCAGGTGCCGGGCAACTTCAACGCGCCGTCGCACGCGCTGACCAGGCAATTGGCAGCGTCCCCGGCGTGGTCGTCCCGCCTGGCCGAGGTGGTTCTTCGCGAGGACGACGCGGTCTCGAGCCCGCTGGAGTACGCGAACCTCCTGGCCGACGCGGGTTGCGGCGTCGACGCCTGGGAGACGACGTACGTGCAGCCGTTGCGCGGGCCGTCACCGGTGCTGGAGTGGATCACCGGGACGGCGTTGCGCCCGATCCGCGCGGCCCTCGCCGACGCCGAGTGGGAGCAGTTCCGCGCGGAGCTGGCCCCGCTGCTGGCGTCGGCGTACCCCGCACGTGCCGACGGGACGACGTGGTTCGAGTTCCGCCGGGTGTTCTTCGTGGCTACCGTTTGACCTTCTCGCCGATCTTGGCCCGCGCAACCCCGGCGGCACCTTGGACCATGGGGTGGTCGACGACGCGGCGGTAGGTGCGCACGAGCTGCTCGTACCGCCCCCGGCCTGCCTTGGCGCCCAGCACGTACCCCAGGCCTGCCCCCAGCAGGAACTTCTTCATCCGCGTCCACGCCTTCCGTCTGTAGGTCGTCCGACTGTCCATTGTCCAGGAAAACGGCCCGGAGGGGGCGGTTGCGCCAAGTGGGGGGTGGTGCGAAGGGGGTTGGTGGCATGGGCTAAAGTTCTTCTCGTCGGACGGAGACGGACGACACCGGAAGTGAGCAACATTCCCCTGTAGCTCAACTGGCAGAGCATTCGGCTGTTAACCGGAGGGTTCTTGGTTCGAGTCCAAGCGGGGGAGCAAAGCCCAGGTCGTCGACCTGGGCTTTTTTGCTACCCATGGGTAGGGGTGATCTGTGTCTGTCTTGACGATCGTCCAGGGATGGGGTTGGCCATGGACGCCGGTTCACAGGGGCGCGTGGGACGGTGCCGCCGACCTGTGCCTTGGCGTCCCGTCGGCGATACCGTCGCGATGCCCGGGGTCGTTCGGGTAGCTCGATGACCCTGCAGCCGGGCTGGCCACTGACCGGGGCTGACGGCGAGGGACGTACCTCGGATGCCCCAAGCGGGCAAGGTGTCGTTCATGGGTCGAGGTCCCCGCCGTGAACGGGTCAATTTCAGGGAGTCTCGTCAAGGTGCCCGCACGCGTGAGTTCGTGCGGCGGGACGAAGCTGATCCTGTCAACGTGTGCAACCGCGACGGACAGCCGATGCGGACGCTGGACAACCGACGGAACTGGCAGGAGGAGTCGGATCGGCTCGCGGTGTGGTTTCGGATCTTCGCCCGGTGACGCAGAAGCGGCTGACTGCCTTCGTGATCCGGTGTCCGGCGAGAGGCTGCCTGCTGGGCCGCGTCTTCCGGCAGGGGGATCCGAAGGCAAGAGTTCGGTATGTCTGGCTGGCTCGGGTTCATGCCGGCCAGGACTCGGCTGCCATCGTCAGTCGCACGCAGTCCAAGCCGTCCACGTCACGGACAACGGCACCGACTTCGTCGATCTGGTCATCGCTGGCTCCCTCGGTACGGGGGTGGTCACCGCGACCGCGCATCACTTGTTCTGGAATGACACCACTCGACGATGGGCGTACGCCGCTGACCTCGTGCAGGGTCGACAACTCGATACGCCTGGCGATGTTCGCGCCACGGTAGTCGGCACCGGTCGGCATACGATGGTCGCCCGGACGTACAACTTGACCATCAGCAACGTCCACACGTTCTATGTGATGGCTGGAACGACTGCCGGTCTCGTACACAACGGAGCTCGCTGTGTCGAGGACCTGGTTGACGGCATATTTCGATATGACGACGGCTCTATTCGCACCGCAGACGTGCAATGGGCCGGAACGTTGGGTGCGAATGTCGGAGCCGACGCCGAAAAGGCGGTGTAGGGCGACCTTTCGGCACGTGGGCTGAACATTGTGCGATGGCTAATCGGGACGCTGCCCAACGGGCCTGCGACAACTGGGTTGAAAGCGGGAATATCGCCAAAGGCACTGGTCGGACTCAAGGTTTCAGGATCATCGGTGTGCGATTGGTTAACGTCTGAACCGTGCTTTCGGTTGTTCTGATATGATCTGCCTTTGGTGTAAGTTTGAAAGTGCCCCATGGGAGATGTCGTGGATGCGGAAGTTGTCATTCGAGAATTCAATGGTGCGACTGTTCGTCCGGCTAGCGAACTGAACATTCGGATAACGGTAGTCGGCCTTCGCCCCGGCGAGCATGTCGTTCTGGAACGCGATGGCGAGTAAGGAAAAGTCGACGTTCACTATGTCCAGGCTAGACTTCGACCGGAGGGGGGATATCAGCTTGAATATCGAGCGGGGGGAGCGGCGGAGCACTTCCAGACATTGACAGATTCTCGGGATGACGTGGTGGCCGCCCTTGCGGATTGGGTGAAGGGCGACTTCTCGTGGCGAGACAAGTTCGAGTGGAAGTCGATCGGCGATTGGTTCACACGTCAGTAAGCTGATCAGCGGAGTTTACGAGTTTGAGGGTCGTTATCTTTGCTCAGCTCTGGCCATTTTTCGAGCAAAGTTGAAACATACCGTAAAAATTCTCGGAGTCGGTGGCTGTGCGGCCTCGGCGACAACGTACTGGTCATATATTTGCAAAAAGAGCCTCTCGGCCCATCGGTCGGCTGCGGGGCGGGCGCCGTCCCACACCGCCAAGTCATAGCTCATGCTCGCATGGTCTCATAGATGCCGCAAAACACTGGGGGAGTACTCTGACCGGTAACGGCCGCTGCGGCACCGTGGGTGTCGTAAAGTGCGGCTGGTGCGCAAGTCGGGTGGCGATCGTTGCTCATCGCCATGAGAGTGCGTACGAACCCGAGCCAGTCCTGCATCGCCGTTGAAGCGGACGTCGGAGCTGTCGACTGCAGAGTTTCGGCGTTCATTAAGTGTCCGGATTTGGCTCGCGGCGTGATGCTGCGGCCTACGCCGCGGGACTGGAGGTGGATCGGCGTCGGCGGGTGTGGATCGATCCGGGGACAGCGCGGCCACAGTAGCTGAGTGGGGTGCTGCGGTGGTTCCGGCCGCTGGATCTGGATCCGCGGACGATCGAGAGCTACCGGAGCCGGCTGCGGTGTCACATCCTGCCGAAGTTCGGTCACATGCCGCTGGGTGCGATCACGGCGCCGGATGTGACCGAGTGGATCCGGGAATTGGAGCGGGGTGGGGTTGGCCACGTCGACGGTGAGCTCGCAGCTGAACCTGCTGTCGATGCTGCTGACCGATGCCGCCGATGAGCGGCTGATTCCGTTCAATCCGGTGCGGGGGCGGAGGCGCCGGGGTCGGCGGTCGCGGCGGGCGGTGTCGGAGCGGATCTGGGCGGCACCACTGCCGCCGACGCCATCACCGAATGTGGTCGAGAGGGCTGCGTCGATCCAGTCTGTTTCGACAGCCGTCGTGGTTCAGTGGTTCAGTGCGCGGCGAAGCCCGGTGCGCGAGTCGGTGCCGAGTTCGTGGCAGGCACTGAGTTCGAGCTTTCGGACCGCGTCCAGGTTCAACACCATCCGGTGCGCGATCGCGGCTTCCGAACGCCCCTCGGCGGCGAGCTGCGCGACCCGTCGCAAACGCGGTGACAGCGCGTTGACGCGCGGCGGTGGTTCGGCCGTTACCCCCATGTCGCCGAGTTGCCGGGCGACGTCCTTCCGGAGGGCGGGGGCGCCGCATTCGTCGGCCAGCGCGACGGCCTCGGTGAACGTGCGACGAGCGTCTTCGGCGTGTCCCGATCGGGCGAACACCGCGCCGAGCTGTGCGAGCGTCTGCAGGTACTGCCACCGGTCGGGTGCGCTTCGCAGCACGCGCGCGGATTCCTCCAGCAGCTCCGCGCGGTCCGCGTCGACCGCCGCGAGGGTTCGGAGCGCCTGACCGCGGGTGGCCGGGTCGCCGAAGCGGTCGGCCAGCCGGACCGTGTCGGACGCGATCTGCCGGGACTCCTCCGGCGCCGAATGACGCAGGGCCTCGGCCAGGCCGAGTCGCCAGCCGCACACCGCGGGGTTCGTCATGGACGCTGCGTCGAGCCGGTTTCCCACCGTGCGGAGGATGGCTGCGGCCCGGTTTTGCCGGCCCTGCGCGAGGGACAGCGCGCCCGCCACCGCCTCGGGCACCGGCATGATGACCGCGTCCGGCCGGTGCTCCCGGTACCCGCGCTCCGCGCAGACCGCGACCGCCGCGTCGACCTCTCCGCGGGCCAGCAGCGCTTCGACGAGAGTGCCGGTGGCGAACCACTCGGCGGGGGTTCCGCTGCCACTGCGGACGGCCAGGCGCAGGGCGATGCCGGCGTCGGCGACGGCGTCGGGCAGCCGGCCGAGCCGCAGTGCCGAGTGCCCGCGGTTCGCGTGGGCGAAGGCGAGGTGCGCGCCACGCCAGCCGTGCCGTTCGAACTCGTCGATCGCCTGGCCGAACATCCGGTGGGAGACGTCCGCGGCACCGGAGTAGAGGTGCACGAACCCGGTCATGGTCGCGATTTCCATCCCTTGGTCCACGTCGGCGAACACGACACCGCGCCGGACGACGCGCTCGACCGCGGCGAACCCTTCGGCGCGCGGCCGGCCGCGCAGGACGAGGCTCCACGCGTGCAGCACGATCAGCAGCCGTTCGACGTCGGTGTCACCGGCCAGCGGCGGCGCGGTCCGGTCGAGCAGGTCCATGCGGTCGACGCGCAGCGGGTCGTCGTCCCACCAGGCGGCCCACAGCAGCTGTTCGGCGAGCAACCGCTGCCGCTGCCGTTCGTCGGTGCAGCGCTCGAGCGCGTCGTCGAGCAGGCGCACGCCGTCGCCGAGCTGGTCGGCGTAGCCGTGGGCCTTCGCGAGCGCGACGGCCGCGTCCGTGCGCAAGACGTCGTCGGGGGCCTGCCGGTAGGCCGCGCGCAGTTCGGGAACCGCCGCCGCCACTTCCCGCAGGGCGAGGGCCTGGCCGTACCGCAGCCGCACCCGGCACTGCCGGGCGACGGGCGGCGGTTCTCCGGCCGCCCGCTCGAGGTAGCGGGCGGCGGTCGCGGCGAGCCCCGACCCGAGCGCGTCCTCGGCCGCGGTGGTCATCCGGTCGGTGACCCAGGGGTCACCGGCGGCGTGGACGTCGAGCAGGTGCGCGGCGACGGCGTCGGGCGCGGCGTGCCGGTCGTGCAGCAGCCGCGCGGCGGCCAGGTGGAGATCGCTGCGGAGCGACGGATCGATGTCGTCGTAGACGGCGCTGTGGATGATCGGATGGCGGAAATCGACCGTCGGTCCGGCGGCGAGGATCGCCGCGTCGCACAGCCGGTCGTACTCGCGCTTCGCCTCGGCCGTGGTCACCCCGGCGAGCAGGGCGGTGTCCCCGAGCGGGTGCCCCGGGCCGAGGACCGCGCCGGCGTGCGCGAGCCGTCGGGCGGCCGGGCCGAGACCGGCGAGCCGTTCGGACAGGTACTGCACGACGTGCCGCGGGGTGAGCGTGCCGACCAGTTCCGCGTCGGCTGCGGTGGGCTTCAGGTCGCGTTCCCGGGCCATGTCGAGCATCCAGCGCAGGTAGAACGGATTGCCCCCGCTGCGGTCGAGCAGCGCGGCGCAGAACCGGTCGTCGGGTTCGCCGCCCGGCGTCCGGTGGGCGAGCGGACCGCGGTGCACCATCGTCCGCACCGCCGCCGGCCCGAGGGGACGCGGGCGCACGACTTCCGTCGCCCGCAGCGCGATGCGCGTGAGCGCGGGCCGCTCGTGCGGCCGGTGCGCCAGCAGCAGCACGACGGGCAGCCCGGTGAGGCGGTCGGCGAGGAATTCCAGCCACTGCAACGACTCCTCGTCGAGCAGGTGCGCGTCGTCGACGGCGAGCAACAGTCCTTCCTCGTCGCTTCCGACGCCCAGCAAGGAGGTCGCGTTCACGACCAGCCAGTACAACGCCTCCGTCAGTCCGATCATCGAGTCGGGGCTGCGATGGCGGACCCGGGGAACGCCGAGGGGAAGGCGCGCGAGATCCGCCGCGCCGGCGAACAGCGCTCGCTGTTCCCGCTCGCCGTGGCCGGTGACCCAGCGGGCCAGCAACGTGCGGGCCGCGCCGAACGCCATCGTCTGGTCCCGCTGGTTGCCCCGGACGGCCAGCGGCACGATGCCCCGGACCGCCGCCTCCGTGCACACCTGGGCCAGGAGCTGCGACTTGCCGATCCCCGCGGGGCCCTCGACCAGGACCGTCGCGCCGACGCGGGCCCGCACCGCGTCCAGCACCGCCGAGCAGCGGTCCAGTTCGTCGTCCCGCTCCAGGAGCCCGCTGTCGGACGCGGTGTGCCCCGGCAGCCGCAAGGCGTGCAGGACCCGCCGCACGTCCATGGGGGCGTGCCCGTTGGCGCGGGCCGACACGACGCACCCGGCGACCACCTTGCCGACGAATTCTTCGCGCGGACTCCGTTTCCCCGACATCACCTCGGAAAAGGTGGCCGCGGAGATCCCGCTGCGCCGCGCCAGGACGGCGTCGCTGGGGCCGCCGACCACGCGCTGCAAGGTGCGCAGCTGGCGTCGGACGCGGTCATCGGACTCGGCCACCTTCGCCTCCCCGCCGGTGCGCTCGCCCAGGAACTGCGCCTGCGTCCTACCAGGTTAGCCCGGCGCCGCGAATCGTTCGGTTCTTCGAGACCGGTGCGAACCCGCCCGGACGCCGTCCACGCTGGTCGTCATCAGACAGCGGGGAAAGCCCTTCGCGGGCCCGCGGTGAGTCGCCCGATGCCCTCGACCTTCCAAGCGAACGGAAACCAGACGATGAAACTCCTCCTCACGCCGATTTCGACCGTCAAACTGTGCGGTGTCTGCCTTTTGGTGGGCTTTCTGGCCAGCTTGCTCCTCTGACGGGAAAGAGGCTCCCCTGCCCGAGCGCGATGGTGACGACGAGCAGTGATCGAGGGCGCAGGAATTGTCGGTGGGCGCCGGTAGGGTCCGGCCGTGTCTTCCACCGCAGCACCCACCGACAACGGACGCGAGATCCCCGGCATCGCGGAGCTCGCCCGGACCGCCACCCGCCTGCACCCTCGGCAAGGCGCGCCCACCGCTCGCGACAGCCACATCGGAGGTCCCCTGTGGTGGCCCGCGAGCGAGCCGTGGCCGCACTGCGACGGACGGATGCCGACCTCCAGTGGACGACCGCAGGAGGGCTGGACGGCCGAGCACCTGGTCGACGGACCGGTCGCGCTCGTCAGTGCCGTCCAGCTCTACCGCCGCGACTTCCCGGACCTGCCCTTCCCCGACGGCACCGACCTGCTGCAGGTGCTGCTCTGCCCGAACGAGCACGACGGCGAGCGCTACTACGGCCCCGCGGTCCACATCGTCTGGCGCGCGGCCGCGGACGTGAACGAGATCGCCGGCCCACCACCTCGGCCGTCGAGCGTCGACGGCGAATTCCTTCCCCGGCCGTGCGTGTTCGCCCCCTGCCGGGTCGTCGAATACCCGGAGCTCGACGAACTGCCGGACCACATCAAGCGGACGTTGTCGTTCGTGGACCCGGACGGGTTCGTCGACGACGACTACGAGGGATGGCCGTCTGTCGTCCAGGGCAGCAAGGTCGGAGGCTGGGCCTTCTGGTGGCAGACCAGTCCGTGGAAACTCGACTGCCAGGACTGCGGCGCGGGTCTGCGCCTCCTCGTCTCGCTGCACACCTATGAGCACGAAGGCGAGCTGTGCTCTTGCGAGCAGGAGGAGAAGGACCCGGCCGGGTGGGAGTTCGGCAGGCAGGGTGCGCTGAACATCTTCGCCTGTCCGAACGACAGCACCCACGCCTTCAAGCTGCACATCGATTGATGCTGCGGTTGGCGGTCGCGCAGAGCACGGTGCCCGAGGATCCGGCGGATCGGGACGCTCTTCGGGCAAGCGGAGCCGAGATCCGTGCTCTGATGCGGGAGGCGAGTGCCGCGGGTGCCCGGCTCGTGCAGTTCCCGGAGGGCGCGATCACGTATCCGAGCAAGTACGCGGTGTCCAGCGGTGGATCGGAGGAGCTGGCCGAGGCGGATTGGTCGCGTGTCGCTTGGGACGTCCTGCAAGAAGAGGCCGAGGCTGTCGCGGACCTCGCGGGTGAGCTCGGCATCTGGACGGTGTTCGGCTCGATCCACCGGTTGTCCGGGGCGAACCGTCCGCACAACAGCTTGTACGTGGTCTCCGATCGAGGTGAGCTGGTCGGCCGCTACGACAAGCGGTTCCTGTCGCACACCGAGATCAGCTACCTGTACACGCCGGGCGTGGCGCCGCTGGTGTTCGAGGTCGACGGTTTCCGGTTCGGTTGCGTGCTCTGCATCGAGGTCAACTTCCCCGAACTGTTCGCCGAGTACGAACGCCTGGACGTCGACTGCGTGCTGGCCTCGGTGATGGTCGACGACGCGCCGAGGTCGGTCGTGGCCCAGGCGTACGGGACGCTCTACAACTACTGGATCGGCTACTCCGTCCCGGCCCAGTTCAGCGCGACGGCTCCGTCCGGCATCGTCGCGCCCGGCGGTCGCTGGATCGGACGCAGTAACGGCGACGGGCGGCCTGGCCTCGCCATCGCGGAGCTTGATCGCGCGACGCCGGACGCCGACATCGATGTGGCCATCCGGCTCGCACGGCCCTGGCGCCGCACGGTGGGAGCGAGTCTCTACGAACACCGCGTCGTGCACGGAGACCCGCGAAGCGACACTCGCACCGCATTCTGACGTGTTCCGGCCGGTGAACTGGCGGCCAAGCTCGACGACAGCTTCGCGATCACCGAGCGGTGAACTGGTCTCCGTGACGCGGCGTCGTCCGCTCGTCGGCGGGCTTGAGCGAGGACCGTCTCCGAGTGGCCCATGCCGTACACCACCGCTGTGTCCCACAGCGTGAACCCGTTCGACTGCGCCCTTTCGACGACCTCTCGCAGGCCGGACGCGGTCAGCCGGCTGCCGAAGTTGCCGTTGCCCGCCTCGCCGCTGTCTCCACAGGCCTACGCGCCCAGCGCCACCGCCGGCGTCTTGCTCGTCATGTGCACTGCGTGACCAGCGGCTACCGTGGATGACCTGGATCAGCCGCCCGGGAACCGCGGCGAGATCCGGGACTTCCTGCGACCTGCCGCTGTCCGGCCGGGCCGTGCACAACCTGATCACCTACACGGCCGAACCCGGCACCGCGTCCGAAGACCGGCTCAAGCTCCTCGCCAGCTGGGCCGCCACGCAGTCGAGGGACGCTACTGCCGGTGTGCCTCCTGGTACTCCTGGTCGGTGACGGGCTCGAGCCAGGTGGTGCCGTCTCCGCCCTCTTCGGGACCTTCGAGCAGGGCGTAGTGGCTCATGCAGGTGGTGGCGGTGCCGCCGTGCCAGTGCTCTTCGCCGGGCGGGGTCCAGACGGTGTCGCCGGCGCGCATGCGGATGACCTGGCCGTCCCGGTCGGCGACGAGGCCGACGCCTTCGGTGACGTGGAGCGTCTGGCCGACGGCGTGGGAGTGCCAGTGGGTGCGGGCGCCGGGGGTGAACCGCACCAGGGAGGCGACCAGGCGTGAGGGCGGCTGCGGTGTCTTGATCGCGGTGACGTAGACGTCGCCGGTGAAGCGTTCCGCGGGTGCCTTCGCGGTGTCGTTGACGGGGGTCAGTTCTATCTCTTCTCCTCGGGATTCGTGACGCCGGACTCGGGTCAGCTTCGGAAGACCTTCTTGGCGACCGCCATGGCGGCCATCGCCTGCGGCCAGCCGGTGTAGAACGCCAGATGGGTGATCGCTTCGATCAGCTCGGCCTCGGTGTTGCCGTTCTCCTTGGCCAAACCGAGGTGGAAGACGAGCTGATCGGTGTTGCCGTTCGTGGTCAGCGCGGCGACCGTGACGAGACTCCGTTCCTTCGGCGTCAATTCGGTGCGCTTCCACACCTCGCCGAAGAGCACGTCGTCGGTGAAGTGCACCAGCGCGGGGGCGAAGCCGCCGAACATCTTCTCCGCGCCGGACGGTTCCTTGTCTGTCATAAGAGTTTCCTTTCCTAGTACCGAGTACGCAGTCCCGCCACCGCTGCGAACGCGGCGACGGCGGCCATCGCGGCGGCGAGCAACAAGCTGATCCGCATCCCGGTGTCCCCACCGGACGGTCCGGCCAGCAGCGCACCGAAGACGGCGACGGCCAGTGCTCCGCCGAGCTGGCGGCTGGTGTTGAGCACTCCGCTCCGGGGCAGCAGAACCGCGGCCACGAGGCTGACCGGCACGTTGATCAGGAAGATCCAGCGCCAGCTCGCCGTGGTGAGCAGCCCGCCCAGCACCGGCCCGGCCGACGAGGCGACCGCGCCGCCCATCGCCCACGCCGCGACCGCGCGTCCCCGCCTCACCGGATCGGGGTACGCCTGCGCGATCAGCGCCATCGACGACGGCATCACCATCGCCGCGGCGGTGCCCTGGAGGAACCGGAACACCACCGGCACCGGCAGCACCGGCGCGACGCCGCACGCCAGCGACGTGACCGCGAACACGCCGACCCCGAGGCCGAACGCGCGTTTCGCGCCGATCCGGTCGCTCAGCGCCCCGGCCGAGAGCAGGAACGCGGCGAACATCAGCGTGTAGCCGTCGACCACCCACTGCAGCCCGGTGATCCCGCCGCCCAGGTCGGCGCGCATCGCGGGCAGCGCGACGTTGACGATCACCGCGTCCAGCGTGACGACGAAGAACCCGAGCAGGGCCGCAGCCGGCGTTGTCGTCTTTTCGGTCGTGGTCACCCCACGAGGCAACGCCTGGACGACGGCGCGCGGGAGGTCGCGTCTTTCCGGGTCATGGCAGAACCCCCCTGGTCGGCGGGGCGCGTCGTACCGTGGAGGGCGTGAACGCCAAGAGCACCGAGGTCCGCGACTTCCTCGTCACGCGCCGGGCCAAGATCACGCCCGAGCAGGCGGGGTTGCGGCACTACGGCGGCAACCGGCGGGTGCCGGGCCTGCGCCGCGAGGAGGTCGCGATGCTCGCCGGGGTGTCCGCCGACTACTACACGCGCGTCGAAAAGGGCAACCTCGCCGGCGTCTCCGACAGCGTGCTCGACGCGATCGCCGAAGCCCTCCAGCTCGACGAGGCCGAGCGCGTGTACCTGTTCGACCTGGCCCGCGCGGCCAACGCCGCCGGCCGGCCGCGAACGGCCACCGGGCAGCGCCGGCGGGTGCCGCAGCGGGTCCGGCCGGTGGTGCAGCAGATCCTCGACAGCATGACGACGACGGCCGCGTTCGTCCGCAATGGACGGTTGGACGTCCTGGCCACCAACCTGCTCGCCCGGGCGCTGTACTCGCCGGTGTTCGACAGCCCGACCCGCCCGAGCGAGGTCGCGTTGCCGAACCTGGCCCGGTTCGGCTTCCTCGACCCGGCGGCGCGCGACTACTTCCCCGACTACGACAAGTCCTGTCACACGTCGGTGGCGATCCTGCGCACCGAGGCGGGCCGGGATCCGCACAACCGGGACCTGTCCGACCTCGTCGGCGAGCTGTCCACCCGCAGCGAGGACTTCCGCACCCGCTGGGCCGCCCACGACGTCCGGCTGCACCGCACCGGGACCAAGGAGTTCCGCCACCCGGTGGTCGGCGAGCTGACGCTGGACTTCGAGGCGATGGAACTGACGGCCGACGCCGGGCTGACCCTCACCGCGTACGCCGCTCCGCCGGACACGCCGTCGGGGGAACGGCTGCAGCTGCTGGCCAGTTGGGCGATGGCGTCGAGCGGCCAGGCACCGCTCACGCGACCTTGATGACGACCTTGCCCGCGGTGTGCCCGTTCTCGACGGTGGCGAGGGCGGCCGGGGCGTCGGGGAGCGGGTGTACCGCGGTGATCACGGGCGCGAGGACCCCGTCGAGGGCCAGCCGGGCGGACCGCGCCAGGTTCTCGCGGTCGAGACGGCGTTCGACGAAACGTCCACCGAGATCAGCAACCGACATGTCACCCACGGAGATGACGTCGCGGGCCTCCCGGGCCAGCGGGGCGACCGTCCGCAGCGACGCGCCGCCGGCCAGGTCGACGATCCCGTCGAAGCCGTCCGGGACCAGCTCGCGTGCCGCGGCGACGACGTCCTCGGCGGTGTAGTCGACGAACCGTACCCCGACCGCTTCGGCGTGCTCGCGCTTGGCGGTGCTCCCGGTGCCGATCACCCGCAGCCCGCGTGCGGCGGCCAGCCGGGCGACGGCGAGGCCGACGCCGCCCCCGACGCCGTTGACCAGCACGGTGGCGCCGGCCGGGAGGCCGAGCTGGTCGAGCGCGTCCACCGCGGTCGTCCCGGCCACGGGCAGCGTGGCCGCCACGCTCGCGGACAGGCCCGCCGGGATGCGCGCGGTGTTGACCGCGGAGAGCACCGTCGTCTCGGCGTAGGTGCCGCCACCGGTGAGCGCGAAGCCGAAGACCGCGTCACCCACCTCGAGCCCGTCGACGTCTTCGCCCAGCGCGAGAACGGTTCCCGCCGCCTCCATGCCGAGCACGCGGGGGAACGGGCGCCCGCCGTCGAGCCCGGGGACCAGGCCCGAGCGCAGCAGGTGGTCGAGGGGGTTCACGCCGGCGACGGCGACCCGGATCAGCACCTCGCCACGACCGGGGACGGGATCGGGCCGATCGAAGAACTCCTGCACCTCGGGGCCGCCGTGCTCGCTGAAACCCCACGCCTGTCCCATTTTCCGCCGCCTTCCGGATCACCGGCCCGGTGGTTCCGGGCGCTGCCGCCATCGTCGGCTTTGACATCGGTGTGAGGGGCAAGCGGCTGAGGTTCAGGTCACAGCTTCAGGCAGGCTGGGCCGTGGACAGCTCCGCCCGGTGCCTGCTGTTGGCCTCGAGGAGCAGGTCGAGCGCGTCGCGGGTCTCGATCAGGTGCGCGATGTCGGCGTCGATCCGGTCGCGCTCGCGCAGCATCGCGGTGAACGTCTCCTCGGCGATGCCCAGGTCGTCGGGGACGTCCACGCACGGCAGCAGGGTCGCGATCACCCGGCTGGACATCCCCGCGTCGAACAGCCGCCGGATGAGCGAGACGCGCTGGACCTCGGCGTCGGAGTAGTGCCGCTGCCCGGCGTCGGAGCGTGAGCTGGTCAGCAGGCCCTGCTGTTCGTAGTACCGCAGTGAGCGCGGACTCACGCCCGTGCGCTTGGACAGCTCGCCGATCCGCATGCCCGCGAGCGTACGCCCGTCACGGGTTCGCGAGGCCGGTCACCGCAGGGCGGCGCGGTAGCGGCCGGGCGTCTGCCCGACGAGTTCGGTGAACGCGTCGATGAAGCTGCCCGGGTTCGCCCACCCCAGCCGGATCGCCGTGTCGGTCACCGACGTGCCTTCGCCGAGTTCGAGCAGGGCCCGCTGCACGCGCAGCAGGGTGCGCCACTGGTGGAAGCCCATCGACAGCTCGCTGCCGAACAGCCGGCTGAGGGTGCGTTCGCTGGAACCCGTCCGGTGCCCCAGTTCCGCCAGCGTCGCCGGGCTCGCCGGGTCGGCGTGCAGCAGGTCGGTGACGGCCTTCAGGCGGGCGTCGCGAGGCTCCGGGAGGCGCAACGGTTCCTCCGGGGCGCGCAGGAGTTCCGAAAGGACGACCTCCAGCAGCAGCCGGGCGCGGGGGCCGTCGGCCGGGTCGGCGATCTTCGCCAGGTAGGCCTCGCGCAGCAGCGCGCTCGCCACGAACACCGACGGCTCGGCCGGCAGCTGCCCGGCCGGTGCCGCCGGGACCTCGAGCAGCCGGACGTCGGTCCGGCCGTGCGAACGGCTGCTGTGGACGTGGAACGGCGGCACCCACGTGATGCGGTTCGCCGGCGCCACCCACGTACCGGCGCGGGTCGACGTGACCAGCGCCCCGGACGCGGCGTACCGGAGCTGGCCGAAGTCGTGGAAGTGGGCCGGGACGGCTTCGCCGTGCGCCAGCGGCTCGCAGACGGCCTGATCGCCGGCCCGGACGAGTTCGATCATCGGCACCCAGCCTAGCCTGGCGGGTTGTCGGAATTCTCTGGCGCGGCAACGGTGGTACGCGTCCGCTGCGGCGGCCATCGTCGGGGTATGCGAGTCATCACCCAGCACGCGTTCGGGGGCCCGGAGGTCCTGACCATCGAGGACGCGCCCGCACCCCGGCCCCTGCCGTCCGAAGTCCTCGTCCGCGTCGAAGCGATCGGGCTCAACCCCTTGGAACCGCGGCTGCGCGCCGGTGAGTTCCCGTTGCTCGGGCCGCCGCCGTTCGTGCTCGGCTGGGACGTCAGCGGCGTCGTCGAGGCGGCGCCGGGGACCTGGCGGTTCCGGCCCGGCGATGAGGTGTTCGGGATGCCGCTGTTCCCGCGGGCAGCCGGCGCGTACGCCGAGTTCGTCGCGGCGCCCGCCCTGCACCTGGCGCGCAAGCCGGCGTCGCTCTCCCACGTCGAAGCGGCGGCGCTGCCGGTCGCCGGGCTGACCGCGTGGCAAGGTCTCGTCGACCTCGCCGGCGTGACCGAAGGCGACCGCGTGCTGGTCCACGGCGGTGGCGGCGGGGTCGGCCACCTCGCGGTCCAGCTCGCGAAATCCCTTGGCGCGCACGTCATCGCGACCGCCGGCCCGACCAAGCGCGAGTTCGTCGAAGGGCTCGGCGCCGACGAGGTCGTCGACTACACGGCGGTCGACTTCACGGAGGTGACCGGCGACGTCGACGTGGTGCTCGACACGCTCGGCAGCGACGCCGCCGAGCGCTCACTCGAGGTGCTCCGCCCCGGAGGCCACCTCGTGACGGCGGTCGCCGACGAGGACACGGAGCTCATCGCGAAGTTCGAGGCGGCGGGCAGGCGCTTCAGCGGCATCGCGGTCGATCCCGACCCGGTCGCGCTGCGGGGGCTCGCCGATCTCGTCGACCGGGGCCAGCTCCGGATCCACGTGCAGGAGACGTTCCCGTTCGACCGCATCGCCGACGCGCACCGGCTGATCGAGCGGGGTCACCTGCGGGGCAAGGTGGTGCTCACCGTCTGATCCCCCGGCGGGCGCGGCGGTGGCGGCAGCGGCAGGTGCGGGTCGAGCTCGATGCCGCCGGCGCGCAGGGAGTCGTCGATGATGCGCCAGATCCAGCGGGTGAGCAGCTCGGTGAGCTGGGTGCGCGTGACGCCGCGGGGGCTTTCGAGCCACTGCGCGGTGCAGGAGTCGACGAGGCCGACGACGCCGAAGGAGATGAAGTCGGCGATGCGCGCGTCCAGCTTGAACGCCGTCAGGTAGAACTCGAACACCTGCGTGAGCTGGCGCGCGATCACCGTCTTGACGTCGGAGATCGCGTCCCGGCCGCCGATCTGGGCGTGGCGGGTCAGGTAGCGGTAGAGGTTGCCGTTGCCGGCGAGCCAGCCGGTGTGCGCGTCGACCGCGACGGTGATCATCTGCAGCGCGCTGCCCTGCGGCTCCCACACCGGCAGCAGCGCGGCGGTGATGAGCCCGGTCGCCCGGTCGGCGATCGCCCGCTTCAGGTCGGTGGCGTCGTCGAAGTGCTTGTACAGCTGGGGACGCGCGACGCCGGCGACGTCGGCGATGCGCTCGGTCGAGACGTCCGGGCCGTGCTCGGCGATCGCCCGCAGGGCGGCGTCGACGAACTCGCGACGCCGGCGCTCGCGTTGCCCTGCCCAGCGGGCCGCGCGGCCGTCGCCGGGGCGCGCTGAGGAGGACGTCACTTCGGAGACCCTACCGGGGAGCCGAGTAGGGCCTACACTTCTGTATCTGTTACTTTGAGGCCCGAGTTATCACGGAGCGTGGTTGCGGCGGGGATCGGAGTACGCGATGTGGGGAGCGGTGGACGACGGCGGCCCGCCGGACGCCCGGTTGATCGCCGGGTTCCGCCGGGGCGACGCGGTGGCGGGCGGCCGGCTGTTCCGCCGGCACGCCGAACCCCTGCGCCGGCTCGCCGCGGACTGGGGCGGCCGGCCCGCCGATTGGGACGACCTGGTGGCCGAGACGTTCACCTGCGTCCTCGCCGTGCTTCGCGCCGGTGGCGGGCCGCGGGAGCACCTCCGGCCGTACCTCGTGACGACGATGCGCGACCTGGCCGCCCGGTGGGGTGGGCCGCAGCCGGGGGCCGACGAGCTGGCCGGGGCGGCTTTCCACACGCTGCCGGCGCGGTGGCGGACGGTGCTGCGGAGCACCGTCGCCGACGGGCGCACAGCCGCCGAACTGGCGCCCGTGCTGGGTGTGTCGCCCACCGGCGTCGAGGCGCTGGCGGCGCGCGCCCGGGAGGCGTTGCGGCACGCCTACCTGGAGGCCCAGCGGAGTCCGGCGACAGCCGGCGGCCGTCCCGCGGTGGTGCCCGGGAAGCGGCGGTGAGCCCCGGTTCGGCGACGCCCATCTTCGACGCGCTGGTCGCCGAGACCGGCGTCCAGTGGCCGGGCCCGCACGCCGACGACGAACCCGGCGCGAGCCCGGTCCGTGAGCACGGCGGTCACCCCGTCGGGGAGGACTGACTCTTCCGGGTCAATCCCCGAACGCGAAAGAGCCCAGGCCGCCGGGCCTGGGCTTCCCCGCCGAGCACTACCGCGTGAACGTGAACCAGTTGATGTTGACGAAATCCGCCGAACCGCCCGAGAACGTCAGGTACACGTCGTGCACGCCGGTCGCGGAACCGACCACGTTCGCCGGGACCGTCTGCCACGACTGCCAGCCTCCGTTGTTGGCGAAGTCGATCTCCGCCAGCACCGGGCCCGACACGCCGTCGATGCGCGCGCGGATCGCGCCGCTCACCCCCGCCGGTGCGCCGGACGCCAGCCGGGCGACGAACTGGCGGGGCGAACTGGACCCGAAGTCGACTCCCGAATATCTCAACCAGTCGCCGTTCGCGATCCAGCCGACGTCCGTGCCGCCGCCCGAATCGCTGCACGCCTCGTTCTGCGTGCCGCTCTGGGCGCTGAACGACTCCGCCTGGATCGTCGAGTACGCGCTCGTGCCGCCGCCCGTCGGCGGGGGAGTCGTGCCGCCGCCACCCGGGCCCAGCGCCACCGTCCAGGACGTCGGGGCCGGGTCCTGGAGGTGGCCGTCCACCGGCTGGCTGCCCGTCGGGCCGACGTCGTCGTACGGGAACGCGTAGCCGATCGACGCGTGCTGGTGGACCAGGCGTGCGTAGTGGTTCGTCGTGGCGTCCTTGTAGTACTGCGAAGGCGCGACGCCGTCGGGCTGGTTGTTGCCGCCCGCGACCAGCAGGCTGCTGCGGTTGAGCGCGGCCGCGAGGCGGGCCGCGATGGCGCCGCGGGCGTCGCCGCCGGAGTTGTACAGCGGCCCGCTCGCGCAGCCGAAGATGTCGATCGCGCTCGGCTTGGTGAACGGCACGCCGTTGGTGTTCAGGCCGGCGAACACGATCGTGTCGCCGCTGACCGTGCCCGTGTACGAGCCGATGGCGCCCTGCCCGTTGATCGTCAGCGGCGTCGACCGGTAGTGGTCCCAGACGGCGTTGAGGTACCCGGTCCAGTAGCCGCCGAAGTCGGTCGGGGAATGGCCCGGCGCGAGCACGCGCACCACCTTGCCGGACGTGTCGGTGACGACCAGCTGGTCCCACGGCGCCCCGTCCGCGGAGTGCTGGGCGCGCAACCCGTCGGCGATGGCGCCGAGCGCGCCGTCGGGCAGCGGGCTGACCGACTGCGACCCCGCCGCGCCCGTCGTGGCCATCGACACCGGCAGCGCCACCATGTCGACGTAGCTGATGTTCGCGTAGAGGTTCGCGCTGTTGTAGGTGAATTCGGCGAACGTCCAGTTGGTCCGCCAGTTCGGGTCCGAGCTGGTGAAGCCGGGCTGCACCAGGCCGGGGCCCGGGTTGACGAAGAACTGGATCTTCTTGTCGGCCGAGAACCACACGCGCCCGCCGATGATGTAGTCGCGCAACGTCACCGTGACCTGGGCGCCCGAGCCGGTGAGCGGAATGGCGTAGTCGGGGACCGGCGTCACCGGTGAGGACGGGTTCGGCAGGCGCTGGAACTGGCCGCTCGCGGTGACGAACCCGGGCCAGCCGGAGGTGTCGGCGCCGCTGATGTAGGCGTAGACGGTGCCGTTGCCCGAATTGTTCTTCAGCGTCACCGGCAGGTTGGCCGCGGCCCGGGCGGCCGGCGCGGTGGCGGCCGACCACAGCGGCGCGCCGGCCACGGCGGCCAGACCGGCGGTGACGAAGGTACGCCTGGACAGCATGGCGCCTCCTGATGGGGAGAGCGGCACGTGCGTGGCGGCGGCACGCGTCCGCGACGGTGGGGACGGCCGAACGCTAAGGACGCCTCGCCGCAATGGTCAAGACCATTCGACGCGGTCGGGTACGGGCGGCCGGAGACCCTGCCCGCGAGTACACCCCACCGCGGCTACTCCATTCGAGGGCAGGCTGCCCCCTGGTCGATCAACTTAGGTTGTCGGTGCCAGCGACCTTTTCCGCTAGCCGCACCACGTCCCGGCCCGGTTGACTCAGTACCGGAGCACCGCGCCGAGGCGAGCGCGGCCGAAGGCCCGGCGGGAGAACTCCCCCCTCCCGCCTGCGAGGTACGACGTCCGGCGCACCCAGCCCCCAGTACGGTGTGCCGGACGTCGTGCCGCTCACGGCAAGAAGAAATCCACAAAGGATGGTCAGACGGCCGCTGCGGCCCCGAGGTGACGGCGGGCGCTGTCGGCCAGCTCGTCGATGTTGCGGTCCAGCAGCGACTTCAGGTATCCGGGGCCGATGCCGAAGTCGTCGAAGCCGGTCACCAGGCCCCGCAGCTTGTCGATCCGCACCTCGCCGCGCTTGGCGGGCATATCGACCAGCTTGCGCTCGGCGCGGGTGCCGAGGCGCTCCTCCAGCCCGTCGACGATGTCCTCGATCGCCTCCGACCGCCCGGAAGCCACGTTGACGACCTCGTCGCGGACGCCCTGGGTGAGCAGCGAGTCGATCATCCGCATCATGTCGCCGACGTCGAGCAGGTCGCGCGAAACGCCCGAGTGCAGCGTGACCTCGCCCGAGAGCAGCTGCCGCGTCAGGGACGGCAGCAGCTGGTGCGACGACTGCCCCGGCCCGACGATGTGCGACAGCCGCAGCACGAGCCACCGGGCGCCGGAGAGCGCGCAGACGTGTTCGAGGCACAGCTTGTGCCGCCCGTACGGGGTGAGCGGGAAAACCGCGCCGCCCTCGGTGCCGACCGACCGGTCGGCGCCGTACATGCCGGTCGACGCGGTGGACAGGAAGATCACCGTGCGGCCGGTGGCCCGGCAGCGGTCGATCACGTCGTAGACCAAAGTGGACTCGCGCTGGAACGCCGAGACGTCGTTGACGAGCACCGTCGAGACGCCCGCCGCGATGAGGGTGACGTCCGGGTGCCGGTCGCCGAAGTACCGCCGGGTGTGGTGGGCGATGAAGCCGTTCCCGATGATCTCCATCAGCCGATCACCGCCGCGGCGTGCGTGAAGACGTCGCCGGCGAGCCGCGCGGTGGCCACCGACGAGGCGAGCCAACCGGCTTCGGAGTCGTCGCGCCCGGCCAGCGCGGCGACGGCGAACGAGCGCAGCGACAGCTCGAACTGGTGCGCCGGCGGCAGCCACAGCTCCTCGACGTGGTCCTGTTCTTCGATGCGCAGCACGGGTTGCCGCCCCGGTGGCGGGGTGAACGCGCGGTCGAGCGACAGCGCGGCGGCGCTGCCCCACAGGTCGTAGCGCGAGCGGTAGCTGTGCTGGAACCCGAAGTCGAGGGACGCGGTGACCCCGCTCGCCGAGGTGAGCAGCGCGTGCCCGGCGACGTCCACGCCGGTCTCGTCGAACTCGAGCGTGGCCCCGGTGACCCGGAGTTCGGGCCCCAGCAGGAAAAGCGCGGCGCGCAAGGGGTACACGCCGACGTCGAGCAAGGCCCCGCCGCCGAGGGAGGGCTGGTAGCGGATGTCCTCGGCGGGCAGCGGCGGGATGCCGAAGGACGCGGTGAACGTCCGGAGCTCGCCCAGCCGCCCACCGTCGAGGAGTTCCCGCACCTTCGCGTGCTGCGGGTGGTGCACGAACGTGAAGTTCTCCCGCAGCACCAAGTCCTGCTTCGCGGCCAGCTCGGCGAGGTCCTCGGCCTGGTCGAGGGTCAGCGTGAGCGGCTTCTCGCACAGCACGTGCTTCCCGGCCAGCAACGCCTTCCGCGTCCACTCGTGGTGCAGCGCGGTCGGCAAGGAGATGTAGACGGCGTCGACGTCGGGGCTGTCCAGCAGCTCGTCGTAGGTCGACGCGGTGACGCCGAAGCGCCGCGCGAAGTCGGCGGCCTTCTGCGGCAGGCGGGCCGCGACCTCGGTCAGCTCCAGTTCGGCGACGCCGGCCAGCGCGGGCAGGGTGCGCCGCGCGGCGATCGACGAGCAGCCCAGCGCGCCCAGGCGCAGCGGCCGGTTCACCGCAGGCCCCGCAGGCACGCGATCAGGCTCCGGGCCTGCACGTTGACGTAGTGGCTGTGCCGCAGCAGCTCGTTGAGCTGGTTGAGGGTGAGCCACCGGAAGTCGGCGAGCCCGGCGTCCGGGAAGTCCGCGGGCACCTCGATGATCTGGTAGTCGCTGTAGGCGTGGTGGAACCGGCCGCCCTCTTCCGAGAGCTGGGCGGCGAAGAGCACTTGGTCCTCGCGTCTGCCCAGCACCGTGTCGAGGAACGGCGGGCGGTGCGCGGGCGGGGTGAGCACGTAGTTGTCCGGGGTGCACTGCACGGTCGGCGCGAGCTCCACCACGTCGAGGTAGCCGGGTTCGACGCGGGCGTTGAGCAGCGCGTGCAGCACCCCGTCGACGCGCTTGACGAGCAGCGCCACCACACCCGCGCCGTGCGGGCGGACCAGCGGCTGCGTCCATCGCGCGACCTCACGGCCGTTGGTGGTGATGTCGACGGCGATGATGCTGAAGAACAGGCCGAGCTCGTGGGAGATCTCGGCCGGGGTCCGGACCCAGTTGGCGACCTGACCGAGGGGCAGTGAGCTGGTGCGCACGACGTGCTGGGCCTGGCGTGAGGTGATCCAGCTGAGCACCTCGGTGCGCGTGTGCAGGCTGCCGGTGGGCTGGGCCGACGACCGCGCCACCGCCGCGGCGAGGTCGCTCACGGCGTCGGCCTCGCGGCCCTCGAGCCCGGCCGGCATGCACGACAGCACCGTGCGGGCGTCCATGTTGACGAGGTTGTCCTGCTTGAGCAGCTCGTGCAGCTGGCCGAGGGTGAGCCAGCGGAAGTCGTCGGGCAGCTCGCCGTCCTCTTCGAACTCCGCGGCCTCGACGATCATGTTCCGGTTGCGCTTGCGGTAGAACCACGAGCCCTGCTCGGACTGCAGCACGTCGGCGAGCACGGTCTCCGGGTCGGGGTCGCGGAAGTGGTCCAGGTAGGGGACCGGCCGCCCGCCGTGCACGCGGGTGTAGTTGCTCTTGGTCGCCTGGACGGTCGGCGAGATCTGGACGCCGTTGACGTTGCCCGGCTCGGACTTCGCCTGCATCAGGCAGTGCAGGACGCCGTCGATCTCCTTGACGAGGATGCCGAGGATGCCGATCTCCGGCTGGTTGATGATCGGCTGCGACCAGTGCGTGACGGGCCCGTGGTCGGTGTCGACCTCCAGGCCTTCGACGCCGAAGAAGCGGCCGCTCTCGTGCCGCAGGTTCCCGCTGCCGGCCTCGAAGCCCCACTGGCGCAGTTCGCCGAACTCGATGCGCCGGACTTCGTGGCGGTGGGCCAGGTTGCGTTCGGCGATCCAGCCGGCCAGGAGCGCGTTCGGGGTCGCGACGCCGTCGGTGGCGGCCGCCGACTTGGCCAGCCGGTGGGGCAGCGTCAAGTCGGGTTTGCGGAGCAAGCCGGTTCCGGTGGGGCGCTCCATGGATTTCACCTCGCGTGGCCGGCGGACGGGATGTCCTAGTTGTAGCCGGGGAAATCTAGGAGGAATGCTGGTCTTCGGGCCGGTGCCGCGGGGACACTAGGCGATTCATTGGATTGCCTGTGCAGACGCCGGGGACGGCCCGCGCGCCGACCTAGGGTGGCCGCCGTGGACGTCTCCCGTGGGCATGTCGCCTTCTTCGGTTTCCCGGGCTTCGGTCACCTCCGGCCGACGCTGCCGGTCGTGCGCGAGCTGCTCGCGCGCGGGTACGAAGTGTCTTATGTGGTCGCCGAGCGGTTCGCCGGCGTGGTCGCCGAGACCGGCGCGACGGTGCTGACCTACCCGTCCGCGTTCCCGGAGTCGATGCCGGACGTGCACACCGCCGACGACCTCGCCGCCGTGCTCGCGCACTACCTCGACGAGGCCTACGCCCCGCTCGCCACCGCGTGGCCGGCGTTCGCGGACCGCCCGGTGGACCTCGTGGTCGAGGACGTGTTGAGCACCGACGTCGGCGGGCTCGTCGCGCGGCGCGCCGGCTGCGGCGTCGTCCGGCTGTTCGCCGGGTTCGGCGGCAACGACGAGGTCCCGCTCAACGGCAGCGAGGTCGAGCTGGCCGGCCCGCCGCTCGACCCCGCGCACCCCGCGCTGGCGGCGTGCGGCGAGCGCATCACCGCGCTGCTGGCGGAGTCCGGCCTCGACGCGCCGCCGGACTTCCCGTCCGGTGGCGGGGAAGTCGTCGCGAACCTCGTGTTCGTGCCCCGCGCCTTCCAGCCGCGGGCCGAGTGCTTCGGCGACGAGTTCGTGTTCGTCGGCCCGGCCGGCGACGACGGCGCGGCCACCGGCGGCTGGGCCCCGCCCGGCGGGGACGTCCCCGTCGTGCTGGTGTCGCTGGGCACGTCGTCCAACAGCAACCCCGGGTTCTTCACCGCCTGCGGGCAGGCGTTCGCGGGCACCGGCTGGCGGGTCGTGATGACCACCGCGGGCCACGTCGGCGACGACGTCGCGGCGGCCATGCCCGACAACGTCGAGCTGCACTCGTGGCTCGACCACCGCGCGGTCCTCCCGCACACCGACGTCGTCGTCTGCCAGGCCGGGACGGGCTCGCTGATGGACGCGTTCGGCCACGGCGTCCCGGTGGTCGCCGTGCCGCAGCGCCCGGAGGCGCGGGTGACGGCGGCGCAGGTCGAGCGGCTGGGTCTGGGCCGCGCGCTGCTCGACGACGTGACCGGCGACGACGTCCGCGACGCCGTGCTCGCGGTCGCCGCCGACGCGGCGATGGCGAAGGAGGTCGCGCGGATGCGGGAGGCGATCCGGGTGGCAGGCGGCGCGAAACGGGCGGTGGACGTGCTCGAACGCGCCGTCCGGGCCGGCGATGGGGAAAAGGCATGAGCGACGACGACAAGCTGCGCGGGTACCTCAAGAAGGTCACCGCCGACCTCTACCGGACGCGCGAGCGGCTGCGTGACGCGGAGGACCGCGAGCACGAGCCGATCGCGATCGTGGCGATGAGCTGCCGCTACCCCGGCGGCGTCCGTTCGCCCGAGGACCTGTGGGACCTCGTGGCTTCGGGCCGTGACGCCATCTCGGGGTTCCCCGTCAACCGCGGCTGGGACCTCGACGCGCTCTACGACCCCGACCCCGAACGCGCCGGCAAGTGCTACACGCGCCACGGCGGTTTCCTGCACGACGCCGACCAGTTCGACCCGGAGTTCTTCGGCATCTCCCCGCGTGAGGCGCAGACGATCGACCCGCAGCAGCGGCTCCTGCTCGAAACGGCGTGGGAGGCCTTCGAACGCGGCGGGATCGATCCGGCGACGCTGCGCGGGAGCAGCACCGGTGTGTTCGCCGGGGTGATGTACAACGACTACGCGACGCGGCTGACCGACCTGCCCGCGAGCCTCGAAGGCTATGTGGGCAACGGAAGTGCCGCCAGCATCGCGTCCGGCCGGGTGGCCTACACCTTCGGCCTGGAAGGTCCGGCGGTCACGGTCGACACGGCGTGTTCGTCGTCGCTGGTGGCCCTGCACTGGGCCGCGCAGGCACTGCGGCGCGGCGACTGCTCGCTGGCGCTGGCCGGCGGCGTCGCGGTGATGTCGACGCCGGTGACGTTCATCGGGTTCAGCCGGCAGCGCGGGCTCTCACCGGACGGCCGGTGCCGGTCCTACGCCGACGCCGCGGGCGGCACCGGATGGGGCGAAGGCGCCGGTTTTCTGTTGCTGGAACGGCTTTCCGACGCGCGGCGCAACGGCCACCCGGTGCTCGCGGTGGTGCGGGGATCCGCCGTCAACTCCGACGGTGCGAGCAGCGGGCTGACGGCGCCGAACGGGCCGTCGCAGCAGCGGGTCATCCGTGCCGCGCTCGCCGACGCGGGACTGTCCACTTCGGACGTCGACGTCGTCGAGGGTCATGGCACCGGGACGACGCTGGGCGACCCGATCGAGGCGCAGGCGCTGCTGGCGACCTACGGCCGGGACCGCGCGGGCGGGGCGCCGTTGTGGCTGGGCTCCGCGAAGTCGAACTTCGGCCACACGCAGGCCGCGGCCGGCGTCGGCGGGGTCATCAAGATGGTCATGGCCCTGCGGAACGATCTGCTGCCGCGTACTTTGCACGCCGAAGTTCCCTCATCCAAAGTGGACTGGGAGGCCGGTTCGGTTCGGCTGTTGCAGGAAGCCGTCGAATGGCCGGAGGGGGAGCGACCGCGGCGCGCCGGGGTCTCGTCCTTCGGCGTGAGCGGGACCAACGCGCACACGATCATCGAGCAGGCGCCCTCGCTTGCGGAGGATCCGGTCGAGCCGGGCGTTCCGGGGCTGGTTCCGGTCGTCCTTTCGGGCAAGAGTCCCGAGGCGGTGCGTGCGCAGGCGGAACGGCTGCTGTCGCGTGTGGACGGTCTGCGGCCGGTCGACGTCGGCTACTCGCTGGCCACCACGCGGACGGCGTTCGAGCACCGCGCGGTCGTCGTCGCCTCGACGGCGGAGGAACTGCGGGCCGGCCTGGCTGCGCCGGTGATCGGCGAAACCGTTGCGGGCAAGACGGCTTACGTGTTCCCGGGCCAGGGCGCGCAGCAGCCGGGGATGGGACGCGAGCTGTACGCCGCGTTCCCCGTGTTCGCGCAGGCCTTCGACGAGGTTTGCGCCGGTTTCACCGGGTTGCGGGACCTGGTCTTCGGCGGCGGTGAGCTGGACCGCACCGAGGTGACGCAGCCCGCGCTGTTCGCCGTCGAGGTCGCGCTGTACCGGCTCCTGGAGTCGTGGGGGCTGACGCCGGACTTCGTCATGGGGCACTCGATCGGCGAGCTGGCCGCCGCGCACGTCGCCGGGGTGTTCTCACTGGCGGACGCGTGCCGGCTGGTCGCCGCCCGGGCCCGGCTCATGCAGTCGGTGTCCGCGGCCGGGGCGATGGCCTCGGTGCGGGCCACCGAGGACGAGGTGCGGCCGCTGCTGCGCGACGGCGTGGCCATCGCGGCGGTCAACGGGCCTTCTGCCGTGGTCGTCTCCGGGGACGTCGACGCCGTCGAGGAGATCGCGGCCCGGTTCGCCGGGTCGAAGCGGCTGCGCGTCAGCCACGCGTTCCACTCACCGCACATGGACGCGATCCTGAGCGGGTTCCGCGCGGTCGCTTCGACGATTTCCTATGCGGCGCCGAAGGTTCCGGTGGTGTCCAATGTGACCGGTGAACCCACCGACGTCGCCTCGGCGGAGTACTGGACCGAGCACATCCGCGCGACGGTCCGGTTCCACGACGGGATGCGCTGGCTCGCGGCCAACCGCGTGACGCGGTTCGTGACACCCGGGCCGGGCGGCGCCGTGGCCGCGATGGCCGGCGACTGCGTGGACGCCCTGGTGGTGCCGGTCCTGCGCCGGGACCGCGACGAGGTGCGCACGTTCACCGAAGCCGTCGGGAAGCTGCACGTGGCCGGGTTCAGCCCGGACTGGGAAGCGGTGTTCGCCGGCCGCGGGGCGCGGGTGGTGGACCTGCCGACGTACGCCTTCCAGCGGGAACGCTATTGGCTGGACGGGCAGCGCGCGGTCAAGCCCGGTGGTGCGCTGTACCGGGTGTCGCAGGTTCCCGCCGGCGGTGGCGAACCGGCGGTCGACTGGCACGAGCTGGGTTCCTCCGACGTGCCGCCGGTGGTGTACTTCCGGTGCGAGGCCGAGGGGGACGTCGTCTCGGCTGCGCACGAGTTGGCGCGAGAAGCCTTGGAAGTGCTGCAGACTTGGTTGTCCGATGATCGGTACGCCCGTTCGAAGCTGGTCTTCGTCACGCGAGGCGTGGCTGGGGCAGCGGTGCGGGGACTGGTCCGGTCCGCGCAGGCCGAGCACCCCGGCCGGTTCGTCTTGGCAGACGTCGACGGCGAGCTGCCCGGATCTTTTCTTACGGAGGAGCCGGAGGCTGTTTACGCCGGTGGTGCGATCACCGTGCCGCGGCTGGTGGCGTCCACTTCGGACGGAACTGGCCGGCTCGACGGGACTGTGCTCGTCACCGGTGGAGCTGGGTCGCTGGGAAGTGAGTTGGCCCGGCACCTGGTCCGGGCACACGACGTGCGACGGCTCGTTCTCGTGAGCCGTCGGGGGCCGGCCGCTCCGGGTGCGCAGGAACTGCAAGCCGAGCTGGCGGCCGAAGGTGCCGATGTGGTGCTCGCCGCTTGCGATGTCGCCGACCGGCAAGCGCTTGCTTCGCTTCTCGGCGAGGTCGGCCCGTTGACCGCGGTGGTGCACGCGGCCGGGGTGCTGGACGACGGGGTCGTCTCCTCGTTGACGCCCGAGCGGCTGGCGGCGGTGTTGCGCCCGAAGCTCGACGCGGCTTGGAACCTGCACGAACTCACCGAGGGACTGTCGGCTTTCGTGCTGTTCTCGTCGGCCGCAGGGGTACTCGGTGGGGCGGGGCAGGGCAACTACGCGGCGGCCAACGCGTTCCTCGACGCGCTCGCCGCGCACCGGCGAGAGCTGGGGTTGCCGGGGGTGTCGCTGGCGTGGGGACCGTGGGCACCGGACGGCGGCATGACCGGGCAGTTGACGGAGGCCGAGATCGCCCGCATGCGCCAGGGCGGGGTCCGGCCGCTGGCGGCCCGTGACGCACTGGCGCTGTTCGACCGCGCGCTGGTCAGTCCCGACGCGCTGGTGGTGCCGATCGACTTCGCGGTCGGCGACCTGGACACCACCCGGCCGCTGCTCGCCGGACTCGCGGTAGATGCGACTGCGCGCTCCGGCTCGGCGGGCCTGCTCGGCGGGCTTGCCGGAGATTGGGGCGCCCGGCTCGCGGGCGATCCTGCCGCGCATCCCGGCTTGCCGGGCCTGCTCGCCGGACTTGCAGCCGATCCCGCCGCACGCTCCGGCCTGCCGGGCCTACTCGGCGGGGCGACCGCCGCGCAGCCAGGCTTCCTCGGCCTCCTCGCCGCCCTCCCCGAAGCCGACCGCCCCGCCGCCGCGCTCGACCTGGTCCGCGCCCAAGTCGCCGCGGTTCTCGGCCATCCCTCCACCGCCACCGTCCGGGCCGACCGGCCGTTCGCCGATCTCGGGTTCGACTCCCTCACCGCCGTCGAACTGCGCAACGCCCTCGGCCGCGAGACCGGTCTCACCCTGCCCTCCACCCTCGTCTTCGACCACCCGACCCCGCGCGCCCTCGCCGAGCACCTGCTCGGCTCGGCCACCCCCGCACCCGAAAAAACCACCACTGCCGACAAAACCGAACCGATCGCCATCGTGGCCATGAGCTGCCGGTTCCCCGGCGGTGTCAGCACCCCCGAACAGCTCTGGGACCTCCTCGACGCCGGCCGTGACGTCGTCTCGCCGTTCCCCGACGACCGCGGCTGGCACCTCGACCGCCTCTACCACCCCGACCCCGACCACCCCGGCACCTGCTACACCCGCGAAGGCGGCTTCCTCGCCGACGCCGCCGGCTTCGACCCCGAATTCTTCGAGGTGTCGCCGCGCGAGGCCGTCGCCATGGATCCGCAGCAACGCTTGCTCCTCGAGACCGCCTGGGAAGCCTTCGAACGCGCCGGGCTCGACCCGGCGACGCTCCGCGGCAGCCGCACCGGGGTCTTCGCCGGGACCAACGGCCAGGACTACTCCACCCTCCTGCGCGACTCCGCCGACGACGTCGCCGGGCACCTCGGCACCGGCAACGCCGCGAGCGTCCTGTCCGGCCGCGTCTCCTACACCTTCGGGCTCGAAGGCCCGGCCGTCACCGTCGACACCGCGTGCTCGTCGTCCCTGGTCGCGTTGCACCTCGCCGCGCAGTCGCTGCGGGCCGGCGAATGCTCGCTCGCGCTGGCCGGCGGGGTCACCGTGATGGCCACGCCCGCCGGGTTCGTCGAGTTCAGCAGGCAGCGCGGGCTCGCCGAAGACGGCCGCTGCAAAGCCTTCTCCGACGACGCCGACGGCACCGGCTGGTCCGAAGGTGCCGGGATCCTGCTGCTGGAACGGCTTTCCGACGCTCAGCGCCACGGCCGGCAGATCTTGGCCGTGCTGCGTGGCTCGGCCGTGAACCAGGACGGTTCCAGCAACGGCCTCACCGCCCCGAACGGTCCTTCCCAGCAACGCGTCATCCGCGCCGCACTCGCCGACGCCGGACTCGAACCGTCCGAAGTGGACGCCGTGGAGGCGCACGGCACCGGCACCCGGCTCGGCGACCCGATCGAAGCCCAGGCGCTGCTCGCCACCTACGGGCAGGACCGCGACCGTCCACTGTGGCTCGGCGCGGTCAAGTCGAACCTCGGTCACACCCAGGCCGCCGCCGGGGTCGCCGGTGTCATCAAGACGGTCCTCGCGCTGAACCACGAACTGCTACCACGCACCTTGCACGCCGACGTCCCGTCGGAGCGTGTCGACTGGACGACCGGGCACGTCCGGCTGCTCACCGAACCGGTCGCCTGGCCCGCCGCCGAACGCCCGCGGCGGGCCGCAGTCTCCGCGTTCGGCTTCAGCGGTACCAACGCCCACGCCGTGCTGGAAGAAGCGCCGCCGACATCCAAGTCCTTTGTAGACAAATTGACCGGGAGACTGTGGCCGCTGTCCGGTCACACCGAGGCCGCGCTGTCCGCGCAGGCCGCCGCGCTGCTTCCGCTGGCCGAACAGGGAACCGACGGCATCGGCGCGGCGCTGGTCAAGCGGACGGCCTTCGACCACCGGGCGGTCGTGGCGGCACCCGACCAGGCCACCGCCGTGCGGAACCTGCGGCTGCTGGCCGAGGGTGGCGAAGGCCCCGGCGTCGTACGCGGCCGCGTCATCGACGAGGGCCGTTCGGCGTTCCTGTTCACCGGTCAGGGCGCCCAGCGCGCGGGCATGGGACTCGCACTGCGCGAGGAGTTCCCCGTGTTCGCAGAGGCTTTCGACGCGGCCTGCGCGCGGTTCGACCTGCCCCTGCACGAGGTGATCGCGGAGGGCGGCGAGCGGCTCGGTCAGACGCAGTTCACCCAGCCGGCCCTGTTCGCGGTCGAGGTCGCGCTGTTCCGCCTGCTGGAGTCGTGGGGGCTGACCCCGGACTTCGTCACGGGCCACTCCATCGGCGAACTCGCGGCCGCCCACGTGGCCGGCGTCCTCAGCCTCGACGACGCCTGCACGCTCGTCGCCGCCCGCGGCCGGCTCATGCAGGAACTGCCGGCCGCCGGCGCGATGGTGGCCGTGCGGGCGACCGAAGACGAGGTCCGGCCGCTGCTCACGGCGTCGGCGGACATCGCCGCCGTCAACGGGCCCACGTCGATCGTCGTGTCCGGAGTGGAGGAGGACGTCCTCGGCATCGCCGCGCACTTCACGAGCCTGGGCCGGGAGACCAAGCGGTTGCGCACCAGCCACGCGTTCCACTCCCCGCTGATGGACCCCATGCTCGCGCGGTTCCGCGAAGTCGCCCATGGGCTGTCCTATCGGGACCCGAAGATCGGGATGGTCTCGGACGTCACCGATGCCGAGCACTGGGTCCGCCACGTGCGGGACACCGTCCGCTTCGCCGACGACGTCGGCCGGCTGGCGGCGAAGGGGGTCACGCGGTTCGTCGAGGTGGGCCCGGACGCCGTGCTCTCGGCCATGGTCGGGGACTGCGTCGTCGACGACGTCTTCGTCACCGCGACCCAGCGCCGGACGCGGCCGGACGTCGAGGCGCTGCTGACCGCGGTCGCCGAGGCCCACGTGCACGGCTTTTCCCCGGACTGGACCACCTTGCACCCCGGCGCCCGGGCCGACCTGCCCACGTATCCGTTCCAGCGCCGCCGCTTCTGGCCCGCCGGCACCGGGCGTGCCGGTGACGTCGCGACCGCCGGGCTGGCCGCCAGCCCGCACCCGTTCCTCGGCGCGACCGTCGAACTGGCCGGGTCCGCGGGCGTCCTCGGCACCGGCCGGCTCTCGCTGCGCACCCACCCCTGGCTCGCCGGCCACGCCATCGGCGGCGCGGTGCTCTTCCCCGGGACGGCGTTCGTCGACCTCGCCGTCGACGCGGGCGACCGCGCCGGCCGCCCGCAGGTCGAAGAACTGACCCTCGGGACGCCGCTGGTGCTGCCCGGGTCCGGCGGCGTCCGGCTCCAGGTCCTGACCGGCGCGCCGGACGAGTCCGGGGCGTGCTCGCTGACCGTCCATTCGCGACCCGAGGACGCGGCGCCGGACAGTCCGTGGACGCTGCACGCGAGCGGCGTGCTGACGGCCGAGGCGCCGGCGCGAGGCGAGGACCTCACCGCGTGGCCGCCTCCGGGCGCGGAACTCCTCGAGACCGACGGGCTCTACGACCGGCTCGCGGACAGCGGCTTCGGCTACGGGCCCGTCTTCCAGGGTTTGCGGCGAGCGTGGCGGCACGGCGAGGACGTCTACGCCGAGGTCGAACTGCCCGAGGAGGCGGACGCGTCGGCGTTCGGGCTGCACCCGGCGCTGCTCGACGCGGTCCTGCACGCGGCGGCGTTCCTGCCGTTCGCGCCCGCTCCGCACGGCAGGCTGCCGTTCTCCTGGCGAGGGGTGTCGTTGCACGCCGAAGGCGCGCGCGGCCTGCGGGTGCGGCTCACCAAGACCGGCGCCGAGTCCCTCGCGATCGCCGTCGCCGATTCCGCCGGCCGGGCAGTGGCCACTGTGGACTCCCTGACGTTGCGCGAGTTCCAACCGGACCAGCCGGCGGCCCGGCCGGACGCACTGTACCGGCTCACCTGGCCCGTCCACGACGGCGATCTCATGGATCCGAAGTGGACGGTCGTCGACGAGCTCGCCGCCGTCACCGACGTTCCGGACGTCGTCGTGGTGCCGTTCGCGGGACGGCCGGTGTACGACGCGCTCGCCCTCGTCCAGAGTTGGCTCGCTCAAGATCGGTTCACCCACGCGAAACTGGCGCTGCTCACCTCCGGCGCGGTCGTCGCCGAAGACGGCGACGGCCCGGTCGACCCCGCGCTCGCCGCGGTCTGGGGCCTGGTGCGCTCGGCGCAGTCCGAACACCCGGGCCGGTTCGTGCTGGTGGACTCCGACGGCTCGGCCGAACCCGCCGCCGCATTGGCGACGGGGGAGAACCAGGTCGCCCTCCGCGCCGGCGTGGCCCGGGTGGCGCGGCTGGCCAAGGGAACCGACGCACTCACCGTCCCCGCCGGACCGTGGCGGGTCGACATCGCCGAGCGCGGCACCCTCGACGGCCTGACCGTCGTGCCGTGCCCCGAGTTCGCCGAGCCGGTCGCGCCGGGCGCGGTGCGGATCGCCGTGCGCGCCGCCGGCGTGAACTTCCGGGACGTCCTGAACACGCTGGGCATGTACCCCGGCCCGGCCACTTCGCCGGGGCTGGAGGGTGCCGGGGTCGTCACAGCGGTCGGCGACGGCGTCACGCGGTTCGCGCCCGGCGACCGGGTGATGGGCCTGTTCGGCGGCGCGTTCGGACCGGTGGCCGAGGTCGACGAGCGGATGGTCTGCCGGCTGCCCGCCGGCCTGTCGTTCGCGCAGGGCGCGTCGGTGCCGGTGGTGTTCCTGACCGCGCTCTACGCCCTGACCGATCTGGGCGACCTGCGGCCCGGCGAGAGCGTCCTGGTGCACGCGGCGGCCGGCGGCGTCGGGATGGCCGCGGTGCAACTGGCGAAGCTGCTCGGCGCGGACGTGTACGGCACCGCGAGCGCCGGCAAGCAGGACGCACTGCGGGCCGGCGGTCTCGCGGACGACCACATCGCGTCCTCGCGGACGTTGGACTTCGAGGCCGCGTTCCTCGCGGCCACCAAGGGCCGGGGCGTCGACGTCGTGCTGGACTCCCTGTCCGGGGACTTCGTGGACGCGTCGCTGCGGCTGCTGCCGCGCGGCGGCCGCTTCCTGGAGATGGGCAAGACCGACGTGCGCGACGCCGCCGAGGTCGCCGCGGCGCACCCGGGGGTCGCCTACCAGGCGTTCGACCTGGTCGAGGCCGGGTACGACCGCATCCGCGAGCTGTTCGACCGGCTGCTGGGCTGGTTCGAGGACGGTTCGCTGACGCCGGTGCCGGTCACCGCGTGGGACGTCCGGCGCGCACCCGCCGCGTTCCGGCACGTGAGCCACGCCAAGCACGTCGGCAAGGTCGTGCTGACCGTGCCCGCGCCGCTCGGCCCGGACGGGACCGTGCTGATCACCGGCGGCACCGGCGGGCTCGGCCGGCTGCTGGCCCGGCACCTCGCCGGCTCCGGCGTCCGGCACCTGCTGCTGACGAGCCGCCGCGGCCCGGCGGCCGAGGGCGTCGACGAGCTGCGGGCCGAACTGTCCGCGCTGGGGGCCGAGACTTCCGTGGTCGCGTGCGACGCGGCCGATCGGGACGCGCTGGCGAAGGTCTTGGCCGGGGTGCGGCTGACCGCGGTGGTGCACGCGGCCGGGGTGCTCGACGACGGCCTGGTCGAAGCGCTTTCCCCGGACCGGCTGGGCACCGTGCTGCGGCCGAAGGCCGTGGCCGCAATCAACTTGGACGAGCTGACGCGCGACCACGATTTGTCCGCGTTCGTCCTGTTTTCCTCGGCCGCGGGCGTGCTCGGCGCGCCCGGGCAGGGCAACTACGCCGCCGCAAACGCTTTCCTGGACGGGCTCGCCCGGCAACGGCGTTCCGCGGGACTGCCCGCGCTGGCGCTGGCCTGGGGCCCGTGGCTGCCGACCGGCGGCATGACGGCCGGGCTGTCCGACGCCGACGTGCGCCGGATGACGCGGTCGGGGCTGCCGCCGCTGCCCGCGGACCAGGGCCTGGCGCTGTTCGACGCCGCATGGGACGCGCCCGAGGCGGTGCTGGTGCCGATGCTGGTCGACCCGCGGGCGCTGGGCCCCGACGTCCCGGAGCAGCTGCGCGGGCTGGTCCGGACCGCCGTCCGGCGCCGCGCGGCCGAAGGGCCGCAGGGCTGGCGGGAGCGCCTGGCGGGAATGTCCGGCGAGGACCGGCGGCAGGCACTGGTGGACCTGGTGTGCGCGCAGGTGGGCGCGGTGCTGGGCTACGGCGACGTCGTCGACCCGGCCCGGGTGTTCAAGGAGCTGGGCTTCGACTCGCTGACGGCGGTGGAACTGCGCAACCGCCTGACCGCGGCGACCGGTGTCCGCCTGCCGGCGACGCTGATCTTCGACTACCCGACCCCGGTCGCATTGGCCGGCTGCCTCGGCGGGGAACTGTTCCCCGAGTCCGAAGTGGACGCCGGCGCGGCCGACGACTTCAGCGACCTGGACGTCGACGACCTGGTGCGGCTGGCCCTCGGCGCCGACGAGGGCTGAAACGAGAAGCGGCCGTCCTGGTGACCCCCCGACGGGACACCAGGACGGCCGCGAAGCCCGTCCGCAAGGGCTTTCAGGAAATGAAGAAGCGACGCCGGCCCGCGGCCGTCGTCTTGCGGGAAGCCGCGCTGCGGACGAAGAACGCCAAGCCCGCGAGAATGGTCACGCAGCCGCCGATCACGCCGATCGTGTGCTCGCCCGCGTTCAGGATGATGACGATCCCGCCCGCGACCAGGATCAGCCCCATGACGAGGGAAACGAACGGGCGGCCGCCTTGTTCTTTGGCCATGGGAAACTCCTCGGGAACATTCGGTGGTCGATTGCCTGTGATCGATTCAAGCACGGCGCGAACTGCATTGTGAGTCCTCGAAAGTCGTCATCCGACCATCGAAAGTTGACGTTGCCCGAGTTGCCGGTCGCCCACCGTGCTGAGAAGATCACGCAGGTCCGGGGGTTGCAACTTTGGTTGCGGCGACAAGCCACCTTGTGCCGTAGCACGACGGCCGTGGCAGCCGGTTCACTTGACCCAGGCACACAGGATCGAAGTAGCGAAGTAGCGGAGTACGGAGCAGGCGCTTGATCACAGCACGAGATCTGACGAAGCGGTACGGCGACACGACGGCCGTCCACGGGCTGTCGTTCGACATCAAGCCCGGCGTCGTGACCGGTTTCCTGGGCCCCAACGGCGCGGGCAAGTCGACCACCATGCGGATGATCCTCGGCCTCGACGCCCCCAGCGGCGGCTCGGTCACCGTCAACGGCAAGGCCTACCGCGACCTCCCCGCGCCGATGCGCGAGGTCGGCGCGCTGCTCGACGCCAAGGCCGTCCACGGCGCGCGCACCGCCTACCGGCACCTGCAGTGGGTGGCCCAGGCCGGCGGCATCCCGCGCAAGCGCGTCGACGAGGTGCTCGACGCGGTCGGCCTCACCGACGTCGCCGGCAAGAAGGTCGGGAACTTCTCCCTCGGCATGTACCAGCGGCTCGGCATCGCGACGGCGTTGCTCGGTGACCCGCCGACGCTGCTGTTCGACGAGCCGGTCAACGGCCTCGACCCCGAGGGCATCTTCTGGATCCGGACGCTGATGCAGGACCTCGCCGCCGAGGGGCGGACGGTCTTCGTGTCCAGCCACCTGATGAACGAGATGGAAGAGACCGCCGAGCACGTCATCGTGATCGGCCGCGGTGAGCTGATCGCCGACATGCCGATCACCGACTTCACCCAGCGCAGCGCGCGCAGCCACGTCCACGTCGTCTCGCCGAGCGCCACCGAGCTGGCCGAAGCCCTCGAACGCGCGGGCGCCAAGGTGACGAAGCTGGACGACGGCTCGCTCAACGTCGTCGGCCTGGACGCGCCGGAGATCGGCGACCTCGCGCTGGAACGGCGGCTCGGACTGCACGAGCTGACGCCGGTCCGCGCCAGCCTCGAAGCCGCGTTCATGGACCTCACCAAGGACAGCGTGCAGTACCGGTCGCACAGCGGCGCGCCGCCGGCGGAGGAGAAGGTGCTCGAGACGGTGCGGGCGCTCGCGTCGGAAGGGACGGACTGACATGACGACCGCAACGGCCTCGCTGCCGGAAACCAAGACGTCGCCGGGGATCGGCAACACGCTCGCGGCGGAATGGACGAAGCTCAAGTCGGTCCGGTCGACCTGGATCGTCGTCATCGCCGCGGCCGTCGTCAGCGTCGGGTTCTCGGTGCTGTTCAGCTTCCTGACCGAGCAGGACTACCAGAACCTGCCCGCCGGCCAGACGACGGACTTCGACTCCGCGGGCACCGCCATGGTCGGGATGAACCTCGGGCTCATCCTCATCTCGGTGCTCGGGGTGCTGGCCGTCTCCGGCGAGTACTCGACCGGGATGATGCGCCTGACCCTCGCGATCACGCCGCACCGCGGCCGCGTCCTGATCTCGAAGGCGGTGGTCGTCGGGCTGCTGGCGTTCGTGCTCGGCACGCTCTTCGCGGCGGCGGCGTTCTTCATCGGGCAGCTGGTCCTGGGCATCAACCCGAACATCCCGACGCTGGGCCTCGGCGGTCCCGGCGTGCTGCGCAGCCTGCTCGGCTGGGGTGCGGAGTTCGCGGCGTTCGCGTTGCTGGCGCTGTCGTTCGGCGTGATGATGCGCAGCGCCGCGGGGGCGATCGCGACGGCGATCGGCTTCATCTTCGCCCCGGCGATCCTCGGCGCGCTGCTGCCGGAGTGGGTGCAGCGCGACATCCTGGCGTACTTCCCGGCGTCGGCCGCGGAGCAGTTGAGCACGGCCCAGCTCAAGACGGACTCGGCGACGTACCTGGGGCCGTTGACCGGTGGTGGGACGCTGCTGACGTGGGTCGCGGTGGCTCTGGTGGTCGCGTTTTCGCTGATGGGCAAGCGCGACTCCGGCTGAGTCCTTCGGCTGCCCGGATGTAGTGAATGACTCATTCCTGTCGCCAGGCGACAGGAATGAGTCATTCACGTCGTTTCGAGGCGGCGTTCGCGACCGCGAGGATGCGGTCGGCCGCCGCGGCCGTACCGCCGCTCTCACGCGTGTGGTCGCGCATGGCCCGCATCCGCGCACCGATGCCGTCGTCGGCCGCCACCGCCAGGACGGCGTCGCGGATCGACTCCGGCGTCACCTCCTCGCGGGGCAGCCGCCGGCCGAGGCCCAGCTCCACCACGCGTTCGGTGTTGACCTCCTGCTCGCCGTGCATCGGCACCAGCACGAGCGGGGTCCCGCAGTAGAACGCCTCCATCACGCTGCCCATGCCCGCCGACGTCACGAACGCGGACGCGTGCCGCAGCACCGCCGGGTGCGGAACCCATTGGCGTGCCTCGACATTCGGCGGCAACGGACCCAGTGACGCCGGGTCGACACCGCCGCCCAAGGTCATCACGACGTTCCAGGGCAGGGACGCGAAAGCGCTTGCGCACTGGCGGAAGAAGCCCGGCTGGTCGTTGAACGCCGACGTGCCCAGCGACACCAGCAGCACCGGGTTCCCGTTCGACGGCGGCTCCCAGCCGGTCAGCGGCCGCTGCGGGCCGAAGCACGGGCCCGTGAACGTGTGGCGCTCGTCGAACGTCTCACCCGCGTACTGGAAGCCGCGGGGGATGAGGACCAGCTTGTGGTCGCGGCCGTCGTCGAGGAACTCCTCCGCGGTGCGGCCGGGAGCCTCCGCCGCGAGCAGGGCCTGGAGGTCGGCCGCGAAGTCGTAGGAGTCCTTTGTGGACTCCGGCGCCGGGAAACGCGCGACGTGCGCCGGCAGCGAGTAGTGCTCGTTCGACGCGAAACACGCCGAAAGCTGGACCGTCGGGCACGGGACGTCGTGGGCGAGCACGCGGCCCGCGATCCACATCGTCGAGTCGAACGCGAGCACGTCGGGCGAGTCGTCCGCCAGCAGTTTCCGCACCGGCGCGAGCGGCCCGAGACAGCTCGAAGCGCCGGTCAGCGCCGCCGCGAGCCGGTGGGCACCCGGGTCGTCGGCCGGCTCGTCGTAGCCGACCGGACGAGCGCCGGTCGCCGCGATCCGCTCGGCGAACGCGCTGCCGGTCGCCACCGTGACCCGGTGGCCGCGCCGGACCAGCTCGCCGAGGACGTCCAGGACGGGGGTCACGTGCCCGTAGCCGGGCAGGGTGCAGAGCACGACGTGTCGGGTCACACCGGCCATGCTCGCACCGCGGATTCGGGGATTTCGCCAGACATCCCGCCGTTAGCCTCGGGCGCGGACACTCGTGGAGGTGGGCGGATGGACTTCGGCTGGACCGCGGACCAGCGGCAGCGCTACGACCGGACGGTGGCCGACACGCGAGCGGCGTTCCCGGCCGCGGCCGAGTACGCGTTCAGCCGCGAAAACTGGGCGCTGCTGGGCAAGTTCGGCGTTCTCGGCGCGAGCGTGCCCACCGGACACGGCGGAGGCGGCCTGACCGCCCTGGAGACGGCGCGGGTGTTCGAAGCCGCCGGGCGGGGCTGCCCCGACACCGGTCTCGTCTTCGGCGCGGCCGCGCACCTGTTCGCCTGCACGATGCCGATCGTCGACTTCGCGCCGGAAGCCCTGCGCGAACAGCTGTTGCCGGGTCTCGCCGCCGGAGACCTGATCGCGGGCAACGCGATGACCGAGCCCGAAGCGGGGTCCGACGTCGGCGCGCTGCGGGCCACGGCGACCCCCGTCGACGGCGGGTACCTGCTCAACGGCGTCAAGAGCTTCGTCAGCAACGGTCCCGTCGCCGACGTCCTGGTCACCTACGCGGTCACCGACCCGGCCGCCGGGCACTGGGGCATCACGGCGTTCGCGCTCGACGCGGGTTCGCCGGGCATCACGCGAGGTGAGCCGTTCGGCAAGCTGGGCATGGAAGGCTGTCTGGCCGGCGAGATCACGTTCACCGACTGTTTCGTGCCCTCCGGCGCCGTCCTCGGCGAACCCGGCCAGGGCTCGGCGATCTTCCAGCACTCGATGGGCTGGGAGCGGGCCTGCCTGTTCGCGCTGTACCTGGGCGTGCAGGACCGGCTGATCGACCGCTGCCTCGAGCACGTGCGCGGCCGCCGCCAGTTCGGCAAGCGGCTCGCGGAGTTCCAGTCGGTGTCCAACCGGGTCGTGGAGATGAAACTGCGGGTGGAAAGCGCCCGCCTGCTGCTGTACCGGGCGTGCTGGGCGCTGGACCAGGGCGAGGACGCGACGCTGTTCGCGGCGCTGTCGAAGCTCGCCGTGTCCGAGGGGACGGTGGCGAGCGCGACCGACGCCGTCCAGCTGTTCGGCAGCCGCGGCTACCTGCGTGAACAGGGGATCGAAGCGGCGCTGCGGGACGCGATCGGCGGGACGATCTTCTCGGGTGCCTCGGACGTCCAGCGGCAGTTGGTCGCCATGGAACTGGGGTTGTGATGCTGCACGAACTGGTCCTCGCCGCTGCCGAGCGCACGCCGGACGCCCCGGCCGTGCACTGCGGCGCCACGACCGTGACCTACCGCGAACTCGACGAACTCGCCGGCCGCCTGGCCGCCGGCCTGCACGCCGCCGGCGTCCGCCACGGCGACCGCGTGCTGATCTGGGCCGAGAAGAGCGTCGAGGTGGTGGCGCTCATGCAGGCGTCGCTGCGGATCGGTGCGGTCTACGTGCCGGTCGCGCCGTCGAACCCGGTCTCGCGGGTGCGGCTCATCGCCGAGAGCTGCACGCCCGCGCTGGTCGTCACCGACGTGGCGGTGGACTGGGGCCCGAACCCGCCGCCGCTCGGCTCGTTCACCGAACTGTCCACAAGCGACGGTGTGGCGCCCGTCGAACACGTCGGCCCGGACGAACCCGCCTACATCCTGTACACGTCCGGCTCGACCGGCACGCCGAAGGGCGTCCTGATCAGCCACCGCAACGCGCTCGCGTTCGTCGGGTGGGCCGCGGCGGAGACCGGGCTGCACGCGGGGGACCGGCTGGCCAACCACGCGCCGTTCAACTTCGACCTCTCGGTGTTCGACCTCTACGGCGCGTTCTACGCCGGAGCGTCGGTCGACCTGGCGGGCTCGGACCTGTCCTACTCGCCCGTCGAGCTGACGGACTTCCTGCACGGCCGCGGCATCAGCGTCTGGTACTCGGTGCCGTCGGCGCTGCTGCTGATGATGCGCCACGGCGGCCTGCTCGACCGGCCCGCGCCGGCGTCGCTGCGGGTCTGCGTGTTCGCCGGGGAGCCGTTCCCGATCGCCGGGGTGCAGACGCTGCGCCGCGCGTGGCCGGGCGTGCGGCTGTTCAACTGGTACGGCCCGACCGAGACGAACGTCGTCACGAGCTACGAGGTGACTCCGGCGGACCTTTCGCGGACCGGCTCGCTGCCGATCGGGCGGGCGTGCTCGGGGGCGACGCTGACGCTGTCTCCCGAGGGAGAGATCGTCGTCGAGGGCCCGACGGTGATGCTCGGCTATTGGGGCGCGGCCCCGCAGCTGGGCGGCTACCGCACGGGCGACCTCGGCCGCTACGACGACGCGGGCGAGCTGGAGTACGCGGGCCGCCGCGACGCGATGGTCAAGCTGCGCGGCCACCGCGTCGAGCTAGGCGAGATCGAGACGGCGCTGGCCCGCCACCCCGCGGTGGCCGAGGTGGCGGTGGTGGTGGCGGGCACGGGCATCGACGCGCGGCTGCGTGCGGTGGTCGTCCCCCGCCCCGGCGCGCGGGTGACGCTGCTGGGAATGAAGGCCCACTGCGCGGCGCACTTGCCGAAGTACATGATTGTGGACGAGGTCGTCACGGCGGAGGAGCTGCCCCGCACGGCGAACGGCAAGACCGACCGCGCCGCCCTCGCCCACTGACCGGCTCCACGGGGTCGTGAGTGAGAAACAGGGTTAGAACACTGTTTCTCACTCACGACCGGCCGCGGCAGACCCGCATCGGTGGCAGGTCGGCTCTCGGCTGCCCGTGGCGTCCCGGCCCTCGCGGAGCAGGATCTTCCGAACCTCTGCGGCGACTGCGCAGGGTGACCCGTGGACGTCCTGCCAGCCGTAGACCAGTCGTGCACGCCCGGCGAGTTCGGCGGCGTTGTCGCGGCGACGGTCCCGGAAGGCCACGCCGCCGGTGGTGTGAGTGGCGCGGCCGTCCAGCCGGATCGTGACTCGGGCGCCGTGGTTGTCGTAGGTCACGTCCTCCCACAGGGTCTTTCCGTCGACGGTGCACGGTGTCTGCCGGTCACCGCGAGGCAGATCGTGCTGGTCTTCGACTCTTTCGAGGTACTCGATTTCGAGTGCGGACATCAGGCCGTTGCCGATGAGGTCGAGGCCCCGGCGGATGGCGCCTCGGTACCGATAGGGCGGCCGGAGAAGGAGGCAGTCCTCGATGGCTCGTAGCGGGATCGAACTCCTGCTCACCAGATCGACGATCAGCGTCGTCGCCTCCCGGCCGGTTTGCTGCGACACGGCCAGGTCGACGATGGTGTCCGGTCCGCGGGTTCGGGGAGGCACGGTCTCCAGCGTCGTGTGGTCGAGCGCGCGGGATCGATGGACGATGACGAGCGGGCGTTGCGATACGGCCGAACTCCTGTACGGAACGGTGATTTCGACAGGTCGCTCGACGATCGGGATCAGCCCCCACTCCTCCGCGGCCGTGTGGTGACTGAGCACTGCATGGGCTCCGCCGTAGAGCAGCGCGGCGGACAACCGTGCGGACCGGCCCGGCTCCCCGGTGAAGGTGGCGTAGACACGGGGCAGTATGCGTTGCCAGCGTCCGGCGGCCAGGTTGGCGAAGATTTCATCGCCGCTGTGGCCGTATTGCCGCAGCTGCCGGAGGCTGACCACGCCGTGTTGTTCGGACAGCAGCATCAGCCAGCCTGGACGTGCATCCTCTGGTATCCGGTCGGTCGACCAGCGGCAGTTCTCGGGCACCCCCCGACCATCCCTGGCCGCGGCGTCGGTTGGGTGCCGCTCGCGAAATCTGTGGACAACTCAGACCGTTGTGGATAACTCGCCTGCGGAGGTGCTTGGGGATCGTGAGTGAGAAACAGTGTTCTAACCCTGTTTCTCACTCACGACCGCTTTTTCAGCGAGTGGGGCGAGCGAGGACGTAGTGCGTGGGCAGGTTGAGCACCGAACCGTCGGCCAGCGTCTCAGTCGTGCGCAACAACAACTCGCCCCCGTCCACGACGCTGAACCCGGCCACCTCGTACACCGTCTCCAACTCGGCCTCACCCGCCGCCGGCTGCAGTCCGATGCCGAAGTAGATCGACACGCGTTCCAGCTTGGGCAAATCGTTGGCGGGGTCGGCGATGAGCTGCTGCATGTACGTGTAGCTCGCCGGCGTCAACTCCTGGTTGAACACGCACCCACGCGCCCCCGCCAACACGGCCAGATTGCGCGCGCACGCCACCCGCTTCTCGACCGGCAGCTGGTGGATCACGCCCGACAAGTAGACGTTCACGTCGCCGTACCGCGCCCGGAACGCCGCCACCGCCGACGAATCCAGCACGTCCAGCAACTCGTACGAGACGTTCGGAGCGCCGTTCTCCGCCCGCGCCCGGTTCAGCGCGGCTTCCGCGATGTCGACGCCGACGACCCGGTCGTACAGCCCGGCCAGGTACCGGGTCTGGGTCCCATTTCCGCAGCCGAGGTCGACCAGCGGCAGCTCGGGGTCGAAGTGCGCCTTGAACAGCTCGGCGTGCGCGGCCGCGCCGTCGGCGGGCTCGCAGTCCCAGAACGCCGCGCCCGCGCGGTCCGGGAGGTCCGTCCAGTAGGCCTCCCAGACCCGCCCGTCCTTGTTCGTCATGATGGGCCTCAGTCCTTCTGCCACGGGATTTCCGGTGCGGGGTAGAACTTCACGCCCTGCGCTTTCCAGCGCGGGCCCTGGGCGGCCAGCCGGGACGCGAACGACGTCCAGTCGTGGCTCGCCTGCGGTGACCAGCCGATCTCGGCGATCGCGGGCAGCCGCGGGAACGCTAGGTAGCGCACGTCGTCCAGGCTGCGCACGGTGTCCGTCCACAAGGGAGCTTCGACGCCGTCGATGTTCGAGTTCAGCGCGCCGGGCACGACCGCCGTCGGGTCCCAGCCGTACGCGGCCTGGACGCTGATGTCGCCGGCCCACTCGAGGCCGATGTCGGCGGGGACGCCGGGCGCGTACTTCATGTCCAGGTACGTGTAGACGCAGGGCGCCATGATCAGCTTCGCGCCCTTCTGGCTGGCTTCGCCGACCTCGTTCTGGGTGCCGTCGTAGATCCAGAACTCGCCGGTCGCGCCCTGCGGCGGGGTCGCGGTGAGCATCTCCGCCCAGCCCAGCAGCTTCTTGCCGAGCTTGGCCACCATCGGCGCGACCTTCGCCATGAACGCCGTGTACTGAGCGTCGTCGATGCTCTGGATCTCGTCACCGCCGACGTCGAGGTAGCCGCCCGGGGTCAGTGCCGCGACCTGCGTGAGCACGTCGTTGATGAACTTGTACGTGACGGGCTTGTCGACGCACAGGTCCGACCGCGGCGCGGGGGTGAGGCCGGTGTAGATCGGCCCGGCGACGCCGTCGCAGTTCAGCTCGGCGTAGGAGGACAGCGCCGCGCCGAAGTGCGACGGCATCTCGATCTCCGGCACGACCGTGATGTGCCTGCTCTGCGCGTAGGCGACGATGTCGCGGTACTGGGCCTGCGTGTAGAAGCCGCCCGCGCCGCCGCCGGAGCCGGTGCTCGCGCCCTTGGCGGTCAGGTTCGGCCAGCCGGCGATCTGCAGCCGCCAGCCCTGGTCGTCGGTCAGGTGGAGGTGCAGGTTGTTGATCTTGTACAGCGCGATGTCGTCGACGTACTTCTTGACGTCGGCCACGGGCAGGAAGTGCCGGGCGACGTCGAGCATCGCGCCGCGGTAGGCGTAGCGCGGGTAGTCGAGGACGTGCCCGCCGGGCACGGTGAGCGGCCCGGTGAGCGACGCGGGCAGGAGCTGGCGCAGCGTCTGGACGCCGTTGAAGAGGCCGGCGGGCTTCGCGGCCCGGATGGTCACCCCGGACGCGGTGCTGTCGAGCTGGTAGCCCTCGGCGCCGACGCGGGGGTCCGCGCCGCCCAGCTGCAGCGAGATGCCGGGCAGGGCCTTCGGGAGCGCGGGGGTCGTGATGACCGGGAGCCGGAACCGGGTCGCCGGCCGCAGCAGGCCGGCGAGGTAGTCGCCGACCTGGCGGGCTCCGGCGCCGCCGGAGGTGAACACCACGGCGTCCGGCCCGAGCCGGTAGCGGACGGCCGGGTCCGGCGTCACCGACACCGGGGCCGGCACGACCTGCTGGAGGGTGGACCCGGCCGGAACCGCCTGCGGTGCGGCGCCGGCGGGCACGACGGGGGCGAGCAAGCCGAGGAGGGAGAGGAACAGCACCCCACGCCTGGCACTTCGAGCGGTCATGAGCCGTCCATTGCGGATAGTGGTGAGTGGTCCCTTTCTCTTAACGGCCCGGTCGGGCGCGAGTCCACCCGATCGGCCGACCTCTAGAGAGACTGCTAAGGCCGGTTACTCCGCCCGCCGGAACAACTAAGGTTGTGAACCGACAACCTTCCGTCACCGGCTGTCAACCTTTGGCCGTTTTCCGGTCGGTTCCGATCCGAGAAGATCGAGTCGTACGCAAGCCACAGAAACGGGTGACCGACATGACCGACACGCCGACCTCCGTTCACTACCGCGCCTACCTGCTCGCCTACGACGTCGAGAAGGAAGACCTCTACGACCGGACCCGCACGGCGTTCCTGACCCGCGCCGGCGTGCTCACGGAGCTGGCGCTGCGCGGCAACATCGCCGACGACGACGGCGACGCCGTGCTGGTGAAGTCCGACCCGACCGGCGACCCGGTGCTCGACCGGCTGCTCGCCCAGATCGGCAACGAGAAGCGCAGCTGGAAGTCGTGGATCCGGCACGACTACAAGGAAACCCTCGAGCAGATCGAGGAGCAGCTGGCGGAGCAGAAGCTGCTCGCCGTCGAGGAGAAGAAGGTCCTCGGCCTGGTTCCGAAGACCCACGTGACGGTGACGGACCCGGCGGTGGCGACGGCCCTGCAGGAGCACGCGGTCGAGGTCCTGCACGGCTCGACCCCGGCGGCCCAGATCGGCGCCGACGATGCGGCGCTGGTGGCGCTCGCGGCGGCGGGCACGGTGCCGAGCGTGGTGACGCGCAAGGAGAGCAAGGGCGAGTACAAGGACCGCATCGAGGAGCTGACCGACCGCGTGGGCGAGGTGGCGCCGGGCCTGGAGAAGGCGCTGCGCGGCATCCGCTTGACGATGATCGCGGCGCAGGGCGGCCTCGGCTTCAGCGGCTGACCCCGCACCGCACGACGGAAGGCCCGGTGACTCGGTCACCGGGCCTTCCAGCGTCTCCCGGGGGAGTCACGCGAACGCGGGCATCACCTTGTCCGCGAACAGGTTCAGCGTGCGGCTCATCGTCTCCGCGGACTGGCCGCCGAAGTCCAGGTTCCACAGGATGACGTCCGGCCCGAGCACGTCCCGGACCTCCTCGATCCGCCCGCGCACCGTGTCGGGCGAGCCGACGACCGCCTTGGCCTCGAGCCCGTCGGTCTCCAGGTCGAAGCTCGCCATCTGACGCGCCATCGCCGTGTAACCCTCGTACGCCGGCGATTCCACGTTGTGCCAGGACAGGATCGCCTCCTTGAACGCGTTGAACGACTTCACCATGTACGGCACCGCCAAGTCGCGGGCCTCTTCGTCGCTGTCGGCGATCAGCAGCGGGATGCTCACCGCGAACTTCGGCTTGCGGCCGGAATCGCCGTGGTGCTCCAGGAAAGCGTTGCGGTACAGCTCGACGTACTCGCGCTTGCGGGCCATCTCGTTCAGCTGGGTCGAGCTGATCAGCAGGTTGAACCCCTTGCGGCCGGTCCAGTCGAAGCTCGCCGGGGTCGCCAGCGCGGCCACCCACACCGGCGGGCCCGGCTGCTGCACCGGGGCGGGGAGCGAATTCGCGTTCTCGTAGGAGAAGAACGGCGTGTCCTCGGTGACGTCCTTTTCGGACCACAGCCGGACGACCGCCTCGATGGTCGCCAGGAAGCGCTCTCGGCTGGTGTCCATGTCGACGCCGAACGCCTCGAACTCGTACGGCAGGAACGCCCGCGCGAACCCGACGTCCAGGCGGCCGCCGCTCATCACGTCGACCTGGGCCGCGTGCGCGGCGATCTGGATCGGGTGGTGGAACGACGCCTGGATGCCGCCCGTCATCAGGCGGATCGACTGCGTGCGCGCGGCCACGGCCGACAGGAACGCCAGCGGGCTCGGGGAATACCCGCCGTAGGAACGCAGGTAGTGTTCGGTCATCTTGACGTAGTCGAGGCCGAGCCGGTCGGCGAGGACGCTGACCTCCAGCACGTCCTGGAAGTACTGCGAGGCGGACGTCGTCCGCGGATCGCAGTCCGGCAACAGCGAGACGCCATACTCCACGTTCTGATCCCTCCGACGGATGGCTGACGAGCCGCCAGCGTCGAGCCACCCGCCTCACCCGCGATACCCGCCCTAGCAAGCCAACCCTGGGGTAACCCTTAAGAACTCCCGCGCCCGGAGCTGAGGTTTTGCCTAGAGCCCCGGTGCTAGCCCGGCGTCGCGCGACGACCCGGTCAGTAGCGTCGCGGCAGCCGCGTCGGATCGTGCGTAAGGGGAAATCGGTGACTCTGGGGTATCTCTTCGGTGCGAACATCTCCGATCCCGACCCGGAGCACGGCGCACAGCTCTACGAGGCCTACCCGGCGATGCGCCGGACGTACGAAGAGGTCCGCGACTGGACCGGCATCGAACCCCGCGTGCTGCTGCGCGGCGAGTTCGAACCCCGCGGCGACCACGACCGCTTCAGCCTCGCCGGGATGCGGCTGGCCGCGCTGGCGTTCGGCATCCACGACGTCCTCGCCGAGTCCGACGTCCACCCGGCCGTCGCCGGCGGCATCAGCCTCGGCGGCCTGATCGCGAGTTCCGTGGCGGGCGCGGTGGACCGCCGGACCCTGTTCGACCTGCTGGTGCGCGAGGCGAAGACGCCGCTGCCGGACCCGGCGCCGCCGGCCCAGGGCGCGGCCATCGCCTTCCTCCCGGTCACCGAGGACGCCACGTATTACTACGGCGACCGCCGTCCGGGCGTGTACCTCGGCGGCGACTTCGGCGTGCTCGCCGACGGCACCGCGCGGCTGCTCATGCTCAGCGGCACGACCGACGCCCTCGAGAAGCTCGTCGCGCAGAGCCCGCCCGGCGTGGTCAGCGTCATCGACGGCCAGCCGTTCGCCGTGCACTCGCCGTTGCGGCAGTACGCGACCGACTTCATGGCGCCGACGGTGGCCGCGATGACCGTGACCGACCCGCGGATCCCGGTGTGCTCGTTCCTCGAAGACCGCGCGCTGACGACCGCCGGCGAGGTTCGGGACCTGTTCCAGCGCAACAAGACCACGACGATGAGCCTCCCGCACGTCTGCGCCGGGATGAAGGCCCGAGGCGTCCGGCTCGCGTTCGTGCTCGGCCCGACGCTGCCCGCCGGCGTCCTCGACTTCCCGTTCCCCGTCGTGCGGATCACCGAGCCGCACCACGTCACCGAAGCCATGACCGCCATCTACGACCACGCCGTCGACCTCGTCGCCCCCGGCGCGTGAAGCAAGGAGAGACCGTGAGCACCCGCACGCACGAACGTGCCAGCCTGACCGACCACTGGTTGTCCCTCGACCTCGACGCGTGGACGCGGCACGTGGTGCGGCGGCACTTCAACCCGGAGCTCGGCAGCCCGTACTGGCTCAAGCGCGCCACCGAGCTGTCCTTCGACCCGATGGACATCACGCGGTACGACCAGCTCGCCGAGTTCGGCCCGTTCCCGCCCGGCGACCTGCGCGGCATGGACCCCGGCGACCTGGTCCCGCGCATCGTGCCCCGCCCGCTGATCGGCCGCGTCTGGGAGTCCGGCGGCACCACCGGCGACCCGGTGCGCGTGTTCTACACCGAGGACATGATGACCCACCGCGTCGAATGGCGGCGCTGGTCGTACCTCTTCGACGGCTACCGAGCGGGCCGGACCTGGCTGCAGGCGACGCCGAGCGGGCCGCACCAGATCGGCAACGGCGCGATCGAGCTGTCCGAGCAGCTGGCCGGGCTCGTCTACGGCATCGACATGGACCCGCGGTGGATCAAGCAGCTCATCCGCGCCGGCAAGATGAAGGAGCTGGGGGAGTACACCGACCACGTCCTGGGCCAGATCGTCGACATCCTGCGCTCGCAGCACGTCCACTACCTCAACACCACGCCCGCGCTGCTGCAGAAGCTCATCGCGCGCCAGCCCGAGCTGGTGGCCGCACTCGACGGGGTCCGTCTCGGCGGCACGCACATGAGCCCGCAGATGTACCAGGACTTCGTCAAGGCGCTCGACGGCGGGCTCGTGCGGTCGGGCTACGGCAACACCTTCGGCAATGCGGTGAGCTTGCACCCGGAGGACGGCGGCGCGATCCTGCCGTACGCGCCGACCTACCCGCAGGTGACGATGTCCGTTGTGGACCCCGGCGACTTCCGCAAGAACGTCGACAAAGGACAGTTGAAGCTGACCGTGTTGCACGAAGACCTTTTCCTGCCCAATCTCCTGGAGCGCGACGAGGCCACCCGCTACGACACCAAGGGCGAATGGCCGATCGACGGCGTCCACAACGTGCGCCCGCTGCAGGTCAGCCAGGCCGCGCCGGAAGGGCTCTACTGATGGCGCCGAAGGTGGTCGTCATCGGCGCCGGCGTCATCGGCGCCGCGGTGACCTACCACCTGGCGAAGCGTGGCGCGCACGTCCACTGCGTCGACCGCGCGGACCGGCCGGCCGCGGGCACCACGGAAGTCGGCTTCGCCACGGCGACGGCGTACCGGCGCTTCCCGAAGTCCTACTTCGAGCTGAACCAGGCCGGCATCGCCGAGCACACGGCGCTGGCCGGGGACGCCGCGCCCTGGTGGCACCGCACCGGGACGGTGGCGTGGACCGACGACGAGTCGTTCACCGGCTACCTCGCCCAGCTCGCCGAATGGGGGTGCCCGGTCGAGCGGCACGCGAAGGACGACCCGTCGGTGGTCTTCCCCGCGTCCGGACCGGTCGCCTTCCTGCCGTCCGAGGGGTGGATCGACGCGGTCGCCTTCACCCGCCACCTCCTGGACCAGGCGGTTTCCCACGGCGCCACGCTGGAGCTGAACGCCGAGGTGACGTCGGTGGCGAACGGCGTCGGGCTCGCCGACGGCCGCCGGATCGAGGCCGACGTCGTGGTCAACGCCACCGGCTCGGCCGCGGACGAGATCGGCGCGCTGGCCGGCGCCCGCCCGTTCCTCGGCCCGCCGCGGCGCAGCCTGATCGCGCACCTGCTGGTCGACGGCGACCCGCTGCCGTACATCCTGCGTGCCCCCGAGGTCAGCGTCCGGCCGGACGGGCCCGGGCGCGTGGTCCTGCGCTCGGACCGCGTCGACCGCGGGCTGCCGCCGCGTTCGGGCCCGCCCGACCCGGAGTTCGTCAAGGACCTGCTGGACCGGGCGGCGAAGGTGGTGCCGCTGCTGGGCACGGCGACCGTCCGCACGGCCGAAGTGGTCGACGCGCGGTGTGCGCGTGACGAGCTGCCGAGCGTCGGGCCGCTGTCCGCCGTGCCCGGGTACTTCGAGGCCGTCGCGAGCGCGGGTGTCACGCTGGCGCCGCTGTTCGGCAAGGCCCTCGCGGCCCGGATCGTCGACGGCGAGCCCGACCCGCTGGTCGACGTCTTCACGCCGGACCGGTTCGGAGCAAGCTAGAAAGTTCCCCAAAAAATCTCTCGCATACTGATCTCGCACCGGGGAACCGGTCGCGAAGGGGTGTAGCTCTCAACTGGCCAGAGCAGCGGTTTCCAACACCGACGGTTGCAGGTTCGAGTCCTGCCGCCCCTGCCACGAAACACCGGTCCCGGCCGGGCCCGCCGACCCGTTGGGAGTACCGAGGTGACCATCTGGACCGAGCTGCTGGGCAGCCAGACCCACCTACTCGGCGAGAAGTACCGGACCCGCGTCGTCGAAGCCGGTGACGGCGAACCGCTGGTGCTGCTGCACGGCGTCGGCGGCCACGCCGAGGCGTACGCGCGCAACGTGACCCGGCTCGGCGAGCACTACCGCGCGATGGCGATCGACCTGCTCTGGCACGGCTTCTCCGCCAAACCGGAGTTCACCCACGACGCCGTCGGCACGTACGTCGACCAGGTCCTCGACCTGCTCGACTCCCAGGGCATCGAACGCGCGCACCTCGAAGGCGAGTCGCTCGGCGGCTGGGTCGCGCTGACCCTCGCCCTGGAGCACCCCGACCGCGTCGGGAAGCTGGTGCTCAACACCACGGCCGGCATCAAGTGGGACCCGGGCTCGGTCAACGAGCGGCCCGCCGAAGGGCGCGAAGCCCTGCGCGCCCGCTCGCTCGCCGCGATCGAAAACCCGGCCCCGGAGACCATCCGCACCCGGCTGGAGTGGCTGATGGCCACGCCGGACCGCGTGACCGACGAACTGGTCGAGGTCCGCCGGCGGATCTACGCCGAGCCGGCCACGAACGCCGCGCTGCGCACGGTGTTCGAGAACTCCTTCGGGTTCGGTTCCGGGCCCAACCGGCGAATCTCCGAAGAGCGGCTGGCGACGGTGAGCGTGCCGACGCTCGTGCTGTGGTCGGACCACAACCCCGGCAGCGGGCCCGACGTGGGCCGCCGGATCGCGAAACTCATCCCGGGCGCGGCCTTCCACTGCGTCGCCGACGCCGCGCACTGGCCGCAGTGGGAGCAGCCGGACGAACACGACCGCGTGGTGCTCGGGTTCCTGGGCGGCACGGCGTGACCAGCAGGAGGACGGACCCCATGCGCATCCGCAGTCTCGCTTACGCCGGACTGTCCACAAGGGACCTGCCGGCCTGGGAGACGTTCGCCGCGGACGTCCTCGGCCTGCCCGGCCAGTGGGTCGACGACGGGCGCCTGCTGCTGCGCATGGACGAGCGGACCTACCGCTTCGACGTCCGCCACGGCGACGCGGAAGGCCTTTCCTGGCTGGGCTGGGAGGTGGCGAGCGCCGCTGACCTGGCCGCCCTGGAACGCGAACTGGCCGAGGCCGGCGTCGCGGTGACCCGCGCGACCGCGGGGGAGTGCGCCGACCGGCGCGTCGCGGGCATGGTGTGGCTCGAAGACCCGTCCGGCCTGCGACACGAGCTGTTTTACGGACAGGAAGCCGACTTCCGGCCGCTGCGGCTGACGCGCGCGTTGACCGGCTACCGGACCGGCGAGCACGGGATGGGGCACGCCGTCGTCGGCGTCACGAACTACGCCGAGACGCTCGCGTTCCTGGTGGACACGCTCGGCTTCGGCGTCAGCGACACGTTCAAGGGCTTCATCGCGTTCCTGCACTGCAACCCGCGTCACCACTCGATCGCGCTGGTCGACACCGACGAGCCCGGCCTGCGCCACATCATGCTGGAGACCACGACGCTCGACGACGTCGGCTCGACCATCGACGTCGCGTACGACCGCCGGATCGTCACGCGCACGCTGGGCAGGCACAGCAACGACCGCGCCGTCTCGTTCTACCTGGAGACGCCGTCGGGCTGGGAGATCGAGTACGGCTGGGACGGCCTCGACGTGGACACCGAGGCGTGGTCGACGCGGCAGCTGGCCGGGCCGACCAGCCTGTGGGGCCACCACCACGTGACCGGCACCGAGATCAAGACGTCATGACCCCGGACGCCATCGACCCGGACATCACGAAGCTGTCCGGGTGGCAGCGGGAGTGGGTCAAGGCCGCCCGCGCCGAGGTCGACGAGGACGAGCTGGCCCTGCTGTGCCAGGCGGCCACCGACATCCCGAGCCCGACCGGCTGCGAACGGGAGCTGGCCGAGTACTTCCGCGACGTGATGTCCTCGGCCGGGCTCGACAGCAGGCTGCAGGCCATCGACGAACGCCAGGCCAACCTCGTCACCCGCGTCGGCACCGGCCGCGCGGGCGCGCAGCTGCTCCTGCTCGCGCCGCTCGACACGGCGTTCGCGCCGGGCCGGGAGGACGCGCCGTGGCTCGGCGAACGGCCCCGCGACGACTTCACGCTGCCCGCGCAGCGGTTCGGCGACAAGGTCGTCGGGCTCGGCGCGGAGAACCCGAAGGCGTTCGCCAGCTGCGCGCTGGCCGCCGCGCTCGCGGTGCACCGCTGCGGCGTGCCGCTGGACGGGCAGCTGGTGGTCGCCCTGGTCGGCGGCAGCATGCCGGTGCTCGGCAGCGAACGCTCCTCGCGGCGCAACTCGGGCATGAACGTCGGCACCCAGTTCCTCATGGACCACGGCCAGTGCTCCGCCGACCTCGCCATCGTCCTCAAGCCGGGCTACTCGGTGGTGCACGAGGAGGTCGGGTTCGCGATCTTCCGCGTCGTCGTGCGCGGCTCGGTCGGCTACACCGGCAGCAGGCACAAGGGGCACTACACCAACGCGATCACCGCCGCCGCCCGGATGATCGGCCGGCTGGAGAGCTGGTTCGCCGAGTACACCGCGCGCAACTCCTCGGGCCAGGTGGCGCCGCAGGGCGCGGTCACCGCGATCCGGGCCGGCGACGGCACCAAGCCCGCGTTCAACCCGGCGACCTGCGAGTTCTGGGTCGACCTGCGGGTCAACCCGCGCACCACGGTGAACGACGTCGCCGGGCAGTTCGAGGCGGTCGTCGCCGAGCTGCGCGCGGCCGAACCCGACGTCGGCGTCGAGGTCGAGCTGGTGGCGGGCCAGGCGGGCTCGGCCACCGCCGCCGACAACCCGGTCGTCACCCGGCTGATCCGGGCGTGGGAAGACGTCGAAGGCCGGCCGCACGTGCCGGGCAAGCCGGGCAGCGGCCTGTCCGACGGGGGGGTGCTGCGCCGGCACGGCATCCCGACCGCGCGGATCGGCCTGCCGCCCGCCGCCGTGCCCAGCCCGTTCCCGGGGTTTTCCATGGGTGTCGCCGACCTGCCCGCCATGCGCCGGCTGGTCGACCTGCTCATCGGCGTCGTGGTGGACGTGACCACCCGGCAGCGGGCCGAACTGCGTGAACTCCCTGCGAGCAGTCGAGGAGAAGACCGATGACGGACACCGTCGGCGACGAGGCACCCCCCGCGCGGCGGCAGGCGACCGTCGGCGGCCCCGGCCGCCGCGACTGGTCGACCTGGCCACGCTACGAAAAGGCGGCGCTCGGCTTCCGCGAGTACTGGTACCCGGTGGCGTGGTCGCGCAAGATCGGCCGCAAGCCGCGCGCGGTGCGGGTGCTCGGCGAGAAGATCATGCTGATCCGCGACGGCGGCGCGGTCCGCGCGCTGCACGACCGCTGCCCGCACCGCGGGGTCCCGCTGAGCCACGAGATGTCGTCGCAGGAGTTCCCCGGCACGTGGAGCTGCTGCTACCACGGCTGGACGTTCGACCTGGAGACCGGCGTGCTGGTCGCGGCGATCACCGACGGCCCGGAGTCGCCGATCTGCGGCAAGGTCACCGTCCGGACGTACCCGGTCGAGGAGGCGCGCGGCCTGGTCTGGCTGTGGCTGGGCGACGGCCCGGCCCGGCCGTTCGAGGAGGACGTCCCGGAGGAGCTGCTCGACCCGGACGCCGTCGTCGTCGGCCGGATCACCGTGCGCGAGGGCAATTGGCGCTTCGGCGCGGAGAACGGCTTCGACGACGGCCACGCGAAATGGCTGCACCGCAACGCGTTGTGGACCAAGCGCGTGAAGATGCCGGTGTGGAGCGAGATGAAGGTCATCCGCGACGGGCCGTGGATCACCCGCCGCAAGGACAAGATGCACTACAGCGCGTCCTTCCCGGGTCTCGGCGACTTCCCGAAGAAGAAGTGGTACCGCCGCCGCGAGGGCAACAAGACGAAGGTGTCGCTGCGGCTGCCCGGCACCCTGCGGGTCAAGTACGAGGAGTGGGCGCACTTCGAGTGGTGGGTCGCCGCGACCGCGGAGGACCACACGTACGTCCAGCTCGCCGTGATGAACAAAGGGAAGTGGCGCAACCGTCGTTTTCGGCTCTATTACTGGACGTGGGCGCGCTGGGTGTTCCACGGCATGTTCAACGACGAGGACCGGCTGATGGTGGAGGTCACCGACGCCCCGCCGGAGCGGCTGTACCGCCCCGACGTCTCGCTGACCGAGTGGCGGCGGATGGTCGAGGAGGAGGCCCGGCGCAGCCCGGTCGACGAAGTCAAGGAACGGCAGGCGGAGCGGAGGCGGGCGAAGCATGACTGAGCCGTTCCGGCTGGTGGTCGGGATGTCCGGCTCCAGCGGCGCGATCTACGGCATCCGGCTGCTGGAAATCCTGAAGGGCATGCCGGAGGTCGAGACGCACCTGGTCGTGACGCCGGCGGCGCGTCAGACGATCGCCTTCGAGACGGACTGGACGCCTGCGTCGGTTGCTTCCCTCGCCGATTTCACGTACCGGCCCGGCGACATCGCCGCGCCGATCTCGAGCGGGTCGTTCCCGATCGACGCGATGATCGTGCTGCCGTGCTCGGTGCGGTCGCTCGGGGCCATCGCCTGGTCGCAGAACGACAGCCTGCTGGTGCGCGCGGCCGATGTGACGTTGAAGGAGCGGCGGAAGCTCGTCGTCGCGTTGCGCGAGACGCCGTTGCACCTGGGACACCTGCGGGCGATGACGCAGGTGACCGAGATGGGCGGGATCCTGGCCCCGCTGATGCCGGCGTTCTACGGGCGCCCGAAGTCCCTGGGAGACCTGGTCGACCACCAGGTCGGCCGGCTGTGCGACCTGCTGGGCATCAAGCCGCCGGACGAGCTGGTCGAACGCTGGCACGGCCCCGCCGCCCAGTGAAAAGGCCCCTTCCGCGGAAGGGGCCTTTCGTTTGGTGGAAGATCGCCCGCACCGGCGTCGATGGCGGCGCGGGCGACCTTCAGTCCAGATAGGACGCCGGTACGTCCTCCAGCAGGGCCCGGTGGTCCACCCGCTCGACGACCTCCGGCGGCACCCGGCACGACGGCGGGAACACGGTTGGCGGCACGGGCTTGGTGCAGTCGAAGATCAGCTTCGTCTCCATCGGGCCCTTCTCCTCCCGGTTGTGCCCGTAGGTCACCGGGTTGAGCTGGCCGCCGAGAAAACCGGGCAGGATCGTCAGGTCGCGGTCGGCTTGGAAGCGCGTCGCCAGGCACCAAAGCGTCTCGACTTCGTTGAACACGTCGACGTCGTCGTCCACCACGAACACGTGCTTCAGCAACGGATCTACCGCCAACGCCGCGCAGGCCGCCAGCTTCGGCTCACCCTCGACGCGCTTGCTCATCGACAGGTACAGGTGCGACCGCGCCATCCCGGACAGCGGCAGGTGCACGCCGGTCACCGTCGGCACGGCTTCCTTGACACGGCGGTGGATGCTGCCCATCCGCGGGAGCCCGCCGAGCATGCTGTGCTCGGTGTGGGCGTTGAAGACGTCGACGAAGATCGGCTTGCGGCGCATGGTGATCGCGGTGATCTTGACGTACGGCTGCGGGCCGGTGCGGGTGTAGAACCGCGGGTACTCGCCGAACGGGCCCTCGACGGCCGTCGCGTCGGGGTCGGTGTCGATCACGCCCTCGATGACGATCTCCGCGCGGGCCGGCACCTCGAGGTCGACCGTCTTGCACGGCACCATTTCCAGGGCTTCGCCGAGCAGGCCGCCGACGACGTCGAGCTCGCCGCCGATCCCCTCCAGTTTGGACACCGCGCCCATCAGCAGCGCCGGGTGGTGGCCGATGACGAGCGCCACCTCCATCGGCTTCTTCTGTTCACGCAGTTTTCGCAGCACGTAAGCGGTGTGGTGGGCCGGGTTCACCTGGATGCCCACCTGGTCGCGGCCCTGCGCCTGGTGGCGGAAGATGCCAGCGTTGATCTTGCCGCTGTCGGGGTCGCGGCAGATGGTCACCGCCGAGGTGATGTACTTGCCCGCGTCCAGTTCCTGGTGCTTGAGCAGCGGCAGCAGGCCGACGTCGATGACGTCGCCGGTGAGCACGACCTCCTGCACCGGCGCGGTGTCCACGGTGACCGGCTTGATTCCCGAGCCCTCGCGCCGGGCGTACTCGGGCACCATCGAGTGGACGTCCGCGCCGATGCTGCGCGCGAGCCGCTCGTAGGTGCCGTGCAGGTTGATGAGCAACGGGATGTCGGAGCCGCCCACGTTCTCGAACAGCACGGCCGGGAACCCGGGGTAGGCGGGGTCGTCCTCCATGCGGTCGACGACGGCGGTGACCTCGAACTCGGGGTCGACGTGCTTGCGCACGACCTTGACCTGGTCCGGGTCCAGTTCGGCCAGGAATGTCCGCAGATCCTTTGCCATCAAACGCCTTCCGTTCGCAAGGTGGCTCGCGAACCGAGTATCCGCCCCGGTCACGGCGGCGAACGGACGCGCACGGCAAGAACTAGGGGAATGCTTCGTCCTCGCTCCGGGGTGGCGCTCGGCGGGGGTTCGGAGGTGCTAAATGGGTTCGTCCCCGAAGCCGCGCGTCGTCGTACGTCAGGAGAACGACATGACCGTAACCGCAGCGCCGCCCCGCGAAGCCGCGGCGGCCGACCTGGCCCGGTCCTGGGCCGAGGACCCCCGGTGGCGCGGAGTCCGCCGCGACTACTCCGCCGAGGACGTCCTGCGGCTGCGCGGCAGCGTGACCGAAGAGCACACGCTCGCCCGGCTGGGTGCGCAGCGGCTGTGGAGCCTCCTGCAGAGCGAGGACTACGTCCACGCGCTGGGCGCGCTGACCGGCAACCAGGCCGTGCAGCAGGTGCGCGCCGGCCTCAAGGCCATCTACCTCTCCGGCTGGCAGGTGGCCGCGGACGCGAACCTGTCCGGCCACACCTACCCGGACCAGAGCCTTTACCCGGCCAACTCGGTCCCGCAGGTCGTGCGCCGGATCAACAACGCGCTGCTGCGCGCCGACCAGATCAGCTGGGCCGAGGACGAAAAGGACGCGCCGCACTGGCTGGCGCCGATCGTCGCGGACGCCGAGGCCGGTTTCGGGGGCGTGCTCAACGCGTTCGAGCTGATGAAGGGCATGATCGCCGGCGGCGCCGCGGGCGTGCACTGGGAAGACCAGCTGGCCGCGGAGAAGAAGTGCGGCCACCTCGGCGGCAAGGTGCTCATCCCGACCAGCCAGCACGTCCGCACGCTGCAGGCCGCGCGGCTGGCCGCCGACGTCTGCGATGTGCCGAGCCTCGTCATCGCCCGCACCGACGCCCAGGCCGCGAACCTCATCACCAGCGACGTCGACGAGCGCGACCGGCCGTTCCTGACCGGCGAGCGCACGCCCGAGGGCTACCACCGCGTCCGCGGCGGCATCGAGCCGTGCGTCGCCCGTGGCCTGGCTTACGCGCCGTACGCGGATCTACTGTGGATGGAAACGTCCAAACCGGACCTGGAGGTCGCGCGCCGGTTCGCCGAGGCGATCAAGGCGGAGTACCCCGACCAGCTCCTGGCGTACAACTGCTCGCCCTCGTTCAACTGGAAGCAGCACCTCGACGACGCGACGATCGCGAAGTTCCAGCGCGAGCTGGGGCACATGGGCTACAAGTTCCAGTTCATCACCCTCGCCGGCTTCCACGCGCTGAACCATTCGATGTTCGCGCTGGCCCGCGACTACGCCGAAGAAGGCATGACGGCCTACGTCGAGCTGCAGGAGCGCGAATTCGCGGCCGAGGCGGCCGGCTACACGGCGACGCGGCACCAGCGTGAGGTGGGCACCGGGTACTTCGACCTGGTGAGCACGGTCGTGAACCCGTCGAGCAACACGGTCGCGCTGATGGATTCGACGGAGAAGTCCCAGTTCTACTGAGCATTTCCCCAGTCAGCTGCGTGATAGAACCAATCGACGCCACATCCAGCCACGCGATAAATGGAATTCAGGACGGTCGCTCATGCGCATGCCCGAGAACCTCGAAGACATGGTTTACGGAGTCTATGGGACCACTGAAATCGCCGTGAAGCCCTGCCCGTTCACGCAGGCCGAGATCGACGAGCTCGAGACCACCAACGAAATGCTCATCTACGTGCCGCAGGAGATCTCCGAGGCGCAGATGATCGAGACCGGGAAGCTCAACACGAACTTCCGCTGGGAAGTCGAGCAGAACATGATCAAGAGCCCGATGACCGACGAGTCGCACTGGCTCGTCTGCTCGGCCTCGCCGATCCCGGAGATGCTCGGCCAGAGCACCCAGGCCATTTCCCGGGTCTACGACGAAGAAGGCCTGGACGGCATGGACTTCCGCCGTTACCTCGCCTTCGTGCTCACCTACCGCCACCTGACCAACGAATACCCGGACTACCGGCAGTGGTGCCTGCTCGTCGGCGGGCACTACGACCGCAGCGGCATTTCGCTGGTCGGCTTCGACAAGTTCGGCAACTTCGGGCACCACGGCTGGATGAAGAACTTCAAGGCCAAGATGTCCGGCGGCCGCTACGTCGCCTTCGCCCCGCGCAAGCACATCAACGCCGAGACCGAGCGGCTCGAGCGCCCGCGTCGCGGCTCGCGCAACAAAGCCACGCACGACGCGGGCACCGACTGATCCGCCCGCGAACCTGGACCTGTGCCGTCACTGGAGGAATGAACCATGGCAGACGACGAGCGCGTGGAGATCACGCGGAAGCTCGTTGAGTTCGTCGAGAAGCACCTGCTGGACGGGAAGGACGTGGGCGAGCTGACCACGACCACGCCGTTGCTGGACTGGGGCCTGCTGAACTCGATCGAAACGACCCGGCTGGTCGCCTACATCCGTGAGGAGTTCTCCGTGCGCGTCCCGCCGACGGAGATGGTGGCCCGCCACTTCAAGGACATCGAAAGCATCGCCGACCTGGTGACGTCGCTGCGCGCCCCGGTCGCCTGACCCCCTTTCCCGACCCAGAAACGGAGAACCCGTGTCCTACGACTACGACGTCGGCATCATCGGCGGCGGCCCGGCCGGCTCCACGGCGGCTTCCTACCTGGCCAAGGCCGGCCTCAAGGTGGCCGTCTTCGAGGGGGAGACGTTCCCCCGCGAGCACGTCGGCGAGTCCCTCGTCCCCGCGGTCATCCCGGTGATGCACGACATCGGCGTCATCGGCAAGGTCGAAGCCGCCGGGTTCCCCCGCAAGTACGGGGCCGCGTGGACCTCTTCCGACACCCGCCCGACCAGCACCCTGGACTTCGACGCCGGCTCGCACGGCCTCGGCGTGGCGGAGATCGCCTACGAGGAGCGCGACCAGGACGGCGTCGACCGCGTCTACGCCTGGCACGTCGACCGCGGCCAGTTCGACTCGCTGCTGCTCAAGCACGCCGAAGAGCTCGGTGCCAAGGTCTACCAGGGCGTCCGGGTCAACCGCGTCGACTTCACCGACCGCGACCGGCCGGTGCTGCAGGCCAAGATCGGCGACCAGCCCCTGGAAGTCGCGGTCCGCTGCGTGCTCGACGCGTCCGGCCGGCAGACCCTGCTGGGTCAGCAGCTCAAGGTCAAGGTGCCGGACAAGGTCTTCAACCAGTACGCCGTGCACACGTGGTTCGAGGGCCTGGACCGCGCGTCGCTGGCGCGCCGTCCCGAGGACGCCGACTACATCCACGTGCACTTCCTGCCGCAGGAGAACACCTGGGTCTGGCAGATCCCGATCACCGAGACCATCACCTCGATCGGCGTCGTGACCCAGAAGGAGAAGTTCAAGGAGCACAAGGACGACCTCGAGGGCTTCTTCTGGAACTCCGTCGGCACCCGGCCGGAGATGCTGGACGCGCTGAAGCAGGCGCAGCGCGTGCGGAAGTTCAAGACCGAGGGCGACTACAGCTACGGCATGAAGCAGATCGCCGGCGACTCGCTGGTGCTCATCGGCGACGCCGCCCGGTTCGTCGACCCGATCTTCTCCAGCGGCGTGAGCGTCGCGATGAACAGCGCGCGCCTGGCGGCCAAGGACGTCATCGCCGCGCACCAGGCCGGCGACTTCCGCCGCGAGCGGTTCGACAACTACGTGAACACGCTCCGCAAGGGCGTCAACATCTGGTACGACTTCATCTCGATGTACTACCGGCTGAACGTGCTGTTCACCGCGTTCATCGACGACGACCGCTACCGCAAGGACGTCATCCAGATGCTCCAGGGCGACGTCTACGACGCCGAGGAGCCGGCGGCGCTGACCGCGATGAAGGAGTACGTCGCCGCCGTCGAGGCCGACCCCACGCACCTGTGGCACGGGCACCTCGGCAGCCTCAAGGCCTCTTCTTCCGCGTTGGCCCTGTTCTAGGCACGTCCCGGTCGTGAGTGAGAAACAGGGTTAGAACACTGTTTCTCACTCACGACCGCTTTGTCCGGCAGCGTGATCGGAGAGGCCAGTCATGTCATCGCTCGACGAGCGCACCACCGGCACCGCCGAGCCGGCGGCCCCGCCGGGCCGGCGCCGGACCTGGGTCTCCTACCTGGCCATGGTGGTCGTCCCGGTCGTGGTCGCGTTCTTCCTGCTGCGCTCCAGCCCGGACGGCGGCGCGACGGCGACCGGGCACTCCGGCGGCGGGCCCGACCCGGTGGCCAAGCTGCTGTTCGCCCTGCCGGTGATCTTCCTGGCCTGCCGGCTGCTTTCGGCGGCCGCGCGGCGGCTGGCGCAGCCGACGGTGATCGGCGAGATCTTCGCCGGCATCCTGCTCGGGCCGTCGTTCCTCGGCTGGGTGTGGCCGGCGGCCTACCACTGGATCTTCCCCGACTCACTGGCCCCGACGATCAACACGCTCGCCCAGATCGGCCTGGTCATCTTCATGTTCCTGGTCGGCTACGAGCTCGACGTCGAGCTGGTCCGCCGCCGCAGCAAGGCCGCGGTGCTGGTGAGCCACGTCAGCGTCGCGATCCCGTTCCTGTCCGGGGTGCTGCTCGCGTTCGCGCTGCACCCCACGCTCGGCGACGGTGTCGACCGGCTGCCGTTCTCGCTGTTCCTCGCGATTTCGATGAGCATCACGGCGTTCCCCGTGCTGGCCAGGATCATCACCGACCGCGGGATGACGAAGCTGCCGATCGCCGCGCTGGCGCTGAGCTGCGCCGCGGTCGACGACATCACCGCGTGGTGCCTGCTCGCGCTCGTCGTCGCCATCGCCAGTGCCGGTTCCCTGGCCGCGACGGGCTTGACGATCGGGCTCACGATCGCGTTCTTCGCGCTGATGCTGTTCGTCGTGCGTCCGTTGCTGCGCCGGCTGTTCGCGCCGACCGAGCACGGCCAGAAGGCGCTGCCGACGACGGCGGTGGTGTCCGTGCTGCTGGCCGGGCTGCTGCTGTCCGCGCTGGCCACCAACGCCATCGGCATCCACCCGATCTTCGGCGCCTTCCTCTTCGGCGCCGTGACGCCGCGCGGGTCGCTGCCGATCCGCCAGGCCACCGAGCAGATGCACGCGCTGACCGTGACACTGCTGCTGCCGCTGTTCTTCGTCTACACCGGACTCCGCACGAAGTTCGACCTCATCGGCACGGACCCGACGCTGTGGCTGTGGTGCGCGCTGATCGTCGTCGTGGCGATGCTGGGCAAGTGGGGCGGCAGCTTGGCCGCCGCGCGGTTGTCCGGGATCGGCAGGCGGGACGCGTGGTCGCTGGGCGCGCTGATGAACTGCCGGGGGCTGACCGAGCTGGCGGTGCTCAACATCGGGCTCGACCTCAAGGTGATCAGCCCGACGATGTTCGCGATGCTCGTGGTCATGACGCTGGTGACCACGGTGGCCACCTCACCCGCGCTCACGCTGATCGAGCGTTACAAGCGCCGCCGCGTTCCCGCCGCGTAGGAGCGGTCATGAGCGACATCACCTTCCTGCCCTACCCGGCCTACGGCCACATGACGCCGGCGCTGCCGGTGGTCGCCGAGCTCGTCCGCCGCGGTCACCGGGTCACCTGCTTCACCTCCGGTGAGTTCGCCGACCGCGTCGCCGCGACCGGCGCCCGTGCCGAGGACTACGGCTGCGACCTGTCCACGGCCCAGCCGGACATCACGAACGCCGACGAGGCCGCGCGGGCGCCGCTGGACCTGCTGGAACAGAGCATGGCCGTGCTGCCCGCCGTGGAGCGTCTGTCCACACCGGACTTGCTCGTCTACGACACGACGCTGTGGGCGCCCGGCCGGCTGCTGGCTCGGAAAGCGCGGTTGCCGACCGTGCAGCTGTCGGCCACGGCCGCGTCGAACGAGCACTTCTCGCTCACCAAGGAGAACCAGACCTTCGGCGAGCCGGTCGACCCGGCGCACCCGGCGATCGCCCGGTTCGTCACGCGCCTCGGCGAGTACCTGGCCGAGCACGGTCTCGGGACGCTGACGCTGGAGGAGTTCTTCACCGGCGGCGACGAATTCACGCTGGTGTTCCTGCCGCGGGCGTTCCAGCCGGCCGGGCCGACGTTCGACGAACGGTTCGCCTTCGTCGGCCCCTCGGTCGGCGAGCCCGCCGGCGCGTGGACGCCGCCCGCCGACGGACGACCGGTCGTGCTGATCACGTTGGGCACGACGGTCAACGACCGCCCGGAGTTCTTCCGGACCTGCGCCGAGGCGTTCGCGGATGTGCCGTGGCAAGTGGTGCTCACCCTCGGGAAGCGGGTCGATCCGGCCACGCTCGGGCCACTTCCGTCCAATGTGGAGGCTCATCGCTGGGTGGCGCACCCGGACGTCCTCCCGCACTGCTCGGTGTTCCTCTGCCAGGGCGGGATGGGCAGCCTGATGGAGGCGCTGTACTTCGGCGTCCCCGTGATCGCCGTGCCGCACCACCCGGAGCAGCACATCAACGCCCGGCAGATCCGGCGGCTCGGCCTGGGGGTGTCGCTCGACAAGGAAACGGTGACCGCCGCAGAAATCCGGGACGCGGTGCTCGCCGTCGACCGCGACGACGCCGTGCGCCGGCGCGTCGACCTGATGCGGCGCGAGGTGCACGCCGCGGGCGGGGCGGTCCGCGCCGCCGCCGAAATCGAGGCGCGGGTCGCGCCCGTGCCCGGAGGGAGCCGGAAGTGACCGAGCCGTTTTCGCTGCCCGTCAAGCGCAGCTGCCCGTTCGACCCGCCCGACGAATACCGGACGCTGCCGGGGGTCAGCCCGCTCGCGTTCGACGCCAGTCCCGGGCCGGCCACGGGCTGGCTGGTGACCAAGCTGTCGGACGTCCGCGCGGTGCTGTCGGACGCCCGGTTCAGCCACCGCAACGATCTCGTCGCGCTCGCCGTGCCGCCGCCGTTCCCGATGGACACCTACGAGCCGGAGCCGGCCGCGCCCGGCGCGTTCCCGAAGATGGACGGCGCCGACCACGCGCGGTACCGCAAGCTGATCGCGAAGTACTTCACCGTGCGGCGCACCCGCGAGCTGGTCCCGGCCGCCGAGCGGATCGCCGGCGAGCTGCTCGACGCGATGGCGTCGCACGGCACGGAAGCCGAGCTGGTCACCGCGTACGCCGAGCCGCTGGCCACCCGGCTCATGTGCGAGCTGGTCGGCGTCCCCGAGTCCGATCGCGAAGAACTGCTGCACCACCTGAACGTCGTGGCCCGCATGCGGTACTCCCTGGAGGAGCTGATCGCCGCGATCACGGTCGTCGGCGGCACCCTGGAGCGGCTCGTCGACGCGGCCTTCGACGACCCGGGCGAGGACATGCTCGGCGAACTGGCGAGCACCGGCGAACTCGACCGGCCCGAGCTGGTCAACCTCGCGTGGGCGCTCGTCGGCGGTGGCTTCGACACGACGACGAACATGCTGGCGCTGGGCACTTTCGCGCTGTTCGAGCACCGGTCGCAGCTGGCGCGGGTCCAGGCCGAGCCGGAGCTGTGGCCCAACGCCGTCGAGGAACTGCTGCGCTACCTGACGGTCTCGCACCTGGGCGCGAGCCGGGCGGCGCTGGCGGACGTCGAACTGGGGGAGCACGTGATCCGCGAAGGCGAGACGGTGGTCGTCGCGCTGCCGGCGGCCAACCGCGACCCCGAGCGCTTCCCGGACCCCGACCGGCTCGACGTCGGCCGCGTGACCCAGGGCCACGTCGCGTTCGGCCACGGCGTGCACCAGTGCATCGGCCAGCACCTGGCCCGGTTCACCATGCAGGTGGGCTTTCGAGCGCTGTTCGAACGGTTCCCCGATCTCCGGCTGTCCGTCCCGGCGGATCAGGTGCCGCTGCGCGACGACATGCTCCACTACGGGGTTCACGCTCTTCCCGTCACCTGGGCGCACCGAGTCCTTTAGGCACCGCACTAGACCTCATCTGTCCGTCGTGGACAGCGTTGCCGCGCCTGTGTTGCCGTGGACGTCGAGCAGCGTCACAGGAAGGAAGCCGCCCGCCGATGGAGCGTGAGATGACGGGTTTTGCGAGCACTCCGGGCGAGCCGGTCGCCGTGGTCGGGCTGTCCTGCCGCCTCCCGGGCGCGGACGGCCCCGAAGCGTTCTGGCAGCTGCTGAGCGACGGCCGCAGCGCGATCACCGAAGTCCCCGCCGACCGGTGGGACGCCGAGGAAACCGGCGTCCGGCACGGCGGGTTCCTCGACGCGGTCGACCGCTTCGACGCCGCGTTCTTCGGCATCTCGCCGCGCGAAGCCGCCGCGATGGACCCGCAGCAGCGGCTGGTCCTGGAACTGGCGTGGGAAGCCCTGGAGCACGCCGGAATCGTGCCCGCGAGCCTCGGCGGGAGCGCCGCCGGCGTGTTCGTCGGCGCGATGTGGGACGACTACGCCGCACTCGTCCACGCGAGCGACCCCGGGTCGATCGGCCACCACACCATCACCGGCGTCCACCGCAGCCTGCTCGGCAACCGCGTCTCCCACCTCCTCGGTGCCCACGGCCCGAGCTTCACCGTCGACTCCGGACAGTCGTCCTCGCTCGTCGCCGTCCACCTGGCGGTGCAGAGCCTGCGCCGCGGCGAGTGCCCGGTCGCACTGGCGGGCGGGGTCAACCTGATCTTCGCGCCGGACAACGCGGTCACGACGGCGCGCTTCGGCGGGCTGTCCCCGGACGGGCAGTGCTTCACCTTCGACGCCCGGGCCAACGGGTTCGTCCGCGGCGAGGGCGGCGGGCTCGTCGTCCTCAAACTGCTGTCGCAGGCCCAAGCCGACGGCGACGAAATCCTCTGCGTCATCCGCGGCACGGCGGTGAACAACGACGGCGCCGGCGACGGCCTGACCGTCCCGGACGCCGACGCCCAGGCCGCCGCGGTCCGCGGTGCCCACGCCGACGCCGGCATCGAGCCGTCCGCCGTCGGGTACGTCGAGCTGCACGGCACCGGCACCAAGGTCGGCGACCCGATCGAAGCGGCCGCGCTGGGCCGGGTCTTCGCCGCCGGCCGCACCGAGCCGCTGCCGGTCGGGTCGGTCAAGACGAACATCGGCCACCTGGAGGGCGCGGCGGGGATCGCCGGGCTGCTCAAGGCCGTCCTCGCGGTCCGCCACGCCACGCTGCCCGCGAGCCTCAACTTCACGACGCCGAACCCGGCCATCCCCCTGGACGAACTGAACTTGCGCGTGGTGGCCGAGCCGGCGGGCTGGGCCGGGCGCCGGATCGCCGGCGTCAGCTCGTTCGGCATGGGCGGGACGAACGCCCACGTCGTCCTCGAAGCGGCCGAACCCGCCGCACCCCGTGAGGTGACGGACACCCCGGCGCCCTGGCTGCTGTCGGCCCGCACCGCCTCGGCCCTGCGTGCGCAGGCCTGCCGTCTGCTGTCGCGTGTGGACGAGCACCCGGAACTGTCCCCTGTGGACATCGGCTGGACGCTGGCGAGCCACCGCACGGCGTTCGAGCACCGCGCGGTCGTCGACAGCCGAGACGGCCTGCGCGCGGTCGCGGACGGACTGGGCGTCACGCAAGGTGTCGCGGCCACGGGCGACGACCGTGTGGTCTTCGTCTTCCCCGGCCAGGGTGGCCAGTGGGCCGGGATGGCCGCCGAGCTGCTCGACGCGTCGCCGGTGTTCGCCGCCCGGCTGGCCGAATGCGCCGCCGCGCTCGCCCCGCACCTCGACTGGGACGTCGTCGACGTCCTGCGCCACGGAACCCCGTCGCTCGAGCGCACCGACGTGCTGCAGCCGGTGTTCTGGTCGGTCGCGGTGTCCCTGGCCGCCGAGTGGCGGGCGCGCGGGGTCGAGCCCGCGGCGGTGCTCGGGCACAGCCAGGGCGAGCTGGCGGCCGCCGTCGTCGCGGACGCGCTGTCGCTGGAGGACGCGGCGCGCATCGTCGCGCTGCGAGCCAAGCTCCTGGCCGAACGCATGGCAGGCAACGGCGGCATGCTGTCGGTCGACCTGCCGGTCGCGGAGGTGACCGAGCTGCTGGCGGCGTACGAGGGCCGGCTGTCGGTCGGCGCGGTCAACGGCCCCGCGACCACGGCGGTGTCCGGCGACCTCGACGCCCTCGAAGAACTGCAGGCCGAGCTGACCACCCGCGAGGTGCGCTCACGCCGGATCGCGATCGCCTACGCCTCACACTCCGCGCAGGCCGAACCGCTGAAGGACGAGCTGCTGCGGCTGATCGCCGGCATCCGGCCCCGCGCCTCGGCGATCCCGTTCTACTCCTCGACCGCGGGCGGCAGGCTCGACACCGAACGGCTCGACGCGGACCACTGGTTCGCCAACCTGCGGCAGCCGGTCCTGTTCGACCCGGCGGTCCGCGCGGCGCTGGACGCCGGGCTGAGTGTGTTCGCCGAGGTCAGCCCCCACCCGGTGCTGGTCGGCGGCATAGTGGCGACGGCGGCCGACCGCGACCACCCGGCCGCGGCGGTCGGCACGCTCCGCCGCGGCGAAGGCGGCCCGGCCCGCTTCGCGAGATCGGTCGCCGAGCTGTGGACCCGCGGCGGCGCCGTCAAGTGGACGTTCCCCGGCGGGCAACGCGTCGACCTGCCGACGTACGCGTTCCAGCGTGAGCGCTTCTGGCTCGACACCACCGAAACTGTCGGTACCCCCCGATACACTGGAGACCGGGGGGCGGAGGCCCGCCCGGAGGCAAGTTCACACCCGACGCAGGACCTCCTCGAGACGGTCCGCGCCCACACCGCGCTGGTCCTCGGCCACCCCGGCCCGGACGCGATCGACCCCGCGGCGACGTTCAAGGACCTCGGCTTCGACTCGATCATCGGCGTAGAGCTGTGCGAGCGCCTCTCCACCGCAACGGGCCGGAAAGTCCCCGCCACCGCGGTGTTCGACCACCCGACCCCGGCCCGGCTCGCCGCGATGCTGACCGGCGCCACCCACACCGACCAAGCCCACCCCACCCGCGCCGAGGAGCCGATCGCCATCGTCGCCATGAGCTGCCGCTACCCCGGCGGCGTGCGCTCGGCCGACGACCTCTGGGACCTCGTCAAGGACGGCCGCGACGTGATCGGCGGCTTCCCCACCGACCGCGGCTGGGACCTCGACACGCTCTACGACGCCAACCCGGACAAGGCAGGGACGTCCTACGCACGCCACGGCGGTTTCCTCACCGACATTGCCGGGTTCGACGCGGACTTCTTCGGCATCTCGCCGCGCGAAGCCCTCGCGATGGACCCGCAGCAGCGGCTGCTCCTGGAGACCGCGTGGGAGGCGTTCGAGCACGCGGGCATCGACCCGGCGTCCCTGAAGGGCAGCCGCACCGGCGTCTACGTCGGCGCGACGAACTCCGAGTACGGCCCGCGCCTGTCCGAAGGCGGCGAAGGCGGCCACCTGCTCACGGGCACCACCGGCAGCGTCGCGTCGGGCCGGCTCGCGTACGTCCTCGGCCTCGAAGGCCCCGCGCTGACGGTCGACACCGCGTGCTCGTCGTCGCTGGTCGCGCTGCACCTCGCTGTCCGCGCGCTGCTGGCGGGGGAGTGCACGCTCGCGATCGCCGGTGGCGCCGCCGTGATGGCCAGCCCGGGGATGCTCGTCGAGTTCAGCCGCCAACGCGGCCTCTCCCGCGACGGCCGCTGCCGCGCGTTCTCGGCCGACGCCGACGGCACGGGCTGGGCCGAAGGCGCCGGTGTCGTGGTCGTCGAACGGCTGTCCGACGCGCGCCGCCACGGTCACCCGGTGCTCGCCGTCGTGCGCGGCACGGCGGTCAACTCCGACGGCGCGTCCAACGGCCTGACCGCCCCGAACGGCCCGTCCCAGCAACGCGTGATCCGCGCCGCACTCGCCGACGCCGGGCTCACACCGTCCGAAGTGGACGTCGTCGAGGCGCACGGCACCGGCACCCCGCTGGGCGACCCGATCGAGGCCCAGGCGCTCATCGCCACCTACGGCCAGGACCGCGAACGCCCGCTGCTGCTCGGCTCGCTGAAGTCGAACCTGGGGCACACCCAGGCCGCCGCGGGCATCGGCGGCGTGATCAAGGTGGTGCAGGCACTGCGCCACGGCGTCGTGCCGCGGACCCTGCACGCCGACGAGCCGAGCTCCCGCATCGACTGGTCCGCGGGCGCGGTGACCCTGGCCGCGACGGAGCAGCCGTGGCCGGAAACCAGTGCACCTCGCCGGGCCGGCGTGTCCTCGTTCGGCATCAGCGGTACCAACGCGCACGTCATCGTCGAGCAGGTCCCCGAGCCCACCTCTGAAATGTCCGAAGTGGACTCCCTGGGCGTATGGGTGCTGTCCGGCAGGTCCGAAAGTGCGCTGGCCGACCGAGCCTCGGCGTTGGCGGAGACCGAGCACGGTGTCGCCGACGTCGGCTGGTCCCTGGCGGCGACGCGGACCGCGTTCGAGCGCCGGGCCGCGGTGGTCGGCGAACGCGCGGAGCTGCTGGCCGGCCTGCGCGAGATCGCCGCCGGGACCCCGGGCCCGTCCGTGGTCACCGGCGTCACCGGTCTCGTCGGCCGCACGGTCTTCGTGTTCCCCGGCCAGGGTGCGCAGTGGGCCGGGATGACCGCCGAGCTGCTCGACGAGTCACCGGTTTTCGCCGCGCGGTTCGCCGAGTGCGAGACGGCCTTGTCGTCCTTTGTGGACTTCTCTTTGCGCGACGGGGACCTGGACCGCGTCGACGTCGTGCAGCCGCTGTCGTGGGCGGTGATGGTGTCGCTGGCCGCGCTCTGGCAGTCGTACGGCGTCACGCCGGACGCGGTGGTGGGTCACTCCCAGGGCGAGATCGCGGCGGCTGTCGTCGCAGGTGGACTGTCTCTTGAGGACGGCGCCCGGGTGGTCGCCCTGCGCAGCAAGGCGATCGCGGCCGGCTTGGCCGGGAAGGGCGGCATGGCGTCGATCGCGGCCGACGCCGAGCGGGTCGAAGCCCTCCTCGACGATCACATCTCGATCGCGGCGTTCAACAGCCCGTCGTCGACGGTCGTGGCCGGCGAGCCCGCCGCGCTGCAGGAACTGGTCGCCCGCTGCGAAAGCGAGGGCATCCGCGCCCGGCTGATCCCGGTGGACTACGCGTCGCACTCGGCGCACGTCGAAGCGATCGAAGCCGAACTGCGCGAGGTACTGGCCCCGATCCGGCCGCGCACCGGGAAAATCCCGTTCTACTCGACCGTCACCGCCGAGCCGGTCGACACCGCGACCCTCGACGCCGGCTACTGGTACCGCAACCTGCGGCAGCCGGTGCTCTTCCACGAAACCGCCGACGTGCTCGCCGATCGTGGGCACCGGTTCTTCGTCGAGGTCAGCCCGCACCCGGTGCTCGGCGGCGCGCTCCAGGACACCCTCGACGCGGCCGTCGTCGGGACGTTGCGCCGGAACGAGGGCGGCCTCCGTCGGTTCCTCCTGTCGGCCGCCCAGCTGTGGGCGCACGGCCACGACGTCGACTGGTCGGCCCTCTACCCGCACCGGCGCACGGTGAGCCTGCCCACGTACCCGTTCCAGCGGCAGCGTTTCTGGCTCGAACCGGCGACCAAGCCGGACGGCGACAGCGAGTTCTGGACCGCGCTCGACGAGGACGCTTTCGGCCTCGCCGACGATACGCCGTGGCGCGACGCACGCCAGGCGTTGACCCGCTGGCGGCGCCAGTCCGATCTGGACAGCTGGCGCCACCGCATCGCCTGGCGCGCCTTGCCCGAGCCGCCCGCGAGTCCGCTCACCGGCACCTGGCTCGTCGTCACGCCCACACCCGGCGTCCTCGACGGACTGAACGCCGACCTCGTCGAGGTGTCCGGCGCCGGCGACCGCGCGACCCTCGCCGAGCGGCTGGCCGGACTGACCCCCGACGGCGTCCTCCTGCCCGCGCTCGACGACGACCCGATCAGCGCCGTCACCCGCGCGACCGTCCTGGTCCAGGCCCTCGGCGACGCAGGCATCGACGCACCCCTGTGGTGCCTGACCAGCGGCGCGGTCGCCCCGCTCGACACCGACCCGGCACCGAACCCGGCGCAGGCCGCGGTCTGGGGCTTCGGCCGGGTCGCCGCGCTGGAGCACTCCGGCCGCTGGGGCGGGCTCGTCGACCTGCCCGAGACGTGGGACGCGGACGCCCTCACGCGCTTGGCCGCCGTGCTGTCCGGCGACGAAGACCAGGTCGCCGTCCGGCCGTCCGGGGTCTTCGCCCGCCGCCTGGTCCCGGCCGTGCGGAAGGGGCCGGCCAGGACTTGGGAGACCCGAGGTACGGCTCTCGTCACCGGCGGCACCGGTGCGCTGGGCCGGCACCTCGCCCGCTGGCTCGTCACGCACGGGGTGGAGCACGTCGTCTTGACCGGCCGCCGCGGCGCCGACACGCCCGGCGTGGCCGAACTGCGGGCCGAGCTGGGCACCCGGATCAGCGTCGTGGCCTGCGACGTCGCCGACGCCGACGCCGTCCGCGCCCTGGTGGATGGCATCGACGACCTCCGCACGGTCGTCCACGCGGCCGGCGTCGGGACGCTCGCCGCGATCGCGGACACCGACCCCGACGCGATCGCCGACGTCCTGCGGGCCAAGGTCCTCGGTGCCCGCCACCTCGACGCGGTGCTCGGCGACCGCGAGCTGGACGCGTTCGTGCTGTTCTCCTCGATCTCCGGGGTCTGGGGCGTCGCCGACCACGCCGCCTACGCCGCGTCGAACGCCTACCTCGACGCCTTCGCCGAACGCCGCCGCGCGCTCGGCCGGACCGCGCTGTCGGTGGCCTGGGGCCCGTGGGCCGGCGGCGGCATGATCGCCGAAAGCCTGCACGACGTCCTCGCCCGCCGCGGCGTCCCGGTCATCGAGCCCGAGCCCGCCCTCGCCGGCCTGGGGCAGGCGCTGGACCACGACGACACGTTCGTCGCGCTGGCCGAGATCGACTGGCCGGTGTTCGCCGAGGTCTTCACCGCCGTCCGCCCGAGCCCGCTGCTCGCCGAGCGACCCGAAGCGCGAGCTGACGAAGAAACCCCGGACGCGTCCGGCTGGCTCGCGGCCCATTCCGGGCCGGAGCGCGAGAAGCTGGTGTCCACTGTGGTCCGCCGGCAGGTCGCGGCCGCGCTCGGGCATTCCAGCCCGGAAGCTGTCGACGTCCGGCGGGCGTTCAAGGACCTCGGCTTCGACTCGCTCACCGCCGTCGAGCTGCGCAACCGCCTCACCGCGGCGACCGGGCTGAAGCTGCCCAGCACGCTGGTGTTCGACCACCCCACGGTCGCGAAACTGACCGAGTACCTCCTGGCCGAAGTGACACCCGAGTCCACAGTAGACACGAAGCCGGTTGCGGACAACGACCCGATCGCGATCGTCGCGATGGGCTGCCGCTTCCCCGGCGGCGTCACCTCGCCCGAAGAGCTGTGGACGCTGCTGACCGACGGCGTCGACGCGATCTCCGGCCTGCCCGCCGACCGCGGCTGGGACCTCGGCTCGCTCTACGACGCCGACGCGAGCCGGCCGGGCACCACCTACGCCCGCCACGGCGGGTTCCTCGACGGCGCCACCGCGTTCGACCCGGCGTTCTTCGGCATTTCACCGCGAGAAGCCCTGGCCATGGACCCGCAGCAGCGGCTGCTCCTGGAGGTCTGCTGGGAGGTGATCGAGCGCGCCGGGATCGACCCGGCGACGCTGGCCGGCACCCCGGCCGGCGTGTTCGTCGGCCTGACCGACCAGGCCTACGGCTCGGGCGGCGGCGAAGGCGAGGACTACCTGGTCACCGGCGCGGTGTCCAGCGTCGCCTCCGGCCGGATCGCCTACGTCCTCGGCCTCGAGGGCCCGGCCGTCACCGTCGACACGGCGTGCTCGTCGTCGCTGGTCGCCCTGCACCTCGCGGCGCAGTCGCTGCGCGCGGGGGAGTGCTCGATGGCGCTGGCCGGCGCGTCGATGGTGATGTCGACGCCGAGCCAGTTCCTCGGCTTCAGCCGCCAGCGCGGGCTCGCCCCCGACGGCCGGTGCAAGCCGTTCTCCGCCGCCGCCGACGGGTTCTCCCTCGCCGAGGGCGTCGGCGTGCTGCTGGTCGAGCGGCTGTCCGACGCGCAACGCCACGGGCACCCGGTGCTCGCGGTGCTGCGCGGGTCGGCGATCAACTCCGACGGCGCGTCGAACGGCCTGACCGCTCCGAACGGCGGCTCCCAGCAGCGGGTCATCCGCGCCGCGCTGGCCGGTGCCGGCCTGCGACCGTCCGAAGTGGACGTCGTCGAAGCGCACGGGACCGGCACACCGCTGGGCGACCCGATCGAGGCGCAGGCGCTGATCGCCGCCTACGGACCCGACCGCGACCGGCCCCTGCTCGTGGGATCGCTGAAGGCGAACCTCGGGCACACCCAGACCGCGTCCGGCGTCGCCGGCGTGATCAAGGTGGTCGAGGCGATGCGCCACGGCGTCCTGCCGCGGACCCTGCACCTCGACGAGCCGACCGCGGAAGTGGACTGGTCGGCCGGGGTGGTCGAGCTGACGGCCGAGGACCGGGCGTGGCCGGAGACCGGCGCCCCGCGCCGAGCGGGCGTGTCGGCGTTCGGCATCAGCGGCACCAACGCGCACGTGATCCTGGAACAGGCCCCCGAAGTGTCCCCTGTGGACACACTGCCGGACACCGTGGGCACGTGGATCCTGTCCGGCCGTTCGGAAAAAGCTGTGCGCGAGCAGGCGGCGGCGCTGGCGGAGACCGGGCACGGCGTCGCCGAGGTCGGCTGGTCGCTGGTCGGCACGCGGTCGGCGTTCGAGTACCGGGCCGCGGTCGTCGGCGACCGGGACGAACTCGTGGCCGGGCTGCGCGAGCTGGCCGCCGGCGGCCCCGTCACCACCGGCACCGCCGGTGAGACCGTGTTCGTCTTCCCCGGCCAAGGCGCCCAGTGGGCGGGCATGGCGGTCGGCTTGCTCGCCGAATCGCCCGTGTTCGCCGCGCGAATCGCGGAGTGCGCGGCCGCCCTGGACCCGTACGTCGACTGGTCGCTGACCGACGTCCTCAGTGACGCGGAAGCCTTGGAACGCGTTGACATCGTGCAACCGGCGTCGTGGGCGGTGATGGTGTCCCTCGCGGCGCTCTGGCGGGCGCACGGGGTCGAGCCCGACGCGGTCGTCGGACACTCCCAAGGCGAAATCGCCGCCGCGGTGGTCGCCGGTGGACTGTCCCTCGAGGACGGTGCCCGGGTGGTCGCCCTGCGCAGCAAAGCGATCGCGGCCGGGCTCGCCGGGCGCGGCGGGATGGCGTGGATCGCCGCCCCGGAAGCCGAAATCGCCCCGCTACTGGCACCGTACGACGGCCGGATCTCCCTCGCCGCGGTCAACGGGCCGGGCTCGGTCGTCGTCTCCGGCGAAGCCGAAGCCATCGACGCACTGCTCGCCGACGCCGGTGACCTGCGGGTCCGCCGGATCCCGGTCGACTACGCCTCCCACTCGGCCGCGGTCGAGTCGATCGAGGCCGAGCTGCGCGAAGTCCTCGCGCCGGTCCGCCCGCGGACGTCGACGATGACGTACCTCTCCGGTGTCACCGGCCGGCCGATCGACACCGCGACCCTCGACGCCGCTTACTGGTACCGCAACCTGCGTCAGCCCGTCCGGTTCCACGACGCCACGAAGACACTTATCGAGACTGGCCACCGGTTCTTCGTCGAGGTCAGCCCGCACCCGGTGCTCGGCGCCGGCATCGAGGAGACTCTCGACGAGACCGGAGAGAGCGCCGCCGTCGTGGGCACCCTGCGCCGCAACGCGGGCGACCTCCGGCGGTTCCTGACCTCCCTGGCCCAGCTGTGGGCACACGGTCACGACGTCGACTGGTCGGTCCTCTATCCGGTGAAGCGTACAGTCCCGTTGCCGACCTATCCGTTCCAGCGGCAGCGGTTCTGGCTCGAACCGCGGTCCGCGGCACCGATCGTCCGGTCCGAAGTGGACGCGCTGCGCTACGACGTCCGGTGGAGCCCCGTGTTGACCCCGCGTACCACCACGCTCGACGCGGGTTGGCTTGCCGTGGTCCCCGCCGGGTTGGACGCGCGAGACCTGCTCGGTCCGGACGTCCGCGTGCTCGACGTGTCCACGGAGGACCGCTCGGAGCTGGCGCTCCTGCTGGCTGCCGAAGCGCCACCCACCGGCGTGGTCTCCCTGCTGGCGCTCGACGAAGACCCGCATCCCGAACACCCGGTGCTCACCGCCGGGCTTGCCGCCAACGTCCTGCTCACCCAGGCGCTGGCCGACGCCGGCATCGCCGCCCCGCTGTGGTTCGCCACCCGCGGCGCGGTTTCGGTCGACGCCGCCGAGCCCCTGACCAGCCCGGCCCAGGCGATGGCGTGGGGTCTCGGCGGCATCCTCGGGCTCGACCAGCCCGACCGCTGGGGCGGCCTCGTCGACCTGCCGCCCGTCACCGACGCCACGACCGCCGGCCGGCTCGCGGCCGTCCTCACCGGCCACGACGGCGAGGACCAGGTCGCCCTGCGGCCGTCCGGAGTATTCGCCCGGCGGCTGGCCCGCGCGGCGGCGTCCCCGCCCGTCCGCTGGCGCCCACACGGCACCGCGCTGGTCACCGGCGGCACCGGCGCGCTCGGCGGGCAGGTCGCCCGCTGGCTGGCGGCGAACGGCGTCGAGCACCTGGTGCTCGTCTCCCGCCGGGGCGAGCACGCGCCGGGGGCCGCGGAGCTGTCCGCGCTCGGGGTCGAGGTGACCGTCGCCGCCTGCGACGTCTCGGACCGCGGCGCCCTGCGCGAACTCCTGAACGAGCTGCCGCCGATCAACGCCGTGGTCCACACGGCGGGCGCGGTCGACGTCGAACGGCCGATCACCGCGGTCACCCTGGCCGACTTCGCGCACCTGGCCGAGGCGAAGGTCCAGGGCGCGCGGAACCTCGACGAGCTGTGCGGCGACCTGGACGCGTTCGTCCTGTTCTCCTCCGGCGCCGGCGTCTGGGGCAACGCGGGCCAGGCGGGCTACGCCGCCGCGAACGCGTACCTGGACGCCCTCGCGCACCAGCGGCGCGACCGTGGCCTGCCCGCGACGTCGATCGCCTGGGGTGCCTGGGCGGGTGGCGGCATGGTCGACGAGGCCGTCGGAGCTCAGCTGGAACGGCGTGGGGTGCCGATGATGCGGCCGGAACTGGCGGTCACCGCGATCCGGCCGTCGGTCGACACCGGCAGCCCGACGAGCGTCGTCGCCGACATCGACTGGCCGAAGTTCGCCCCGCTCTACACCGCGGCGCGGCCGCGTCCGCTGCTGCGCGAACTGCCCGAAGCGCACGTCGAGTCCCCTGTGGACAGTGAAGCCGGACTGGCGAAGCGGCTGCGGACGGTGTCGGAGAACGAACGCGAGCGGGTCGTGCTCGACCTGGTCCGCGCCGAGGTCGCCACGGTGCTCGGGTTCGCGAGCCGGGACGCCGTCCGGCCCGCGCAGACGCTGAAGGAGCTCGGGTTCGACTCCCTGACCGCGCTCGACCTGCGCAACCGGCTCGGCGCGGCGACCGGCCTCAAGCTGCCCGCCACGCTGGTCTTCGACTACCCGACCCCGGCGGCCGTGGCGAAGCACCTGCTCGCCGGGCTCGTCGTCGAAGACACCGTCACCGGCGAACTGGACCGGATCGAGGCCGAACTGGCGGCCCTCCCGCCCGAGCTGGTCACCGCGCGGCTGCGGAAGCTGCTGTGGAAATGGGACGACACCGGCGGCGAAGGCGACGAAGACCTCGAACTCGACACGGCGACCGACGACGAGATGTTCGCGGCGATCGACCGAGAACTCGGAATCTCTTGACGTGACCGGACAACAGGAGCCGACGCAGATGCGCAACGAGGACAAGCTCCGTGACTACCTCAAGCGGGTCACGGCCGATCTGAAGCTCGCCAACCGGCGCCTGCACGACGTCACCGAGCGCCGCGCCGAGCCGATCGCCGTGGTGTCGATGAGCTGCCGCTTCCCGGGCGGGGTCGCCACCCCCGAACAGCTCTGGGACCTCCTGGCCGACGGCCGGGACGCCGTATCGCCGTGGCCGGCCGACCGCGGCTGGGACCCCGACCTCTACGACCCGGACCCCGAGCGGGTCGGCCGCAGCTACGTCCGCGACGGCTGCTTCCTGACCGACGCCGCCCAGTTCGACCCCACCTTCTTCGGCATTTCGCCGCGCGAGGCCACCGCGATGGATCCGCAGCAGCGGCTCCTGCTGGAGACCACCTGGGAGGCCTTCGAGCGGGCGAACCTCGACGCGGCGGCCCTGCGCGGCAGCAAGACCGGCGTGTTCGTCGGCGCCAGCAACCAGGGTTACGCAGGCGGGATGGTCACCGCGCCCGAGGGCTTGGAGGGGCTGCTGCTCACCGGCGGCTCGGCCGCCGTGCTGTCCGGCCGGCTCGCCTACACGTTCGGGCTCGAAGGCCCGGCCATCACCGTCGACACGATGTGCTCGTCGTCCCTGGTCGCCCTGCACCTGGCGGTCACCGCGCTGCGCAACGACGAGTGCTCGATGGCCCTGGCGTGCGGCGCGACCGTGATGGCGAACCCGCGCAACTTCATCGAGTTCAGCCGCCAGCGCGGCCTGTCCGCCGACGGCCGCTGCCGCGCGTTCTCGGCCGACGCCGACGGCACGGGCTGGGGCGAGGGCGTCGGTGTCGTCCTGCTGGAACGGCTGTCCGACGCGCGCAAGCACGGCCACCCGGTGCTCGCGGTCATCCGCGGCACGGCGATCAACCAGGACGGCGCGTCGAACGGCCTGACCGCGCCCAACGGGCTTTCGCAGCAGCGCGTGATCGAAGCGGCGCTGGCCAACGCGCGGCTCGCGCCCGAGCAGGTCGACGTCGTCGAGGCGCACGGTACCGGCACCAAGCTGGGCGACCCGATCGAGGCGCAGGCTCTCCAGGCGACCTACGGCCGGGACCGCTCGCGGCCACTGCTGCTGGGCACGGTGAAGTCGAACATCGGCCACACCCAGGCGGCGTCCGGGCTCGCCGGGGTGATCAAGATGGTCCTGGCCCTGCGCGAAGGCGTCCTACCGAAGACGCTGTTCGTCGGCGAGCCGACCCCGCACGTCGACTGGACCGACGGTGCGGTGTCGCTGCTGACCGAGCCGGTCGAGTGGCCCGAGACGGGTGCGCCGCGCCGGGCCGGGGTGTCGTCGTTCGGCGGCAGCGGCACCAACGCGCACGTCGTGCTGGAAGGCGTCACCGAGGAACCCGCCGACGTCGAACCATCCACTGTGGACACCGCGGTGTGGGTGCTGTCCGGCCGTTCCGAAGCCGCGTTGAAGGCCCGTGCGGCGGAGCTGGCGTCGCTGCCGGACGCGAACATCGCCGACGTCGGCTGGGCCCTGGCCCACACGCGGTCGGCGTTCGAGCACCGTGCCGCGGTGGTCGGCCGGGACCTGCCCACCCTGCTCGCGGGCGTCCGCGAGATCGCCGAATCCGGCACGGCCGCGGGCCTCGGCGGCGAGGCCCAGGCGGTGGGCGGCACGGTCCTGGTGTTTCCCGGCCAGGGTGCCCAGTGGGCCGGCATGGCCGTGGACCTGCTGAGTGCGTCGCCGGTGTTCGCCGCCCGGATGGCCGAGTGCGAGGCCGCGCTGGAGTCCTTCGTGGACTGGAAGCTGACCGACGTCCTCGGTGACGCGGCGGCCCTGGAACGGGTTGACGTCGTCCAGCCGGTTTCGTGGGCGGTCATGGTGTCGCTCGCCGCGCTGTGGGCGGCGCACGGCGTCACGCCGGACGCCGTCGTCGGGCACTCCCAGGGCGAGATCGCGGCCGCTGTGGTCGCCGGTGCATTGTCCCTTTCGGACGGAGCCAAGGTCGTTGCCCTGCGCAGCAAGCTGATCGCCGGCCGGCTCGCGGGCCTGGGCGCGATGGCATCGGTCGCGGCGCCGGAAGCTCAGGTCGAGGCGCTGCTCGCGGACGGGGTGTCGATCGCGGCCGTCAACGGCCCCGCGTCCGTGGTCATCTCCGGCGAGATCGCCGCCGTCGAAGAAGTCCTCGCCCGCGCGGAGGCCGACGGCCTGCGCGTGCGCCGCATCCCGGTCGACTACGCCTCGCACTCCGCCGTGGTCGAGGTCCTGGAGACCGAACTCCTGGAAGCCCTGGCCGACCTCGAACCCCGTGCCCCGCAGGTCACGTTCGTCTCGAGCGTCACCGGTGAGACCGCGTCGACCCTCGACGCCGCTTACTGGTACCGGAACCTGCGGCAGCGTGTCCGCTTCCAGGACGTGACGCGGACGCTCATCGCCGAGGGGCACCGGTTCTTCGTCGAGTCCAGCCCGCACCCCGTGCTGGGCGGCGGCATCCAGGAGACCCTCGACGACACGCTCGACCCGGGGGCGGCGGCCGTCGTCGGCACCCTGCGTCGCGGCGAGGGCGGCCTGCCCCGGTTCCTGACGTCGGTCGCGCAGCTGTGGGCGCAGGGCCGTGACGTCGACTGGGCGGCCGTCCACCCGCACGGCCGCCCGGTCGCTTTGCCGACATATCCCTTCCAGCGGCAGCGCTACTGGCTCGAGACGCCGGTCGAAACCACCGTGGCGGACGACGGGTTCTGGACCGCCGTCGAGGACGGTGCCCTCACCGACGAGCTGGGCGTCACCGCCGAAACGCCCTGGCAAGACGTGCTGCCGGCGCTCACGGACTGGCGTCACCGCCGCACCGAGCTGTCCACTGTGGACCAGTGGCGCTACCGGATCACCTGGCACCCGGTCGCCGAACCGACGCCGGCGCTGACCGGGACGTGGCTGGTCGTCAACGCGCCCGACGTCTGCCTCGACGCCCTGGAAAAGGCGGGCGCGCAAGTCCGCACGCTGCGCGTCGACGAGTCCGACGACCGCGCGTCACTGGCCGAGCGGCTGCACGGGGCCGACCTAGCCGGTGTCCTGTCGCTGCTCGCGCTGGACGAGCACAGCCACCCCGAACACCCGGTGCTGTCCCGGGGGCTGGCGGCGAACCTCCTGCTGTCCCAGGCCCTCGGCGACGCCGAGATCACCGCACCCCTCTGGCTGGCGACCCAGGGGACAGCCGTCGTCGTGCCCGGCGACGAACTGCCGCGCCCCGGCCAGGCCACGACGTGGGGCCTCGGCCGGGTGCTCGCCCTCGAACACCCCGACCGCTGGGGCGGCCTGGTCGACCTGCCCGAGACCTTGGACGAGCAGGCCGCGGCCCGGCTCGGCGCCGTCCTCACTGGCATCGGCGACGAGGACCAGCTCGCCGTCCGCGCGACCGGCGTGTACCAGCGTCGCCTGCGTCGCGCGCCGGTCGAAGGCATCGCTCCGGAGTGGCGGACGAGTGGGACCGCGCTCATCACCGGCGGCACCGGCGGGCTCGGCGCGCACGTCGCTCGCTGGCTCGTGGGCCGCGGAGCTGAGCATCTAGTGCTTACCAGCCGCCGCGGACCGGACGCGCCCGGAGCGGCCGAGCTGCGCGAAGAACTCGAGGTGCTAGGCGTCGAGGTGACCATCGCCGCCTGCGACGTCGCCGACCGCGAGGCACTGTCTTCGCTGATCAACGGCCTGTCGAACGTCCGCGCGGTCGTCCACACCGCCGGCGTCGGACTCTTGGCGCCGCTGGCCGACACGACGTTGCCCGAGTTCGGAGAGGGTGCCCGCGCGAAGCTCGCCGGCGCCCGTCACCTGGATTCTCTCTTTGCCGACGCCGACCTCGACGCGTTCGTGCTGTACTCCTCCGTCGCCGGCGTGTGGGGCAGTGGCGACCACGGCGCGTATGCCGCCGCCAACGCCTTCGTCGACGCGCTCGCCGAGAGCCGCCGCGCCCGCGGCCTCGCCGGGACCTCGGTCGCCTGGGGCATCTGGGCGGGTGACGGCATGGTCTCCGACGTCGTCGCCGACCAGCTCAAGTGGCGCGGAATCCCGTTCATGGCGCCGGAACCCGCCCTGCTCGGCCTCGGCCAGGTCCTCGACCACGATGAGCCGTTCCTCGCCGTCGCCGACATCGACTGGGAGCGGTTCGTCCCGGTCTTCACCGCCGCCCGCCCGCGACCGCTGCTGTCCGAAGTGCCCGAGGTCGCCGCCGTGCTGGCCGCCGCCTCGGAGGTAACCGAAGAGCAGACCGGCGCGGCGGGTGCGTTGCGGGTCAAGCTGTCCGCACTGTCCGAACCGGACCAGGACCGCGAACTGCTCGGATTGGTCCGCAAGCACGCGGCCGCCGTCCTCGGCTACGCCGGACCGGACGACGTCGACGCCTCCCGGGCGTTCCGCGAGCTGGGCTTCGACTCGCTGACCGCCATCGAACTGCGCAACCGGCTCACCGCCGTCACCGGCCTGAAACTGTCCGCCACCCTGGTCTTCGACTACCCGAACGCGACGACCCTCGCCCGGCACGTCCGCACCGAAGTGCTCGGCGCCCCCGCACCCGCGGTGGCCGCCTCGGCGGTCGTGACCGACGAGCCCCTCGCCATCGTCGGCATGAGCTGCCGGTTCGCCGGCGGCGTCGGCAGCCCGCAGCAGCTGTGGGAGCTGATGGTGGCCGAGGCCGACGCCATCGGCGAGTTCCCCGGCGACCGCGGCTGGCAGCCCGGCACGCTGTACGACCCCGACCCGGACCGCGCGGGGCACAGCTACACCCGCGCCGGCGGGTTCCTCTACGACGCGGCCGAATTCGACCCGGGCTTCTTCGGCATCAGCCCGCGCGAAGCCCTCGCGATGGACCCGCAGCAGCGCGTCGTCATGGAAGCCGCGTGGGAGGCCTTCGAAGACGCCGGCCTCGGCCAGGCCGCCGTCCGCGGCAGCCGCACCGGCGTGTTCGTCGGCGCCAGCGGCCACGACTACGGTCCCCGGCTGCAGGAAGTCCCCGAAGGCGTCGAAGGGCACCTGGTGACCGGCGGCACCGGCAGCGTCACCTCCGGCCGCGTCGCCTACACCTTCGGCCTCGAAGGCCCGGCGGTCACGATCGACACCGGCTGCTCGTCGTCGCTCGTCGCCCTGCACCTGGCCGGCCAGGCACTGCGGTCGGGGGAGTGCGACCTCGCGCTGGCCGGCGGCGTCGCGGTGATGTCGACGCCGGCGCCGTTCGTCGCGTTCAGCCGCCAGCGCGCGCTGGCTGCCGACGGCCGCAGCAAGCCGTTCTCCGCCGACGCCGACGGCATGGGCCTCGCCGAGGGCGTCGGCATGCTGCTCGTCGAGCGGCTGTCCGACGCCCGGCGCAACGGACACCGCGTGCTCGCGGTCGTCCGCGGCACCGCGACCAACCAGGACGGCGCGTCCAACGGCCTCACCGCGCCGAACGGCCCGTCGCAGCAGCGCGTGATCCTCTCCGCACTGGCCGCGGCCGGCCTCGAACCGTCCGATGTGGACGCCGTCGAAGCGCACGGCACCGGTACGACTTTGGGCGACCCGATCGAGGCGCAGGCCCTGCAGGCGACCTACGGGCGCGACCGTTCACGGCCGCTGTGGCTCGGCTCGGTCAAGTCGAACATCGGGCACAGCCAGGCCGCCGCGGGTGCGGCCGGGGTCATCAAGATGGTCCTCGCCATGCGCCACGGCGTCCTGCCGCGGTCGCTGCACTCGGACCGCCCGTCGCCGCACGTCGACTGGTCTTCCGGAGCCTTGGAACTGCTCACGTCGGCGACGCCGTGGCCCGAGAAGCCGGGACCGCGCCGTGTCGGTGTCTCGTCGTTCGGTGTCGGCGGCACCAACGCGCACGTCGTCCTCGAGCACGATCCCGCTCCCGAGCCCGCCTCTTCGCGGGAGCCCGTCACCGGGCCCGTGCCGTGGGTGCTTTCGGCGCGCTCGGCAGCCGGTCTTCCGGCCCAAGCACAGAAACTGTCGGCGGTCGCGGGTGAGCTCGACGTCGCCGACGTCGGCTGGTCCCTCGCTTCGACGCGGACCGCGTTCGAGCACCGGGCCGTCGTGCTCGGCGACGACCGTCCGGACCTGCTGAGCGGTCTGCGTGCCCTCGCCGCCGGGACGCCGAGCGCGTCGGTGGTCACCGGAGTGGCGGGTCCGGCCGGGCGGACGGTGTTCGTGTTCCCTGGCCAGGGTGCGCAGTGGGCCGGGATGGCTGTGGAGCTGCTGGACTCGTCGCCGGTGTTCGCCGAGCGGTTCGCGGAGTGCGCGGCGGCGCTGGAGTCCTTTGTCGACTGGTCGCCGTTCGACGCCCTGCGTGAGTCGACGCTGGAGCGCGTCGACGTCGTGCAGCCCCTGTCGTGGGCGGTGATGGTTTCGCTGGCCGCGTTGTGGCAGGCGCACGGCGTCACGCCGGACGCCGTGATCGGGCACTCCCAGGGCGAGATCGCCGCGGCGGTCGTCGCGGGTGGACTGTCCGTTGTCGACGGTGCCCGGGTGGTCGCGCTGCGCAGCAAGGCGATCGCCGCCGGCCTGGCCGGCCAGGGCGGAATGGCTTCCATCGCGCTCGACGCCGAGCACGTCGAGAAGCTCCTCGGGGAGTGGGACGGCCGGATCTCGATCGCGGCCTACAACAGCCCGTCCTCGACCGTCGTGTGCGGGGAACCCGGTGCCCTGGACGAACTGCTCGCCCAGTGCCAGGCCGACGGCGTCCGGTCCCGCCTGATCCCGGTCGACTACGCGTCGCACTCGGCGCACGTGGAAGCGATCGAGAGCGAACTTCGGGACGTGCTCGCCGCGGTCGAACCGCGGACCGGCGAAGTCCCGTTCTACTCGACGGTGTCGGCCGAGCCGATCGACACCGCGACCCTGGACGCCGGTTACTGGTATCGCAACCTGCGGCAGCCGGTGCTGTTCGCGCAGACCGTCGAGTCGCTCGGGCACGCGGTGTTCGTCGAGGTCAGCCCGCACCCGGTCGTCTCGTCCGCGATCGCCGAGGTCGTTCCCGGCGCGATCGCCGTCGGCACGCTGCGGCGCGGTGAGGGCGGTTTGACGCGGTTCCGCACGTCGCTGGCCGAGCTGCACGTCCGCGGCGTCGACGTCGACTGGGCACCGGTGTTCCCCGGTGCCCGCCCGGTCCCGCTGCCGACCTACGCCTTTCAGCACCAGCGTTACTGGCTGGACGCTCCCGTGCGCGGCCACCGGCCGACGAAGTCCACTGTGGACGACTGGCGTTACCGCGTCGAGTGGATCCCCCTTTCCGTTGCGTCCGGGACGGTCGTCGCCAACTGGCTGGTCGTGGCCCCGGCCGGTGCCCCGGACCTCGCCGGCGGACTCGGCGCACGCCTGCTGGAACTTCCGTCCGATGTGGACCGTGCGCGGTGTGCCGAGCTGCTTCGCGAAGCGGGGCCGTGCGAGGGCGTGCTGTCGCTCCTGGCCGATCTCGAGCCGAACCTCACGCTGCTGCACGCCCTCGGCGACGCCGGGATCGACGCACCGCTGTGGTGCGCCACGAGCGGCGCGGTCAGCACCGGCGCGACCGACCCGATCCGCGCCACCGACCAGGCTTTGACCTGGGGCTTCGGGCGGATCGCGGCCATGGAGTACCCGCAGCGCTTCGGCGGGCTCGTCGACCTCCCGGCCGACCTCGACGCCCGCGCTATCGCCCGCCTCGCCGCCGTGCTAGGCGCGCCGGGACCCGAGGACCAGGTCGCCGTCCGCGCGTCCGGGGTCTTCGGCCGCCGGTTCGTCCGCGCGGAGCCGGCTCGCGCCGAACAGCCGTGGACGGTGTCCGGAACCGTGCTGCTCACCGGCGGTACCGGCGGTATCGGCGCGCACCTGGCCCGGTGGCTCGCCCGGGCCGGCGCCGACCGCCTGGTCCTCACGAGCCGGCGCGGCCGGGACGTTCCCGAGCTGACCGCCGAACTCGCCGACCTCGGCACCGAGCTGACCGTCGTGGCCTGCGACGTCGCCGACCGCGCGCAGCTGGCCGGCCTCCTCGACGGGCTGCCGGACCTGACCGCGGTGGTGCACGCCGCCGCCGTGCTCGACGACGGCGTCCTCGACAGCCTCACCCCCGAGCGGATCGCGCGCGTGCTGCGGCCCAAGGCCGAAGCCGCGCGGCACCTGCACGAGCTGACCGCGGACCGCGAGCTGGCGGCGTTCGTCCTGTTCTCCTCGCTGGCGGGCACGCTCGGCGGGCCGGGCCAGGCGAGCTACGCGGCGGCCAACACCTACCTCGACGCGCTCGCCCGCGAACGCCGTGCGGCCGGACTGCCCGCGACTTCGGTGGCGTGGGGAGCGTGGAGCGGTGGCCGCGGCGAGGGGTTGGCCGAGCAGGGCCTGCCCGCGATGGACCCGGAACCGGCGCTGCACGCGCTGGGGCAGGCCTTGGCCGACGACGAGATCGTGCTGGCCGTCGCCGACATCCGCTGGGACCGCTACCGCAAGACCCTCGCCCAGGGCCGGCCCAGCGCCGCCCTGCTGGGCATCTCCGAAGCCGCGGCGCCGGAAGCCGTCGAAACCGGCTGGGCGCAGCGGCTGACCGGGCTCGACGTCGCCGCACAGCACCGGCTGGTCCTGGAACTGATCCAGGCCCAGGCCGCGGTGGCGCTCGGCTATTCCTCGCCCGAGGCCATCGAGCCCGACCGCGCCTTCCGCGACCTCGGCTTCGACTCGCTCACCGCCGTCGACCTGCGCAACCGCCTCGGCGAGGCCACCGGCCTGCGGCTGCCGGTCACGCTGGTGTTCGACCACCCGACCGCGGTCGCGCTCGCCGAGCACGTCCGGCGCGAGCTGGCCGGGGACACCGTGGTCGAGGCGGCGGCACCGGTGGTCGTGAACACCGACGAGCCGATCGCGATCGTCGCGATGTCGTGCCGCTACCCGGGCGGCGTCGCCGACCCCGAGGACCTCTGGCGGCTCGTCGCCGACGGGGTCGACGCCGTCGGCGAGTTCCCTGCCGACCGCGGCTGGGACCTCGACCGGCTCTACGACCCGGACCCCGACAAGCCGGGCACGTTCTACACGCGCGGCGGCGGTTTCCTGCACGACGCGGCGGACTTCGACCCGGCGTTCTTCGGGATCGCGCCCCGCGAGGCACCCGCGATCGACCCGCAGCAGCGGCTGCTGCTGGAGACGTCGTGGGAGGCCGTCGAACGCGCCGGCATCGACCCCGCGGTGTTGCGCGGCAGCCGGACCGGCGTGTTCGTCGGCTCCAACTACCACGACTACGGCGGCCGGCTGCGGCACGCACCCGGCGAGTTCGAGGGGCACCTGGCGACCGGGAGCGCGGGCAGCGTCGCGTCCGGCCGGATCGCCTACACCTTCGGCTTGGAAGGCCCGGCGGTCACGGTCGACACGGCGTGCTCGTCGTCGCTGGTGGCGCTGCACTGGGCGGTCAAGGCCCTGCGGTCCGGCGAGTGCGACCTCGCGCTGGCCGGCGGCGTCACGGTGATCTCCGCGGTCGACACGTTCGTCGAGTTCAGCAGGCAGCGCGCGCTGTCGCCGGACGGCCGCTGCCGCGCGTTCTCCGCGGACGCCGACGGTGCGGGCTGGGCCGAGGGCGTCGGCATGGTGCTGGTGGAACGGCTGTCCGACGCGCAGCGGCGCGGGCACCCGGTGCTCGCCGTGGTGCGCGGGTCCGCGGTCAACCAGGACGGCGCGTCCAACGGCATGACGGCGCCGAGCGGACCCGCGCAGCAGCGCGTCATCCGCGCCGCACTCGCCGACGCCGCGCTGACACCGTCCGAAGTGGACGCCGTCGAAGCGCACGGTACCGGGACGACTCTGGGCGATCCGATCGAGGCGCAGGCGCTCATCGCGACCTACGGCCAGGACCGCGACCGGCCGCTGTGGCTGGGCTCGGTGAAGTCCAACATCGGGCACACCCAGGCCGCGTCCGGCATCGCCGGCGTCATCAAGATGGTCCAAGCGCTGCGGCACGGCGTCCTGCCGCGCACGTTGCACGCCGAGACGCCGTCGCCGCACATCGACTGGACCGCCGGCCGCGTTCAGCTGCTGTCCGAGCCGGTCGAGTGGGCGGCGAACGGCCACCCGCGTCGCGCGGCGGTGTCGTCGTTCGGAGTCAGCGGCACGAACGTGCACACCATCCTCGAAGAGGCTCCCATCGCGGACGAGCCAGCGGAGGTCGCTACGCCGCAACGGTTCACGGCCTGGCCGGTGTCGGCCCGATCGGAAGCCGCGTTGCGTGGCCAAGCCCGCCGGCTGCTGACGTTCACGGAGTCCGAAGTGGACACCGCCGACGTGGCTCGGTCGCTCGCCGTCCGGGCGAAGTTCGGTCACCGAGCGGTGGTCGTCGGCGAAAGCCTCGGCGAACTGCGCGACGGATTGGCCGCGCTGGCCGCGGACCGGCCCGTCCACACCGTGCGAACCGGCCGGACGGCGTTCCTGTTCACCGGCCAGGGCGCGCAACGGCTCGGCATGGGCCGCGAGCTGTACGAACGGTTCTCGACCTTCGCCGACGCCTTCGACGCGGTGTGCGAGCACTTCGACGTCCCGCTGCGGGACGTCGTGTTCGGCGACGACTCCGCGCGGCTCGACCGGACCGGGTTCACCCAGCCCGCGCTGTTCGCCCTCGAAGTGGCGTTGTTCCGGCTCCTGGAATCCTGGGACGTCCGCGCGGACTTCCTCGCCGGGCACTCCATCGGCGAACTGGCCGCCGCCCACGTCGCCGGGGTGCTTTCCCTGACGGACGCGGCGAAACTGGTCGCTGCGCGAGGCCGGCTGATGGAAGCCTTGCCCTCGGACGGGGCCATGGTCGCGATCGGCGTCTCCGAGGCCGAGGTCGTCCCGCTGCTCGACGAGCGCGTGTCCTTGGCGGCGGTGAACGGACCCGAAGCCGTAGTCGTTTCGGGCGAGACCGACGCCGTGCTGGCGCTGAAGGAGCACTTCGCCGCGCTCGGCCGCAAGACCAAACGCCTCGACGTCTCACACGCGTTCCACTCACCGTTGATGGACCCGATGCTGGCCGAATTCGCTTCGGTGGCCGAGGGACTGACCTACCGGCAGCCGGCGATCCCGGTCGTGGCGGCCGGAGACGTCACGACGCCGGAGTACTGGGTGCGGCACGTACGGGAGGCCGTCCGGTTCGCCGACGGCGTCGCCGCGCTGGTCGCCGACGGCGTCACCCGGTTCGTCGAGCTGGGCCCGGACGCGGTGCTCGCCGCGCTCGTCCCGGACTGCGCCGGCCCGGCCGAAGTGAGCGTGGGATCCGTGCTGCGCAAGGGCCACGACGAGGAGCGGTCGCTGCTGACCGCGCTCGCCGGGCTGCACACCGCGGGCGGCGACGTCGACTGGGCCACGGTGCACGGCCGTGGCCGGCACGTCGAACTGCCGACGTACGCGTTCCAGCGCGAGCGGTACTGGCTGGCCGCCCCGGCCGCGCCCGGCGACGTCACCGGCGCCGGCCTCAGCGAACCGGGACACCCGCTGCTGGGCGCGTCGGTCGCGCTGGCCGGTTCCGACGGCGCGCTGTTCACGAGCCTGTTGTCGGCGTCGAGCCACCCGCTGCTGGCGCAGCACGTCGTGCTCGGCAGCGTCCTGCTGCCCGGGACGGCGTTCCTGGAGCTGGCCGTGCACGCGGCGGACCAGGTCGGCTGCGAACGCGTCGAGGAACTGACCCTCGCGGCGCCGCTGGTGCTGCCGGAAACCGGCGGCGTCCGGCTGCAGGTCGCCGTCGGCGGGCCGGACCGGTTCGGCGGCCGCTCGATCGACATCTACTCCCGCGCCGACGGCGCCATGGAGGACGAGCCGTGGACGACGCACGCGAGCGGCACCCTCGCCGCGGTGGCCGCCCCGGCCGCCGGTGACCTCACCGGGACGTGGCCGCCCGCCGGCGCCGAGCCCATCGACCTCGACGGGCTCTACGACCGCATCGCGGGCAACGGGTTCGACTACGGGCCCGCGTTCCAAGGGCTGCGCCGGGCGTGGCGCGTCGGCGAGGAGATCTTCGCCGAAGTCGGTCTGCCTGAGCCTTCGGTTGCCGAAGCCTCTCGCTTCGGCCTGCACCCGGCGTTGCTGGACGCCGCCCTGCACACCGTCGCGTTGCGGGACCAAAGCCGGGCGGTCCTGCCGTTCGCTTGGGCCGGGGTGACGCTGCACGCCCACGGCGCGTCGGCGCTGCGGGTGCGTGTCACCGGGCAAGGCGACGACACGGTGTCCCTGGCGGTGGCCGACCAGGACGGGCTGCCGGTGGCGACCGTCGGCTCGCTGACGCTGCGGCCGGTGTCGGCCGAGCAGCTCGACGTCGCGCGGTCGGCGTACCACGAGTCGTTGTTCCGGGTGGGCTGGGTGATGGCCCCGATCACGCCGGTCAGCCACTCGGCGGCCGAACGCTGGGCGGTCGTCGGGGTGGACGTCGGCGTCCGCGTCACCAAGGCGTTGGGGACCGCGGGCGTCCCGGTGGAGTCCTACCCGGACTTCGACGCGCTCGAAGCGGCCGTGGTGGCAGGTGCCCCGGTGCCTGAAGTGGTCGTGGTGACCAGCGGGCCGCACGAGGACGAGGACGTCACGCGCGCGGTCCGGACCGCCACCCACGGCGCGCTCGAGCAGGTGCAGGAGTGGCTGGCGAGCGCCCTGTTCGCCGGCTCGCGGCTGGTGTTCGTGACCAAGGGCGCGATCGCGACCCGGGTCGGCGAAGGCATCACGGACCTCGCTACGGCGGCGGTCGTCGGCCTGGTCCGCTCGGCGCAGTCGGAGAACCCCGGCCGGTTCGTCCTGGTCGACCTGGACGACCGCGAGGTCTCGTACGCGGCCCTGCCGTCGGCTGTGGCCTGCGGCGAGCCGCACGTGGCGGTCCGGATCGGCGCGATCCAGGTGCCGCGCCTCGCCCGCGTCCCGGCGACGAGCCCGGCGCCGGTAGCGGCGTGGGACCCGGAAGGCACGGTGCTGATCACCGGCGCGACGGGAACGCTCGGCACGCTGGTCGCCCGCCACTTGGTGACCGCACGCGGCGCGCGTCGGCTGGTGCTGACGAGCCGTCGTGGCCCGGCGGCGGAGGGCGCAGCCGAGCTGGTCGCGGAGCTGACGGCGTGGGGCGCGGAGGTGACGATGGCCGCGTGCGACGTCGCCGACCGGGATTCCCTGGCGGCGTTGCTGGCGGCGATCCCGGCCGACCACCCGCTGACGGCGGTGGTGCACACGGCGGGCGTGCTCGACGACGGCGTGGTGTCGGCGCTGACGACCCGCCAGCTCGACACGGCGCTGAGGCCCAAGGTCGACGCGGCGTGGCACCTGCACGAGCTGACGGCGGGGATGAACCTGGCCGGGTTCGTGGTGTTCTCGTCCCTGGCGGGCACGTTCGGCGGAACGGGCCAGGCGAACTACGCGGCGGCGAACGCGTTCCTCGACGCACTGGCGCACGTCCGCCGCGCGCAGGGGTTGCCGGCGTTGTCCCTGGCGTGGGGCCTGTGGGCCGAGCGCAGCGGGATGACGGGCAAGCTGGGGGAGGCGGACTTGTCGCGGCTCGCGCGTGGCGGCGTCGAGCCGATGCCGTCGGACGAGGGTCTCGACTTGTTCGACGTGGCGTGCGCACTGGACGAGGCGGTGCTGCTCCCGGTCCGCCTGGTGGTGGAGGCGATGCGCGACCGGGTGGGTGAGGACGCGATCCCGGTGATCTTGCGCAGCTTGATCCGCACCCCGGTCCGCCGAGCGGTCCGGCCGGCGTCGATCGACCCGGTGGACAGCTTGACGCACCGCCTGGCGGGCATGTCGGAAGCCGAGCGCGACGGAGCATTGCTGGACCTGGTCCGCACGCAAGCGGCAACGGTGCTGGGCTACGCGGGCCCGGACGCGATCGAGCCGGACCGCGGGTTCCTGGAACTGGGCTTCGACTCGTTGAGCGCGGTGGAGTTGCGGAACCTGCTGGGGGCGGCGACGGGGTTGCGGTTGCCGGCGACGTTGCTGTTCGACTACCCGTCGACGACGGTGCTGGTGGAGTACTTGAGGTCCGAGCTGGTCCCGGACGTCCCGGCGGCGATCCTGCCGGCGTTGGCGGAGCTGGACCGGGTGGAGTTCGCGTTGCCGGAGCTGCTGGCGGATTCCCAGGCCCGGGCGACGTTGGGGTCGAGGTTGCAGGAGTTGCTGGCCCGGGTGAACGGAGCATCGGGCGCGGCGACGGCGGTGGAGGAGAAGCTGGAGTCGGCCACGGACGACGAGATGTTCGCCCTGATCGACGAACTGGACCTCGACTGAAGCGGAGCACCCGACCGGACGGCACAACCGGACCCCCAGCCGGATCTCGTGCCGTCCGGCGCGGTCGCTCTGCGGGCCGCCTAGCGCTTGCGCTGCGGGCCGAGCCCGCCCGGCCGGGGCGCGCCTGGTCGGCAGAATCTCTTCGCCCCCGCGTTCTGCCGGGCCGATTGCCTCCGCACGCTGGCCGAACCACGCCTACAGGGCCCACTCCCCGGCCATTTTCCCGCCCTGCGGGGCGCCCCTGGACCCACCGACCAAACCCCACCCATCCCTGGGGGCTGACCCCGCTCCAGCGTACCGCCCACCCCCGACGAACCGACCGGAAAAGCACAACCACCACCGCACTTGTCCACAACCAAGCACCCCTGGGGACAACCCGCCCCCCAACCGCCGACTTTAGGGATTTGCGGGTCCCGCATGGGGTTCACTCGAGGCGACCACGCCGTGAACCTGGAGGTACCTGGTGGCACTGTCTTCGGACAAGGACAAGGTCGTCGAAGCGCTCCGGGCGTCCTTGCGGGACAACAAGCGGCTGCGCGAACAAAACGACCGGCTCGCCAAAGCCGCCACCGAACCCATCGCCGTCGTCGCCATGGGGTGTCGCTTCCCCGGCGGCGTCACCGGCCCCGACGACCTCTGGGACCTCCTCAAAAACGGCACCGACGCCATCGGCACGTTCCCCGCCGATCGCAACTGGACCGCCGAAGAACTCGCCGGCAGCAACACCGCCGAAGGCGGCTTCCTCGACAAAGCCGCCGACTTCGATCCCGCCTTCTTCGGCATCTCGCCCCGCGAAGCCCTCGCCATGGACCCGCAGCAACGCCTGCTGCTCGAAGTCGCCTGGGAAACCTTCGAACGCGCCGGCCTCGACAAAACCGCACTGAAAGCCAGCGACACCGGCGTCTTCATCGGCTGCAGCAACCAGGCCTACGGCTCCACCGACTTCGACACCCTCCCCGACGAAGTCCGCGGGCACCTGCTCACCGGCAGCGCCGTCTCGGTCGCCTCCGGGCGGCTCGCCTACACCTTCGGCCTCGAAGGCCCCACCGTCACCGTCGACACCGCCTGCTCGTCCTCGCTCGTCGCGCTGCACCTCGCCGTGCAGGCCCTGCGCGCGGGGGAGTGCTCGATGGCCCTCGCCGGCGGCGTCACCGTCATGGCGACGCCCGCCGTCTTCGTCGAATTCACCAGTCAGGGCGGGGTTTCCGCGTCCGGTCGGTGCCGGTCGTTCGCCGCCACCGCCGACGGCACCGGCTGGGGCGAGGGCGCCGGCCTGCTGCTCGTCGAACGGCTCTCCGACGCCCGGAAGAACGGCCACCCCGTGCTCGCCGTCCTGCGCGGGTCCGCCGTCAACTCCGACGGCGCCTCCAACGGCCTCACCGCCCCCAACGGCCTGTCCCAGCAACGCGTCATCCGCGCCGCACTGGCCAACGCGGGCCTCGAACCGTCCGAAGTGGACGCCGTCGAGGCGCACGGCACCGGTACCACGCTCGGCGACCCCATCGAGGCCCAAGCCCTGCTGGCCACCTACGGACGGGACCGCGAGCACCCCCTCCGGCTCGGCTCGATCAAGTCCAACATCGGGCACACCCAGGCCGCCGCCGGCGTGGCCGGCGTGATGAAAATGGTCCTTGCCCTGCGCCACGGCGAGCTGCCGCGCACCCTGCACGTCACCGAACCGTCGACCCAGGTCGACTGGACGCGCGGGGCGGTCGAGCTGCTGACCGAGCACACCCCCTGGCCCGCAACCGAAAACCCGCGCCGCGCCGCAGTGTCCTCGTTCGGCGTCGGCGGCACCAACGCCCACGTCGTCCTCGAAGCCGCCGAGCCCACGCCCGAGCGAGCCGAAGCACCGCAAGGCCCGGCGACGTGGTTGCTGTCCGCCCGCACCGCCGAGGCCCTGCGCGCACAGGCCGACCTGCTGCGCAAGACCGTGACAGGCGAGCCACACGACGTCGGCCTGACATTAGCCACCCGCACTGCCTGGGAACACCGCGCGGCCGTGGTCGGCGAGACCAAAGAGGACCTGGTCCGCGGCCTGGACGCGCTCGCGGACGCAACGCCCTCGGCCGAGGTGGTCCGGGGCGTCGCCACGCTGCCGGGCAAGACCGCCTTCGTCTTCCCCGGTCAGGGTGCCCAGTGGGTGGGGATGGCCGTCGACCTCCTCGGGCAGTCCCCGGTGTTCGCCACGCGCCTGGCCGAGTGCGAGGCCGCATTGAAGTCCTATGTGGACTGGAAGCTGACCGACGTCCTGGGCGACGCCGAGGCCCTGGAACGGGTCGACGTCGTGCAACCGGCCTCCTGGGCCGTGATGGTTTCCCTCGCCGCGCTCTGGCAGTCGGCGGGCGTGCGGCCCGGCGCGGTCGTCGGGCACTCCCAGGGTGAGATCGCCGCCGCCGTCGTCGCAGGGGCATTGTCCCTTGAGGACGGTGCCCGCGTGGTCACGCTCAGGAGCAAGCTCATCGCCGAGAAGCTGGCGGGCAAGGGCGGAATGGCGTCGGTCGCGCTGTCCGAGGCCGAAATCACTGCGCGGCTGGACGGCCGGATCAGCGTAGCGGCGGTCAACAGCCCGGGCTCGGTCGTGCTGTCCGGCGAACCCGAAGCACTGGACGAACTCGTCGAAACCTGCGTGGCCGAAAGCATCCGCGCCCGCCGCATCCCGGTCGACTACGCCTCGCACTCCGCGCACGTCGAGGCCATCGAAGACGACCTCCTCGCCGCGCTCGCCCCGATCACCCCGCGCGAAGCAGGCATCCCGATCTACTCTTCGGTGCTCGGCGACTGGGCTGGCCCCATGGACGCCGAGTACTGGTACCGGAACCTGCGCCGGACCGTCCTGTTCGACACGGCCGTGCGCGGCCTCGCCGAAGCCGGGTACACCACGTTCGTCGAGGTCAGCGCCCATCCCGTGCTCGCCGCGGCGGTCCAAGACGCCCTGGACGAGCCCGTCGTCGTCGGGTCGCTGCGCCGGGGCGACGGCGGTCTGTCGCGCTTCCTCACGTCCCTGGCCGAACTGTGGACCCGCGGCGCGGTCGTGAACTGGAAGGAACTCTTCCCGGGTGCACGACCGGTGGATCTGCCCACCTACCCGTTCCAGCGCGAACGCTATTGGTTGACGCCCGCACAACGGGAAGCCGCGGCCGACGGCGAATTCTGGTCCGCTGTGGACAGTGGGAACGCCGAGGCGCTCGCCGGCTCCCTCGACGTCGACGCATCGACGCTCACCGACGTCCTGCCCGCCCTGGCCCAGTACCGCAAGCGCCGTCACGAACAGTCCGTTGTGGACAACTGGCGCTACCGGATCGCCTGGCGGCCCGCGACTCCGCCGGAAGCGCGCCTCACCGGCCGCTGGCTGGTCGTCGCGCCCGCCGGTCACCCGGCCGGCGAGCTCGTCGACGGTCTGGCCGCGCACGGCGCCGAACCGGTCCTGCTGACCGTCGAGCCCGGCGGCGGGCTCCCCGAGCTGCCCACCGAAGGCGTCACCGGCGTCCTGTCCCTGCTCGCCTTCGCCGACGACGGTCTCAACGCCACCATCGAACTGGTCCGGGCCGCCTCCGCGCCCTTGTGGCTGCTGACCCGCGGCGCCGTCTCCACCGGCCGCTCCGACCGGCTGACCAGCCCGGACCAGGCGCAGATCTGGGGCATGGGCCGGGTCGTGGCGCTCGAGCACCCAGAGCGCTGGGGCGGCCTCGTCGACCTGCCCGAAACGCTCGACGACCGCGCGCTCGGCCGCCTGGCCCGGGTCCTCGCCGACACGAAGGAAGACCAGGTCGCGATCCGCACGTCCGGGGTGCTGGCCCGCCGCCTGGTCCCCGCCCCGCTCGGCACGCCGACTGGGGAGTGGCGGACCGGCGGGACCGCGCTGGTCACCGGCGGCACCGGCGCGCTCGGCGCGCACGTCGCCCGCTGGCTGGTCGCCGCCGGAGCCGAGCACCTCATCCTGACCAGCCGCCGGGGTCCGGACGCGGATGGCGCCGCCGAGCTGCGCGACGAGCTGACCGCGTGCGGTGTCGAGGTGACCATCGCCGCCTGCGACGTCGCCGACCGCGACGCCGTGGCCGCGCTGCTGGCCGACATCGAGCCCCGCGTCGTAGTTCACGCGGCCGGGGTGGGCCGCTCGGCCGCGCTGGCGGACCTCGACCGCGCCGAGGTCGCCGAGACCCTGCGCGCGAAGGTCGACGGCGCGAAGCACTTCGATGAACTGCTCGGAGACGTCGACGCGTTCGTGCTGTTCTCCTCCAACGCCGGCGTCTGGGGCGGCGGCGGCCAAGCCGCGTACGCCGCCGCGAACGCCCACCTCGACGCGCTGGCCCAGCACCGCCGCGACCGCGGCCTGGCCGCGACGTCCGTGGCGTGGGGCGCGTGGGCCGGGCCGGGCATGACCGGCGACGGCTCCGGCGAGCAACTGCGCCGCCGGGGCGTCCGGCCGATGGACCCGGCGCTCGCCCTCACGGTGCTGCGGCAGGCTCTCCAGACCGGCGAGACCTTCCTGTCCGTCGCGGACATGGACTGGGCGCGGTTCGCCCCCGCCTTCACCGCCGCCCGCCCGCGGCCGCTGCTCGACGAGCTGCCTGCGGTCCGTCAGGCCCTCGACGAGACCACGACCCCGGATTCACCGGTTCAGCACCACCTTTCCGGCCTGAGCGAGTCCGCCCGGGCGGAGGCGCTGCTCGACCTCGTCCGCGCCGAGACGGCCGCCGTGCTGGGCTACCCCGGACCCGGCTCGGTCGAGCCCGACCGGGCTTTCCGCGACCTGGGCGTCGACTCGCTGATCGCCCTGGAGGTGCGCAACCGGCTCGTCGCGGCGACCGGGCTCAAGCTGCCCGCCGTCGTGCTGTTCGACCACCCGGACCCGCGGCGGCTCGCCGCGCGGCTGGGGCACGAGCTGATCGACGCCGGCCCCGTGGCGGCCGAGCGGCTCGTGTCCCGGGCGGACGACGGCGACCCGATCGCCATCGTCTCGATGGCCTGCCGCCTCCCCGGGGACGTCCGGTCGCCGGAGGACCTGTGGCACCTGGTCGCGGCGGGCGCCGAGGGCCTGACGCCGTTCCCGGTCAACCGCGGCTGGGACGCCGGCAGCGGCGTCGGCGGGTTCGTCCACGACGCCGACGAGTTCGACGCCGCCTTCTTCGGCATCTCACCCCGGGAAGCCCTGGCCATGGACCCGCAGCAGCGGCTGCTGCTGGAAAGCGCCTGGGAGGTCTTCGAACGCGCCGGTCTCGACCCGCGCTCGCTGCGCGGCAGCGCCGCCGGGGTGTTCGTCGGCTGCGGCACCCAGGGCTACGCGACCGGCCACACCGAAACGCCCGAAGAGGTCGAGGGGCACCTGCTCACCGGGAACGCCGGTGCCGTCGTGTCCGGCCGGGTGTCCTACGTGCTCGGTCTCGAAGGCCCGGCGGTCACCGTCGACACGGCGTGCTCGTCGTCGCTGGTGGCACTGCACCTGGCCGCGCAGTCGGTGCGCTCCGGCGAGTCGTCGATGGCGATCGCGGGTGGCGTCACGGTGATGGCGACGCCGGGCGCGTTCCAGGAGTTCGGCAGGCAGGGCGGCCTGGCCGGCGACGGACGGTGCAAGGCCTTCGCCGACGCGGCAGACGGCACCGGCTGGGGCGAAGGCGTCGCGCTGGTGCTGGTCGAGCGCCTCTCGGACGCGCGGCGGCTCGGCCACCCGGTGCTCGCGCTGCTGCGGGGATCGGCGATGAACCAGGACGGTGCGTCGAACGGCCTGAGCGCCCCGAACGGCCCGTCCCAGCAGCGCGTGATCCGCGCGGCACTGGCGAACGCGGGCCTCACGCCGTCCGAGGTGGACGCCGTCGAGGCGCACGGGACGGGCACGAGCCTCGGCGACCCGATCGAGGCCCAGGCGCTGCTGGAAACCTACGGCCGGGACCGCGAGCACCCGCTGTGGCTCGGCTCGGTGAAGTCGAACCTGGGCCACACGCAGGCGGCGTCCGGCGTCGTGGGCGTGCTCAAGATGGTCCTCTCGATGCGCGAGGGGACGCTGCCGAAGACCCTGCACGTCGACCGGCCGTCGACCCGGGTCGACTGGACGACGGGCGAAGTCCGGCTGCTGACCGAGGCCCGGTCCTGGCCGGCGGGTGACCGGCCTCGACGCGCCGGCGTTTCCTCGTTCGGGGTCAGCGGCACCAACGCCCACGTGATCCTCGAGGAGCCGCCCGCGGTTCCCCTCGTCGCCGGTGACCCGGAACCCGGCGTGCTGCCGTGGGTCCTTTCGGGACGGACCGAGCAGGCGGTCCGCGACGCCGCGCGCGGGCTCACGACCGTGGCCGGTGACCCGCTGGACATCGCGTTCGCGCTGGCCGCGCGTTCGACGTTCGAGTACCGGACCGTGGCCGTGGGCGAAGATCTGGGCTCGGCGCCGATCGTCCTGGCCGAGCCGGGGAAGACGGCGTTCCTGTTCTCCGGCCAGGGTTCGCAGCGGGTCGGGATGGGCGCGGAGCTGTACGAGCGGTTCCCGGTGTTCGCCGAGGCCTTCGACGCGGTGTGCGTGCACCTCGACGCCGAGCTGGACCGCCCGCTGCGCGAGGTCGTCTTCAGCGAGACCGAGCTGCTGGACGAGACCGGCTACACCCAGCCCGCGTTGTTCGCCGTCGAGGTGGCGTTGTTCCGGCTGCTGGAGTCCTGGGGCGTCGTCCCGGACCAGGTGGCCGGGCACTCGATCGGCGAGCTGGCCGCCGCGCACGTCGCCGGGGTGCTGTCCCTCGAGGACGCGTGCCGGCTGGTGGCCGCGCGGGCGAGTCTGATGCAGGCGCTGCCCGCGGGTGGCGCGATGCTGGCAGTGCAGGCCACCGAAGCCGAAGTCGCACCGCTTCTGGGCGACGGTGTCAGCCTGGCCGCGGTGAACGGGCCCGAGGCCGTGGTGGTTTCGGGTGACGTCGACGCGGTCGAGCGGCATTTCGCGCAGCTGGGCCGGAAGGTCCGCCGGCTGACGGTTTCGCACGCGTTCCACTCGGCGGCGATGGACCCGATGCTGGCCGAGTTCGCACGTATAGCTGATGGGCTGACCTACAACACGCCGAAGATCCCGGTGGTGTCCACTGTGTCCGGTCGCCTCGCCGGAGACGAACTCCTGAGCCCGGAGTACTGGGTGCGCCAGGTCCGCGAGACCGTCCGGTTCGCCGACGCCACCGAGACCCTCGCGGAACTCGGCGTCACGCGGGCGCTCGAACTCGGCCCCGACGGCGTGCTCTCGGCGCTGACCGCCTTCCCGTCGGTGCCCGTGCTGCGCAAGGACCGCGACGAGTACCGGAGCCTGCTCACCGCGCTGGCCGACGCGCACACCCGTGGCCACGACGTGGACTGGACCGCGGTCCTGCGCGCGGCGCACCCGGCGCACGTCGCCCGCGTGGTCGCGCTGCCGACCTACCCGTTCCAGCGCACGCGCTTCTGGCTGGAGAACGGATCGACGCACCGGCCGGCCCCGGTCGGGCAGTACGAGATCACCTGGCAGCCCGTCGACGGTCCCGGCGAAGTCACGCTGCCCGGAAACTGGCTCGCGGTGGTCCCGGCCGGCACGGACACGCGCCTCCTCGACGACGTCCTCGAAGTCACCCCCGACGACGACCTCGCCGGGCTCTTGCGCGGCCGCGACCTCGCCGGGGTAGTGTCCACTTTGGACGTGCGAGGCCAGCTGGCGCTGGTCCAAGCGCTCGGGCAAACCGGGATAGACGCACCGCTGTGGTGCGTCACGCGCGGCGCGGTCGCTGCGGTCGACGGCGACGTGCCGGATCCGGAGCAGGCGATGGTCTGGGGGCTCGGGCGCACCGTCGCCCTGGAGCACCCGCACCGCTGGGGTGGTCTCATCGACCTGCCCGCCGACATCGACGAGTCCGTGCCGGCCCGCCTCCGCGCGATTCTCGGCGGCGAGACCGGCGAGGACGAAGTCGCTCTCCGCGGGGACACGGTCCTGGCCCGGCGGCTCACCCGCCGTACGGCCCCTCCGGCGTCGCCGTGGCAGCCGAGCGGCACCGTCCTGGTCACCGGCGGCACCGGCGCCCTCGGCCGGCACGTCGCCCGCTGGCTGGCCGGCGCCGGCGCCGAGCACCTCGTCCTGACCAGCCGCCGCGGGCCCGACGCCCCCGGCGCGGCCGAGTTGCGCGAAGAGCTGACCGCCCTCGGCGCCCGCGTCGACGTCCTGGCCTGCGACGCCACCGACCGCGCGGCGCTCGCCGCGACCCTGGACACCGTCGGCGAGCTGACCGCCGTCGTGCACACCGCCGGGGTGCTGGCCGACGGCGTGCTCGAAGCCCTGACCCCGGAGCGGCTCGCCGAGGTCGTCGACGCCAAAGCCGTCGCGGCCCGCAACCTGCACGACCTGACGGCCGGGCACCCCCTGGACGCGTTCGTCCTGTTCTCCTCCTGCGCGGGCACCTTCGGCGCGGCGGGACAGGGCAACTACGCGGCCGCGAACGCCTTCCTCGACGCGCTCGCCGAGCAACGCCGGGCCCAGGGGCTGGTGGCGACGTCGGTCGCCTGGGGACCGTGGGCCGACGGCGGGATGGCCACGGCGGCGGCCGCCGAGGAGCACCTCGGCCGCACCGGGCTCGTCCCGCTGCGGCCCGACCGGGCGATCACCGCGCTGCGGGCGGCGGTCGAGAGCGGCGGCGCGGCCGTCACCGTCGCCGACGTCGACTGGGACCGGTTCGCCGCCGCGCTCACTGCCCACCGCCCGAGCCCGCTGCTCGCCGGTCTCCCCGAAGTCCGGCCCGCGGCGACGACGGATTCCCTGAAGGACCAGCTCGCCACCGCGGCGGACGCGGAGAAACTGCTGCTCAAGGTGGTGCGCGAGCAGGTGGCGTTCGCGCTCGGCCACCGCTCGGCCGACGACGTCCCGGCCGGCCGGACCTTCAAGGAGCTGGGGTTCGACTCGCTGACCGCGGTCGAGCTGCGCAACCGCCTCGACACGGCCACCGGGCTGCGGCTCCCGGCGACGCTCGCGTTCGACTACCCGACCGCGACCGCGCTGGCGGCGTACCTCCGCGCGGAACTGCTGGGCGCGGTCGACGACGCACCGGTGGCCACCGCGAAGGACACCGACGAGCCGATCGCCATCGTCGGGATGAGCTGCCGCTTCCCCGGCGGCGTGCGCAACCCGGACGAACTCTGGGCCCTGCTCGCCGAGGGCCGCGACGCCGTGACGGAGTTCCCGGCCGACCGCGGCTGGGACACCGCCGCGCTCTACGACCCCGATCCCGACCACGCCGGGACGACGTACGTCCGCGAAGGCGGTTTCCTGGCGGGTGCCGGCCAGTTCGACGCCGAGTTCTTCGGGATCTCGCCGCGCGAGGCGCTGGCCATGGACCCGCAGCAGCGGCTCCTGCTGGAAGCGTCCTGGGAGGCCCTGGAGCAGGCGGGCATCGACCCGCTGTCGGTGCGCGGCGCGCCGGTCGGGGTGTTCGCCGGCACCAACGGGCAGGACTACACCGCGGCCCTGCACTTCGGCGAGGAGAGCGTCGACGGCTACCTCGCCACCGGCAGCGCGGGCAGTGTCCTTTCCGGACGGATTGCCTACGAGCTGGGCTTGGAGGGCCCGGCGATGACGGTCGACACGGCGTGCTCGTCGTCGCTGGTCGCGTTGCACCTGGCCGCCCAGTCGCTGCGGGCGGGCGAATGCTCCCTGGCGCTGGCCGGCGGCGTGACGATCATGTCCACGCCCGGCCTGTTCGTCGAGTTCAGCCGTCAGCGTGGGCTGGCGCCGGACGGTCGCTGCAAGGCCTTCGCCGACGAGGCCGACGGCACCGGCTGGGGTGAAGGCGTCGGGGTCGTGCTCGTCGAACGGCTCTCCGACGCGCGCCGTCACGGCCACCCGGTCCTCGCGGTCGTCCGGGGGTCCGCGGTCAACCAGGACGGCGCGTCCAACGGCCTCACCGCCCCGAACGGGCCGTCGCAGCAGCGGGTCATCCGGGCGGCGCTGGCGAACGCGGGCCTGGATCCGTCCGATGTGGACGCCGTCGAGGCACACGGCACCGGCACGACCCTGGGCGACCCGATCGAGGCGCAGGCCTTGCTGGCGACGTACGGCCGGGACCGCGAAGAGCCGCTGTGGCTGGGTTCGATCAAGTCGAACGTCGGGCACACGCAGGCCGCGGCCGGAGTCGCCGGCGTGATCAAGATGGTGCTGGCCCTGCGCCACGGCGTACTCCCGGCAACGCTCCACGTCGGCGAGCCGTCCCGGCACGTCGACTGGGACAGCGGCGCGGTGTCCCTCCTGACCGAGTCACGGCCGTGGCCGGAGCGCGAAGGCCTGCGTCGCGCCGGGATCTCGTCGTTCGGAGTCAGCGGCACGAACGCGCACGTGATCTTGGAGTCGCCAGAGCGCCCCAATGTGGCCTTCGGTGCGTCTGACGCACCGAAGGCCGCCTTGGGTGCGTCTGACGCAACCAAGGCCACATTGGGGCGCTTGGCCCCGTGGGTGCTGTCCGGTCGGTCGGCGGCCGCCGTGCGGGACCGGGCGGCCGCGCTGGCCGACCTGCCCGGGGAAGCGGCCGAGATCGCGTGGTCGCTGGTCAGTACTCGCTCGACCTTCGAGCACCGGGCGGTCGTCCTCGCCGACCACCGCGACGGGCTGCGCGAACTGGCCGTCGACGCGCCAGGATCGTCGGTGGTCACCGGCACCGCCGGGCCCGCGGGCGAAACGGTGTTCGTCTTCCCCGGCCAGGGCGCACAGTGGGTGGGCATGGCCGTCGGGTTGCTCGACGAGCCCGTCTTCGCCGACCGGCTCGCCGAATGCGCCGCCGCGCTGGAACCGTACGTCGACTGGTCCCTGACCGACGTCCTGAGCGACGCGGAAGCCCTCGAGCGGGTCGACGTGGTGCAACCCGCGTCCTGGGCCGTGATGGTGTCGCTGGCCGCGCTGTGGCGGTCGGCCGGCGTCGAACCCGACGCCGTCGCCGGGCACTCGCAGGGCGAGATCGCGGCGGCGGTCGTCGCAGGTGGACTGTCCCTCGAGGACGGTGCCAAGGTCGTCGCGTTGCGCAGCAAGGCGATCGCCGCCGGACTCGCGGGTCACGGCGGAATGGCCTCGGTCGCGCTCGACGCCGGCCGCGTCGCGGACCTGCTACCCGACGGCGTCGCGATCGCGGCCTACAACAGCCCGACCTCGACGGTGGTGTGCGGCGACCCGGCCGTCCTGGACGAGCTGATCACCCACTGCACGGAAAAGGACATCCGCGCCCGGCGCATCCCGGTCGACTACGCCTCCCATTCGAGCTACGTCGAAGGCATCCGCGACGAACTTGACGAAGTCCTCAATGGATTCCGACCTCGACCAGGCACCATCCCGTTCTACTCCGCGGTGACCGCCGAACCGGTCGACACGGCCACCCTCGACGGCGGCTACTGGTACCGGAACCTGCGCGAGCCGGTCCGCTTCCTCGACACGACCCGGACGCTCATCGAGCGCGGGCACCGGTTCTTCGTCGAGGTCAGCGCGCACCCGGTACTGCTCACCGCGATCCAGGAGACCCTCGACGACACGCCCGGCGTGGTCGTCGGGACGCTGCGCCGCGGCGAAGGCGGCCCGCGCCGGTTCGTGACGTCGGTCGCGGAGCTGTGGACGCAGGGACGCGCCGTCGACTGGGCGGCCTTCATCCCGGAGACGCGCACGGTCGGCCTGCCCACCTACCCGTTCCAGCACCGGCGCTACTGGCCGAAGCCCGCGCAGCCCGCGGCGCCGGCCGGCGACCCGCTCGACGAGCAGTTCTGGGCCGCGGTGGACCGCGAGGACGTGACGTCGCTCGCCGGCACCCTCGCGATCGCGCCGGAACCACTCGGCGACGTCCTGCCCGCGCTCGCGTCCTGGCGGCGCACCCGCGTCGAACAGTCCACTGTGGATGCTTGGCGGTACCGGATCACCTGGAAACCCCTCGAAACAACCGAAAAGGCCCTCACCGGTACCTGGCTGGTCGTCACCCCCGAAGGCGGCGAGCACCCCTGGCTCGACGCGGCGCTGCGGACCGTGGGAACCGCGGTGCCGGTGACCGTCGGCGACACCGACCGCGCCACGCTCGGCAAGCGCCTGGTCGACCTCGCCCCGGTGGACGGCGTGCTCTCCCTGCTGGCACTCGATCCGGCCGGGCAGCGCGGCGTCGCGAACACGCTGCTGCTGGCCCAGGCGCTCGGCGACGCCGGGATCACCGCCCCGCTGTGGCTCGCCACGTCGGGCGCGGTCGCCACCGGCCGCGGCGACGTGATCACCGATGCCGGGCAGGCCCAGATCTGGGGCCTCGGCCGGGTCATCGGCCTGGAACACGCCGACCGCTGGGGCGGTCTGGTCGACCTGCCCGCGACGACGGACGAGCGCGACCGGCGCCGGCTGGCCGGGATCCTCGCCGCGGCGGGCGACGAGGACCAGGTGGCCGTCCGGGCGTCCGGGGTGCTCACCCGCCGCCTGGTGCCCGCCCCACTCGGCGACGGCGTCCCGGCCCGAGACTGGCGGCCGGCCGGCACCGTGCTCGTCACCGGCGGCACCGGCGGGGTCGGCGCGCACGTCGCGCGCTGGCTCGCCGGCCGGGGCGCGGACCGGCTGGTGCTCACCAGCCGGCGCGGGGAAGCGGCGCCCGGTGCGGCCGAACTCCGCGACGAACTGGCCGCTCTCGGCGCCGAAACCACCATCGCCGCCTGCGACGTCGCCGACCGCGCGGCCGTGAAGACCCTGCTCGACGGCCTGGCCGAAGCGGGCACGCCCGTCCGGGCCGTCTTCCACGCGGCCGGGATCGTCCAGGGCACCGCACTCGACGACACCGAACTCGCCGAGTTCGCCGAGGTGGTCGCGGCCAAGGTCGCCGGCGCGACGCACCTCGACGAGCTCCTGGACGACGTCGACGCGTTCGTCCTGTTCTCCTCCAACGCCGGCGTGTGGGGCAGCGGTGGCCAGGGCGCCTACGCGGCAGGCAACGCCTTCCTCGACGCGCTCGCCCAGCGCCGCCGGGACCGCGGGCGCACCGCGACCTCGGTCGCGTGGGGTGCCTGGCAGGGCGCGGGCATGGCGGGCGACCACGACGCCGAGGAACACCTGCGCCGCCGGGGCGTCGGGGCGATGCCGCCAGAGCGGGCGCTGCTGGCGCTGGGGCAGGCGCTCGACCGCGACGAAACCGTGCTCACCGTCGCCGACGTCGACTGGGCCCGGTTCATCCGTGGCTTCACCGCCGCCCGGCCGCGCCCGCTGCTCGACGACCTGCCCGCGGTCCGCCGGGCCTTGGACACCCAGCGGGCCGAACCGGAGGCGACGCCGGAGTCGTTCACGAGCCGGCTGACCGGTCTACCACCGGTCGAGCAGGAACGCCTGGTGCTCGACCACGTCCGCGAAGCCATCGCCCGCGTTCTCGGGCACGCCGGGGCCGGCGAGATCGACGCGCACCGGCCGTTCAAGGAACTCGGGTTCGACTCCCTGACCGGGGTGGAGCTGCGCAACCGGCTGCGCGCGGCGACCGGGCTGAAGCTGCCCGCCACCCTCGTCTTCGACCACCCGACGCCGTCGGCGCTGGCCGGCTTCCTGCTCGCGGCGCTGGCCGGCGAGGAAGTCTCGGTCCTGACCGAGCTGGACCGGATCGAAGCGCTGGTTTCAGGGGTTTCCCCAGAGGATGCCGCCTTTGGTCAAATCACCAGCCGACTTCGGACCATGCTGGACAAGCTGGGGGAAGCGCGGGCGTCCGACGACGGCCGTCCGCGGGTCGCCCAGCAGCTCGAAGCCGCGACGGACGACGAAATTTTCGACTTCATCCACCGGGAGCTAGGCAGGTCGTGACACCCGCGCCCGGCGGACCGCACAAGGACCTTAAGGGCGAGGGCGCTGGTGAACGAAGACAAGCTCCGGGACTACCTGAAGTGGGTCACGACCGACCTCGCCGAGACCCGGCAACGCCTCCAGGACCTGGAGGCGGGGGAGCGGGAGCCCATCGCGATCGTCGCGATGGGCTGCCGGTTCCCGGGCGGCGTGACCTCCCCGGAGGAGCTGTGGGACCTCGTCGAGAGCGGCGCCGACGCGATGACGCCGTTCCCGGCCGACCGCGGCTGGGACACCACCGGCGGCGACTACGCGCGCACCGGCGGGTTCGTCGACACCGCCACGACGTTCGACCCGGCGTTCTTCGGCATCAGCCCGCGTGAGGCGCTCGCCACCGATCCGCAGCAGCGGCTGCTGCTCGAAGTCTCGTGGGAGGTCTTCGAACGCGCGGGCATCGACCCCGGCTCGTTGGCCGGGACTTCGGCCGGTGTCTTCGTCGGCTCGACGCCGTCCGGGTACGGCCTGGGCGCCGAGACCGGCGAGGTCGCCGGGCACCTGCTCACCGGCAACGCGGGCAGTGTCCTGTCCGGCCGGCTCGCCTACAGCTACGGCCTGGAAGGGCCCGCGGTCACCGTCGACACGGCGTGCTCGTCCGCGCTGGTCGCGCTGCACCTCGCCTGCCAGGCCCTGCGCAAGGGGGAGTGCTCCCTCGCACTGGCCGGCGGCGCGACGATCATGTCGACCCCGGCCGTCTTCCTCGAGTTCGCCCGCCAGGGCGGCTTGGCCGGCGACGGCCGCTGCAAGCCGTTCGCCGAAGCCGCCGACGGCACCGGCTGGGGCGAAGGCGTCGGCCTGCTGCTGCTCGAACGCCTGTCGGACGCGCGGCGCCGCAACCACCCGGTGCTCGCCGTGGTCGAGGGCTCGGCTGTCAACTCCGACGGCGCGTCCAACGGCCTCACCGCCCCGAACGGTCCCTCGCAGCAACGCGTGATCCGCGCGGCGCTGACCGCCGCCGGGCTGGCACCGTCCGATGTGGACGTCGTCGAGGCGCACGGTACCGGCACCACGCTGGGCGACCCGATCGAAGCGCAGGCGCTGCTGGCCACCTACGGGCAGCACCGCCCGGCGGACCGGCCGTTGCGCGTCGGCGCGGTGAAGTCGAACATCGGGCACACCCAGGCCGCCTCCGGCGCGGCCGGCGTCATCAAGATGGTCCTCGCCCTGCGGCACGGGCACCTCCCGCGAACCCTGCACCTGGACGAGCCGTCGTCCCACGTGGACTGGACGGCCGGCGCCGTCGAGCTGCTGGGCGAACCGATGCCGTGGCCGGAGCGCGACGCACCCCGCCGCGCCGGGGTCTCCGCGTTCGGCGTCAGCGGCACCAACGCCCACGTCCTGCTGGCGGAAGCACCCGCGGCCGACGCGATCAAAGAGCCGCCGGTCGTCGAGGGCCCCCTGCCGTTCCTGGTTTCTGCACGTGGCACGGCCGCCCTCCGGGAGCAGGCCGCGAGCCTCAAGTCCGTCGACGCCGAGTTGGCCGACCTCTCGTGGTCGCTGGCCACCGGCCGAGCGGATCTGGACGACCGGGTGGTCGTCCTCGCGGAGAACCGGGACGAGCTGCTGCGCGGCCTGGACGCCCTCGCCGCGGACGGCGTCGCACCCGGCCTGGTGCGCGGCACGGTCCGGCCCGGGAAGCTGGCCTTCCTGTTCACCGGCCAGGGTTCCCAGCACGCCGGCATGGGTGCCGAGCTGGCCGGCCGCTTCCCGGTTTTCGCCGCCGCCTTCGACGAGGTGTGCGCGGAGTTCGACCGGCACCTCGACCGTCCACTGCGGACGGTGATCGCTTCGGGCGAGCACCTCGACGAGACGGCGTACACCCAGCCCGCGCTGTTCGCGGTCGAGGTGGCGCTCTACCGGCTGGCCGAGTCCTGGGGGTACGTCCCGGACTACCTGCTCGGCCACTCCGTCGGCGAGCTGGTCGCCGCGCACGTCGCCGGGGTCCTGTCCCTGGCCGACGCGGTCACGCTGGTCGCGGCGCGTGGCAGGCTCATGCAGGCCCTGCCGGCCGGCGGCGCGATGGTCGCGGTCCAGGCGGCCGAAGACGAGGTCGACCTGGTCGACGGCCTTTCCATCGCCGCCGTCAACGCTCCCGGTTCGCTGGTCCTGTCCGGCGACGAGGACGTCGTGCTGGCCGCGGCCGGGCACTTCGCCGGGCTCGGCCGCAAGACCAAGCGCCTCGACGTCTCGCACGCGTTCCACTCCGCCCGCATGGACGGCATGCTCGCCGAGTTCCGGCAGGTCCTGGCGGGACTCACCTTCCACGCGCCGAAGATCGCGGTCGTCTCCAACGTCACCGGTGCGCTCGCCGACCGGCTGACCTCGCCCGATTACTGGGTCTCGCACGTCCGCGAGGCCGTCCGGTTCGCCGACGGCATCGGCTGGCTGAGCGACGCCGGCGTGACCGGCTTCCTGGAGCTGGGCCCCGACGGCGCGCTGGCCGCGCTCGCCCAGGAGTGCCTGCCCGACGCCGCCGTCACCCCGCTCCTGCGCCGCGACCGGCCGGAGGCGACGGCCGCGCTGACCGGCCTGGCCCGGCTGCACGTGGCCGGCCACGGACCCGACTGGTCGGCCGTCCTGCCCGGCGGGCGCCGAATCGACCTGCCGACGTACCCCTTCCAGCGGCAGCGCTACTGGCTGGAGCCGTCGCCCGCCACCGGAGCCGGCGACGACGCGTTCTGGTCCGCAGTGGACACCGGCACGCTCGCCGAGGTGCTGAACCTCCCGGCGGACGCGGTCGGCGAACTGCTGCCCGCCCTGTCGGCCTACCGCGCCCAGCGGCAAGAGAAGTCCACTGTGGACGGGTGGCGGTACGGGATCGGCTGGGCCCCGGTGCCGACCGCGCCGGCCCCGCTCACCGGGACGTGGCTGGCCGTCGTGCCGGACGGCTTCACGTCACCGATCCTCGACGCCTTGGTGCGCCGCGGGTTCGTGGCCGTCACGCCCGACCAGGTGCCCGAGCACGCCGACGGCGTCCTTTCGCTGTTGGCGCTGGACGGCGATCCGTCCACGGCCCTGCTGCGCACCATCGAGCTGGTCCGCGGCGCGACCGCGCCGATCTGGGTCGCCACCCAGGGGGCGGTGTCGACCGGGCAGTCCGACCCGCTGCGTGCCCCTGAGCAAGCTCCGCTGTGGGGCCTCGGCCGGGTCGCCGCGCTGGAGTACCCGCAGCTCTGGGGCGGTCTGGTCGACCTCCCCGCCGAGCTGGACGACCGCGCCCTCGACCGGCTGACGGCCGTCCTGACCTCGGGCGAGGACCAGGTGGCACTGCGTGCTTCGGGCGTCTTCGGCCGCCGGCTGCGGCGGACCACCGGCCCGGCCGCCGAACCGTGGTCGCCCGCCGGAACCGTGCTGATCACCGGCGGCACCGGTGCGCTGGGCGCGGTCGTCGCCCGCACCCTCGCCGAGGGCGGTGCCGGGCACCTCGTCCTGGCCGGCCGCCGCGGCCTCGACGCCCCGGGCGCGACGGCGCTGCGCGACGAGCTGACCGCGCTCGGCACCCGGGTCACCGTCGCCGCCTGCGACGTCGGCGACCGGGACGCCGTCGCCGGGCTCCTCGACTCGCTGCCCGACCTCGACGCCGTCGTCCACACCGCCGGGGTGCTCGACGACGCCGTGCTCGACGGCGTCACCGCCGGCCAGCTCGACACCGTGTTCCGGCCCAAGCTCGACGCCGCCCGGCACCTCGACGAGCTGACCCGCGACCGCGCGCTGTCCGCGTTCGTGCTGTTCTCCTCGTTCGCGGGCAGCCTCGGCGCGGTCGGGCAGGGCGCGTATGCCGCCGCGAACGCCGGGCTCGACGCGCTGGCCGAGCAGCGCCGCGCCGCCGGACTCCCGGCCACGTCCGTGGCCTGGGGCCCGTGGGGTGGCAGCGGCATGGCGGCCGACGACCTGGTCGCCGACCGGATGCGCCGGGGTGGCGTGCCGCCGATGGCGCCGCGTCTGGCCGTCGCCGCGTTGCGCCGCGCGATCGCCGGCGGGGAGCCGACCCCGATCGTCGCCGACGTCGACTGGGCGAAGTTCGTCCCCGGGTTCACCACCACCCGGCCCAGCCCGCTGCTCGGCGACCTGCCCGAGGCGCGGGACGCGGTGAGCACTCCCGACGAGCAGCCACTGGCCGCGCGGCTGGCGGATCTGTCCACGGAGGACCAGCAGGCGCTCTTGCTGGACGTCGTCCGCGCGCAGGCCGCCGCCGTGCTCGGCTACGCCGGACCGGAGGCGGTCGAGCCCGGCCGAGCGTTCAAGGACCTCGGCGTCGATTCGCTGACCGCCGTCGAACTGCGCAACGGCCTCGGCGCCGCGACCGGGCGCCCGCTCTCCGCGACGCTGGTGTTCGACTACCCGACCCCGGCCGCCGTCGCCGCCCACCTGCGCGACGAACTGGCCGGGACCGCGGCGACCCCGGTCGTCACGCGGTCCGCCGTCGTCGACGATGAGCCGCTCGCCATCGTGTCCATGGCCTGCCGCCTGCCCGGCGGGGTGCGCTCGCCCGAAGACCTGTGGGAGTTGCTGGCCGGCGGCCGCGACGCCGTCACGACGTTCCCCGAGGACCGCGGCTGGCCCCTGGCCGACCTGTACCACCCGGACCGCGGCCACGACGGCACCAGCTACACGCGTCACGGCGGTTTCCTCGACGGCGTGGCCGATTTCGACCCGGGCTTCTTCGGGATTTCGCCGCGTGAGGCCCTGGCGATGGACCCGCAGCAGCGGCTGTTGCTGGAGACGTCGTGGGAGACCTTCGAGCGCGCGGGCATCGACCCGTTGTCGCTGCGCGGTTCCCAGGTCGGTGTCTACATCGGAACCAACGGCCAGGACTACGCGGCCCTACTGCGCGAGGCAGGCGAAGGCGGTTCCGAGGGGCACGCCGGGACCGGGAACGCCGGCTCGGTCGTCTCCGGCCGGATCTCCTACGTGCTCGGCCTGGAGGGGCCGGCGGTCACCGTCGACACGGCGTGTTCGTCGTCGCTGGTGGCGCTGCACTGGGCCGCGCAGTCGCTGCGGTCGGGCGAGTCCTCGATGGCGCTCGTCGGCGGCGTCACGGTGATGACGACGCCGGGCGCGTTCCTGGAGTTCAGCAAGCAGGGCGGCCTGGCCGAAGACGGCCGGTGCAAGGCCTTCGCCGACGGCGCGGACGGCACGGGCTGGGCCGAGGGCGTCGGCCTGCTGCTGCTGGAGCGGCTGTCCGACGCGCGCCGCAACGGCCACCCGGTGCTCGCGCTGGTGCGCGGCTCGGCGGTCAACCAGGACGGCGCGTCGAACGGGCTCACCGCCCCGAACGGGCCGTCGCAGCAACGCGTGATCCGGGCGGCGCTGGCTTCGGCGGGGCTGGAAGCGTCCGATGTGGACGCCGTCGAAGCGCACGGCACCGGGACGACCCTGGGTGACCCGATCGAGGCGCAGGCCCTCATCGCGGCGTACGGCCAGGACCGTTCGCGGCCCCTGTGGCTCGGCTCGCTGAAGTCCAACATCGGGCACACGCAGGCGGCGGCGGGTGTTGCGGGGATCATCAAGATGGTCCTCGCACTGGAGCACGGCCTGCTGCCGAAGACCTTGCACGTGGACCAGCCATCGCGGCACATCGACTGGGCCGGCGGCGCGGTGGCGCTGTTGACCGAGGCGCAGGCCTGGCCGGAGGACACGGGTCCGCGGCGCGCGGGAGTGTCGTCGTTCGGCGTCAGCGGCACGAACGCCCACGTGATCCTCGAAGGTATTTCCGCCACCGAGTTCCCGACCGTTCCGGACGGGCTCGTGCCGTGGGTGCTGTCCGGGCGGTCCGAGGCCGCCCTGCGGGATGTCGCCCGTGACCTGCTGCAGCTTCCGGACGCCGATGTCGCCGACGTGGCCGCCGGTCTGGCTGGGCGCGCCGCGTTCGAGCACCGGGCCGTCGTGGTCGGCGAGGACTTCGCCGAACTCGCGACCGGGTTGGATGCTCTCGCGGCCGGCGGTACCGCGGCGAACGTCGTCCAGGGGGTCCAGGCGGCCGGCAAGTCGGCGTTCCTGTTCTCGGGCCAGGGTTCGCAGCGCGTCGGGATGGGGGCGGAGCTGTACGCCCGGTTCCCCGTCTTCGCCGACGCCTTCGACGCGGTCTGCGCGCTGGTGGACTCGGCACTGGACCGCCCGTTGCGGGAAGTCGTCTTCGGCGAGTCCGAGCTGCTGGACGAGACCGGGTACACGCAACCCGCGTTGTTCGCGGTCGAGGTGGCGTTGTTCCGGCTGCTGGAGTCGTGGGGCGTCCGGCCGGACTACGTGGCCGGGCATTCGATCGGCGAGCTGGCCGCGGCACACGTCGCCGGGGTGCTGTCCCTCGAGGACGCCTGCAAGCTGGTCGCCGCGCGGGCGAGCCTGATGCAGGCGCTGCCGGCGGGCGGCGCGATGCTGGCCGTGCAGGCCACCGAGGACGAGGTTGCCGCGGTCCTGGGCGACGGCGCGAGTCTCGCGGCCATCAACGGTCCACAAGCGACAGTCGTGTCAGGTGAAGTCGAAGCCGTCGAAAGGCACTTCGCCGCGCTGGGTCGCAAGGTCCGGCGGCTGGCGGTGTCGCACGCGTTCCACTCGGCCCTGATGGACCCGATGCTGGACGCGTTCGCGGCGGTCGCCGACGGTCTCACCTTCCACCCGCCGAAGATCCCGCTGGTGTCCACTGTGTCCGGTCGCCTGGCCGGCGACGAGATCCTGACCCCGGTGTACTGGGTGCGTCAGGTCCGCGAGCCGGTGCGGTTCGCCGACGCCGTCGGCGCGCTGGCCGGGCTCGGCGTGACCGGCTGCGTCGAGGTGGGTCCGGACGGGGTGCTCGCCGCGCTGGCGCAGGAGACCCTGCCCGCGACGGCGACGCTGCGCAAGGACCGCCCGGAAGAGCGGACGCTGCTCACCGCGCTGGCCCACCTCCACGTCGCCGGCCGCGGGCCGGACTGGGCCGCGGTGGTGCCGCCGGCGCGGTTCGTCGTGCTGCCCACCTACCCGTTCCAGCGGGAGCGCTACTGGCCTCGCATCACGGAGACCGCACCGGACAACGGGTTCTGGGCGGCGATCGAGCACGCCGACCTGACCGCGCTGTCGTCCACTCTGGACGCCACCGAACTGGCCACTCTGGAAACGGCGTTGCCCCTGCTCGCCCGGTGGCACGGCGAGCGGTCCACTGTAGACAAGTGGCGGTACGCTGTGAACTGGCGTCCGCTGACCGGGCACACCGGAGGAGCCCCGGGCACCTGGCTGCTGGTGCTCCCGGAGCACGGCGTCGAGCCGGACTTCGTGGAAGCCCTGACCGCGGGCCTCGACTGCGTTCCCGCACGCCTGGCCGAACTGCCCGACGGCGACTTCGCGGGCGTGCTGTCCCTGCTCGCGTTCGACGAGCGCCCGACGCCGGAGGGGATCCCGGCCGGTCTCGCTGCGACCCTCGAACTCGTCCAGACACTCGATGGCACGCCGCTGTGGTGCGCGACGTCGGGCGCGGTCTCGGTCGGCGGCGCCGACCCGGTCCGCAGCGCGACGCAGGCGGCGCTGTGGGGCTTCGGCCGCACCGCGGCGCTCGAGCACCCCGACCGCTGGGGCGGCCTGGTCGACCTGCCGGCGGTCCTCGACGACCGCGCGATCGCCCGGCTCGCCGGGGCGCTCACCGGCACCGAAGACCAGGTCGCGGTCCGCGACTCAGGCGTATTCGCCGCACGCCTCGACCGCGCGCCCACCGGGGTCGTGAGTGTGAAACAGCGTTCTAACCCTGTTTCACACTCACGACCGGGTGCGGCAGAAGGCGCGTGGCAGCCGCGGGGCACCGTGCTGATCACCGGCGGGACCGGGGCACTCGGCGCCGAGGTCGCCCGCTGGCTGGTCCAGGCCGGGGCCGAGCACCTCGTCCTGACCTCCCGCCGGGGCCTCGACGCCGCCGGTGCGCCGGAACTCCGCGACGAACTGACCGCTCTCGGCGTCATCGTGACCGTCGCGGCCTGCGACGTCACCGATCGCGACGCCCTCGCCGGCCTGATCGACGGTCTCGACGAGCTGCGGGCCGTCGTGCACGCCGCCGGGGTCGCCCAGTCCGCGTCCCTCGCCGATCTCGGCCCCGCCGAGTTCGCTCAGGCCATCGCCGCCAAGCTGGCCGGCGCCGCGAACCTGGACGCCGTCCTCGGTGACCGCGAGCTGGACGCGTTCGTGCTGTTCTCCTCCATCGCGGGTGTCTGGGGCAGCGGCGGCCAGAGCGCCTACGCCGCCGCGAACGCCTACCTCGACGGCCTCGCCCACCGGCGCCGCGCGGCGGGCCTGGCCGCGACGTCGGTGGCGTGGGGCCCGTGGGCGGGCGGCGGCATGCTCGCCGACGAAGGTGCGGAAGACCACCTGCGCCGCCGCGGTCTCCGGCCCCTGGCGCCGGCCCTGGCGATCACCGCTCTGCGTCAAGCCGTCGAAGCCGGCGACACCGCGGTGACCGTCGCCGACGTCGACTGGGCGCGGTTCGCCCCCGGCTTCACCGCGGTCCGGGCCAGCGCCCTGCTCGGCGACCTGCCCGAGGTCCGCGCCGCCCTCGACGTCCCGGTCGAGGAGACCCGGCGCCGGGAGCTGTCCGCGGACGAGCTGCTGGACCTCGTCCAGCGTGAAGCCGCGGCTGCCCTCGGGCACGCCGACCCGGCGTCCGTCGCCGTGGACCGGCCCTTCCGCGACCTCGGCTTCGACTCCCTCACCGCGGTCGAGCTGCGCAACCGCCTGAGCACGGCCACCGGGATCAAGCTGCCGTCGACGCTGGTCTTCGACCACCCGTCGGCGACCGTCCTCGCGGACTTCCTCACCGGCGAGCTGTTCGGCGGCGACGACGAGGAAGTCCCGGCCCAGCGCGTCGAGGCCGCCGACGAGCCGATCGCCATCGTCGGCATGAGCTGCCGCCTGCCCGGCGGCATCACCTCGCCCGAAGACCTCTGGCGGCTGCTGGCCGACGGCGGCGACGCCATCTCGGCCTGGCCCGCCGACCGCGGCTGGGACGTCGAGGGCCTCTACGACCCCGATCCCGACGCCGAAGGCAAGAGCTACTCCCGCGACGGCGGCTTCCTGTCCGGCGCCGGCGAGTTCGACGCGGCCTTCTTCGAGATGAGCCCGCGCGAGGCGCTGGCCACCGACCCGCAGCAGCGGCTGCTGCTGGAAAGCTCTTGGGAGGCTTTGGAACGCGCGGGCATCGACCCGCGGTCCCTCACCGGGACCAGCTCCGGCGTGTTCGTCGGCGCGGGCGTTTCCGGCTACGCCGCCGGCCTGCGCGAGGCCCCGGAAGGTCTCGGTGGGCACCTGCTCACCGGCAACGCCGGCAGTGTCCTTTCCGGACGGATCGCCTACCACCTCGGCGTCGAAGGCCCGGCCGTCACGCTGGACACCGCGTGCTCGTCTTCACTGGTCGCGCTGCACCTGGCCGCCCGGTCCCTGCGCTCGGGCGAATGCTCCCTGGCCCTGGCCGGCGGTGTCGCGGTGATGGCCAACCCGGCCGCGTTCGTCGAGTTCAGCCGGCAGCGCGGCCTCGCGCCGGACGGCCGCTGCAAGGCGTACTCCGACGCCGCCGACGGCACCGGCTGGTCCGAAGGCGCCGGGATGCTCGTGCTGGAACGGCTTTCCGACGCCCGGCGGCTCGGGCACACCGTGCTGGCCGTGGTGCGCGGGTCCGCGGTGAACTCCGACGGCGCGTCCAACGGCCTGACCGCCCCGAACGGCCCGTCCCAGCAACGCGTGATCCGCGCCGCGCTCGCCGACGCCGGCCTCGAACCGTCCGATGTGGACGCCGTTGAAGGGCACGGCACCGGCACCCGGCTCGGCGACCCGATCGAAGCACACGCTCTGCTGGCGACGTACGGCCGTGACCGCGATCGTCCACTGTGGCTCGGGTCGCTGAAGTCCAACCTCGGGCACACGCAGGCCGCGGCCGGCGTCGCCGGGGTGATCAAGCTGGTGCTCGCCTTACAGCGCGAGCTGCTCCCGAAGACCCTGCACGCGGGGATGCCGTCGTCCGAAGTGGACTGGACGACCGGCAACGTCGCACTGCTCACCGAGGCGGTGCCGTGGCCACTGAACGGGCACCCGCGCCGGGCCGGCGTTTCGGCGTTCGGCGTGAGCGGCACCAACGCGCACGTCATCCTCGAAGAGGCCCCCGCGTCCGAACCCGAGCTGCCGCGGCCGCGGCGCACCGGGCTCGTCCCGCTGGCGCTGTCCGGCCGGTCGGAGGCGGCGCTGCGGGCGCAGGCCGCCCGGCTGCTCGACCACCCCGCCGGTGACCTCGGCGATCTGGCCTGGTCGCTGGCGGCGACGCGGTCGGCGTTCGAGCACCGCGCGGTCGTGCTGGCCGACGGCGATGCCGAGCTTCGCGCTGGTCTCACCGCTTTGGCGGACGGCACCAAGTCCGCCGCGGTGGTGCGTGGGACGGCCGCGAAGGGCCGGACGGCGTTCCTCTTCACCGGCCAGGGCGCCCAGCGGGCCGGCATGGGAAGCGAGCTGTACCGCGAGTTCCCGGTGTTCGCCGACGCTTTCGACGGGGTGTGCGCGCACTTCGACGGTTCGCTGCGGACGGCGATCGCCTCGGGGGAGCGGCTCGACGAGACGGCGTTCACCCAGCCCGCGCTGTTCGCGGTGGAGGTCGCGCTGTTCCGGCTCCTCGAAGCCTGGGGTGTGAAGCCCGACTTCGTCGGCGGCCACTCGATCGGCGAACTCGCCGCCGCGCACGTCGCCGGCGTGCTGTCCCTCGAGGACGCGTGCACGCTCGTCGCGGCTCGCGCGCGGTTGATGCAGGCACTGCCCGAGGGCGGAGCGATGGTGGCCGTTGCGGCCACCGAAGCCGAGGTCACGCCGTTGCTGACCGACGGCGTGTCGCTGGCCGCGGTCAACGGGCCGTCGTCGGTCGTGCTGTCCGGTGACGAAGACGCCGTACTCGATGTCGCCGCGAGGTTCGAGAAGACCCGGCGCCTGCGGGTGAGCCACGCGTTCCACTCGGCCCGGATGGACGGCATGCTCGCGGACTTCCGCACGGTGGCCGCCGGGCTGACCTACCACGAGCCGGCGATCCCGGTGCTGTCGAACGTCACCGGTGAGATCGCCACCGACCTCGGCGACCCCGAGTACTGGGTCCGGCAGGTCCGTGCCACCGTCCGGTTCGCCGACGGCGTCCGCACGCTGGCCGGCCGCGGGGTGACGCGGTTCCTGGAGCTGGGCCCGGCGGGCGTCCTCTCCGCGATGGTCGCGGAGTCCGTGGACGGGATCGCCGTGCCGGCGCTGCGGGCCGACCGCCCCGAAGCCCGCACGCTGTTCTCGGCGCTGGCCGAGCTGCAGGTCGACGGCGGCGGCGTGGACTGGACCCGGATCGTCGGCGATGGCGCGCGCGTCGAGCTGCCGACGTATCCGTTCCAGCGCGAGCGGTACTGGCTGGAGGTGCCGGACGTCGACGGCGACCCGGCGTCGCTCGGCCAGTCCGGCGCGTCGCACGGCCTGCTCTCGGCGTCGGTGGAGCTGGCCGGCGCGGACAGCATCGTGCTCACCGGGCTGCTTTCGGCCGGCACCGCGCCGTGGCTGGGCGAGCACCGGGTGCACGGCGAGATCCTGTTCCCGGGCGCCGGGTTCGTGGAGCTGGCCCTGCGCGCGGCCGACGAGGTGGGCTGCGAACAGGTCGAGGAGCTGGTTCTGGAGGCCCCGCTGGTCCTGCCCGAGCACGGCGGCGTACCGGTGCAGGTCCGCGTCGAAGCCCCGGAGGGAACCCGGCGGGCGTTCGGCATCTACACCCGCGGCGACGGCTGGGTCCGGCACGCCTCGGGCACTCTCGCTAATGGACTGTCCACTTCGGACGATCTGACGCAGTGGCCGCCCGCGGGCGCGCTGCCGGTCGAGGACTTCTACTCGCAACGGGCCGCGGCCGGTTTCGGTTACGGGCCGACGTTCCAGGGGCTGCGGGCCGCGTACCGCGTCGGCGACGACGTGTTCGCCGAGGTGGCGCTGCCCGCCGGAACCGCCACCGAGGAGTGGGGGCTGCACCCGGCGCTGCTGGACGCGGCACTGCACGCGTTGGCGTTCGCCGGCCTGGCGGACGTGCTGCCGTTTTCGTGGTCGGGCGTCAGCCTGCACGCGACGGGTGCGACCGAGCTGCGGGTCCGCTTGCGCCGGACGGGGAGTGCGGTCCAGCTGACGCTGGCGGACCCGACCGGCCGGCTCGTGGCCGTGGCCGAGTCGGTGGTCCTGCGCCCCGCGGCCCCTCGTGCGGCCACCACGCACCACCGCGTCGAGTGGGTCGTGAGTGAGAAACAGTGTTCTAACCCGGTTTCACACTCACGACCGGCCGCGGCGATCGGTGACCTGGAGTTGGCGGGGATGCCCACCTATCGGGAGTTCGCCGAACTGGCCGCCGCCGACGGGGTGCCCGAGGTCGTTTTCGCCTCCTGCCGTCCCGAGGACACCGACGACCTCACCTGGGCCGTCTGGGCCTCGGCGCAGCGGGCGTTGGCGCTGGTGACGTCCTGGCTGGCCGATCCGCGGTTCGCCGGTTCGCGGCTCGTCTTCGTCACCCGCGGCGCGGTCGCGCTCGGCCCCGACGAGGTGCCGGACGTCGTGGAAGCCGCCGTCTGGGGTGCCGTGGAGCCGGTGCTCGCGCGGCACCCGGGCCGGTTCGCCCTCGTCGACGGTGCACCCGTCGAGCCTGACGTAGATCGGCTCGCGGTCCGCGACGGCGTGACCTACGAGCCGCGGACCACCGCGGTCACCCCGGAAGCTTGGAAGCCCGAAGGGACCGTGCTGCTCACCGGGGCGTCCGGCGAACTGGGTGCCGCCGTCGCGCGGCACCTCGTCGAGAACCGGGGTGTCCAGCGGCTCGTCGTGCTCGGTGACGCGGACCTGCCGGACGCCGTCGCCTGCGACCCGGCCGACCGCTACGAACTGGCGCGGGCGCTCAAGACCGTCCCGGACGTCACCACGGCCGTCCACATCGGACTCGCCGACGGCGTGGCCGACTTGCGCGACCGTGCCGACATCGCCTTCAACCTCGCCGAGCTGGACGTCGACCTCGTGGTCCTGACCACCGCGGGCGGCGAGGGCCTGGTCGCGGCGCAGACCGCGGTGCTCGAAGCCGTCGCGCACAGTGCGCTCGCGTACCGTTCCGGCGAGACGTTCGACCTGCTGGGTACGCGGGGCGCGCTCCGCACCGTCGAGAACGTCCCGGCCAAGGTCAAGACCCGCCGGGTGGTCGCCCAGGTGGCCGACGCGGGCAACGCGTTGCACCAGAAGCTCGCCCGGCTGCCCGAGATCGACCGGCACCGGGCGCTCCTGGAGATCGTCCGGACCGAAGCCGCGCTCGTCCTCGGTCACGCCGGGCCCGAGGCGGTCGGCGCGGACCGTGCGTTCAAGGAACTCGGCGTCGACTCGCTGACCGCCGTCCAGCTGCGCACCGCGCTGAACACCGTCACCGGCCTGCGCCTGCCCGCGACGTCCGTCTTCGACCACCCGACCCCGGCGGCGCTGGCGAAGGCGCTGCACGCCGAGCTGTTCGGCGCGGAAGAGGAACACGCCGAGACCGTCGCCCGGGTCGACGAGCCGATCGCGATCGTCGGCATGGCCTGCCGCTACCCCGGCGGCATCGCCGATCCCGACGACCTCTGGCGGCTGGTCGCCGAGGGCGGCGACGCGATTTCGCCGTTCCCGACCGACCGCGGCTGGGACCTCGAGGCCCTCTACGACACCGATCCCGACGCGCCGGGCACCTGCTACGCCCGCGAAGGCGGCTTCCTGCACGACGCGAGCGCGTTCGACCCCGGCTTCTTCGGGATCAGCCCACGCGAGGCCGTCGCGATGGACCCGCAGCACCGCCTGCTGCTCGAAGTGTCCTGGGAGTCGATGGAACGCGCCGGGCTCGACCCGGCCACGCTGCGCGGCAGCCGCACCGGCGTCTTCGCTGGCATCACCTACCAGGACTACGGCGGCCTGCTCGGCGCCGCGACCGACAGCTTCGAAGGCTTCCTCGGCACCGGCAACTCGCCGAGCGTGCTGTCCGGCCGCGTCGCCTACACCTTCGGGCTGGAAGGCCCGGCGGTCTCGATCGACACCGCGTGCTCGTCGTCGCTGGTCGCGATCCACTGGGCGTGCCAGTCGCTGCGCGACGGCGACTGCACCCTCGCGCTCGCCGGCGGCGTCACGGTCATGTCGACCCCGGTTTCCCTCGTCGAGTTCAGCCGTCAGCGCGCGCTGGCCGCGGACGGCCGCAGCAAGCCGTTCTCGGCCGACGCCGACGGCGCCAGCTGGGCCGAGGGCGCCGGGATGCTGATGCTGGAGCGGCTGTCCGACGCCGAGCGCAACGGCCACCGCGTCCTCGCGGTGATCAAGGGCTCCGCGATCAACTCCGACGGCGCGTCCAACGGCCTCACCGCCCCGAACGGGCCGTCGCAGCAACGGGTGATCCGGCGGGCGCTGGCCAACGCACACCTGGAACCGTCCGAAGTGGACGTCGTCGAGGCGCACGGCACCGGCACCAAGCTGGGCGACCCGATCGAGGCGCAGGCCATCATCGCCACCTACGGCCGGGACCGCGACCGGCCGGTGTACCTGGGGTCGTTCAAGTCCAACGTCGGGCACGCGCAGGCGGCTTCGGGCGTCGGCGGCGTGATCAAGATGGTCCAGGCCATCCGGCACGGCGTGCTGCCGAAGACGCTGCACGCGGAGGTCCCGTCCCCGCACGTCGACTGGACGGCCGGCGACGTCAGCCTGCTCACCGAGACCCGGCCGTGGCTCGCCGACGGCCCACGCCGGGCGGGGGTCTCGTCGTTCGGGATGAGCGGGACGAACGCGCACCTGATCCTGGAACAAGCCAAGGAAAACACCGCGGAACGACCCGAGCGCGAAACTCCGGTCGCGGTGCCGTGGCTGCTGTCCGGCCGAACGGCCGATGCGTTGCGGCGGCAAGCTGATTTGTTGTCCACAGTGGATGCAGACGTCACCGATGTCGCGGTGTCGCTGGCCACCACTCGGTCGGCCTTCGAGCACCGGGCCGTCGTCGTCGGGGCCGGCCGGGACGAACTGCTTGCCGGGTTGGCCGATCCTGCCGTGCGCGGGGTCGCCGGGACCCCCGGCAAGACTGTGTTCGTCTTCCCCGGCCAGGGCTCCCAGTGGGTCGGCATGGCCCTCGAACTCGCCGAAGCCGCGCCGGTGTTCGCCGACCGGCTCGCCGAGTGCGCGGCCGCGCTCGAACCGTTCGTCGACTGGCGGCTGACCGACGTCCTGGGCGACGCCGAGGCCCTGACCAGGGTCGACGTCGTGCAGCCCGCCTGCTGGGCGGTCATGGTGTCGCTCGCCGCGCTGTGGGAGTCCTACGGTGTCCGCCCCGACGCCGTCATCGGCCACTCCCAGGGCGAGATCGCCGCCGCCTGCGTGTCCGGCGGGCTCTCCCTGGAAGACGGCGCACGTGTGGTCGCCCTGCGCAGCCAGGTCATCCGGACGTCGCTGGCGGGCCGGGGCGCGATGGCGTCCGTGGCTCTCCCGGCCGAGGACATCGAGCTGCCGCCGAGCGTGTCCGTGGCCGCGCTGAACGGCACCGCCGCGGTCACCGTCTCCGGCGACCCGGAGCAGGTCGACGAGCTGGTGGCTCGTTACCAGGCCGACGGCGTCCGCGCCCGCAAGGTCGCGGTGGACTACGCGTCGCACTCCGAGCACGTCGAAGCCATCGAGGCCGAACTCCTCGACGTCCTCGCGCCGGTCACCCCGCGTGCAGCGACGATCCCGTTCTACTCGACCGTCACCGGCGACTGGCTCGACACCACCGAGCTGACCGCCGCGTACTGGTACCGGAACCTGCGGCAGCGCGTGCTCTTCGCGCCGGCCACCGTGGCGCTCGGCGAGCAGGGCTTCGACGTGTTCGTCGAGTCCAGCGCGCACCCGGTCTTGGGCACCGCGATCGCCGGCACCCTCGACGACGCCGTGGTCACCGGCTCGCTGCGCCGCGGCGAAGGCGGGCTCGCCCGCTTCCTGACCTCGGCCGGCGAGCTGTGGACACGCGGTGTCGACGTGGACTTTGCGCTGACCGGGTCCATTGTGGACCTGCCGACCTATCCGTTCCAGCGGCAGCGTTATTGGCCGACGCTGCCCGGCCCCGGCGACGTCGCCGCGATCTCCGAGGACGCCGCCGACGCCGGGTTCTGGACGGCCGTCGAACGCGACGACGCCGGCGAACTGGCGAAGACGCTCGGACTGGACGCGGCGGCCGTCGAAGGACTGCTGCCCGCGCTGGCCGCCTACCGCAGGCAACGCCGTGAAGAATCCACAGTGGACAACTGGCGCTATCGAGTCGGCTGGCAGCCGGTCAACGTCGACACCTCGCCGCGCCTCGAAGGCACCTGGCTCGTCATCCGCCGCCCCGGCGACGACACCCTTCCGCTGGAGCGCTTCGGTGCGGAGGTCGTCACGGTCGAGGCCGAGCCCGGGATCGACCGGGCCACCCTGGCCGAGCGGATCGGGGACGTCGAACCGGCGGGGATCGTGAACCTGCTGGGAACCGACGTGTCCTACCGCGGGCTCGTCGACACGCTGACGCTGATCCAGTCCCTCGGCGACGCTCCCTTGTGGACGCTCACGCGCGGCGCGGTGTCGACCGGCAAGGCCGACGCCCTCCGCAACCCGGCCCAGGCGCCGGTGTGGGGTCTCGGCCGCGTCGCCGCGCTGGAGCTCCCCGGCCGCTGGGGTGGCCTGCTCGACCTGCCCGCCGACCTCGACGACCGCGCGGTCGCCCGGGTGGCGGCGGCGCTCGCCGGCAACGAAGACCAGGTCGCGGTCCGCGCGTCCGGTGTCTTCGCCCGCCGGCTCCTGCGGTCGCCGTTGAGCGACACGCAGCCGGCCCGCGAGTGGACGCCGGAAGGCACGGTGCTGATCACCGGCGGGACCGGCGGACTGGGCGCCAAGGTGGCCCGCTGGCTGGCCGGCCGTGGCGCGGAAAGGCTGGTGCTCACCAGCCGTCGTGGCGCGGACGCCCCGGGCGCGGCCGAACTGTGCGAAGAACTCGCCGGGCTTGGGACCCGCGTGACCGTCGTGGCCTGCGACGTCGCCGACCGCGACGCACTCGCCGCGGTCTTGGCCGAGCACCCGCCGACCGCCGTCGTCCACGCCGCCGGTGTCCTCGACGACGGCGTGCTGGACTCGCTCACCCCGGACCGGCTGATGGCGGTGCTGAAGCCCAAGGCCCTCGCCGCGTTCCACCTGCACGAGCTGACCAAGGACCTGGACCTGACGGCGTTCGTCTCCTTCGCCTCGACGGCCGGCGTCTGGGGCGGCCCCGGCCAGGGAAACTACGCCGCCGCCAACGCCTATCTCGACGCCCTCGCCGAGCACCGGCGCTCGCTCGGGCTGGCCGCGACGTCGATCTCGTGGGGTCCGTGGGCCGACACCGGGATGGCCGACGCCGCCGCCGTCGCCGAACGCCAGCGCCTCGGCGGCATCCGGGCGCTCGACCCGGAGCTGGCGATCGCCGCGTTGCAGCAGGCGCTCGACCACGGCGAGACCACGCTGACCGTGGCCGGCGTCGACTGGGCGCGGTACGTGCCGTCGTTCACCGCCGTCCGGCCGAGCCCGCTGCTGCTCGGCATCCCCGAGGCCCGCGCGGCGATGGAAAGCGCGGCGGAGCAGACGCAGAGCGTCAACGAGCGTGACGTGCTGGAGTTCGTCCGCACCCAGGTCGCCGGCGTCCTCGGCTACGGCGGGCCGGGCGAGGTCAAGCCGAACCGCGCGTTCACCGACCTCGGCTTCGACTCGCTCACCGCGGTCGACCTGCGCAACCGCCTGTCCGCGGCCACCGGGCTCAAGCTGCCCGCGACGCTCATCTTCGACCATCCGACGACGACCGCGCTGGTCGCGCACCTCAAGACCGAGCTGGGCGAACCGGCCGAATCGACGTCCACAGTGGACGTCACGCCGAAGGCCGTCGAGGACGACCCGATCGCCATCGTCTCGATGGCGTGCCGGTTCCCCGGCGGGGTGCGTTCACCCGAGGACCTCTGGGCACTGCTGTCCGAAGGCGCGGACGCGATCACGGACTTCCCGGACGACCGCGGCTGGGACCTCGACGCGCTCTACGACCCCGACCCCGACCACCAGGGCACGTCCTACACCCGCCGCGGCGGCTTCCTCGACGGCGCCAGCCGGTTCGACGCCGCGTTCTTCGGCATCAACCCGCGTGAAGCCCTGGCCATGGACCCGCAGCAGCGCCTGCTGCTCGAGACGGCGTGGGAAGCCGTCGAGCGCGGCGGGATCGACGCGGCGTCGCTGCGCGGCGGCCCGGTCGGGGTGTTCGCCGGCTCGAACGGGCAGGACTACACCCCGCTGCTCGCGCTCGGTGACGACGAAGGTGTCGAGGGCTACACCATGACCGGCAACGCGGGATCCGTGGTGTCCGGCCGGATCTCCTACGCACTCGGCCTGGAAGGCCCGGCCGTCACGGTCGACACGGCCTGCTCGTCGTCGCTGGTCGCGGTGCACCTCGCCGCGCGGGCGCTGCGGGCGGGGGAGTGCTCCCTCGCGCTGGCCGGCGGCGTCACGATCATGTCGACGCCGTCCGGGTTCATCCAGTTCAGCCGCCAGCGCGGGCTCGCGCTCGACGGCCGCTGCAAGGCGTTCTCCGACGACGCCGACGGCACCGGCTGGGGCGAAGGCGCCGGGATGGTGCTCCTCGAACGACTTTCCGACGCGCGCCGCAACGGCCACCCGGTGCTCGCCCTGGTCCGCGGCAGCGCGGTCAACCAGGACGGCGCGTCGAACGGCCTGACCGCACCGAACGGCCCGTCGCAGCAGCGCGTGATCCGTGCCGCGCTGGCCGACGCCGGGCTGCGCCCGTCCGAAGTGGACGCTGTCGAAGCGCACGGCACCGGCACGGTGCTGGGTGACCCGATCGAGGCGCAGGCCGTCCTGGCCACCTACGGTCAGGATCGCGAGCGGCCGCTGTGGCTCGGCTCGGTCAAGTCCAACATCGGGCACACCCAGGCCGCCGCCGGTGCGGCCGGGATCATGAAGATGGTCCTGGCGCTGGGCCACGACGTGCTGCCGAAGACCCTGCACGCCGACGTCCCGTCGTCCCACGTGGACTGGACTTCCGGGGACGTGCGGCTGCTCGCCGACGCCGTCGAGTGGGCGCCGAACGGGCACCCGCGCCGAGCCGGGATCTCGTCGTTCGGCGTGAGCGGCACCAACGCGCACGTGATCGTCGAGCAAGCTCCGGAAGAGCCGTCGGTGGCCGAACCGACGTGGTCGGGCCCGGTGCCCTGGGTCCTTTCAGGACGGTCCGAGGCGGCCTTGCGGGCCCAGGCCGCACAGCTGGCCGACCACCTCGGAGGGGAACGGCCGGCCGACGCCGGCTGGTCGCTGGCCACCGGCCGGTCGGCGTTCGAGCACCGCGCGGTGGTGATCGGCACCGAAACCGAAGACCTGCTGCAAGGCCTGCGTGATCTCGTCGACGGACCTCTGCCCGGCCCGACGAGCGAAGGCCGGATCGGCTTCCTGTTCACCGGGCAAGGTGCGCAACGGCTTGGCATGGGCCGTGAGCTGTACGACGAATACCCGATGTACGCCGAGGCGTTCGACGTGGTGTGCGCGCACTTCGACACCGAGCTGGACCGGCCGCTGGCCGAGGTCGTCTTCGGCGACGAAGACCTGCTGAACGAGACCGGCTACACCCAGCCCGCGCTGTTCGCGGTCGAGGTGGCGCTGTTCCGGCTGCTGGAGTCCTGGGGCGTGCACCCCGAGTACCTGGCCGGGCATTCGATCGGTGAGCTGGCCGCTGCGCACGTCGCCGGGGTGTTCTCCCTGGCCGACGCGTGCCGCTTGGTCGCCGCGCGCGGCCGGCTCATGCAGGCGCTGCCCCGCGGAGGCGGGATGCTGGCCGTGTCGGCCACCGAAGACGAGGTCACGCCGCTGCTCACGGACACGGTGAGCATCGCCGCGATCAACGGGCCGGCGTCCACAGTGGTCTCCGGCGACGCGGGCGTTCTCGGCGAGATCGAGGCGCACTTCACCGCACTGGGCCGCAAGACCAAGCGGCTCACCGTTTCCCACGCGTTCCACTCGCCGCTGATGGACCCGATGCTGGACGAGTTCGCGAAGGTGGCCGAGCGGATCACCTACACCGAGCCGAACCTGCCGGTCGTGTCCACGGTGACCGGTGCGGTCACGTCCGTGTCCACATCGGAGTACTGGGTCGGCCAGGTGCGCGCGGCCGTGCGGTTCGCCGACGCCGTCACGACCCTGCACGGCCTGGGCGTCAACCGGTTCGTCGAGATCGGACCGGACGCCGTCCTGACGCCGATGGTCGACGCGGCCGTGGCGGTGCCCACCCTGCGCGCAGGCCGCGACGAACGGACCACCGTGCTGGCCGCGGTCGGCGAGCTGCATGTCCACGGGCAGAGTCCCGAGTGGACGGCCGTGTTCGCCGGCACCGGCGCGCGCCGGGTCGACCTGCCGACGTATGCGTTCCAGTACCGGCGCTTCTGGCCGCACCTGACCGGGCTGCCGGTCGGCGACGTCACCGCCGCCGGCCTCACCGCGGTCGACCACCCGCTCCTCGGCGCGGCGGTCTCCGTGGCCGGGTCCGCGGAGGTCCTGTTCACCAGCCGGCTCGCGCTGTCGACGCACCCGTGGCTGGCCGGGCACGAGGTCATGGGGCAGGTGCTGCTGCCGGGCACGGCGTTCCTGGAGCTGGCCGTCCGCGCCGCGGACCAGGTCGGCTGCGCCCGCGTCGAGGAGCTGACCCTCTCCGCACCGCTGGTCCTGCCCGAGCGCGGCGGCGTCCAGCTGCAGTGCTCGGTCGGTGCCCCCGGTGAAGACGGCAGCAGGGCGTTTTCCGCACACTCGCGTGGCGAAGGTGACGAAGAGTGGATCCTGCACGCCACCGGCCTGCTCGCCGTCGAAGCCGGTGCACCCGGCGAACCGCTGACCGAGTGGCCGCCCGCTAAGGCGGAACCCCTTGCCGTGGAGGACTTCTACGACACCTACGCGGCCGGCGGGTTCGCCTACGAAGACGCCTTCCGCGGCCTGACCGCCGCCTGGCGCCACGGCGACGACGTCTACGCCGAAATCGCGCTGCCCGAACCGGCCAGCGAAGACGCACGGCGCTTCGGGCTGCACCCGGCGTTGCTCGACGCCGCGCTGCAAGCCCTGCTCTACCTGCCCCTGGCCGGATCCGGGCAGAGCAGGCTCCCGTTCTCCTGGTCGGACGTCACCCTGCACGCGTCCGGCGCCGCGGCACTGCGCGTCCGCCTCAGCCTGGCCGGCCCGGACGCTCTGGCGCTGACCATCGCCGACGCCGCGGGCCACCCGGTCGCCACCGTGGGCTCGCTGGCCATGCGTCAGGTTTCGGCCGAACTGCTGACCGAGACCAAGCGAGTGCACGACTCGCTGTTCCAAGTGGACTGGGTCCCGCTGACCGGCGGGTCCGAACCGGACACCGGGACGTGGGCCGTCCTGGGCCCGGACCCGCACAAGCTCGGCGTCCAGCTCGGCACGGCCGGCCCACTGAAGTCCTATGTGGACATCGACGCACTGGTCGCCGAAGGGGACACGCCACCGGAGGTCGTGTTCGCGCCGCTCGTGCCGGACCGGACGGCTGATCTGCCGAGCGCGGTCCGCGCGGCCACCGCGCGAGCCCTGGGCACCGTGCAGCGCTGGCTGGCCGAAGACACCCTGGAAGCGGCGAAGCTGGTGTTCGTCACGTCCGGCGCGGTCGCGCATCGTGGCGAGGTGACCGACCTCGCCAACGCCGCAGTCTGGGGCCTGGTCCGCTCGGCCCAGGCCGAGAACCCCGGCCGGTTCCTGCTGGTCGACGTCGACGGCCAGGACGCTTCCTGCTCCGCGATCCCGGCCGCCCTCACCACCGGCGAGCCGCAACTGTCCCTTCGCGACGGTGAACCGCACGCGGCCCGCTTGGTGCGCGCGGAAACCGCCGGCGGGGTGCTCGCCGCCCCGGCGGACGGACCGTGGCGACTGGACGTCGTCGACAAGGGCACGCTCGAGAACCTGACGTTGCTGCCGTGCCCCGAGGTCGAGGGCCCGCTGCCGGACGGGCACGTGCGGATCGCGGTCCGCGCGGCGGGCGTCAACTTCCGCGACGTCCTCAACGCACTGGGCATGTACCCGGGCGAGGCCGGACAGATGGGTTTGGAGGGAGCGGGCGTCGTCACCGAAGTCGGCCCGGGCGTGACCGGGCTCGAGGTGGGTGACCGGGTGCTCGGCATGTTCCCCGGCGCGTTCGGGCCCCAGGCCGTCGCCGACCAGCGGCTCGTCGCCCGCGTCCCGGACGGCTGGACGTTCGCCGAAGCGGCGTCCGTGCCGATTGTGTTCCTCACCGCCTATTACGCGCTGGTCGACCTCGGCCGCGTCCAGCCGGGGGAGACCGTCCTGGTCCACGCCGCGGCCGGCGGTGTCGGCATGGCCGCGGTCCAGCTCGCGCGGCACCTCGGCGCCGACGTGTTCGGCACCGCGGGCGCCGGCAAGTGGGGCGCCCTGCGCGAGCACGGCCTCGCCGACGACCGGATCGCGTCCTCGCGGACCTTGGACTTCGAGGACCGGTTCCTCGCGGCCACCGAGGGCCGGGGCGTCGACGTCGTCCTCGATTCCCTGGCCGGGGAGTTCGTGGACGCGTCGCTGCGGTTGCTGCCGCGCGGCGGCCGGTTCCTGGAGATGGGCAAGACCGACGTCCGCGACCCCGCTGTCGTCGCCGGGGAACACCCGGGAGTCAGGTACCAGGCGTTCGACCTCATCGAGGCCGGGCCCGACCGGATCGCCGAGATGCTCCGGGAGGTCCTCGACCTGCTCGGCCGGGGTGTCCTGCGCCCGATTCCGGTCACCGCGTGGGACGTCCACCGCGCCCCGGCGGCGTTCAAGCACCTCCAGCAGGCCAAGCACGTCGGCAAGGTCGTGCTGACCGTCCCCGCGCCGCTCGACCCCGACGGCACGGTCCTCATCACCGGCGGCACCGGCGGCCTGGGCGGGTTGCTGGCCCGGCACCTCGTCACCGAGCACGGCGCTCGCCACCTGCTGCTCACCAGCCGTCGCGGCCTCGCCGCCGAGGGGGCGGCCGAGCTGCGGGACGAGCTGACCGCACTGGGCGCGACCGTCACGGTGGCGGCGTGCGACGCGGCCGACCGCGACGCCCTCGCCGCGTTGCTCGACGGCATCCCCGCCGAGCACCCGTTGCGGGCCGTCATGCACACCGCCGGCGTGCTCGACGACGGCGTCGTCGGCTCCCTGGACGCGGCCCGCCTCGACAAGGTGCTGCGGCCCAAGGTCGACGCCGCCGTGCACCTCGACGAGCTGACCCGGCACGCCGACCTCACCGCGTTCGTCCTGTTCTCCGGGGCCGCCGGCCTGTTCGGCGGCGCCGGGCAGGCGAACTACGCGGCCGCGAACGCCTTCGTCGACGCCTTCGCCACCCACCGGCACGCCCTCGGGCTGCCCGCGGTGGCGCTCGCGTGGGGCCCGTGGTCGGCCGCCGCCGGCATGACCAGCGGCCTGACCGAGACGGACCTGAGCCGGATGGCCCGCGCGGGCCTGCTGCCGCTGTCCGCCGAACTCGGGCTCGCCCTGCTCGACGCGGGCATCGCTTCGGGGGAAGCGGCCGTGGTGCCGATGCGGGTCGACCCGGCCGCGCTCGCGTCCTCGGGCGCGCCGCTGTTCCGCGGGTTCGCCACCGCACCGGCGCGCCGGGCGGTCACGGCGGTCGCCGAGGCCGCGCCCGCGAGCTTGGCCGAGCGGCTGGCCGCGACCCCGGCCGCGGATCGCGAGGACGTCGTGGCGGAGCTGGTCTCCGGCCAGGTCGCCGCGGTGCTGGGCCACGCGTCCACAATGGACATCGACCCGGCGAAGGCGTTCTCGGAACTGGGGTTCGACTCGCTCACGGCGGTCGAACTGCGCAACCGGCTCGGCGCGGTCGCGGGTAAGCGGCTGCCCGCGACGCTCGTGTTCGACTACCCGACGGTCCGCGAGCTGGCCGGCTACCTGCTCGCCGAGATCGCCCCGGCCGCACCTTCCGCGACCGGCGCCGTCGACGAGCTGCGCAATTCCCTCGCCGCGCTGCCCGAAGGCTTCGAAGGCCGCGAGGAGATCACCGAGCGGCTGCAAAGCCTCCTGGACTGGTGGACCGGCAAGCCGCAGCTGGACGAAGAAGTGGCGGCCGCCTCCGCCGACGAGCTGTTCGACCTGATCGACAAGGAGTTCGGGGCGTGACCTCCGACAACGAGAAGAAGCTGCTCGACTACCTCAAGAAGGTCACCACCGACCTGCGCGCGGCGAACCAGCGGCTGCGCGATGTAGAGGAGCGAGACGCCGAACCGGTCGCGGTGATCGGGCTGGGCTGCCGGTTCCCCGGCGGCGTCCGCACCCCCGAACAGCTGTGGCAGCTGCTCGCCGACGGCGGCGACGGCATGGCGGGCTTCCCCGCCGACCGCGGCTGGCCGGCGGCGCTGTACTCGGGCGACGCCGGGCAGGCGGGCACCAGCTACGTCCGCGAGGGCGGCTTCGTCTACGACGCCGCCGAGTTCGACCCGGGCTTCTTCGGGATGAGCCCGCGCGAGGCGCTGGCCACCGACCCGCAGCAGCGGCTCCTGCTCGAAACGGCGTGGGAGACGATCGAGCGCGCCGGGATCGACCCGCTTTCCCTGCGCGGCACGAAAGCCGGGGTCTTCGTCGGCGGCACGTCCACCGGCTACGGCTCCGGCCTGACCGCGCTGCCCGACGGCGTCGAAGGGCACCTGCTCACCGGCAACTCGACCGCGGTGATCTCCGGCCGGGTCGCCTACCAGCTCGGGCTCAAGGGCCCGGCGGTCACCGTCGACACGGCGTGCTCGTCGTCGCTGGTCGCGCTGCACTGGGCGGCCCAGTCGCTGCGGCGCGGCGAATGCTCGCTGGCGCTGGTCGGCGGGGTGACGGTGATGTCGACCCCGGGCATGTTCCTCGAGTTCAGCCGCCAGCGCGGGCTCGCGCCGGACGGGCGGTGCAAGCCGTTCGCGGCGGCGGCCGACGGCACCGGCTGGTCCGAAGGCGTCGGGCTCGTCCTCGTCGAGAAGCTGTCGGACGCGCTGGCCAACGGGCACCCGGTGCTGGCGGTGGTTCGCGGCTCGGCGGTCAACTCGGACGGCGCCTCCAACGGGCTCACCGCGCCCAACGGCCCGGCCCAGCAGCAGGCGATCCGAGCCGCGCTGGCGAGCGCCGGGCTCACACCGTCCGAAGTGGACGTCGTCGAGGCGCACGGCACCGGCACCACCCTGGGCGACCCGATCGAGGCGCACGCACTGCTGGCGACCTACGGCCAGGACCGTGAGCGCCCGCTGTGGCTCGGCTCGGTGAAGTCGAACATCGGCCACACCCAGGCCGCCGCCGGCGTCGCCGGGGTGCTCAAGGTGGTCCTGTCGATGCGGCACGGGCTGCTGCCGCGCACGGTCCACGTCGACTCGCCGTCGCCGCACATCGACTGGTCTTCGGGAGCGGTCGAACTGCTCACCGAGAACGTCGAGTGGCCGGCGGGGGAGACTCCGCGCCGGGCCGGCGTGTCGTCGTTCGGCATCAGCGGCACCAACGCGCACGTGATCCTGGAGAGCTACGACTCCGAGCCCGCCGCGGCGACCGCGGTGGACGGCGTGGTTCCGCTCGCGCTCTCGGCCCGCTCCGGCGAAGCGCTGCGGGAGCAGGCCGTCCGGCTTAGGGAGCACCTGGCAGCGGGCGCGCCGCTCGCGGACACCGCGCTGTCGCTGGTCACCGGGCGGTCGGCGTTCGAGCACCGGGCCGTCGTGCTGGCCGGTGACACCACTTCGGCGCTGACCGCGCTGGACGCGCTGGCGGCCGGCACGCCGTCTCCGTCCGTTGTGGACGGTGTCGTCGGCAAGGCGGGCAAGATCGCGTTCCTGTTCTCCGGTCAGGGTTCCCAGCGGATCGGGATGGGTGCCGGGCTGCGGTCGGCCTTCCCGGTGTTCGCGTCGGCCTTCGACGCGGTGTGCGCCGAATTCGACTTTCCCTTGGCGGAGGCGATCTCGGGCGAGTCCTTGGACGACACGGGTTACACGCAGCCCGCGCTGTTCGCGGTCGAGGTGGCCCTGTTCCGGCTCCTGGAGTCGTGGGGCGTCCGGCCGGACTTCCTGGCCGGGCATTCGATCGGCGAGCTGGCGGCGGCGCACGTCGCCGGGATCCTTTCGCTGGCCGATGCCGGCAAGCTGGTCGCCGCGCGGGCGCGGCTGATGGCGGCCCTCCCGCCCGGCGGGGCGATGGTCGCCGTGCAGGCCGGTGAGGACGAGGTCTCGCCGCTGCTGGGCGAGCGGGTGTGTCTCGCCGCCGTCAACGCGCCGGACTCGGTCGTGCTGTCCGGCGACGAGTCCGCGGTTCTGGCGGCCGCGGCCGAACTGGCGTCCCGCGGGCGCAAGACGAAGCGGCTCAGCGTGTCGCACGCCTTCCACTCGGCGCTGATGGAGCCGATGCTGGACGAGTTCCGGCAGGTCGTGAGCGGGTTGACGTTCTCGGCGCCGCGGCTGCCGATCGTCACCGGCGCGACCGACGACCTGACCGATCCGGAGTACTGGGTGCGGCACGTGCGCGAGCCGGTCCGGTTCGCCGACCGCATGACGGCCCTGCAAGGCCGTGGTGTCACGCGGTTCGTCGAGGTCGGCCCGGACGGGACCCTCTCCGGGATGGCGGGCGTGCCCGTCGTGGCGATGCTGCGTGACGGGCGCGACGAGCGGGAGTCCGTCCTGAGGGCGCTGGCCGAGCTGTTCGTGGGCGGTGGCGCACCCGGCTGGACGTCCCTGCTCGAGGGCGCTCAGCGAGTCGACCTGCCGACGTACGCCTTCCAGCGCGAGCGGTTCTGGCTCACCTCGCCGGAGGCTGCCGAGGTCGTGGACACCGGTGCGGAACAGTTCTGGTCGGCGGTGGACCGCGAGGACCTCGGCGCGCTGGCCGGCACCTTGGACGTCCCTTCGGAAGCGCCGCTCAGCGAAGTGCTTCCCGCGTTGGCGTCCTGGCGGCGCCGCAACCGTGAAGAGTCCACAATAGACAATTGGCGTCATCGGGTCGGCTGGCGCCCGGTCACCGGGCCGGCCCCGACCCGGCTGTCCGGCCGCTGGCTCGTGGTGGGCGAAGGTGCCGGCGACGTGGTGGAGGGCCTGCGCGACCGGGGCGCGGACGTGCTGGCCGTCCCGGCCGTCGCCGCCTTGCCGGGTGACGAGCCCGCCGGGATCCTTTCGCTGCTGGCCGTGGCGGACACCCTCGAACTGGTGCAGGCTCTCGGCACGCTCGGCTGGTCCGCCCCGCTGTGGTGCTTGACCCGGGGCGCGGTCTCGACCGGCCGGTCCGACCCCCTGGACCAGCCGGAGCAGGCGCAGGTGTGGGGCCTCGGCCGCTCCGCCGCGGTGGAACACCCCCGTCGGTGGGGCGGTCTGGTCGACCTGCCCGCGCGGCTGGACGAACGCGGCCTCGACCGGCTGTGCGGCGTGCTCGCCGACGGCGCCGAAGACGAGGTCGCCATCCGCGCAGCCGGCGTCTACGCCCGGCGGCTCGAGCGCGCACCGGTGCCCGGCGACTGTCCGGAGTGGACGCTCACCGGAACGGTGCTGATCACCGGCGGCACCGGAGCACTCGGCGGGCACCTCGCGCGCTGGGCGCTCGACCGCGGCGCGTCGCACGTCGTGCTGGCGAGCCGGCGCGGTGCGACCGAACCGACCGCGCCCGAGATCACGGTCGTGGCCTGCGACTGTGCCGACCCGGCCGCGGTCAGCGCCCTCGTGGAGTCGCTGCCGGACCTGACCGCCGTGGTCCACGCGGCGGGCGTGCTCGACGACGGCGTGCTCGACGGGCTCACCGCCGAAAAGCTCGACCGGGTGCTGCGGGCCAAGGCGGTCTCCGCCCGGCTGCTGCACGAGGCGACGGCCGACCGTGAACTCTCGGCGTTCGTGCTGTTCTCGTCGCTGGCGGGCACCGTCGGTTCGGCCGGGCAGGGCAACTACGCGGCGGCGAACGCCTACCTCGACGCGCTGGCCGCGTACCGGCGGGCCCGCGGGCTTCCGGCGACGTCGATCGCGTGGGGACCGTGGGCCGACGCCGGGATGGCGGCTGACACCGCCGTCCGCGACCGCTTGCGGCGCGGCGGTCTCACGCCCCTCGACCCGGAACTCGCGGTCGCCGCGCTCGACCGGGCGCTGGGTGCCGGCGACGTCGCGGTCGCGCTCGCCGACGTCGACTGGCCCGTCTACGGTCCCGCGCTCACCGCCGTGCGGCCGAGCCGGCTGCTGACCGAACTGCCGGAGGCGGCCGGTGCTCCGGTCGTGACGCCGTCCGATGTGGACATGCTGACGTTGGTGCGCCGTCAGGTCGCGGCGGTGCTCGGGTACTCCGAAGAGGTTCCCGCGGACAAGGCGTTCAAGGACCTCGGGTTCGACTCGCTGACCGCCGTCGAGCTGCGCAACCGGCTGGGCGCGGCGACCGGCACGGACCTGCCCGCGACGCTGATTTACGACTATCCGACGGCGGCCGACCTGGCGGCGCACTTGGCGGGCACGGGCGAAGCACCGGTGATCGAGCGGACCGTCGTGTCCACAGAGGACCCGATCGTCGTCGTGGCGATGGGCTGCCGGTTCCCCGGCGGCGTGCGGACGCCGGAAGACCTGTGGGAGCTGCTGGTTTCCGGGCGCGACGCGGTTTCGGGCTTCCCCGCCGACCGGCACTGGGACCTCGCGGGCCTCGCGGCGGCCGGGGTCGTCGCCGGCGGCGGCGCGTTCGTCGACGGCGTCACGGAGTTCGACCCGGCCTTCTTCGGCATCTCGCCGCGTGAAGCACTGGCGATGGACCCGCAGCAGCGGCTCGTGCTGGAAACAGCGTGGGAAACCCTGGAACGCGCCGGCGTCGACCCGGCGGGCGGCCCGGACGTCGGGGTGTTCCTGGGGACCAACGGGCAGGACTACCCGGCGGTGCTCGCCGGCTCCGGCGAGGACTTCGGCGGGTTCGTCGGCACCGGCAACGCGGCTTCGGTCGTCTCGGGCCGGGTGTCGTACGTGCTGGGGCTCGGCGGCCCGGCCGTGACCGTGGACACGGCGTGTTCGGCGTCGCTGGTCGCGCTGCACCTGGCCGCGCAGTCGGTGCGCGCGGGGGAGTGCGCGATGGCGCTGGCCGGCGGCGTGACGGTGATGGCGACGCCCGGCGCGTTCGTCGAGTTCTCCCGCCAGGGCGGGCTCGCGGCGGACGGCTGGTGCAAGGCGTTCGCCGACGACGCGGACGGCACAGGCTGGGGTGAAGGCGCCGGCGTCGTGCTGGTCGAACGGCTGTCGGACGCGCGGCGGCTCGGGCACCCGGTGCTCGCGGTGCTGCGCGGCTCGGCGATGAACCAGGACGGCGCGTCGAACGGGCTCACCGCGCCGAACGGGCCGTCGCAGCAACGGGTGATCCTGTCCGCGCTGGCCGTGGCGGGGCTGGAACCGTCCGATGTGGACGCCGTCGAGGCGCACGGCACGGGTACCGCTCTCGGCGACCCAATCGAAGCGCAGGCGCTGCTGGCGACGTACGGCCGTGACCGGGCCACGCCGCTGTGGCTGGGGTCGCTGAAGTCCAACATCGGGCACACGCAGGCCGCGGCCGGGATTGCCGGGGTCATCAAGATGGTGCTCGCGTTGGGGCACGGCGTCCTGCCGAAGACGTTGCACGCGGACCGGCCGTCGCGGCACGTGGACTGGACCAGCGGTGCGGTTTCGCTGCTGACGTCTTCGCAGCCGTGGCCGGCCGGCGAGCGGCCGCGGCGGGCCGGGGTGTCGTCGTTCGGCTTCAGCGGCACGAACGCGCACGTCATCCTGGAGGAGCCACCAGCGGTCGTGAGTGAGAAACAGTGTTCTAACCCTGTTTCTCACTCACGACCGGCGGACGTCGTGGCGTGGCCGCTGTCGGCCCGGTCGGGCTCGGCGCTGCGGGAGCAGGCCCGCCGGCTCGCGGCCTTCGACTCGGACGCCGCCCCGGCCGACGTCAGCCTGACCCTGGCCGGCCGGGCGGCGTTCGACCACCGGGCGGTGGTGACCGGCGCGTCGCGGGCGGAGCTGCTGGCCGGGCTGGCCGCGGTGGCGTCGGGCGGGAAGGGCCCGGGCGTCGTCACCGGGCAGGCCGGCTCGGGCGCGACGGGACTGTTGTTCGCCGGCCAGGGTTCGCAGCGCGTCGGGATGGGGGCGGAGCTGTATGCGCGGTTCCCGGCGTTCGCGGACGCGTTCGACGCGGCGTGCGCGGTGCTGGACCCGGCGCTGGACCGGCCGGTGCGGGACGTCGTGTTCGGCGACGCCGTGGCACTGGACCGAACGGGTTACACGCAACCGGCGCTGTTCGCGCTGGAGGTCGCGTTGTTCCGGCTGCTGGAGTCGTGGGGCGTCCGGCCGGACTACCTGGTGGGCCACTCGATCGGCGAGCTGGCGGCGGCGCACGTCGCGGGGGTGTTCTCGCTGGCGGACGCGGGCAAGCTGGTCGCGGCCCGGGCGGGTCTGATGCAGGCCCTGCCGGCCGGGGGCGCGATGCTGGCCGTGCAGGCCGCCGAGCAGGAGGTGTTGCCGCTCGCGGCGGGCCGCGCGGACGTGGCGGCGGTGAACGGGCCGCAGTCGGTGGTCCTGTCCGGCGAGGCGGACGTCCTGGCCTCGATCGCCGCCGAGCTGACGGCGCGCGGGGTGAAGTCTAGGGATTTGCGGGTCTCGCATGCGTTTCACTCGGCTCGTATGGACGCGATGCTGGAGGACTACGCCGAGGTGGCGCGCGGGATCGGCTACGCCGGGCCGCGCGTGCCCGTGGTGTCCACGGTGACCGGGCGGGTCGCGGAGGAGTTGACGGACCCGGGGTATTGGGTCCGTCAGGTGCGCGAGCCGGTCCGGTTCGCGGCGGCGGTCGAGACGTTGGGTTCGGCCGGGGTGACGCGGCTGGTCGAGCTGGGTCCGGACGGGACGTTGTCGGCGTTCGCGCCCGCTTGTGTCCCGATGCTGCGCAAGGACCGGCCGGAAGTCTCGACGGCGCTGCTGGCGTTGGGGTCGTTGCACGTCAGCGGGGAGAAGGTGGATTGGACCTCGCTGACGTCGGGGGCGCGGTACGTGGCGTTGCCGACGTACCCGTTCGAGCGGCAGGTGTTCTGGCCTGAGCCGGCGGTTTCGAGCGGGTCGCCCTCGGACGCGTGGCGGTATCGGGTGACGTGGCGGCCGGTGGCGGATGGGCCTCGGGTTGGGTTGACCGGCCGGTGGCTGGTGGCGGTCCCCGTTGGGTTCGATGGGGACCCGCTGGTCAAGGGTGTACTGGCGGCGCTCGCGGAGGCGGGGGCCGAGCCGGTGCCGGTGACGCTCGGAGAGACGGACCTCGATCGGGATGGGCTGGCCGCCCGCTTGCGCGGGCTCGGCTCGCGCGCCCCGCTCGACGGCGAGCGCAGCGGGCTGGGCGGGGCCGACCGCGCCTTGCTAGGCGATGCTGAGCAGGGGCGCGGTGTGGAGCCGGTGTCCGGCTCAATCGGTGAACCCGACCTCGGTCCGGTCGCCGGGGTGCTCTCCCTGCTCGGCCTGGCCATCCACACCACGCCCGACCTCCCATCCGTCCCCCTCGGGCTTGCGCTCAGCACCACCCTCCTCCAGGCCCTCGGCGATGCCGGCGTCACCGCGCCGCTGTGGAACGTCACCTCCGGAGCCGTCGCCGTCGAAGGCGAGACCCTCGCGGAGCCGATGTCCGCCGGTGTCTGGGGCCTCGGGCGGACCGCCGCCCTCGAACACCCCGACCGGTGGGGCGGTCTCGCCGACCTGCCCGCCGAACCCCGAGAACCCGAGCTGACCAGGCTGATCGCCGCCCTCGGATCCCCGGAAAACGAAGTCGCCGTCCGCCCGGAAGGCACCTTCGCGCGACGGCTCGTGCGCGCCCCCGTCACCCCCGCCGAGCCCTGGACTCCTCGCGGCACCGTGCTCGTCACCGGCGGCACCGGCGCGCTCGGGGCCGAAGTCGCGCGGTGGCTGGCCCGCGCCGGTGCGCCGCACGTCGTGCTCGTCGGGCGGCGGGGCCCTGCCGCTCCCGGGGCCGCCGAACTCGAAGCCGAACTCGGCGAGCTGGGCGCCAAGGTCACGATCGCCGCGGTCGACCTCGCCGATCGGGTGGCCACCAAGGACCTCCTCGACGACCTGCCCGACCTCGACGCCGTCGTGCACGCCGCCGGGGTTCTCGACGACGGCGTCCTCGACTCCCTGACACCAAAACGCCTCGCCACGGTCCTCAAGTCCAAAGTGGACTCGGCTCGCAACCTCGACGAGCTGACGCGCAACCGGGACCTCTCCGCATTCGTCCTGTTCTCCTCCCTCGCCGCCACCCTCGGTGCGGCCGGGCAGGGCAACTACGTCGCCGCCAACGCCGTCCTCGACGCCCTCGCCGAGCACCGGGCCGGACTTGGCCTGCCCGCCACCTCCATCGCCTGGGGTCCGTGGGCCGGCGCCGGCATGGCCGCCGGGAACAGTGCCCGCGCCGAACGCGGCGGGATCCGCCCGATGGCGCCCGCACTGGCCACCGCCGCCCTGCACCGCGCGGTGACCGGCGGGGACACCGCCGTCGCGGTCGCCGACGTCGACTGGGCGCAGTTCCGCGCCGGCCGGCTGCTCGACGAGCTGCCCGAAGCCCGCCGCCAGGAGCCGGAGCAGGACATCCGCGCGAAGCTCGACGCCCTGACCGGGCCCGAGCGGGACCGTGCGCTGCTCGACCTGGTGCGCGCGGAGGTCGCCGCCGTGCTCGGCTACGCCGGGCCGTCCACAGTGGACGCCGGGCTGGCGTTCAAGGAACTGGGCCTCGACTCGCTCACCGCGGTCGAGCTGCGCAACGGCCTGGCCGCTGCCACCGGCCTGGCCCTGCCCGCGACGCTCGGCTTCGACTACGCCACGCCGGCCGCGCTCGCCGCGCACCTCGGCCGCGAACTCGCGCCGGCCGACCCGGCCGAGGCCGCGCTCGAACACATCGAAGCGCTCTCCGCCGGGTTGACCGCCGGGCACCTCGCCCGGCTGCAGGCCCTGCTGGCCCGCCTGGGCGCGCAACCGGCGGACAGCACGCGGCAGAAGCTCGAAACGGCCAGCGAAACCGAGATCTTCGACTTCATCGACAACGAGCTGGGACTCGCGTGACGGGGGCGACGTGAACGAGGAGAAACTGCTCGGCTACCTGCGCAAGGTCACCGCCGACCTGCACGAGACGCGGGAGCGGCTGCGGGCGGCCGAGGCCGCCGCGCCGGAGCCGGTCGCGATCGTGGCCATGGCCTGCCGGTTCCCCGGCGGCGTCGAGACGCCGGAGGACCTTTGGCGCGTCCTGGAATCCGGGACCGACACGCTGACGGACTTCCCGGACGACCGCGGCTGGGACCTCGACACCGTCTACCACCCCGACCCGGCGCACCCGGGCACGAGCTACGTCAGCCAGGGCGGGTTCGTCCGCGACGCGGGCGCGTTCGACGCCGCCTTCTTCGGGATCTCGCCTCGCGAAGCCCTCGCGATGGACCCGCAGCAGCGGCTGCTGCTCGAAACCTCCTGGGAGGCATTGGAACGCGCCGGGATCGATCCGCACTCGCTGCGCGGCGAGCGGGTCGGCGTGTTCGCCGGCACCAACGGCCAGGACTACCCGGGCCTGCTCAGCCTCGCCCCCGGCGTCGGCGACGGCTACGAGAGCACCGGCAACGCCGCCAGTGTCCTTTCCGGACGGATCGCCTACGCCCTCGGCCTGGAGGGGCCGGCCGTCACCGTCGACACGGCGTGCTCGTCGTCGCTGGTCGCACTGCACTGGGCCGCGCACGCGCTGCGTGAAGGGGAGTGCGACCTCGCGCTCGCCGGCGGGGTCACGGTCATGACGACGCCCGGCGCGTTCATCGGGTTCAGCAGGCAGCAGGGGCTGGCCGCGGACGGCCGCTGCAAGGCGTTCGCCGACACCGCGGACGGCACCGGCTGGGGCGAAGGCGCCGGCGTCGTCCTGCTGGAACGGCTGTCCGACGCCCGGCGCAACGGCCACCCCGTGCTCGCGATCGTCGCGGGCTCGGCGATCAACTCCGACGGCGCGTCGAACGGGCTCACCGCACCGAACGGGCCGTCGCAGCAACGGGTCATCCGGGCCGCGCTCGCCGACGCCGGGCTGTCACCGTCCGATGTGGACGCTGTCGAAGCGCACGGCACGGGGACATCGCTCGGTGATCCGATCGAGGCGCAGGCCCTGCTGGCCACCTACGGCCGCGACCGCCGGACGCCGCTGTGGCTCGGCTCGATCAAGTCGAACCTCGGGCACACCCAGGCCGCCGCCGGGGTCGCCGGGGTGCTCAAGATGACCCTCGCGCTGCGCAACGGCGTCCTGCCGAAGACGCTGCACGTCGATCGGCCCTCGTCCCGGGTGGACTGGTCGGCAGGCGACGTCCGGCTGCTGACCGAGCCGGTTCCGTGGCCGGACGAGGGGAGGGTGCGCCACGCGGGTGTCTCGGCGTTCGGCGTCAGCGGCACCAACGCGCACGTGCTCCTGGCCGCACCGCCCACCGAAGAACCCCCGCCGGCGAAGGAAAGCACGGACGTCGTGCCGTGGGTCCTTTCCGGACGGTCCGAAGCCGCCCTCCGCGCGCAGGCCGCGCGCCTGGCCGGTGTCGACGGCGACCCGGCCGGGATCGGGCTGGCGCTCGCCACGACCCGCTCGGAGTTCGAACACCGCGCGGTCCTGATCGGCGACGCGGCCGAACTGGCCGAAGGAGTGCGTGCCCTCGCCAGGGGCGAGGAAGTCGCCGTGCGCGGCGCGGTCGCCGAAGGACTGACCGCGTTCCTGTTCACCGGCCAAGGCGCGCAACGCGCCGGCATGGGCCGCGGGCTGTACGACCGCTTCCCCGCCTACGCGACGGCGTTCGACGAGATCTGCGCGGAGTTCGACCGTCACCTGGACCGTCCACTCAAGACGGTGATCGAGTCCGGTGTGGACCTCGACGAGACGGTCTACACCCAGCCCGCGCTGTTCGCGGTCGAGGTCGCGCTGTTCCGGCTGCTGGAGTCCTGGGGCGTGACGCCCGACCACCTCGCCGGGCACTCCATCGGCGAACTGGCGGCCGCGCACGTCGCCGGCGTCTTCTCCCTCACCGACGCGGCCGAGCTGGTCGCGGCCCGCGGACGGCTGATGCAGGCACTTCCGCGCGGCGGGACGATGGTCGCCCTCCAGGCCACCGAAGCCGAAGTGACGCCGCTGCTCACCGAGACCGTCTCGCTCGCCGCCGTCAACGGCCCGGACGCCGTCGTGGTGTCCGGCGACGGCACCGAGGAGATCGAGCGGCACTTCGCCGCGCTCGGCCGCCGGACCCGGCGGCTCACCGTCTCCCACGCCTTCCATTCCCCGCTGATGGACCCGATGCTGGCCGGGTTCGCGCAGGTCGCGGCCCGGATCACCTACTCCCGGCCGCGGCTCCCGATCGTCTCGACGGTGACCGGGACGCCGCTCACCGACGAGCTGACCTCGCCGGAGTACTGGGTCCGCCAGGTTCGCGAGCCCGTCCGGTTCGCGGACGCGGTGGCGGCGCTCGCGGACCTCGGGACCACCCGGTTCCTGGAGGTCGGGCCGCACGGCGTGCTCGCCGCCATGACCGAGGAGTGCCTGCCCGGCGCGACGGCCGCCGCGCTGTTGCGCAAGGACCGCGACGAGGTCCGGACCACGCTGACCGCCGTGGCGGCGATGTACGTCCGGGGTGCCCGGGCCGGCTGGGGCGCGCTGTTCCCCGGCGCGCGGGCGTGCGCTTTGCCGACTTACGCGTTCCAACGCGAAACCTACTGGCCGGAGCTGCCGCGCCCGGTGGGCGGCACCACCCGCGATGCCCTGCTCAAGCTCGACTGGGTGCCGGTCCCGGCCGGGGAGCCCGTCCCGGCGACGTGGGCCGTGCTCGGCTCCGGCCACCGGGAACTCGCCGCCGCCTTGTTCGCGGAGCTGGGGGCGCTGGCCTGCCACCCCGATCTCGACGGCGTCGCCGAAGCGGGCTCGCTGCCCGACGTCCTCGTCGTCCCGTTCCTCTCCCGGTCCGAAGTGGACACTCCGGGGGAGGCGGCACGTCGCGCGCTGCACCTCGTGCGGTCCTGGCTGGCCGACGCGCGGTTCGACGGCCGCACCCTGGTCGTGCTGACCCGCGGCGCCGCTGTCGCCGAGGGTGTCGCGGACCTTGCGCAGGCCCCGGTGTGGGGCCTGGTGCGCTCGGCCGCGGCGGAGAACCCCGGCCGGTTCGTGCTCGCCGACGTCGACGACCCGGCGGCCGCGCGGCTGCTGCCCGCCGCGCTCGCCACCGGCGAACCCGAATTCTTGCTGCGCGACGGCGAAATCCGGGCGTCCCGCCTGGCGAAGGCGTCCGAACCGGGCCCGTCCGCGTCCTTCGGTCCGGAAGGGACGGTGCTGGTCACCGGCGGGACCGGGGCCTTGGGTGCGCAAATCGCGCGGCACCTGGTCACCCGGCACGGGGTGCGGCACCTGCTCCTCGCGAGCCGCCGCGGCCCGGCCGCCGACGGCGCCGCCGAGCTGGCCGCCGACCTGACCGAGCTGGGCGCGGAACCGGTCGTCGCGGCCTGCGACGCCGCCGACCGCGCCGCGCTGGCCGCCCTGCTGGCGACCGTCCCGGCCGACCGGCCGCTGACCGGCGTCGTCCACGTGGCCGGCGTGCTCGACGACGGCGTCGTGTCCGCGCTGACCCCCGAGCGCCTGGATGCCGTGCTACGGCCCAAGATCGACGCCGTCACGAACCTCCACGACCTGACCGCGGGCACCGAGCTGTCGGCGTTCGTCGTGTTCTCCTCGATCTCCGGCACGCTCGGCCCGGCCGGGCAGGCGAACTACGCGGCGGCCAACGTCTGGCTCGACGCGCTCGCCCGCCACCGCCGCGACCGGGGCCTGCCCGGGCTCGCGCTCGGCTGGGGCCTGTGGGCGCAGGACGGCGGGATGACCGGCGGGCTCGCCGACCGCGACCGCCGTCGCCTCGGCGCCACCGGGATGATCCCGCTGTCCGCTGGGGAAGGTCTGCGGCTCTTCGACGCGGCTTGCCGCGGTGGCGAACCCGCGGTGCTGCCGATCCGGTTCGACTTCGACGTGCTGCGTGCCGCCCCCGTCCTGCCGCCGATCTTCGCCGGGCTCGTCCCGCCGCGGCCGCCCGCCGAACCCGCCGCCGACCGGCCGGCCGACGTGCTCGACGTCGTCCGGACTTCCGTGGCGCTGGTGCTCGGCTACGCGGGTGCGGCAGCCGTCGACCCGGATCGCGCGTTCAAGGACCTCGGCTTCGACTCGCTGACCGCCGTGGAACTGCGCAACCGGCTGGCCGCGGCCACCGGGCAGCGCCTGCCGGCCACGCTGATCTACGACTACGCCACCCCGAACGCCCTGGCCGCGCACCTGGCCGGTGACGCGGTCCCGGCGGCACCGGCCCTGGTGGCCCGGACCGCCGACGACGAACCGATCGCGATCGTGTCGATGGCCTGCCGGTTCCCCGGCGGCGTCCGCACCCCGGACGACCTGTGGGCGCTGCTCGCCGACGGCCGGGACGCGATCGGCGGGTTCCCGGCCGACCGCGGCTGGGACCTCGACGCGCTCTACGACCCGGACCCCGACAGCGAGGGCACGTCGTACGCCCGCGAGGGCGGTTTCCTCGACGACGCCGCGTTGTTCGATCCCGCGTTCTTCGGGATCTCGCCCCGGGAAGCCCTCGCGATGGACCCGCAGCAGCGGCTGCTGCTCGAGACGTCGTGGGAAGCCCTGGAACGCGCGGGGATCGATCCGGAGTCGCTGCGCGGCGCACCGGTGGGCGTGTTCGCCGGGACCAACGGCCAGGACTACCCGGCGCTGCTCGCGCTGGCGCCGAAGAGCGCCGAAGGCTACCTGGGCACCGGCAACGCCGCGTCCGTCCTCTCAGGACGAATTTCCTACGCGCTCGGGCTCGAGGGGCCGGCCGTCACCGTCGACACCGCGTGCTCGTCGTCCCTGGTCGCGCTGCACTGGGCGATCCAGGCCCTGCGCACGGGGGAGTGCTCGCTCGTGCTGGCCGGCGGGGTCACGGTGCTGTCGACGCCCGGCTCGTTCGTCGAGTTCAGCCGGCAGCGCGGGCTGGCCCCGGACGGGCGGTGCAAGGCGTTCTCCGACGACGCCGACGGCACCGGCTGGGGTGAAGGTTCGGGAATGCTGGTGCTGGAACGGCTTTCCGACGCGCGCCGCAACGGACACCCGGTGCTCGCTCTGGTACGCGGCTCGGCGGTCAACCAGGACGGCGCTTCGAATGGGCTCACTGCACCGAACGGGCCGTCGCAGCAACGTGTGATCCGAGCGGCGCTGGCTTCGGCGGGGCTGGAAGCGTCCGATGTGGACGCCGTCGAGGCGCACGGTACCGGGACGTCGCTGGGCGACCCGATCGAGGCACAGGCACTGATCGCCACCTACGGCCAGGACCGCGACCGGCCGCTGTGGCTCGGTTCGGTCAAGTCCAATGTGGGCCACACCCAGGCGGCGGCCGGGGTCGCCGGTGTCATGAAGGTGGTGCTGGCCCTGAAGAACGGCCTGCTGCCGAAGACGTTGCACGCCGACGTGCCGTCGTCCCACGTGGACTGGTCCGGCGGGGACGTGCGGCTGCTGTCGGACCCGGTGCCGTGGCCGGACGACCGCGTGCGCCGCGCCGGGGTGTCGTCGTTCGGCGTGAGCGGGACGAACGCCCACGTCATCATCGAAGCCGCGCCCGAAGCGGAGCTTTCACGTGAAAGCCCCGTCCCCGGGTCGCTGACAGCGTGGAGCGTGTCGGGGCACAGCCCGGAGGCGCTGCGGGCTCAGGCTGAACGGCTGCTGGACCACGTCGCGGCCGAGCCGGCCGAGATCGGGACCGCGTTGGCCGGCCGGACGGTCTTCGCTCACCGGGCGGTCGTCGTGGGTGCCGACCGGGACGAGCTGGTCAAGGGGCTGGCCGCCGTGGCCGCCGATCGCCTGGCGCCCGGCGTCGTCACGGGCGTGCGCGCCGAAGGCGGGACCGCGTTCCTCTTCACCGGTCAGGGCGCGCAGCGGCTCGGCATGGGTGCCGAACTGCGTCGCGAGTTCCCGGTGTTCGCCGACGCCTTCGCCGAGATCTGCGCCGAGTTCGACACCCACCTCGCCCGGCCTCTGTCCGAAGTGATCGACACCGAACCCGAACTGCTCGACCGGACCGAGTACACCCAGCCCGCGCTGTTCGCGCTCGAAGTGGCCCTCTTCCGGCTCCTGGAGTCCTGGGGTGTCCGGCCGGACCGGCTGGCCGGGCACTCGATCGGCGAGCTGGCCGCCGCGCACGTCGCGGGCGTGTGGTCGCTGCCCGACGCCTGCGCCGTCGTCGCCGCGCGTGGCCGTCTCATGCAGGCGCTCCCCGCCGGCGGCGCGATGCTCGCGATCGAAGCGACCGAGTCCGAAGTCGTCCCGACACTGCCCGCGGGAGTCGACCTCGCGGCGGTCAACGGACCCACGTCCGTCGTGGTCTCCGGCGCCGAGGACGGGGTCGTGGAGGTCGAGCGGCACTGGGCCGGCCGCAAGACCCGGCGGCTGCGCGTCTCGCACGCCTTCCACTCGGCGGACATGGACGCGATGCTCGCGGAATTCGGCCGGGTCCTGAACGGCGTCGCCTTCGCCCCGCCGGACATCCCGGTCGTCTCGACGCTGACCGGGGAGGTTGCGACCGAGCTGACCTCGCCGGACTACTGGCTGCGCCAGGCGCGCGGGACCGTCCGGTTCGCCGGCGCCGTCGCCACCCTCGCCGGGCTGGGCGTGACCCGGTTCGCCGAGCTGGGCCCGGACGGCGTGCTCACCGCGATGGCCGCCGCATGCCTCGACGACCGTGCGGTGGTCACCGCGTTGCTGCGCAGGGACGAGCCGCGGGACTTGCTGACCGGACTGGCGAAGCTGCACGTCATTGGGTCCACAGTGGACTTGGCGCGCGTCCTCGGCGGAACCGGCGACCCGGCGTCGCTGCCGACGTACGCCTTCCAGCACGAGCGGTTCTGGCCCGAGTTCTCCTTGGTGCCGGCCGGGGACGTCACGCAGGCGGGGCTCGACCGTCCGGACCACCCGCTGCTGGGCGCGTCGGTCACGAACGCCGAGAACGGCACCGTGGTGTGCACGGGCCGCGTCTCGCCGCGCACGCACTCGTGGCTCGCCGACCACGTCGTCGCGGGCCGCACGTTGTTCCCGGGCACCGGATTCGTCGAGCTGGTCCTGCGCGCGGCCGAGCAGGCCGGCGCGGGCGGCATCGACGAACTGGTCATCGAGACACCCTTGGCTCTGCCGAAGGAAGGCGTGCAGGTTCAGGTCGTCGTCGCCGCGCCGGACTCGGATGTCCGGAGCGTGACCGTCCACTCGCGACTCGACGACGAGCCGTGGACGCGGCACGCCAGCGGCCGGCTCGCCGCCGAACCCGGTCCCCTCCCCGACGACCTCGCGGAGTGGCCGCCGGCCGGCGCCGAACCCCTGGATCTCGAGGGCTTCTACACCGCCGGCAGCGGATTCAGCTACGGCCCGGCGTTCCAGGGGCTGCGGGCCGCGTGGCGGCTCGGCGACGAGGTGCACGCCGAGGTGGCCCTGCGGCCGGAGGAACACGCGGACGCGGCCCGATGCGGGGTGCACCCGGCGCTGCTCGACGCGTCGCTGCACGTCCTGGGCACGGTCGCCGAGTGGTCGGGCCGGACCTACCTGCCGTTTTCCTGGAGCGGGGTGACGCTGCACGCGAGCGGCGCCACCGCGGTCCGGGTCACGGTCACCCCGAACGGCCACGACACGGTCAAGCTGAGCTTGGCCGATCCGGCGGGCCGCGCGGTGGCATCGGTGGACGCGCTGGTGCTGCGTCCTTTGGCCGACGGCGGTGCCCAGCCGGTCCGGAAGGCGCACGACTCGCTGTTCCGGCTGGAGTGGCGGCCGGTTGCGCCGGTGCCGGTCGAAGGCGCCCGGCGCTGGGCCGTCATCGGCACCGACGACTTCGGGATCGGTCCGGTGCTCGACGCGAGCGGCGTGACGTGCGAGTCCTATGTGGACCTCGAAGCGATCGGGACGGCGGTCGGACTCGGGATGGCCGTGCCGGAGGCGGTGCTGGCGGTTCCGGCGGCGGCCGCGGGCGCACTGCCGGACGCCGCCCGGTCGGCCGCGTGCGACGTGCTGGCGCTGGTGCAGGACTGGCTGGCCGACGAGCGGTTCGCGGCATCCCGGCTGGTGGTGGTGACCCGCGGCGCGGTGGCCGCGGCGGCGGGCGACGACGTGCCCGACCTGGCGGCCGCGCCGATCTGGGGCCTGGTCCGCTCGGCGCAGTCGGAGCACCCGGGCCGGGTGAAACTGGTCGACCTCGACGACGACCACGCGTCGGCCACCACACTGCCGGCCGCCGTTCTCGGGGACGAGCCGCAGCTCGCCGTGCGCGAGGGCGCCCTGCTTGCCGCGCGGCTGAGCCGCGCCACCACCGAGTCCGCCACCGGGAAACGGCCCTTCGGCCCCGATGGCACCGTGCTGCTCACCGGCGCCACCGGGAGCCTGGGCCGCGTGCTCGCCCGGCACCTCGTCACCGCGCACGACGTGCGGCGGCTCGTGCTGACCAGCCGGAACGCCTCCAGTGCCACCGATCTCCGGGACGAGCTGACCGCACTCGGCGCGGAAGTCCGGCTCGCCGAATGCGACGCCGCCGACCGCGACGCGCTCGCCGAGCTGCTGACCGGCGTCCCCGACCTCGCCGCGGTCGTGCACGCGGCCGGCGTTCTCGACGACGGCGTCATCGACAGCCTCACCCCGGAGCGCCTCGAAGCGGTGCTGCGGCCGAAGGTCGACGCCGCCTGGCACCTGCACGAACTCACCGCCGACCGGCACCTCTCGGCGTTCGTGCTCTTCTCCTCCGTGTCGGCCACCTTCGGCGCGCCCGGGCAGGGCAACTACGCCGCGGCCAACGCCTTCCTCGACGCGCTCGCCGCCCACCGGGCCGCCCGCGGCCTGCCCGCCCAGGCGCTGGCCTGGGGACTGTGGGAGACCGGCATGAGCTCCACATTGGACTCCGCCGACCGGCAGCGGATGTCCCGTGGCGGCGTCCGCGCGCTGCCCGTCGAACAGGGACTGGCGTTGTTCGACGCCGCCACCGCACTCGCCGAACCCGCACTGGTTCCCGCGAAACTGGACCTGTCCGGCGAAGGAGAGCACGCCGTCCTCAAGGGACTCGTGCGGCGGTCCCGGCGAGCCGCGACGGCCACACGAGAAGTCACCCTGCAGCACGCACTGGCCGGTAAGTCCGAAGAGGACCGCGAAGCGACGCTGCTCGACCTGGTCCGGTCCGCCGCGGCGACCGTGCTGGGACACGCGGGCCCGGAAGCCGTGCGCCCGGACGTCGGGTTCCTCGTCGCCGGCTTCGACTCGCTCACCGCCGTCGAGCTGCGCAACACCCTCGGCGCGGTCACCGGCCTGCGGCTGCCGCCGACGCTGGTCTTCGACTTCCCGACCCCCGAAGACCTCGCGGCCCACCTGCGAGCCGAGCTGACCGTCACCGAAGCACCCAAGACGTCCATTGTGGACGCTGGTGACACGCTCGGCGCGTTGTTCCGCAAGGCTTGTGAACTCGGCAAGATGAAGGAGGGGTTCGAGCTGCTGCAGAACGCGGCGCTGCTCCGCGTCACCTTCGACTCGGCGGCCGACCTGACGACCCCGATCGGTTCGGTGAAGCTGGCCGCGGGAGAGCGGACCCCGAAGCTGATCTGCTTCAGCTCGTACGTCGCACTGGCCGGCGTCCACCAGTACGCCCGGTTCGCGTCGCCGTTCCGCGGCGACCGGGACGTCCACGCGCTGCCGGCGCCGGGGTTCGTCAAGGGCGAGGCGCTGCCCGCCAGTGTCCGCGCGGTCGCCGAGGCGCAGGCGGACGCCGTGCTGCGGGCCGCCGGGGGCGAGCCGTTCGTGCTGCTCGGCTCGTCCTCGGGTGGGATGCTCGCGCACGCCGCCGCCGAAGTCCTCGACGAGCTGGGCACGCCACCGCGAGCGGTCGTGCTGCTCGACAGCTACCTGCCGCGCGCGGACTCGCCGCTCGACCGGTTCCGCGACGAGCTGTTCGGCGGCATGTTCGACCGCGAAGAGGTGTTCGCGCCGATGGACGCCGCGCGGCTGTCGGCGATGAGCTGGTACTTCCGGCTGATGGCCGGCTGGGAACCCGCGAAGCTGCCGGTGCCGCTGCTGCTGGTCCGCTCGTCCGAGCCCCCGGTGGCCGACGCCGGACTGGCGCCCGAAGAGTGGCAGACCCACTGGGACACCGCCGACGCCGTCGTCGACGTGCCCGGCAACCACTTCACCATGGTCGAGGACCACGCCGCGACCACCGCCGAGACCGTGCGCGGCTGGCTCGGCACCACCCTCCAGGACGGAGTTCACGCATGACCGACGACCCGGAGCTGTGGCTCCGCCGCTACCACGAGGCGGACGAGGGCGCCGTCCGGCTGTTCTGCCTGCCGCACGCGGGCGGCTCGGCCAGCTTCTACTTCCCGATGTCCGCCGGGCTCGGCCGCGCGGTCGACGTCCGGTCCGTGCAGTACCCGGGACGTCAGGACCGGCGCCTGGAGCCCGGGATCGACAGCCTGCCGGTGCTCGCGGACCGGCTCGCCGAGGTGCTCGCCGAGCGGACGCGGGAGCCGTTCGCGTTGTTCGGCCACAGCATGGGGGCGACGCTGGCGTTCGAGGTCGCCGTCCGGCTGGAACGGACGGGGGTGACGCCACTGCACCTGTTCGCGTCCGGGCGGCGGGCCCCTTCGTGTCGCCGCGACGAGTCCGTGCACCTGCTCGACGACGACGGCGTCATCGCCGAGGTGCGCCGGCTCGGCGGCACGAACGCGGCCGTGCTGGGCGACGAGGAGATCCTGCGGATGGCCCTGCCCGCGATCCGCAACGACTACCAGGCCGCCGAAACCTACGTCCAGCAACCAGGTCCGAAGCTGGCCACGCCGATCACCGTGCTGACCGGCGACGCCGACCCGAAGACCACCCTCGACGAGGCCCGCGCCTGGGCGGACCACACCGACGGCGAGTTCGAGCTGAAGGTGTTCCGCGGCGGGCACTTCTTCCTCGCCGACCACCAGCCCGAGGTGCTCCGGCTGATCTCCGCGCGGCTGGCGGGCACGCTCTCCGGCCACCACTGAAAGGCGAACCCGTGCGCGTGCTGTTCGTGACGCTCGACGAGAAGTCCCACCTGTACTGCATGGTGCCGACGGCCTGGGCGCTCGTCGCGGCCGGGCACGAGGTGCGGGTCGCGGCGTCGCCGGGGTTCGCCGACGTCGTCACCGGCACCGGGCTGACCGCGGTGCCGGTCGGTGCGGACAACACGATGCACGAGGGCATGAAGCAGAACCGCGACGCCCAGGAAGCCGACATCGCGAACTGGAACGACACCGACCCGGCGTCGCACACGTGGGAAGCCCTGCACCAGCGCTACACGTTCACGGTGTGGGCGGGGTTCGCCATCTACAACGACGAGATGGTCGCGGACCTGGTCGCGCACGCGCGGGAGTGGCGGCCGGACCTGGTCGTCTGGGACGCGCTGACCTACGCCGGGGCGATCGCCGCGAAGGCCTGCGGCGCCGCGCACGTCCGGCAGCTGTGCTGGGCCGACGTCTGGTGCGCCATGCGCCGGACGTTCCTGCAGGTGATGGCCGAGCAGCCGCCCGCGGAGCAGGAAGATCCGTTGTACGACTGGCTCGAGCTGACCGCCCGGCCGTACGGCGTGGGCTTCGACGAGGAGCTGGTCACCGGCCAGGCGACGATCGACCCGCTGCCCGAGTCGCTGGGCGCGCGCTCCGGCGTCCGGCGGCTGCCGGTGCGGCACGTGCCGTACAACGGCCGCGCGGTCGTCTGGGACTGGCTGCGCGAACCGCCGTCACGGCCGCGCGTGTGCCTGACGCTGGGATCGTCCAACACGGACGCGTTCGGCGGCGACTACGTGTCCATTCCGGACATCCTGGTCGCTTTGTCTACTTTGGACATCGAAGTGATCGCGGCCTTGGTGCCCGCGCAGCGGAAGTTGCTGGACGAGGTTCCGGACAACGTCCGGGTCGTCGAGTCGGTCGCGCTGCACACGGTGCTGCCGAGCTGCTCGGCGATCGTCCATCACGGCGGGTTCGGCAGCTACGGGGCGGCGCTGGTGGCCGGCGTGCCTCAGCTGACGGTGACCACGCCGATCGCCGACCACCTGCTGCGCGCGCAGCGGCTGGTCGACGAGGGGGCCGGGTTGTTGTTCACGCACAACGGCTTCACGGCTGAGGACCTGCGGACGGCGGTGGCGAGACTGGTCGGGGAGCCGGGGTTCCGGGCCAACGCCCAGCGGGTTCGCGACCTCGCGCTGGCTCAGCCGACCCCGCACGAACTGGTGGCCGAGTTGGTGGAGCTGGCTGCCGAGACGACGTGAACGACTCATTCATGTCGCCAGGCGACATGAATGAGTCATTCACGTCATTTGGTCAGGCGCGGGCGGCGAGGCGGCGGCGGATCTCGGGGGCGTGCTCGATGGCGAACGCCACCAAAGCCGACACCTCGCGGACCTGCTCACTGGTGACCGACGGACCCGTCGGCAGCGTCAGCACCCGGCGCGAGAACGCGTCGGTGGCCGGCAGCGAGACCGGCCGCTCGGTCCGGTAGGGCTCGCACTCGTGCACGCACGGCGAGAAGTACCGCTGCGCCAGCACGTTGTCCGCCCGTAGCAGCTGGAGGATCGTGTCGCGCGAGAGGCCGCACTCCTGCTCGTCGACCTTGACGACGTTGTACTGGTAGCTGTTGCGGTTGTCCTCGTCGTAGCGGTGCATCTCCAGGCCGGGCAGCCCGTCCAGCTCGGCGGTGTACTCCTCGTAGTGCGCGCGGTTGGCGGCGATGGTCGCGGGCAGCGCGTCGAGCGAGGTCAGGCCCATCGCCGCCGACGCCTCGCTCATCTTGGCGTTGGTGCCGGCGAACTCGGTGACGTGCTCCTCGCCCCAGCCGAAGTTGTGGGTGTAGCGGGCGAGCTGGGCGAACTCGTCGTCGTTGGTGACGATCGCGCCGCCTTCGAAGGTGGTGACGACCTTCGCCGCGTGGAAGCTGAACATCTCCGCCCGGCCGAACCCGCCGAGCGGCTGCGACCCGAAGGTGCAGCCGATGCCGTGGGCGGCGTCGAAGAAGAGGGTGAGGTCGTGGACTTCGGCGATCTTCTCGAGTTCCTGGATGGCGGCGGGCTGGCCCCACAGGTGCACCCCGACCAGGCCGGTCGTGCGCGGGGTGATCAGGCTTTCGACCTGCTCCGGGTCGAGGCAGCCGGTGGCCGGGTCGAGGTCGCAGAACACCGGCGTCAGGCCGAGGTAGCGCATCGCGTGCGCGGTCGCGACGTAGGTCATCGACGGCATGATGACCTCGCCGGTCAGCCCGGCCGCCCGGGCCATCACCTCGAGGGCGATCGTGCCGTTGCAGGTGGCGACGCAGTGCTTGGCGCCGGTGTGGTCGGCGATCCGCGCTTCGAACTCCTTCACCAGCGGGCCGCCGCTGGTCAGGCGGCCGCTGTCCAGGGCGACTTCCAGCCGCTCGTAGAACTTCGCCCGGTCCCCGGTGCTCGGTTTCCCCACCACCAGGGTCTTCTCGAAGGCCATCGGGCCGCCGAACAGGGCCAGGTCGTCAACGCTCGTCTTCATGAAGGTCCTTCCCCAGGGGTCGCGGACTGCCCTTACCCGCGATGACGTGCACTTCGTTGCTTTTAAACGACTGTTGAGTTCCCCCTCGACGCATCGTCTGCAGGATAGGGACGGCGTGCACCGGCAACGGATCTCGTCGCGGAAGTCTGTGGAAGCCCCTAGTCGTCGCGGAATGCGAACGTTCCAACGGGTTTTGGGAGGAAATCGCCAGATCTCGCGTGGTAGCCGGTGCACCGCACGGACGCGGTGGCCGACGATGCGGTGGTGAGCAGGCACATCGCCGTCTTCAGCTTCCCCGCGTACGCCCACGTCGCGCCGGTCCTCCCGGTCGTCGCCGAACTGGTGCGCCGCGGCCACCGCGTCACCTTCGCCGTGGTCGACGAGTTCGCCGCGAAAGTGGCCGCGACCGGGGCCGAAGTACTGCCCTACCCCTCGACGTTCCCGTGGGCGACCGGCCTGGGCGACACCGCGTCCGACGGCTACGCGCTGCGGGCCATGCTGGCGTTCATGGGCGAAGGCCTCGCCCCGCTGCCGGCCGCCATGGCCCGGTTCGCCGACGACCCGCCGGACCTCGTCCTGCACGACCTCGCGGCCTCCGAGACGGCGCGGCTGGTCGCGCGGAAGTGGTCGGTGCCGACCGTGCAGTCGTGCCCGGAGTTCGCCTCCAACGCGCACTTCCGGCTGAACGAAGCGCAGGCCGAGTTCGACGCCGCCCAGCCGCCCGACCTCACCGACCCGGAGCTGGCCGCGTTCGTCGAGAACACCCAGCGGCTGCTGGCCGAGCACGGTCTGTCCGATGTGGACACGAGCGGTGGCGAGCCGCCCTACCACCTCGTCTACCTGCCGAAGGCGTTCCAGATCCGGGGCGACACCTTCGACGAGCGCTTCGCGTTCGTCGGGCCGTGCTTTGACCGGACGGTGGCGCCAGGGGAGTGGACGCCGCCCGCGGACGGGCTGCCGGTCGTGCTGATCTCACTGGGCACCTCGCGCAGCCGGGAGCAGGTCGGCTTCTTCCGCAAGTGCGTGCGCGCCTTCACCGGGCAGCCGTGGCACGTCGTGCTGACGCTCGGCCGCTGGGTCGATCCCGCCGAACTGGGGCCGCTGCCGGAGAACATCGAGGCGCACCCGTTCGTCGCGCACGCGGCGCTGCTGCCGCACACGCGGGTCTTCGTTACCCACGGCGGGTTGGGCAGCACCATGGAGGCACTGCACTACGGCGTGCCGATGGTGCTGACGCCGTCCCAGAGCGACCAGGTGGTGACCGCGGACCGCGTCGCCGACCTCGGGCTGGGGTGCGTGGTGTCGCGCACCGGCGTCACCGAAACCGAACTGCTCGACGCCGTCGCGAAGACCGCGGCCGACCCAGTGGTCGCCCAGCGGGTCCGGTGGATGAGCGAGCAGGTCGCGCTGGCCGGCGGGGAGATCCGCGCGGCCGACGCCGTCGAGTCGTGGTTGCGGGCGAAAGTGGAGGCGAAGTGAAGCTGGCGGACGTCTACCTCGCCGGGATCGGCACCTACGTGCCGGAGACCACCGGTGTCGGGCACGCGATCGAGCAGGGGTGGATCACCGCCGAGGACGCGGAGGCGTCCGGCCTGACCGGCGCGGCCTGCGCCGGCGAGACCCCCGCCCCGGACATGGCGCTCTGGGCCGGGCAGCAGGCCGTCGCCCGCGCGGACGTCGACCCGGAGGCACTGGACGTCCTGCTCTACGCCGACAACTACCACTCGGGCCCGGACGGCTGGTTCCCGCAGTTCTGGCTGCAGCGGCACCTGGTGGGCGGCGACCTGCTCGCGGCGCAGCTGCGCCAGGGCTGCAACGGCATGTTCGGGGCGCTGGAGCTGGCGGCGACGTACCTGATCGCGCGCGGCGGCGGGACGGCCATGACGGTCGCTTCGGACAATTCGACGTCCCCGCTGGTCAACCGCTGGCGCTGCCTGCGCCCGGACTTCATCATCGGCGACGGCGCGACGGCGGTCGTGCTGAACACGACGTCGGGCTTCGCGCGGCTCAAGTCGGCGAGCTCGATCACGGTGCCGGAGCTGGAGGGCATGCACCGCGGCGACGAGCCGATGTTCCCGCCGGGCGCGACGATCGGCCGGTTCATGGACTTCGCCGAGCGCATCGACTTCTTCGGCTTCGAGCACCGCGACACGATGCTGCACAGCGGGCTCAACCTGCTGAAGACGCGGTCGGAGCTGATCGACCGGGTGCTGGCCGAGGCGGGCATCGGGCTCGACGGCGTCAGCCGCATCGCCTACAACCACGGCTCGCGCAAGTACGTCGAGGACGGCCTCCTGGCGATGCTGGGCATCCCCCTGGAGAAGTCGAACTGGGACTTCGGCCGCGGCCTCGGCCACCTGGGCGCGAGCGACCAGGTGGCGTCGCTGGCGAACATGCTGGGGACCGGGCAGCTGGTGCCGGGGGACCACGTGCTGATGGTCGGCATCGCGCCGGGGGTCAGCGTGGCGGGCGCCGTCGTGGAGATCCTGGACGTGCCGGCGTGGGCCGAGCCCGTGGTGCCCCGGGCGCGCTGACGCCGGGCGCGGTCGTCACCCTCGGTGAAACCGGCGGAAACTCACCAACAACCTGTGAGTGATCCGGACAACCCTCCCGAAAAACGCGGACCGGGTGGGTCGAGGTCTCCCTCGGCCCACCCGGTCCGGTCGGTCGTCGGCCCGCCGGCTCAGCCGCCGGAGCCGCCGCCGTACGCGCCGCCCAAAAGGCGGCTGCGGCGCTTGCGGTTCTTTTCGTCGTCAGCCTTGGCGTTGTCCGCCTTGCTGTCCGCCGGCTTCTTCTTGTCGTCTTCCTTTTTCCCGAAAATTCCCACCAGTTCATCCCTTTCCGGCAATTTGGAAATCGAACCGTGCTCTTGCAGGATAGCGGATCAGCGGATGTACTGCGGGGTCACCTTCGGCGGCCATTGGCCGATGCAGAGGATGCCCTGCGAGTACGCCTTCGAAACCAGCGCCGAGCGGTTCGGCGACTTGAACTGCCGCAGCATCGCACCGACGTGGTACTCGATGCCCTGCCTGCTCAGGTAGAGCTTCGACGCCAGCTGCACGGTCGAAATCCCGGCGGCGACGCCCTCGAGGACCTTCGCGTCGAGCTCGCTGAGCAGCTTGGTCTTTTCGACCGCCGGCCTCGGGGCCTCCGCGGTGCGGTCCGGCTTGATCAGCACGACGATCGTGGTGACCTGGCCGGACTGGCTGCGCACCGCGATGCCCGTCAGGCCGCCGGAGAGCACCGGCTGCGCGGGCCGCACGCCGACCAGGCGCGCGCTGAAGCGGTCCCGGCGGCCTTCGTTCAGCCGCGCCAGCTGCTGCAGCGTGAACTGCTTGGCGCTCGGGTGCACGAAGTCCACGAAGCTCTGTCCGAAAACGTCGGACGCGGTCCGGCCCAGCTGCCGGAGAAAGTCGCCGTTCGCTTCGATGACCCGGAGGTCGGGACCGAGGTTCGCGATGCAGACGTCGGACATGTCGAAGGAGGGGACGTTCTGGTTCTGTCTTTCGGAGACGGCAGGCAGGCCGTGCGGTACGGCGACCGGCCGCTCGACCACGGAATCGACACGTGTGTTCATCGAGTTCGAACCCCCAGATTCGGTTCTACGTTCGAGGCATTGCCAACGGACAAAAGACGTCGACGACCCTCGAGCTCCCCTCAAGAGGGTCCGCGGCGGCGATCCGGGTGGTTTCTTCACACCACCCCAGCGGAAACCTCGAGTTCCTTCCCCAGAACGATCCTCGAGTCCACCCGGACACCGGCCGCTTCGGTCCGTTTCGTTGGAAACAAACCAAACGACGTCTCGTACGCTAGCCAACGGGGTATGGCCCGTCAATGCCGCCACGGCGGATCGGCGCTAACACTGTGGTCCGCCCGACCGCAGGTACGGCACCCCCGGCCCGGCCTTCGGTCGGTGCGGTACCGCAGGGTCAGCGACCGCTGCCGAGGGTGGTCGTGACCGGCAGCCGCTGCACGCCGAACACGCCGCCGGCGTGGAACGGGACCTCCGCACCCGGGGCGACCCGCAGGTGCTCGAACCGCTCGAACAGCAGCTCCAGCGCGACGCGCCCCTCCAGCCGCGCCAGCGGCGCACCCAGGCAGAAGTGGATGCCGTGCCCGAACGCGGCGTGCGAGTTCGGCCGGCGGCTCAGGTCGAACCGCCACGGGTCGGCGAACTCGCGTTCGTCGTAGTTGGCCGACACCACCCACGCCCAGACGAGGGAGTCGGCGGGGATGACCGTGCCCGCCACCTCGACGTCGGCCGTGGTCACCCGGACCACCCGGGGGAACGGCGGCCGCAGCCGCAGCACCTCCTCCAGCAGTGGCTCCACCAGCGCGGGGTCCGCCCGGACGCGCTCGTAGCCGCCCGGGGCGTCCTCCAGGCAGAGCAGCACGTTGCCCAGCAGCATCGTCGTGGTGACGTGCCCGGCGAGCAGCAGGAGCGCGGTGAAGTTGCCGACCTCCTCGTCGCTCAGCCGCTCGCCGTCGATCGAGGACTCCACCAGCCGGGTCAGCAGGTCGTCGCGGGGCCGCGCGCGCCGGTCGGCGATCTGCGCGTTGAGGTACGCCTCCATCTCCTCGATGGCGACCGCGAGCTTCTCGCCGGTGCTCGGGTCGTCGACCTGCAGGGCCATCAGCGCCTCGGCCCAGCCGCGGAACAGCGCGCGGTCGTCGGCGGGCACGCCGAGCAGCTCGGCGATGACGATCACCGGCAGCGGGTAGGCCAGCACGTCGACCAGGTCGAACGCCGTCGCGTCCGGCTCGACCGCGGCGAGCAGCTCCCGGGTGACCTCGGTGATCCGCGGCTCGAGGTCGGCGACGACCTTCGGGGTGAACGCCTGGCTGACCAGGCGCCGCAGCTTCCGGTGCTCGGGCGGGTCGATGACCAGCAGGGTGCCCGGGGGTGCCTGGTCGCCGGGCGAGGTCAGGCGGGTCGTGTCCGAAGAGAACAGCTGCGCGTCGGTGCTGACGCGGCGGACGTCGGCGGACCGGAACACGTGCCACGCCCCGGCCCCGTCCTGCCAGACGGGCGTGTCCGCGCGCATCTTTTCCAGCCAGGTCAGCAGGGCGGCGCCGCCGTCCGGGGCGATCTCCGGGGCGGCGGTCGGCTCGGTGGTGTCCACTTCGGATTCACTCCTGGGGTCGGGTGGTCAGTCGGGCCTCGACGCGGTCCGCGGCCGCCGCGGCGCCCCCGGCGCCGGTGATGTGCTCGCGCATCCGGGCCACGCGCGCGTGCGCGGCGGCGTCCTCGGCGAGGCCGGTGACGGCCGCCCGCAGCGTCTCCGCGTCGACCTCGCCCGGTTCGACCCGGACCCCGAGGCCGAGCTCGGCGATCCGGTCGGCGACGATCTCCTGCTCCAGCGTGCGCGGCACGACCACCGGCGGGACGCCCAGCGCGAGGGACTCCATGGTGCTGCCCATCCCGGCGTGCGAGACGAACCCGCTCGCCCGGCTCAGCACGGCGGGCTGCGGCACCCACGGGTGCAGCTCGAAGTTCGGCGGCACCGGGCCCAGGTCGGCCGGCGAGACCAGGCGGCCGATGGTCATCACGACGTGCCACGGCGACCCGGCGAACGCTTCGAGGCACGAGGAGAAGAACTCGCGCTGGCGGTGGTAGCCGAAGCTGCCCATGGCGATCAGCAGCACCGGCCGGTGGTCCGGCGGGGTCCAGCCGCCCGCGCGGTCGCCGAGGCACGGCCCGACGAAGGCGAACCCGTCGTCGAAGGTGTCGCCGCCGGGCTGGAACTCCCGCGGCAGGAACACGAGTCTGGTGTCTTCGCCGCCCTGGGCGAACTCGGCCGCGGACGTGCCGGGCAGGTGCTCGGCGAGCGCGTCCTCGACCACCGCCGCGGCCTTCGCCAGCGCGGGGTGGCCCGGGTCGGGCGCGGGGACCTTGCCCGCCATGGCCGCGTACGGCGAAAACCGCTCGTTCGCGACGAAGGTCGAGCACAGCAGGATCGCCGGGACGCCCCACTTGCGCGCCAGCAGCCGCCCGGTCGGGTAGCCGAAGGCGTCGTACAGGAAGACGTCCGGCCGGTCGCCGTCGAAGGCTTCGAGCGCGGTCTTCAGCGGCGCGAAGCCTTCCAGCGCCTGCGCGAGCCCCGCCTCCGCGACGACGTCGCCGGTGATCTCCTCCGGGATCGCCACGGTGTCCCAGGACTTCGGCACGTGCGACTCGTACGCCAGCACGGTGGCCCCGGTGGCGCGCACGGCATCGGCGTACTGCCCGGCGACGACGTAGGTCACGCGGTGACCGCGGCGGACGAGCTCGGCCGCGACGGGCAGCGTCGGGTTGACGTGCCCGTGAGCCGGATAGGTGAGGAAGGCGACGTGGCTTCCCGACGGGGGAGTCATGCTTGTGAAAGCTAGTCCGGCGCGGCGCCCAGTCAACCATGTCTAGGCGAACCCCTCGGGTCGCGCTTCCGTGCGGGGAAAGGGGTTTCCCGGTGTGCTAACTGTAGCGGTGTCCGATCCGGCGCTGCGGAAGGAAACGGCCGTGACCCTGTTCGTCGAGGCCGAGGGGATCACCAAGACCTTCGGCAAGGTCCGCGCGCTGGACGACGTCAGCATCCAGGTGCCGCGAGGCACCGTGTGCGGCCTGCTGGGCCACAACGGCGCCGGCAAGACCACCTTGGTCAACGTGCTCACGACGCTGGTGACGCCGACTTCCGGCCGCGCGAGCGTCGCCGGGCTGGACGTCCGGCGCGACGCCGTGGCCCTGCGCAGCCGCATCGGGCTCACCGGCCAGTTCGCGTCGGTGGACGAGCAGCTTTCCGGCTTCCGCAACCTGATCCTCATCGCCCGCCTGCTCGGCGCCTCCACGAAGGCGGCCAAGGAACGGGCCGACGAGCTGCTGACCGCGTTCGGGCTGCAGGAAGCGGCCGGGCGCCCGGCGAAGACGTACTCCGGCGGCATGCGGCGGCGGCTCGACCTCGCCGCCAGCCTGGTCGGCCACCCCGACGTGATCTTCCTCGACGAGCCGACGACGGGCCTCGACCCGGCCGCCCGGATCGCCATGTGGGAGATCGTGGAACAGCTCGTGCGCGACGGCTCCACCGTGCTGCTGACGACCCAGATGCTCGACGAAGCCGACCGGCTCGCCGACAAGATCGTCGTGCTGGCGCAGGGAAAGGTGATCGCCGCGGGCACGTCGGCGTCGCTCAAGGCGCAGGTCGGCAAGCGCACGGTCACCCTGACCCTGGCCGATCCGCCCGACGCCGAGCGTGCGGCCGACGCCGTGCGCGGCGCCGGCCTCGAGCCGAGGGTGTCCGGAGTGGACGAACTGATCGTCCCGGTGGAGAAGTCCACCGACCTCGCGCGCGTCGTCCGCGCGCTCGACGACGTCGCGGTCGAGCCGGTCGAGCTGGCACTGGTCGACCCGCGGCTCGACGACGTGTACCTCGCCCTTTCCGGCGGGCCGCGGGATCCCCACCCCGAAACCGAGAGGCTCTGACCCGATGAGCGCACCGACACTGTCCACTTCGGACTCGCCGGCCGCGGTGGCCGGACCCGCGCCGTGGCGCGGCACCTCCGTGCCGATGCAGATCCTCATCCTGACCGGCCGGTCGCTGCGCGCGGTCGTGGCGTCGCGGGCGCTGGTGCTGCTGGGCCTGCTGCAGCCGCTGATCGTGCTGATCCTGTTCAGCCAGGTGTTCGCGAGCCTGGCCGGCACCAGCTCGTTCCCGGCCGGGGTGTCCTACATCGACTACCTGATGCCGGCGGTGCTGGTGATGGGCTCGCTGTCGGTGGCGCTGCAGTCGGGCGTCGGCCTGCTCGACGACATGCGCAACGGCGTCGTCGCCCGCTTCCGGACGCTGCCGATCGCGTCGGCGTCGGTGCTGGTGGCACGCAGCCTCGCCGACGTCGTGCGGCACGCGCTGCAGCTGGCGATCATGCTGGTGCTGGCGGCGACGCTGTTCGGGTTCTCGCCCGGCGGCGGCTTCACCGGCGTGCTGCTGGCGTGGCTGATGTGCATCGCGGTGGGCTGGTCGCTGTCCTGGATGTTCATGGCGATCGGCGTGTGGATCACCAACGTCGAGGTGATGCAGGGTGTGACGTCGATGGTGATGTTCCCGCTGATGTTCGCGTCTTCGGCGTACGTGCCGCTGTCGTCGTTGCCGGCTTGGCTGCGTGCGGTGGCGACGGTGAACCCGCTGACGTACTCGGTGGACGCGTCCCGCAACCTGGCACTGGGCAACCCGGTGGGCGTTGGTGGGTTGGCGGCCCTCGGTGCGGCGGGCCTGATCGGCTTGACCGGTGCGATCGTGGCGACCCGGGGCTTCCGCCGCTCCGCCTGACCCTGCCCCGACGTCATGAACGACTCTTTCATGTCATCTGGCGACATGAAAGAGTCGTTCATGACGTTTGCGGCGGCGGACCGCTCACGGGAGCAGGGCCTCCAGGGCGTCGGCGGCCGCGGCGGCGCCGCCGGCCCGCTCGATCTCCTTGGCCATCAGCGAGAGCCGGGGAGCCAGCTCGTCGTCGGCCGCCAGTGCCTCGACCGCCGCGTGGATCGCCGGGCCCGTCGCCGACGCGACCGGGATGTGCGTGCCCAGGCCCAGTTCCGCGACGCGGTGGGCGTTGGCCAGCGTCTCGCCGCTGTGGGAGACCGCGACGACCGGGACCTCGTAGCGCAGCGCCTCCAGGACGCTGCCCATCCCGGCCTGGCAGACCAGCGCGGAGGCGTACCGCAGCACCGACGGGTGCGGCATCCACTCGTGCGCCTCGACGTTCGGCGGCAGCTCGCCGAGCGCGGCCAGGTCGGCGCCGCGGCCCAGCGTCAGCACCACGTGCCACGGCGTGCCGCGGAACGCCTCGATGCAGCCGGTGAAGAAGCCGATGTCCTTGCTCATCGACGTGCCCAGCGAGATCAGCACCACCGACCGGCCGTCGTTCGGCGGCGTCCAGTGGCCCTCCAGCGCGCGGCAGTCCGCCGTCGGGCCGACGAACCGGTACCGCGGGCCGAACGTTTCGCTCCCGTAGTGGAACGCCTGGGGGATGTACACCAGGCGCAGTTCGTCCCCGACGGGCGAAAGGCTGCCGGTCGCCAGCCGCGGATCCAGGCCGTACCGCGTCAGCAGTTCCGAGACGCCCGCGCCGAACTCCTCGCCGAACCGCGCCAGGCGCGGGTCCTCGTGGTCGAAGTCCGTGGCGGCGGGGTGGTCGTCGGGCGGCTGGGGCGCGCCGGGGATCTCGTCGGCGTCGTTCTCGATGAAGACCGGGCAGCTCTCCACCAGCGGCACGTCCCAAGCGCGGCCGAGAACCCGCGCGGCGTTCCCGCTGATGGTGTCGTGGACGATCAGGTCGGGCCGGTCGCCGGAGAACCGCTCCAGCGCCGCCTCGAGCGGCGCGAAACCTTCGCGCATCAGGTCGATGATCATCGTGACGGCGTCGTCGGCGCTGTCCACTTTGGTCACCGCCGCGGGGAAGTCCGAGTGGTAGGGCAGGACCTCGGCGGAGCTGTCGCGCAGCAGGCGCGCGAACGGCTCGGCGACGGCGAACGTGACCCGGTGGCCCCGCTCGGCGAGCGCTTCGACCGGGCCCAGCATCGGGTTGATGTGCCCGACGCCGGGAAAGCTGAAGAAGGCGATGTGCCGACCGTGGGTCATGGTCGCAGTATCCCGGGAAACCCCAGCTCAGAGGCGGTTCGGGGGCGAAGTCTAGGGAAACCGCTACCCTCACTTTCCGTGCTCAAACGTCACTTCCGAGTGACTACGAAGGTTGCGGATCCCTACGGCGTGATCGACTTTCGTTGTGCGGAACGAGGACTCTCGGCCGCAGAAATCGCCAGGTCGGAGCGTGTCTACTCGAGGTATGACCCTTACCGGAGAGACCACCGAAACCCGCACGGCGTTCGCGCGGACCCCGGTTCTCCTGATCGCGGGAGTCGCCGGCGTCCTGCTCCTCGTCGCCAGCCGCAACTACGGGTTCTCGTTCGACGAGGCCTACTTCGTGGTGGCCGGTCGCGACCACCCCGCGTGGGGCTACTTCGACCAGCCGCCGCTGGTGCCGTTCCTCGCGGCCGGGCTGGACCACCTGTTCCCCGGCTCGCTGATCGCCCTGCGGCTGCCCGCGACCCTGGCCGCGGCGGGCGGGATCGTGCTGAGCGCGTTGATCGCCCGTGAGCTGGGCGGGCGCCGGGTCGCGCAGACCCTCGCCGCGGCCGCGTACGCGATGTCCGGCGCGACGCTCATCTGCCACTACCTCGCGACCTACTCGATCGACCCGTTCTTCTGGTCGCTCATCCTGTTCCTGGTCGTGCGGTGGACCCGGGTGCGCGACGACCGGCTGCTGTTCGCCGCCGGGCTCGTCACGGCCGTGTCGCTGCAGACGAAGTTCCTGGTCCCGGCGCTGTGGGTGGCGCTCGCCGTCGCGTCGCTCGCCTTCGGGCCGCGGGACCTCGTCCGCCGGCCGCTGCTGTGGGCGGGGGCGCTGGTCGCGACGCTCACCACCGTGCCGACGCTGGTCTGGCAGGCCGCGAACGGCTGGCCGTACACGCGGATGTCCGAGGTCGTCTCGGCCGAGTTCCCCGGCACCGGCGCGTTCCTGCTGGAGTTGCTGTCCGGTCCGGGCCTGGTGATCGGCGTGCCGCTCGCGGTGTTCGGGTTCGTCCGCCTGCTGATGTCCCGGCAGTACCGGTTCGTCGGCGTCGCGTTCCTGCTGCTCGTCGTGGCCTACCTGCTGACGTCCGGCCGGTCCTACTACGTGTACTGCCTGTACGCGCCGCTGTTCGCCGCCGGTGCCGTCGGCCTGCAGGACGTCAAGTGGCCCACGGCCGCGAAGGCCGCCGGCTGGGTGCTCGCCGTCGCGTCGGTCGGCCAGGCGCTCGTCGCGCTGCCGATCTACCCGAAGTCGTGGGCCGAGCGCATCCCCGACGTGCCGCTGGTGCCGTTGACCGCCAAGGTGTTCGTGCAGTCCGACGGCCAGCTCGGGCAGCTGTCCGACGCCGTCGTGCAGGTGTACCGGTCGTTGCCGCCGGAGCAGCGGGCGCGGACGGCGATCATGACCGACAGCTACGCGTTCGCCGCCGACCTGGAACTCTTCGGTCGTGAACGCGGGCTGCCGTCCGTCTACAGTGCACACCGCGGGTACTACTACTTCGGGCACCCGGACGAGGGCGTCGACAGCGTCCTGTTCGTCGGCGACGCGAGCCCGGCGGTGACCGGGGCGTTCGCCCACCGCCAGGACGTCGTGCCGCAGCTGATGACCGTCCTCAGTGGACGGAACACCGCGTGGGACGCGCTGTGGCCCCGGCTGCGCACGCAGTGACTCAGCCCTTGAGCGGTTCCCACCAGCCGCGGTTGTTCTTGTACCAGTCGACGGTGTCGCGCAGGCCGGTGTCGATGTCGACCCGCGGGGCATAGCCGAGTTCGGTGGCGATCTTGGTGATGTCGACCGAGTAACGGCGGTCGTGGCCCTTGCGGTCCTCGACGGGCCGGATCGCGGTGTGGTCCCGGCCGGTGATGGCCAGCAGCCGTTCGGTGAGCTCCCGGTTGGTCAGCTCGGTGCCGCCACCGATGTTGTAGACCTCGCCCGCGCGGCCCTTCTCGGCCACCAGCTGGATGCCGCGGCAGTGGTCGTCGACGTGCAGCCAGTCGCGGACGTTGAGGCCGTCGCCGTAGAGCGGGACCTGCAGACCGTCGACCAGGTTGGTGACGAACAGCGGGATGACCTTCTCGGGGTACTGGTACGGCCCGTAGTTGTTGGAGCAGCGGGTGATCGAGGCGTTGAGCCCGTGGGTGGTGTGGAAGGCGCGGACCAGGAGATCGGAGGACGCCTTCGAGGCCGAGTACGGCGAGTTGGGGGCGATCGGGTGCGTCTCGGGCCACGAGCCCTCGTCGATGGAGCCGTAGACTTCGTCGGTGGAGACGTGCACGAACTTGCCGACCCCGCGTTCGAGCGCGGCCTGCAGCAGCGTCTGGGTGCCGAGGACGTTGGTGCGCACGAACTCCGCCGACCCGGCGATCGACCGGTCCACATGGGACTCGGCGGCGAAGTGCACGACCAGGTCGGTGCCGGCCAGCTCCCGCTCGACGACTCCCGCGTCGCAGATGTCGCCGACGACGACCTTGAGGCGTTCGTCGCCGTCGACCGGCGCGAGGTTCGCGCGGTTGCCGGCGTAGGTGAACTTGTCGAGCACGACCAGCTCGCCGGGCTCGAAACCGGCGTACTGTCCGGAAAGGACGTTGCGGACGTAGGCCGAGCCGATGAACCCGGCACCGCCGGTGACCACCATGCGCATGGGAAGGATCCTCCGGGGGTTCAGACCGCGGTGAGCGGCCGCGCGCGGCGCGCGAAGTCCATGACGTACTCGCCGTAGCCCGAGCTGCCGATCCGCTCGCCCAGCGCGTAGCACTGGTCGGCGTCGATGAAGCCCATGCGCAGCGCGATCTCTTCGAGGCACGCGATCTGGACGCCCTGGCGGGCTTCCATCGTCTGCACGTACTGCCCGGCGTCCAGCAGCGACTTGTGGGTGCCGGTGTCGAGCCAGGCGAAGCCGCGCCCGAGGTCGACGCAGCTCGCGCGGCCCCGGTCGAGGTAGACGTTGTTGACGTCGGTGATCTCCAGCTCGCCTCGCGCGGACGGAGTGAGGCTCTTGGCGATCTCGACGACGTCGTTGTCGTAGAAGTACAGGCCGGTGAGCGCCCGGTTCGACTTGGGGTGAGCGGGTTTTTCCTCGATGGAGACGAGGTTCCCGTCGGCGTCGCACTCGCCGATGCCGTGGCGGTGCGGGTCGGAAACCTCGTAGCCGAAGAGGACGCAGCCCTTGAGGTCGTGCGTGGCGGCGCGCAGGACGTCGGAGAAACCCTGGCCGTGGAAGATGTTGTCGCCGAGGATGAGGGCGGAGGTGTCGTCGCCGACGTGGTCTTCGCCGATGATGAAGGCTTCGGCGAGCCCGTTCGGGTGGGGCTGCTCGGCGTAGTCGAGGTGGAGGCCGAGTTCCGCGCCGTCGCCGAGCAGGCGCTTGAAGGCGGGCAGGTCGTGCGGGGTCGAGATGAGCAGGATTTCGGTGATGCCGGCGAGCATCAGGACCGAGAGCGGGTAGTAGATCATCGGCTTGTTGTAGACCGGGACGAGCTGCTTGGAGACGCCCAGCGTGACCGGGTGCAGTCGGGAGCCACTGCCGCCGGCCAGGATGATGCCTTTCATGTGGGCTCCACGTGGTGGGTCGGGTTCGCGTCCGGCCCGACCTTATGCGGGGGAGGAGTAGGAGAATGCCCAGTCTCGGCGCGGCTTCGGCTTCCCCGCGCGCCGGCCGGCGGGTGACATGAATGACTCATTCATGTCGTCAGGTGACATGAATGAGTCATTCACTACGTCGCCGCGGGGTGGGAGCGGTGGCGTGCGGCGGGCGGCCCAGCGGCTCGGGAGCAGCGGCGCAAGCCGGGTGGCGGTGCGGGGTCAGCGGTGCAAGCCGGGCGGTGCGGGGAACCGGCGCGGTGCGGGGGCAGCGGCGCAAGCCGGGTGGGTGGTGCGGGGAACCGGCGCGGCGCCGGGTCAGCGGTGCGCCGACTTCTGCCGCGTCTCCGTCGTGGGCACGTACGCCGGCAAGTCCGCCGCGATCCGGAACCCGCCATCCGGCGTCGAACCCGCCTGCAGCGTCCCCCCGACCAGCTCCACCCGGTGCCGCAAGCTCGACAACCCCAGCCCCGACCCGCTCCCCGCCAACACCGCGTCCGGCTGCCGTGACGGCCGGGTGTTGATCACCCGGATCCCCACCCCGTCCGGCCGGTAGCGCAGCTTCACGCGGATTTCGGCCCCCGCCGCGTGCTTGCGGGCGTTCGTCAGCGCCTCCTGGACCACCCGGTGGACCGTGCGGGCGATCGTCGGGGACATCTGGGACCGCTCGCCCTCGACGTCCAGCTCCACCGGGATCCCCGCCGACACCGACTCCTCGACGAGCGTCGCCGGGTCCGGGGTCGGCTGCGACGGGACGCTGGGGCTCGGGCTCGCCATCCGCTCGGACACGTCCGCCGACGTCGTGTTCAGCACCCCGACCAGGTCGCGCAGCTCGTCCAGCGCCATCGCGCCGCGGGCGCGGATCTCCTCGGCCGCCTTGCGGACCTCGGGTTCCTTCGAGCTGATCCCGAGCGCTCCGGCGTGCAGGACCATCAGGCTGAGCCCGTGGGTGAGCACGTCGTGCATCTCCGCGGCGAGCCGGCGGCGCTCCTCGAACCGGGCCTGCTCGGCCAGCAGGTGCGTCTCGCGCTCGGCCCGCTCGGCGCGGTCGCGCAGCTCCTGCAGCAGCTGCCGGCGCGCGTCCAGGTACAGCACGACGGCCGCGGGGCCGATCGTGCTGAGCAGGCCGACCGGGGTGAGCGTCCAGCTGGGCGCCCACGGCGCGCTGCCGACGACCGCCAGCGCGCCGACGAAGCCGAACGCCACCCGCTGGGGCGTCCGCCGGACCAGGAAGATCACGATCACCGGCGTGATGCGGGGGAGGATCAGCGGGCTGGCCGGGTCCTCCGGGGAGAGCAGGCCGGGGGCGAGCGCGTCGGCCAGCACCGTCGCGGTCGTCACGGCCAGCGCGATGCTCGCGACCGTCTTCGGGAACCGCCGCAGCCCGAGCACCGAGACGTCGACCAGCAGCTGCAGGATCAGGTCCGCGCGGGGGCCCGCCCAGCCGGTGGTCGGGTGGCTGTTGAGGCAGATCGCCACGTCGAGCGCGCCGAAGATCACCGCCAGGCTGAGCAGGGTCGCCAGTTCGTGCTTGGGACCCACCCGCGTGCCGAGGTGCTCACGCAGCGTGGTTCGAAGACCGGGAGTGGTGACGTCCGACACGGGCTCCACGGTAGCTTCCGGACCCCTGTTCCGGCGGCGGCCTGCCGGTTCCGGGCCGGACTAGCGACGAAAGTTGCCCGGCGGGGCACGGACCGACAACTTTCGTTGGTTGCCCGTCACCCCGTCGGCCCACGGCCGCCGAAGGGCACCTCAAGTCTTGGTTAAATGTCCAGTTTCGGGGTCTGAGTAATGCTACAAGTATGTCACCCGTACAGGTGGTGGCCTTCGCTGACAGCAAGGGTCGCTCCTGGTACGGTCACTCCACAGTGGAGGAAGTGGCGCGCATCGGGCACCGACGGTGGTTTCTCCGGCGGCGGTGTCAATAGTGTTCGGACGGTCAGATCCTTCGGCGGCTCTGGGGGCTGCGGGAAAAGGCTCGGTTTTGCGAGCTTGCAGGAAAGGTCGATGGCGGCATGTCGGATCCCACTCCGAATCCGGTCTTCGCCCGGGATCCGGGCGCGCTGTCCCGGTGCGCGGCACTGGCGTGGACGGAGTCCGCGCAGGCCGTGCTGGTGGACGGGGCGTCCGGCGGCGGCGTCCGGACCCTGCTCGCGGGGCTGGAAACGGAAGAACCGGACCAGTCTGCGAATATCTTTCGCTTTTGCGCCGAACCGGCGGGTGAACCGGCCGAGTTCCACGCACTGGCCGAACTGTTCACGAAGAACCACGATCCCGGCGGTGCCATTCGGCGGACCCTGGAACTGCCCGCGGAAGACGGTTCCGGAATGCACCGGAAATTCCGTACCCTGCGGTCGCTGTTGCTGGCCGGACCATTGCGGAAAAGGAATTCCGCGATCGTCGTCGAAGAAGCGCAGTGGTGCGACGAATCGTCGCTGCGATTCCTCGACTTCCTGCTGCGGTGCGGCCGCGGGGAGCGGTTCCTCATCGTCCTCTGCCGCCGTCCCGGCGAGCCCGGTCCCGGGGCGTGGGCGCTCGGGCAGATCGGGGCGCAGGACCGGTGCCACCGCTGGGAAGTCACCGCGCCGAGCCCGGTCGACGCGCTCGCCGGCCTGCCCGCGCAGGCACGGACCGTGGCCACCGCCGTCGCCGTGCTCGACGAACCGAACGTGACCAGGGCGGCCGCTTTGTGCGGGCTGCCCGCGCGGTCGGTGCGGATCGCGCTCGACGCAATTCGCCGCGCGAATCTGTTCACCGGAGGCGTGCTCGACCCGTCGATCCGATCCCGCCTGCTCGCCGAAACGCCCGCCGCCGAACTCGCCCGTATGCATTTGCATGCGGCCCGGATGCTGAACGACGACGCGCGGCCCGCCGCCGAAGTCGCCCCGCACCTCGGGGCGCTGCCGCGGCTCGACGAGCGCTGGATGGTCGACCTCGCTCTGGAAGCCGCGGCCGCCGCGCCGGACCCGGCGACCGCCGTCGGCCACCTGGCCCGCGCGGCCGCCGCCGAGCCGGCGCGGCTCGACGTCCGGCTGGCGCTGGCCGCCGCCCGGCTCGGCCTCGACCCGGACGCGGCGATGACGGAACTGCGCACGGCCGCCGGCCACGCCCGCGACCAGCGCGACCACTGCGCCATCGCCGTGCTCTACGCGCTCGCGGCCACCGCGCCGGACGCCGCCGGGCACCGCGCCCCGGTCGGCGGCCTCGTCGACCGGCTGGCCCGGCGGTTCGGCACCGCCGCGCCCGCCGTGCCCGTGGCGGCCCTCGCCGCGGCGGCCACGACCCGGGAGGCCGCGCGCGGCCTGCTGCGGGACCGGGCCGCGACCGCCCCCCGCGCGGCCGCGGCCCGGCACCCCGGCGCCCGGGACCTCGCCGACCGCGCCGCCGCGCTCGCGCTGACCGGCCGCGGCACCGAGGTCGCCGCGGCCTGCGCCCGCGCCGTCGTCCGGATGCCCGCGGCGGCCGCGTCGAGCGACGACCTGCTCGCCGCCGCGCGGACCCTGCGGCTGGTCGACGACGCACCGAACGCCGTGCGCGCGCTCGACCGCGCGGTCGCCGAGGCCGCGGTGGGCGGCGACGGACCGGCGCTCGGCCGGGCGCTCGCCGCCCGGTCCCGCCTGCTGCGGGAAAGCGGCGACCGCGACGGCGCGCTCGCCGACGTCCGCGTCGCCGTGCTGGCCGGCGCGGGACGACGGCCGGGCCTGCTGGTGCGGACGACGCTGGCGACCGCCCTGCGCGACGACGGCGAACCGGCCGCCGCCGAGCGGCTGCTGACCGCGGTGCACCCGGAGGAACTGGCCGCCGCGCCGGCGGACCGCCACCTCTGGCTGCTCGGCCGGGCGCGCGGCCGCGCCCTGCGTTCCGACGTCGACGGCGCGCTGGACCTGCTGCTCGAATCCGGCCGGGGCCAGGACGAGACCGGTATCGGCAACCCGGTGTTCGCGCCCTGGTGGTTCACCGCCACGCTGCTGCTCGCCGGCGCGGGACGGCACCGCGAAGCGGACGGCTACGCCGAACGCGGGCAGGAGCTCGCGGCGAGCTGGCCGACCGCGACCGCCCGGGGCCTGGTGCTGCTCGGCCGCGGCGTCGCGGCGTCGGGGACGCGGGCGGTGGAACTGCTGGCCGAGGCGAGCCGGGTGCTGGCGACCTCGCCCTGCCGCGTCGAGTACGCGCGGTCGGAATACCTGCTGGGCAAGGCGTTGACGCTCGTCGGCGACCGCAAGACCGCGCGCCAGCACCTGCGGCAGGCCGCGCTGCTGGCCGCCGGCTCGGGGTGGTGCTCGATCGGCGCGCTGGCCAGGGACCTGCTCGAGGAGTCCGGTGGCCGGCTGCGGAAACCGCGCGCCGACGTGCTGACGCTGCGCGAACGCGAGGTGGCCGACCTGGTCGCCGCCGGCGCGAGCAACCGCGACGTCGCGAGCGCCCTGTTCGTCTCGCCGCGGACCGTCGAGCTGCACCTGACCAACGTCTACCGGAAGCTGGCCGTGGACAGCCGCGCCGAGCTGGCCGCGGCGCTGCGGGCGAGCGCGGGATCGGCCGTCCCGGAGGCCGCGAAGAGGACCCATGGGCTCGCCGGGTGAGGACGAGGAGGTCGTGCGCCCGCCGGGTGTGGCCGGCTTGCCTCACCAGCGCGGCGTTTCCGGGACGCGGCTGGCCGAGCGGGACGAGGAAGCCGCGCTCCTGACCGGGCTGGTCGGCGACCTGCGCGAGGGACGCTCGGCGGTCGTGACGGTCACCGGCGCGCCGGGTTCCGGCCGCAGCGCCCTGCTGGCGTCCGTGGCCGCGACGGCCGCGGCCGCCGGGTTCCCCGTGGCGCACGTGCCGTGCTGCCCGTCCGACCGGGACGAGCCCTTCGTCGTGCTGCACGAGGTGTTCGCCGCGCTCGGCGTCGCGCTCCCCGCGGACCCGCCGGACGAGCGCGTCCTCGGCGAGCTGTGCCGGGACCTCTACGCCGGGCTCGGCGGGCGGCCGCTCGTGCTGGTCGTCGACGACCTGCACTGGGCCGACGACCCCACCCGGGCCTGGCTGCGCGTGCTTTCCGGGTACCGGGCCGAGGTGCCGGTGCTGCTGGTCGTCAGCGAGACCAGCGGGCTGGACACCTGGGAGCCCGCGACGGACGCCACCCACGGGGTCCGGCTGCGCCCGCTCGGCGACGCCGCGGTGGCCGCGCTGGTCCGCGTGCGGCTGGCCGGGGCCGACGACCGGGTCGTCGAGCACGCGGTGCGCGGCAGCGGCGGGAACCCGGCGGTGCTGACCGAGGCGCTCGTCCGGCTGAGCATGGACCCCGGCGGCGCGCCGGAACCGGCCGGGCTGTTCACCCGCGTCGCCACCGAGCGCCTGCTGCGCCTGGTCGACGGCCTGCCCGCCGGGCTCCTCGCCGTGCTGCGCGCGGTTTCGGTGTGCCAGGACGGGTTCGGCCCGGCGTTGCTGGCCGAGCTCGCCGGCTGCCCGCCCGACCGGCTCGCCGCGGACTTCGCGCGGCTGCGGGCGCTCGGCCTGCTCACCGCGGACGGCAAGCTCGCCGGACCGGACGTCGGCCAGCGCGCGCTCGGCGGGATGAGCGAGGAGGACCGCCACGCGTTCTTCGCCCGCGCGGCGAAGCTGGGCCACGACCACGGCGTCGCGAACGCGGCCGTCGCGGCGATCCTGCGGCGGACGCGCGTGCTCGGCGAGCCGTGGGTGGTGGAAGTGCTGCGGGCGGCCGCCCGGCTGGGCCCGGCCGGCGGGCAGGCCACGGCGTCGCTGCGCCGGGCGTTGCGGGAACCCCTGGAGCCGGCGCAGCGCGCGGCCGTGCTGATCGACCTCGGCGCCGGGGAACTGCTGCAGGACCAGGAAGCGGGCGACCGCCACCTCGCCCAGGTGCTGTCCGAAGTGGACGGTGCGGGGCTCGGCCGGTACCGGCTGCTGGCGGCGGATCTGCTCAACGCGCGCGGCGGCCTGGGCGCGCGGACGCTCATCGCCGCGTTCCGCCGCCCGGACGTCTCGGCGGCCGAGCGTGACGCACTGCTGAGCCTGTACTGGCTGGCCGACGGCGAACCGCAGGACCGGTCCGCGGTCGGCGGCTACGGCATGCCGCCGCTGCCCGAACGGCCGGCCGACCCGGCGCAGGCCGCCGTCGCCGCGTTGCTGCTCGCCCGGCGCGGCCTGCGCCCGGCCCGGGTGCGCGGGCTCGCGCGCGCCGCGCTGGCGCAGCCGATCGCGGACGCCGGCTCGCTGACCGCGCGCGCCGCGGCGGTCCGCGCGCTGACCCTCACCGGCGACCTCGACGAAGCCGGCGGCCACGGCCGGGAAGTGCTCGCGCGGGCCCACCGCCACGGCGCGCGCACGCTGATCGCCCGCGCCCTCGTCGACCAGGCCGAGCGGCACCTCGCGGCGGGGATCCTCGACGACGCGGAGGCCGACCTGGCCGAGGCGCACGAGCTGGTGCCGCCCCGGCACTGGCATTCGGCGTTGCGCGCGCGGGTCGTCGCGATTGAGGCGCGGGTGCACCTCGAAGCCGGCCGCCCCGACCTCGCCCGGCGCACGCTCGACCGCGACCACGTCGAGCCGGGACCCGGGCTCGGCAGCGCGTTCCTGTTGTACGCCAAGGGATCGACGCTGCTCGAGGAGGGCCGTCCGGAGCAGGCGCTCGCCTCGCTGCGCGAGTGCGGCCGCCGGCTTTCCGCGCGCGGCTGGGAAAACCCGGAGCTGCTGCCGTGGCGCTCGGCCGTGGCGCGGGGCCTGGTGGCGAGCGGCGAGCGGGCGGCGGCCCGGCTGCTGCTGGGTGAGGAGCTCGCGGCCGCGAACGCGTGGGGTACGCGGGCCGCGGTGGGCGGGGCGCACTTGGCGGCCGCGCTCGCTTTGGGGTCCGGAGATCCGGAGTCGGCCGGGCACCTGGCACAGGCGGTGGGGCTGCTGGACGGCACCGGCAGCCACCTGCGCCACGCGACGGCGCTGGTGGAGCTGGCCGCGGTCGCCGGCGAACGGTGCGAGGGCGCGGCCGGCGCCGGCCGGGGTCGGCGGGACGCGACTGCGGTGGAGCTGGGTGCGGTCGCCGATGATCGGCTTGGGGACGTGGTCGCGCCGACTGCCGACGCCGGCAGCGATCCGCGGGACGCAAGCGCGGTGGCGAAGCTGGGCGCGGTTGCCGATGATCGGCTCGGGGACGTGGTTGCGCCGACGGCCGGCGTCGGCCGCGGTCCGCGGAACGTGAGCGCGGTGGTGAAGCCGGGCGCGGTTGCCGATGATCGGCCTGAGGACTTGGTCGAGCCCGCCGGCGACCTCCTCGCGCGGGCGGCCGCGCTCGCAGCGCGTCACCGCTGGCCCGCCCTTTCGGCCCGGCTTCGCGACCTGACCGGCGGCCCCGGCGCAGACCGGCCGCCCGTGCTTTCCGAGGCCCAGCGCCGGGTCGCCGAGCTGGCCGCCGCCGGTACCTCCAACGCCGAGATCGCGGACCGGCTCGAGGTGACCCGGCGGACCGTCGAGCTGCACCTGACCAACGTCTACCGCAAGCTGGGGATCGGGGGACGGCCCGAGCTCGCCGAGGCGCTGGCCGCCGCCGGGGAGGGGCCGGGGTGACGCTGCCGGAACGCGAGACCGAGCTGCGCCTGCTGTGCGGCGCGATCACCGCGGCCGGGGCGGGGGAGGGCTCGGTCACCGTCCTCACCGGACCGCTCGGCGTGGGGAAGACCGCACTGCTCAAGGAAGTCCTGCGGAGCGCGGAGGCGCGCCCCGGGGCGATGCGGGTGCTCACCGCGTCGGCGAGCCGGACCGAACAGGACTTCGACTTCGGGATCGCCTGCCAGGTGCTCGAGCCGGTGGTCGCCGAGGCGGACGAGCACGACGCGGAACGCTGGTTCGCCGGCACCGGCTCGGCCGCGCGGTGGCTCTTCCCCGGCGCCCCGGGCTGGCCCGGCTGGGAACCGGACGGCCACAACGACGTCCTGACCACGCACGGCCTCGTCGCCCTGCTCGCCGCGATCGCCGCCGACCGGCCGCTCGTCGTGCTGGTCGACGACCTGCACGTCGGCGATCGGCAGTCGCTGACCTGGCTGCGGCAGTGCGCACGGCGGATCCGGCACCTGCCGTGCGCGCTCGTCGTCGCGGTCCGCGAAGGCGACCCGGGCGCCGACCGGCCCGCCCTGCGCGAGCTGTGGGAACTGGCGAAGACGCGGATCCGGCCGCCGAACCTGACCGAGGACGGCGTCGCGGCGGCGTTGCGTGCGGCGGCCGACACCCGGGCCGGGGACGCGCGGTTCGTCGCCGCCTGCCACGCGGCGAGCGCCGGGAATCCGTTGTACCTCGCGGAAGCCGTGCGCGGTGACCACCGCACCGGGCCGTCGCTGCTGCAGGAGCGGCTCGCCGCCCAGCTCGCCGTGCTGCCCCCGGCCGTCGGCGAGTGCGCCAAGGCGATCGCGGTGCTCGGCGAGCACGCCGAGCCGTGGCTGGTCGAGCGCCTCACCGGCGGCGACTCGGTGGCCGTCGCGGAGGCCGTGCGGGCGCTGGCCCGGCTGGGCGTGCTCGGCCCGGCGGCCCCGCCGCGGTTCGCCGCGCCCGTGGTGCGGGCCGCGGTCGAGGCGTCGACGACCGCGCCGGAGGACCTGCGGCTGCGAGTGCGCGCGGCGACCGTGTTCCACGAGGCCGGCTTCGCCGCGGAGACGGTCGCGGCCCAGCTGCTCGAAGTGCCCGCACCGTCGCCGTCGCCGTGGATGCCGGAGGAGCTGCGCACGGCGGCCGACGCGGCGACCCGGCGCGGGCAGCCCGAGACGGCGGCGCGCTACCTGCGCCGCGCGCTGCTCGACCTGCCGCCCGACGGCCCGGAACGCGGCTGGCGGCTGGTGGACCTGGCGCTCACCGAAGCCGCGTTCGACGTCCCCGCCGCGCTCCGGCACCTCACGCAGGCGGTCGGCCTGCTGCCCACCCCGCGCGAGCGGGCCGAGGCGGTCACCCTGCTGCCGCTGTCGGCGTTCCTCCGGCCGGAAGCCGCCGTCCTCGTCGGGCGCGTCCGGCCGGAGGACGCCGGCGCGCAGGCCGGGCTCCGCCTGGAGGCGCGGATCCGGCTCACCCGCTGCGAGGACCCGGTGCTGCTGGCCGGTGCCGTCGACCGCCTGCGCGAGCTGGGTCCGGAGCCGCCGGTCGGCACCCTTGCCGAGCGCGAACTGCTGGCGGTGCTGCTCCACGCGGCCGCGCTGAGCGCCGGGATGCCCGCGCGGACCGTGGCGGAGCTGACCGAACGGCTGCTGCGCTGCGCACCCGCGTCGTCCACGGAGTTCGCGGGCACCGCGCCGCTGCTGATCATCTGCGCGTTCGCCGCGGGCTCGGCCGGGCAGCCGTCGTCCTGGCTGGAGAGCGCGGTCGGGGAGACGGCCGAGGGGCGGCCGGCGTCGCTCATCGCGGCGCGCGCGGCCGAGCTGGCGCAGAGCGGGCAGCTGACCCGGGCGCGGTCGACGGCCTGGGAAGCGTACGGGCTGATCGGCGGCGACCTGGCCGAAGCGACCGAATCGCTGGTGATGGCGCTCGTTTCGGTCGCGATCATCGCCCGGGACGAGCGGCTCGCGGCCACCTTGGTCGAGCACTTCGACGAGACCACGGCGGGACGGGCCGGCCTGCACGTCCGGGCCGCGCTGCTGATGCTGCGCGGTGCGGTGGCGGCGGTCGAGGACCCCCGCGGCGCGCTGGCGCGGTTCCTCGACTGCGGCGCGGCCCTGCACCGCGCGGGCTGGCGGAACCCGGCGCTGTTCCCGTGGCGGACGTGGAGCGCCTGGCTCCAGCGCCGCCTCGGCGACCGCGTCTCGGCCGGGGAGCTGATCGAGGACGAAGTCCGCTGGGCCCGCCGCTGGGGCGCGCCGGTGGCGCTCGGCCGCGCGTTGCGGATCCAGGCGTCGCTGACCTCGGGCGCCGAAGCCGACGACGTGCTCGCGGAGTCGATCGGGATTTCCCGCGTCTCGGGCGACCGGCTGGAGCTGGCGCGCGCCCTGCTGGCGGAAGGCGCGTCGCTGCCCGACGGCGCCGCGGCGGGCGACCTGTTCCGCGAGGCGTACCGGCTCGCCGAGGGCTGCGGCGCGCCGTGGCTCACCGGCCGGACGGCCGAAGAGAAGACCGCGGCGGGCCCGTCGGCCGCGCTCAGCGAGGCGGAGGGCCGCGTGGTCGCGTTCGCCTTGGACGGGCTGACGAACGGCGAGATCGCCGCCGAGATCAGCGTGAGCAGGCGGGCCGTCGAGAAGCATTTGACGAACTGCTACCGGAAGCTCGGGATCTCAGGCCGGGCCGAACTCGCCGAAGTCTTCGGCGCGTGGGGTTTCGGGGCGCGCAGCAGCGCGTGAGTCAGCCCGCGAGACCCGCTTCGTGGGCCAGCAGACCGGCCTGGGTGCGGTTGGCGCAACCCAGCTTCGTCAGCATCCGCGAGACGTAGCTCTTCACCGTTGCTTCCGACAGGTGCAGCTTGGCCGCGATGGCGGCGTTCGACATGCCCTCGCCGAGGCAGACGAGCATGTCCAGTTCGCGGTCCGTGAGATCGGCGGTGCGCTCACGGGCTTCCTGCGAACGCTCGTGCTCGCCGGCCGACGCCGACACCATCCGGCGCGCGGCCTCCTTGGACAGCACCGTGTGCCCGTCGGCGGCGACGCGCACCAGCCCGATCAGGTCCTCCGGCGGCGTCGACTTGAGCAGGAAGCCCGACGCGCCGGCCCGCAGCGCCTTGAGGACGTAGCTGTCGGTGTCGAACGTCGTGAGCGCCACGACCGACGGCGGGTTAGGGAGCTTGACGATGCGCTCGATCGCGGTCAGCCCGTCCACCCCGGGCATCCGCAGGTCCATCAGCATGACGTCCGGCCGGAAGCGCCCGGCGGCCTCGACGGCTTCGGCACCGTCCTGCGCCTGCCCGACGATCTCGATGTCCCCGGCCGAAGTCAGCACCGTACGCAGGTGCGCGAGCACCATCGGCTCGTCGTCGACGATCACCAGGCGGATCACGCTGTCGTCTTTCCCTTGGGTGCGCACACCCGGCAGTATCGCATTGACCGGGTCCGCACCGCGTGGGCGACGCGGAACCCGCCGGAGCGGGTTCCGCGCCCGTGCGTCAGCCCTTGGCGACCAGGTCGAGCAGGCGCCCGGTGAGGTCGAGGTGCTCGTCCACGCTGCTCGTCAGGTAGGCCAGGTCCACGAAAGTGTGGTCCGGCTCGAGGATCCCGACGATCTTCGTCACCGACTCGGCGATCTGCTCCGCTTCGACGCCGGGTGCGGCGTTCACGCGCAGCGCCACGCCGAGCGCCTGCGGGTCGCGCCCGGCCTTTTCGGCGTCGGCCCGGAGCTTGGCGAGGGTGGAGGTGAGCACGTCGGCGGGGAACTGCTCCGGTACCGACCAGACGGGCAGCCAGCCGTCGGCCCGCTCGGCGACGCGGCGCAGCGACTTCTCGCCGAACCCGGCCAGGTGCACCGGCGGCTTGCGCACCGGCTTCAGTGCGACGTTGGACTCGGCGATGGAGTAGCCGACGCCTTCGTGCGTCACGGTGTCCTTGGTCCACCACGTTTCGAGCAGGTCGAGCAGGTCGTCCAACCGCTTGCCGCGCTCGCTCATCGGGATGCCGACGGCCGTGTACTCGTCCGGCGACCAGCCGATGCCGAGGCCGGGCAGCAGCCGTCCGTTCGAGGCGACGTCGATGCTGGTGAGCATCCTGGCGAAGTTCGCGGGCTGGTACTGGGTGGCGTTGATGGTGCTGGAGCCGAGGATCGCCGTCTCGGTCACCGCGGCGGCGACGGCCAGCGCGGTGAACGGGTCCTGGGCGGTGTGGAACTCCTCGGGCATGGTGTCGTAGCCCGGGTAGGGAACGACGGGCGAGACCGGCGAAAGCAGCCGGTCACCGACCCAGAGACTGGCCGCCCCGGCCCGTTCGGCTTCGCGGGCGTACCGCGCGATCCCGCCCGGTGTGGCCGCCGCCTTGCCGAAGACCGGAAGGCTGAAACCCAAGTGCATGAATCCTCCCCTGGAGAGCGAACGGATCTTTGGTGATCCTCTGCCCAGTAGTACTCCCGTTTAGTTGCTCGTTCAAGCACTCACCAGTCGATCTTCGCGAACAGGAACGGTTCGTTCTCCGGCGCGTCCTTCCGCGCCCGCAACGCCTTTTCGGCGGGCGCCCCGGCAGGCACGCGCAGCGGCGGTTCCGGGCGTTCGATCGTTTCCGCGACCGTGACAGCGACCTCCTCGGGTGTCACGCCTTCGCCGCGCAGGGCGGCGAGCTGCTCGTACAGCGGGAGGTACGGATCTTCGTCGGCGAAGAAGACCTTCGCGCGCTCGCCGCCACCCGAGGAAACGGCGCCGGGCTGGACGATGCTCACCTTGACGCCGAAGTGGCGCGTTTCGACGGCGAGCGTTTCGGCGATGGCTTCGAGGGCCCATTTGCTGGCCGCGTACGGGCCGATGATCGGCAGCACGAGCCGGCCCTGAACGCTCGAGACGAAGACGAGGTGGCCGTCGCCGCGGGAGCGCATCGCCGGCAGGACGGCCTGGGCGACCCGGAGCGCGCCCAGCGTGTTGAGCCGGAAGAGCCGGTCGACCTCGTCGAGCGGACGGTTTCCAGTGGCGCGCGCACGGTCTCGCCGGCGTTGCTGATCAGGACGTCCACTTCGCCGGCGTCGGCCACGGCCCGGTCGACGCTTTCCTGATCGGTGACGTCCAGGCGCAGCCGCTGGTCGACGGGCAGGTCGTCGAGCACGCGCGGGTCGCGCGCGGTGGCGATCACCCGGTGGCCGCGGCGGGACAGCTCGAGCGCCATCGCGCGGCCGATGCCCTTGCCGGCGCCGGTGATGAGAACGGAGGCCATGGTCTTTCCCCTCAAGCGACGAAGTACGGGCCGTTGCCGGCGAAGGAATCCTTGTTCGCCAGCACGAACTGCTCGACCGACAGCGGTGGTGCGCCGCCGACCTTTTCGACGACGTCGTTGGTGCCCGCGAAAACCCCGTTCCGGTAGTCGACGGCGACGTGGCCGAGGTGCTGGATCAGGTGCGCCGGCAGGCCGCGCGCGGTCATCGACGCCGAGAACTCCTCGACGGAGATCGGCTCGTAGCGCACCGGGATGCCGAGCGTGGCGGCGATGAGCCCGGCGATCTCGTGGTGGTTCAGCTCGACCGGGCCGTGCAGGGAGTAGGATGCGCCGGCGTGGGGCTCGGGATCGGCGAGGACGGCGGCAATCACGCGCCCCTGGTCGGCCGCGGCGATCGGCGCGTGCCTGCCTTCGCCGAACGGGAGGCGCAGCAGGCCTTCGCCGTCGCGCAGTTCCCACCACGAGGGGAGCCACTCGGCGAAGAACGTCGGCCGCAGGTGGGTGGTGAGCAGGCCGGTCCGGTCCAGCACGCGTTCGGCGAGCCAGTGCTGCCGGGCCGCGTTGCTGCGGGCCTCGCGGCGGGCGGAGATCTGGGACATGTCCACGATCGAGCGGACGCCGGTTTCCGTTGCCGCCTGGGCGAAGGCGACGGTCGCGTCGAGCAGACCGTCGCGGATGGGGTAGCAGAAGTAGGCGCCGGTGACGCCGTCGAGCGCGGCGGTGACGGCGTCGAGGTCGAGGAAGTCGGCGCGCACGACTTCGGCGCCGGCCGCGGCGAGCGCGCGCGAGCGGTCGTCTTCGCGGCGGACCATGGCCCGGACGCGGTGGCCGCGGGCGAGCAGGTGGCCGATCGCGGCGCCGCCGGTCTTGCCGGCCGCGGCGGTGACGAGGAAGAGGGACATCGGAACTCCTTGCGGTATCAGGCCGGGGCGCCGACGACGGTGCCGCGCATGAGCCAAGTCGGGCCCTCGGCGTAGGTGGCGGCCTCGGCGAAGAACGCGCCGAAGCGGGGGCCGGCGGCGTGGGCGGTGAACGCGTCGGCGTCCGCGATGACCTCGAACCGGCGGGAGCGCGTGAAGGAGACGAGGAACTGGAACACGGGACGCCCTCCTGATGGCAGTTCATTTACCGAACTACCGCACCGTAGCACGAGCGAGTTCAATGAACGAACTGCCGAGGTGTAGCCTTGGGCCATGGCTCTCCCCAGCACCTACGCGGACCGCAACTGCTCCCTCGCGCGCTCCCTGGAGGTCGTCGGGGAGCGGTGGACGCTGCTGATCGTCCGCGACGCCTTCTTCGGCGTCCGGCGGTTCGGGGACTTCGCCGCCCAGCTCGGGATCCCGCGCGCCGTCCTGACCAGCCGGCTCAAGGCGCTCGTGCAGGAGGGCGTCCTCGCCCGCGAAAACGGCGAATACCGGCTCACCGACAAGGGCGTCGCGCTCTGGCCGGTCGTGCGCGCGCTGATGGGCTGGGGGGACGCGTTCTACTCCCCGGACGGGGAAAAGCGCACCACCCGCCACGACGCCGACGGCGGCCGCCTCGGCGCGGACGGCCGGTGCGAGGAGTGCGGCGCGGTCGTCCCGGTGCCGGAGATCCGCATCGAGCCCGGCCCCGGCTACCGGCCGCCCGCGGACCCCGACCCGGTGTCGGCCGCGATGAGCGCCCCTCGGCGGCTGCTCGAGCCGGTCGTGTGACCCGCGTCATGCCCTGTCACGGCGACCGGGCACCCGGTGTCTTGAGGCCGACCGAAGGAGACCTCATGAACACCGCACTCTGGATCGCTGCCGCCCTGCTCGCCGTCGTCGCCCTGACCGGGGGCGTCAGCAAGACGTTCGTGCCCCGGGCCAAGCTCGCCGCCCACCCGGGCGGCGCGTGGACCGGCGAACGCAGCGCCGGCTTCGTCAAGACGCTCGGCGTTCTCGAACTGCTGGCCGCCGCCGGCCTGATCCTGCCCGCGGCCCTCGGGATCGCGCCCGTCCTGGTCCCGGTGACGGCCGCCTGCTGGGTCCTGCTCATGATCGGGGCCATGATCACGCACCTGCGCCACGGCGAGGCGAAGTTCGTCGCGCTGAACCTGGCCTACCTCGCCATCGCGGCCTTCGTCGCCTGGGGACGCGCGTGACCGCCACCGAAACCTTCGTCGCCCACCGGAACCTGCTCTTCACCGTCGCCTACGAGATGCTCGGCTCGGCGGCCGACGCGGAGGACGTCCTGCAGGAGACCTGGCTGCGGTGGGCCGACGTCGACCTCGGCGAGGTCCGCGACGAGCGCGCGTACCTGGTCCGCATCACGACGCGGCTGGCGCTCAACCGGCTGCGCACGATGAAGCGCCGCAAGGAGGCCTACGTCGGCCCGTGGCTGCCCGAGCCGCTGCTCACCGCGCCGGACGTCGCCGAGGACGTCGAACTCGCCGAGAGCGTGTCGATGGCCCTCATGCTCGTCCTCGAGACGCTGGCGCCGACCGAACGCGCCGTGTTCGTGCTGCGCGAGGTCTTCGAGTTCGGCTACGACGAGATCGCCGCCGCCGTCGGCAAGACCCCGGCCGCGGTCCGCCAGATCGCGCACCGCGCCCGCAAGCACGTCGACGCCCGCCGCCCGCGCGAGCCGGTCTCCGCCCGCGAGACCCGCGCGGTGCTGGAGTCGTTCCGGCGCGCGCTGGTCACCCGCGACTTCCAGAGCCTGCTCGACGTGCTCGCCCCCGACGTCGTCCTGCTCAGCGACGGCGGCGGCGTCAAGCAGGCGGCGCTGCGCCCGGTCGCCGGCGCGGACAAGGTGGTCCGGTTCGTGTCCGGCGGCATCGGCCGCACGGACGCGGTGCTGACCAGCGGCCTGACGGTGGTCAACGGCAACCCGGGCCTGGCGCTGCACCTGGACGGCGAGCTGGACGGCGTGATGGCGGTCCGCTTGGACGGCGGCCGCATCACCGGGCTGTACTACGTGCGCAACCCGGAGAAGCTGACCCGCGTCGCGTCGGAGACCCCGCTGACCCTGCGTTGACCGCTCATCGGACGGCGGGGTGGTCCGGCCGCCGCGGCGCCGGACAGTAGTCCTGCGGGCGCGGCACGTGACCGCCGGGACAGGTATGGGTTCAGGTACTTGTACGGGTGCGGCGCCGCGTGCCCCGGCGCAAGCTTGACCGGCCCCCGATGACCGCAGGAGGTCGGAAAACCCATGGTGCACGGCCGGTCGCGTCCCCTCCTCCGGGTCGTTCCCCCCGCGAGCGCCCCGGAGCCGCGACCGGCCGCCCCGGGCTCGCGTGACCGCTACGCCGACCTCGACGACCGGCGGCTGGCCGCGATCCTGGCCGCCGAGGACACCGCGGAGGAGCACGGCCTCAGCCCGCACACCCGCAGCACCTGCTACGTCCACCGGTGCTGGGCGCACCAGTGCGTCGGCGACCCGCTGCACGTCCTCGTCGTCACCGGGCACCGGTGGTGCCGCCGCTGCGAGTGCCCGGTCGACGTCGCCGTCGACGAGACCCCGCCCGGCGCGGTCCACCTGTACTGCCCGCGCTGCGGCCAGGCGGGCTCGGCGGCCAACCGCGAGGTCCGCCAGGCCTGCCGCACGAGCCTCGCCGCGATGCACGGCGGCGACACGCCGACCCTCTACCGCATCCCGGACGCCTGACCCCCGCGAGGCCGCAGCCATCGCCGCCGCGGTGGCACCGAGCCCGCCGATGGCCTCGACGTTGCCGGCCATCAAGCGCTGGTAGCCCTCGGCCGCACCGCCGGTCCAGCCGGGCAGGTCCGCGGCCAGCGCGGCTTTCAGGTCGGCGGAGACGTCCGTCAGCTCGGCCGCGATCCTGGTCCAGGTGGCGGCAGCGGCTCGAAGGTTGCTTCCTCCGAGGGGCCCGCATTGACCGGCCCGCGCGGACGTCCTTACGGTGCTCGGGTGGGCAAGGCCGGCACGACGTGGGGGAAGGGCAACCTGCCCGCCGACACCACGAGCTTCGTCGGGCGCAAGCCGGACGTTTCCGAGGTCAAGCGGCTGCTGACGCAGGCGCGGCTCGTCACGCTGACCGGGGTCGGCGGCGTCGGCAAGACGCGGCTGGCCGTCCAGACCGCCGCCGAGCTCGCGCGGGCGTTCCCCGACGGCGTCTGGCTGGTCGAGCTCGCCGGGCTGCAGAACCCCGCGCTCGTCGCGCACACCGTGCTCGAGGCGCTGCGCGTCCACGACGAAACCGGCCGGACCCCGGCGGAGGTGCTCGCCGAGCACCTGCGCGACCGGCGGCTGCTGGTCGTCCTGGACAACTGCGAGCACGTCCTCGACGCGTGCGCGACGCTGGCGCACGACCTGCTGCGGGCCGCGCCGGGCCTGCGGCTGCTCGCGACCAGCCGCGAGCGGCTCGCGCTGGCCGGCGAGCACCTCTGGCCGGTGTCCCCGCTGCCGCTGCCCGAGCCCGGCCGCCCGCTGCCGGGCGGGGCCTGGCTGCGCTACCCGGCGCTGACGCTGTTCGCCGAACGCGCGGCCGCCGTCGACCCGGCGTTCGCCGTCACCGCGGAGAACCAGGAGCAGGTGGCGCAGGTGTGCCGACTGCTGGCCGGCCTCCCGCTGGCGATCGAGCTGGCGGCCGTCCGGCTGCGGGTGCTGACGCTGGCGGAGCTGGAGTCCGGCCTGGAGGACTGCTTCCGGCTGCCGGGGACGGTGAAGCGCGGCGGCGAGCCCCGGCACCAGACGCTGCTGGCGGCCGTCGACTGGAGCTTCGCGTTGTGCAACCCGGCCGAGCGGCGGCTGTGGGCCCGGACGTCGGTGTTCGCCGGCGGGTTCGACCTGCCGGCGGCCGAACGCGTCTGCGCGGGCGAGGACGTCCGCGCCGGGCTCGCCGGGCTGGTGGAGAAGTCGGTGCTGATCCGCGAAGGCGGGCGGTTCCGGCTGCTGGAGCCGTTGCGGCAGTTCGGCCGGGCCAAGCTCACCGAGTCCGGGGAAGCGGCCGGGGCTCTGCGGTCCATGCGGGACCACTACCTCGAACTGGCGGTCTGCGGCGAACGGGCGTGGTTCGGGCCGGAGCAGGCGGAGGTCTTCCGCCGGACGCGGGCCGAGCACGCGAATTTACGCGCGGCGCTGGACTACAGCCTGACGGTGCCGGGCGAGCTGGAAACCGGCCTCCGGCTCGCCTCGACGCTCTGGTACTACTGGGCCGGCTGCGGGGTGTTCGGCGAAGGCCGCCACTGGCTCGACCGCGCGCTCGCGCTGTCGCCCGAACCGGGTGCGGCGCGGGCGAAAGCGTTGTGGGTCAACGGGTACGTGGCGACGCTGCAGGGCGACAACGCGGGCGCGATCGAAATGCTGGAGGAGTGCCGCGCGTACGCGCGCCGGGCCGGCGACGACGTGGCGCTGGCGTACGCGACGCACCGGCTCGGCTGCAACCTGCTGGTGGGCGACGACGTCGGCGACGCGAAGGCGTTGTTCGAAGAGGCGCAGGCCCGGTACCGGCAGCTCGGCGAGCTGAACAGCAACGTGATGCTGGCCGGCATCGAGCTGGCGGTGGCGTCGATCTTCCTGGGCGACCTCGACCGCGCGGGCGAGCTGTGCGAAGAGGCGTGCGCGACGGGCGCCGCCCACGGCGAGCAGTGGGCCCAGGCGTACGCGACGTTCGTCCAGGCCCTGGTGGCGCTGGGCCGCGGCGACTTCACCCGCGCGGCCGAGCGCGGCCGGCATTGCCTGCGCGTCAAGCGGGAGTTCCACGACCTGCTGGGGATCGTGCTGGCGATCGAGGTGCTGGCGTGGAACGAAGCGGCCCGCGGCCACTGGGAACCGGCGGCGACGATGCTGGGGTCGGCCCAGCCGATCTGGCAGGCGGTCGGCTTCCCGATGTTCGGCTCGAGGTACTTCGGTGCCCCGCACGGCGAGTGCGAGAGGTCGGCCAGGCGAGCGCTGGGCGAGGGCCCGTTCGCGGCGGCGTTCCGCCGGGGCCGGGAGTTCGGCTTGGAGGAAGCGATCGCGTACGCGCTGGGGGACGCGACACCGTCACCCGCGCCCGGCCCGTCGCGGGTGACGCCGTTGACGGACCGCGAGCGCGAAGTGGCGGTGCTGATCGCGGACGGCCGGTCGAACCAGGAGATCGCGGACAAGCTGGTGATCTCCCGGCGGACCGCGGAGGGGCACGTGAACCGGATCCTGCGGAAGCTGGGGTTCGATTCGCGGAGCCAGATCGCCGCCTGGGCGGCGCGGGTTTCGCGGCTTTAGCCGAGCCGGCTGTCCCAATCGGCGAACGAGGCCACCAGGTCCTCCGGCGCCCCGATGTCCTTCAACCGCCGCAGCTGGTCCTCGATGTAGTACCGGTACAGCGGAACCAACCCCGCCGCCAGCTCCGGCCGCAGCTCTTCGGCCTCCAGCGGGTGCCCCTCCCGGACCCGCAACGCCAGCCGCACCAACGACTTCGCCGGGGCGTCCTCCTGGGACAGGTACCACTCGATCGCTTCGTCGTTGTTCGCGGCGCGGCCCGTCTCCAGCGTGCCCGAGTACAGGAAGCGGACCGGGAACAGCACCGCCTTCGTGAACCACACCGTGTCCACCAGCAGACGGCGCGGCGAACGGAACTCCGCCGTCACCTCCGGCGTCGCCAAGACCGCGATCGCGAAGGAAGCGCTCTCCAGCAGCAGCTCCGACGCGGCCGGGCGGGCGATCTCCGCCAGGACGTCCGAGCCCAGCAGGACCACGCCGTGGTCGGCCAGCTGCAGGCGGTCCAGGGCCGGGAACCGCCCGTCGTCGCGGCCTTCGCGCAGCGCCGGCAGCGAGGCCCAGAACACCGAAAGCTTGCGGTGCAACGGGCTTCGCTCCTGCAACGCCGTCGTCGTGTCCGCGATCGAGGCGCCGTCCGCGTCGGTCAGCACCAGGGCCAGGTCGATGTCGCTCGCCGCCGGGGCGTAGCCGCCGTAGGACAGGCTGCCCAGGAGGTACGCGCCGATCAGGCGCTCTCCCAGCGCTTCCTGGTAGGCACGGGCGGCTTCGGCGGCGATTTCGCGGGCGGCCGCGGCCGGGTCGGTGCTCGTCATGCGGCCACCGTATCGCGGCGGGCGCACTCCGCGATGCGGTCCGAGACGACGCCGATCACCTGCCACGCCCGGTCGAGCACCGTGACGACGTCGTCCACCGACCAGTCGCTGCGCCGGCGCAGCAGTTCGTAGCCCATCTCCAGGTGCTCGACGTCGGCTTCGTCGTGCAGGTCGAAGTATTCGTCCTCGGGGAACGCCCGCGTGCCCGCCTGGCTGAACACCAGGCTGCCCGCTTCGAGGGCCAGGTGCGCCAGCACCGCGCGCTGCACGCCGGGCAGGATCCCGAACTGGTCGACGAACCAGGACGCGCCCGCTTCGATCACCGGGTCCCAGACCAGCTGCCGGTCCTCCGCGCGGCTGCGGGCGAGGATCTTGTCGTGCCCGATCTCCTCTTCCTGGTGCTCCAGGGCCAGGGCGCGCAGCTCCGGGTCGCTCTCGAACGTGACGCGGGCGCTGATCATCCGCTGGAAGGCGTTCGACCACGGCTGCAGGTAGGTGAGCACGGCCTTCTTGGTCTCGTCGGTCGTGCTCGCGTCGGTCAGCAGCCGGATCAGGGCCGACCCTTCGTACTCCCGCTGCCGCTGCTCGTTGTGCCGGGCCACGCGCTCGACGTCCTGCTGGGTCACGATCGGCTCCTTACCGTGGTGCTTCGGGAGATCATCTTTCCTGGCACGCTAAGCAAGATCAACAGGCGCCGGCGACCGGTCGTACACGGGGAACCGGAAGTACGTGGTGACGTCGCCGCGGCGGCCCGCTGTGCGGTAGCTCACCAGCTCGAGGATGCGCGTCCGCGCCAAGGGTTCCGGCGCCAGCGCGGCGGTGAGGAGGCGGAAGCGGCCGGGGTCGACGCCTTCGCGGTGCAGCAGCGCGGCGGTCCGTTCGACGGCTTCTTCGTCACTGGCAGCGAGATCCGGCAGGCGCAGGTAGGTCGTGGACTCGGCCGCGCGGTCGAGTCCGGCCCGGAACGCCAGGCAGCTCAAGGCCGCTTCACCGGCGTCTTCCCGGTCTCCGGCCAGGGTTTGGTACGCGACGCGCGCGTCTTCGGCGTCGTGGCTCAGCGCCACCGAAGCGACGCGGTTCACCTCGGCGAGGCCGGCGTCGTGGTTGCGGTAGTAGACCTTGACCCGCGCCTCGGCCTCGTCGGCCAGGTCCACCGCGAAGAACTCGATCTCCCGGCGGCCGTCGACGGTTTCGACCCGGCGGCGGGCGTCGTCCCACGCGGGGGCCATGCCGAGCCGCTCCATCGCTTCGGCCACCGCGAGTTCGCGGTGCGCGTGCGGCCACGGGTAGAGCCCGAAGTAGGTCTTGTGCACGATCCGCGACGGTGGGCGCCAGGCGATCGAGTGCCACAGCGGAGCCGGGGACGGCCGGCCGCCGCGCACGGTGAACGTCTCGTGCACCCGGTGCAGCCTGCGGAAACCGCTCTCCGGCGGCGGCGCGACGTCGTGACCGAGCCCGTCGAACAGCACCCGCAGCTCGGGGTGCGGCCCGGACCAGTTCACCGACATCTCGGCGGGGAACCCGTCGTCCGCCACATAGGACGGCTGCGCCGGGGTGGCCCCGATCCGTTCGTGGGCCCACGGTGGCAGCAGCGCGCGCAGCATCCGCGTGGTCCGCACGGACTGCTCCAGCGGAACCTCGAGCGCTTCACACGCGGTGGACCAGAGCCCGCACAGGAAGTCACCGAAGAGACGACCCTGAGCGGGGTAGTTTTCCCTTATATATTCAGGAAACTCCGGCTCACGACTCGTCACGACCGGATGCTATCAGTTTGATGCTTGCTCAACTAAAAAGCTGCACCCGGGTGGTCCAACCAATTGGGCCATGTGGGTTTGCCGGTGTCCGACGTGGACACGCTCGGACACATCGGACACCGGCGCCGTCCGGGGTGGACAAGGACAGGACAAACCGCAGGTCTCAGACCGGCGCGGGCAGGATCGTCATGGCGTGCTTGACCAACCGGATCAGCGCGAGCTTGCTCGAGTCCCTGTCACGCGCGTCACACATGACGATCGGCACCCGGTCGGGGACGACGAGGGCCTCGCGGATCTCGTCCGCGGTGTAGCGCGGCGCGTTGTCGAAGCAGTTCACCGCCACGACGAACGGGATCTTCCGGCGTTCGAAGAAGTCGATCGCGGCGAAGCTGGTCTCCAGGCGCCGGGTGTCGACGAGCACGATCGTCCCGATCGCGCCGCGCGCGAGGTCGTCCCACATGAACCAGAAGCGCGCCTGGCCGGGCGTCCCGAACAGGTACAGCACGTGCCGCGGCGAGATGGTGATCCGGCCGAAGTCGAGGGCGACCGTCGTCGTGGTCTTGCGCTCGACGCCGGACAGGTCGTCCACCCCGGCGCTCGCCTCGGTGAGCACCTCCTCGGTGGTCAGCGGCGGGATCTCGCTGACCGAACCGACCATGGTGGTCTTCCCGGCGCCGAAGCCGCCGGCGATGATGATCTTGACCGGCGTGGGGACCAGTTCGTCAGTACTTGATGAGGCCATCGAGAACCGCCTGGAGTGTTTCGAGGTCCGGCGACTGCGCCGGGTGGTGGGCAGGGGAGCGCGTGATCACGAGGCCGCGTTCGATGAGGTCGCCGACGAGCACGCGCACGACCCCGAGCGGGATCTTCACGTAGACCGCGATCTCGGCCACGGACACCGGGTGCCGGCACAGCTGCACGATCGCCTGGTGCTCCGGGCCCAGCCCGGCGGGCTCCTGTTCCGACCGCAGCGTCATCACCTGCGTGGAGAGGTCCAGCCGCGCGTTGTCCGCGGGCGTCCGGCCGCTGGTGATCGTGTACGGCCGGACGAGCGGCCCGGCGGCCTCGTCGTACCAGCTTTCGTCCCCGCTCACGTGGCCTCCCGCAGGATCTGCGCCGCTTCGCGCGGCGCGGACACCATGTAGTCGCCGACCCGTTTGACCAGGCGGCTCATCTCGTAGGCGATCATCTCGACGTCGACGTCGTCGGCCGCCAGCACCGCGAGGCACGCGCCCTGCCCGGCCGCCGAGACGAACAGGTAGCCGCGCTCCATCTCGATCATGTTCTGCAGCACCGGGCCGCGGTTGAACTGCTTGCTCACCCCCTTGGCCAGGCTCTGCAGGCTGGAGGCGATGGCCGACAGCTGGTCGGAGTCGTCCTTGCCCATGCCCGCCGACTTGCCGATCAGCAGCCCGTCGGCGGACAGCACGATGGCGTTCTGCGCGCCGACCACGCGGTTCACCACGTCGTCGAGCAGCCAGTTGAGATCGGGTTTGGGGTTCCCGTACTCGTTCATGCGTCAGAGACCTTGACTTTCCTCTGTGGACATTCGAAATGCTGTCGCGGACTTACGCATCGTCCGACCCGACCCGGCCCCGGCGAGTGCCCTTGTGGAACGCGGCGAGGGTCCGCGCGGTCCCCTCTCCGGGCGAGACGACGTCTTCGTCGCCTTCTTCGGGTTCGTTTTCGAGCTGGGCGACGAGGTTCTGCTGGGGCTCGCGCCGGGGCAGCCGGGGCCGGTCGTCGGCCGTCGGGGGCGGCGTCGCGGGTGCTTCGGCGGCCGGCGGCTCCGCGACCGCGGGCGCGGGCGCCGCGGCGGGCACGGCGGGCAGCGGGTCGGGCGGGGTCAGCGCGCGAGCCGGGTACGGCCTCGGCTTGGCCTCCCGCTTCATCGGGATCTGGCCGCTGAACGAGCTGGGCGTGTCCATGGAACCGGGTGCGCTTTCTGCTGCCTGCGCCGCGGGGGCGCCCACCGGGGCCAGCACCGCGGTGGTCTCCGCGGGGGAGGACCCCGGTTCTTCGGAGTGCTCGCCCTGCCGGCCGGCCAGGTGCTGGGACGGGATGAGCACGGTGGCGCGGAGGCCGCCGTAGCGGGACGGGTCGAACGTGACGGTCATGCCGAGCTTCGACGCCAGGCGCGCGACCACGAAGAGGCCGAGGCTGGAGTCGGCCCGCAGCGCCATCGCGTCGAACTCGGGCGCTTCGGCCATCATGGAGTTGGCCCACTCGCGGACGCCGTCCTTCATGCCGAGCCCCTGGTCCGACACGTCGACGACGACCCCGCGCGCGACCGCGCGGCTGGTCACCTCGACCGGCGACCCGGGCGGCGAGAACGACGTCGCGTTGTCGACCAGCTCGGCGACGAGGTGGATCGTGTCGGCCACCGCGGCGCCGACGATCGCGACGTCGGGCACCTGCTCGACCTGGACCCGGGCGTACTGCTCGGTTTCCGAGACGGCCGCGCGCAGGACCTCCATCAGCGCCACCGGCTTGCGCCAGCGGCGGCCCGGCTGCTTCCCGCCGAGGATGATCAGGTTCTCGGTGGTCCGGCGGGCGCGGGCGGCGAGGTGGTCGAGCTGGAACAGCGACGCCAGCTGCGTCGAGTTGTCCTCGCGGGCTTCCATCTCGTCGAGGATCTGCAGCTGCTGGTGGACCAGGACCTGGTTGCGGTGGGCGATGCCGAGGAACACGTTGTGCACGCCGCTGCGCGCTTTGGCCTCGCTCGCCGCGGCGTTGACCGCGGTCAGCTGGGCGGTGTTGAACGCCTCGGCCACCTGCCCGATCTCGTCGCGGCCGTGGTCGAGCTGCGGCAGCTCTTCCTTCAGGTCGACGGGCTCGCCGTTCTTCAGCCGCTCCACGATGTTCGGCAGCCGGTTGCGGGCGAGGTCGAGCGAGTCGTTGCGCAGCCGCGCGAGGCGCGTCATCAGCGCGCGGTCGACGAGCGAGCGTGAGACCCGCACCGCGACGATGATCGCCGCCAGCGACGCGAGCAGCGCCAGGATGCTGCCGATGATGACGTTGCGCAGCTGGGCGTCACCGGAGTCGATCGCGGCCGCGGAAACCTTGTCCGCCTGGGTGATCGCGAGGTCGTTGAGGCCCTGGGCGACCTGCGTGGTCGCGTTCAGCCAGTCCGTTTCGGACACCGGCACGGAGTTCTGCTCGCTCGGCGACCACGGGCCGTGCTTGACGATCGCCTGCTCGGCGGTGCCCAGCTGCTGCCACGCGGCGCTCTTGGCCAGCGCCTGGTACTTGTCGCGGACGGCCGGGTCGAGGAACGGCTCGATCTGCGCCAGCTGCGTCCGGTAGGTCCCGGACAGCTGCGCGAACTGCGCGAAGTCGTCGGGGGCGAAGGTGCCGGCCGAGAAGGCCGTCGAGACGAGCGACGTCTCGCGCGACATGGCGTCACCGGCGCGGAACACCGAGGTCGCCGTGACACCACCGGTCGCGGCGTCGGCGTCGGGCACGACGCGGGCCTGGGTGTCGAAGAGGTTGGACGCGGTGTCCATCACGCCGTTGTAGTAGCCGTTGACCTGCGCGCGGTCGATGCTGCGGAAGGAGATCTGCGAGCGCAGCACGGGCAACTGGTCGAACTGGGACTTCAGCTCGTTGACCTTGGCCGCGATCTCGTCCGGCGCGTTGGAGATGGTCGCGGCGAACGCGTCCTTCAGCGCGCCGAGCTTTTCGTCGGTGGCCTTCTGCTGCTGCTGGAGCCGGCCCGGGCCGAGCGCGGGGTCGTCCAGGTACTGCAGCGCGGTCTGGCGTTCCTTCTGGAACTCGGCCAGCGCGGACGCGGCGGGGATGGACACCTCGCGCACCGACGCGGCGACCAGCCGGACGTAAACGCCGTTGAAGAGGAAGTAGGAGGAGACCGCGATCCACAGCACGAGCAGCGTCACGCTGGGAATGAGAACGGTCCTGGTCAGCCTTTTGCGGATCGACTTGTCGTACGGCTTGTCCGACTCGTCCTGGACGTCTTTGTTCTGCACGGCGGTTCACGAACTCCTGAGTGACGGTCGGCGAAAACTCCGGACCCGGACGAGGAAGCGGACACGACGATGGGACACAGCGGCCGCCGTCACCCGTCTTCGCCTCACCCTCCGTGTTGCCGCGGAATCGATCAGGGTCCGTTTTTTACCACGAACCACTGAACGGCGGTGGTGCTGACCCAGCGTCCGGACGGGTGTCCGCCGGGCGGCGAACGGTGTTTACCGAACGCGTCCGGTTGATTACGCGCATTTCCTCTGGTAACGGCCCCGGGGTGGATTTCGCGGAGTTGCACACTGGGCCGAACGGGTGAAAGTGAATTCGTCCGGTCCGCCGCGCCGGGGTGTTCGCAAGGCGGGAAAAACGGGCAGGGCGGGTGCCTGGGAGTGCTCGGTGCGGGCGACGCTCGGTGACGGGGTGGCGAAGATGATCTTCGTCACGAACGGTGGCCGTGGCGGGGAATTCCGTGGCTGGGGCTCAGTTCTCGGGTTCGCCGAACCCGACGTCTTCCCGCGCCTCTGGCAACGGCCGACGCGGTTCGCGGACTCCGCTCGGATCCCCGCCTCGCTCACCGTTGTCCAGCGGCCCACTCCCGCGCTCGCCGCGGGTGGCTGGGCTCGGCGAGAAGTAGGAGGTGTGCCGGAGGTGCAGGCGTCGGCGGTCGGGTTCGCGTGATTTCTTCGATGGGGGGTCGACCGCACGGTCGCAAGCTCAGTCGCCGTCCGGCTCGCCGAAGCCCACGTCTTCCCGCGCCTCCGGTAACGGCCGCCGTGGCTCGCGGACTCCGCTCGGGTTGCGGCCTCGCTCATCATCGCTCAGCGGCCCACTCCCGCGCCCGCCGCGGGTGGCCGGGCTCGGCGAGTGGCGGTAGGTGTGCCGAAGGGCGCAGGTGTCGGCAGTCCGGGGTTCGCGTGATTTCCTCGATTCGGGGTCGGCCGCGCGGTCGCGGGCTCAGCCGCCGTCCGACTCGCCGAACCCGACGTCCTCCCGCATCTCCGGCAACGGCCGCCGCGGTTCGCGGACCCCGCTCGGATCCCCGCCGCCGCTTACCCACACCGTCACGGTCGCCCACCGGGTCACCGTCGCACCCGCCGCGGGCAACTGGGCCACCACCAACCCGTTCATCAACGGGTGCGGGCTGTCAGGGTCCGGTCCTTGCAACAACAACCCCGCGTCATGACCGGACAGCCACGCGTCAAGCGCCTGCCGTCCGCGGAAGTTCGGCACCACGACCTGTTCGTCCACTGCTCCTCACCCGTCCTCCAGGTTACCGAGCCGCGCAAGATTTACATAGAACCAACTATTGTCAAGCGAGATGGACATCACCTACAGTCCTGTCAAGCCAGCCAACGGAGGAGGGTGTCATGACCGCTACCGTGCCCGCGGGGTCCACCGAGCTGTGGCGCGACCGCAAGCGCTACCTGTGGCTGATCGGACTGGTCGTCCCCTCCCTGGCGTTCCTCGCCATCGGTCTGCACGCCGCCACCGGCTGGGGCGCCTGGTTCTGGATCGGGCCGGTCGTGATCCTCGTGGTCGTGCCGCTCATCGACCTCGTCGCCGGCCTCGACCGCAGCAACCCGCCCGACGACGTCCTCGAACGGCTGGAAAAGGACCGCTACTACCGCTGGATCACCTTCGCCTTCCTGCCGATCCAGTACCTCGGCTTCGCCGCCGCGTTCTGGCTCGTCGCCCACGGCGGCCTCACCGTCGCCGACAAGATCGGGCTCGCGATCTCCATCGGCTGCATCGGCGGGATCGGCATCAACACCGCGCACGAACTGGGCCACAAGAAGGAAAGCCACGAACGCTGGCTGTCGAAGATCGCCCTGGCGCAGAGCTTCTACGGCCACTTCTACATCGAGCACAACCGCGGCCACCACGTCCGCGTCGCGACGCCGGAAGACCCGGCGAGCAGCCGCGTCGGCGAAAGCTTCTACCGCTTCTGGCCGCGCACGGTCTTCGGCTCGCTGAAGTCGGCGTGGCGCCTGGAGCGCAAGCGCTACGCGCGCCGGGACAAGCACCCGTTCCGCCTCGGCAACGACGTCCTCAACGCCTGGCTGATGTCCGCCGTGCTCTGGGCGGCCATGGTCGCCTGGCTCGGCGTGGGCATCCTGCCGTACCTGGTGATCCAGGCCGTGGTCGGCTTCTCGCTGCTGGAGGTCGTCAACTACATGGAGCACTACGGCATGCGGCGCCAGCGCGTCGGCGCGGAGGGCAAGCGCCGCTACGAGCGCGTGGATCCCAGCCACAGCTGGAACTCCAACAACATCGCCACCAACGTCCTGCTCTACCACCTGCAACGGCACAGCGACCACCACGCCAACCCCACGCGCCGCTACCAGACGCTGCGGGACTTCGCCGAGTCGCCGGTGCTGCCCACCGGGTACGCCGGGATGATCGTGCTCGCGCTGGTCCCGCCGCTGTGGCGCCGGGTGATGGACCCGCGCGTGCTCGCCCACTTCGACGGCGACATCTCGCGCGCGAACATCCAGCCTTCGAAGCGCGAGAAAATCCTTGCGCGGTACGGGACCCGCGTCACCGTCGCCGCGGCGGAGCACGCCGACACCCACGGTGACGCCACCGAAGGCGGCATGTGCCCGGGCTGCGGGTACGTCTACGACGAGAAGCTCGGCGACCCGCGCGAGGGCTTCCCGGCCGGCACGCCGTGGTCGGCGATCCCGGACTCCTGGTGCTGCCCCGACTGCGGGGTGCGCGAGAAGGTCGACTTCGTCGCGCCGGGCCGGGTGGGTGCGTGATGCGGATCGACGCGGACCGCGCGAAGTGCGACGGCCTCGGCATGTGCGAGGCCATGGCACCCGACTTCTTCGAGGTGGGCGAGGACGGCACGGTCGTCGTGCTCGACGAGCGGCCCGCCGAGGAGCACCGCCAGGACGTCGCCGCGGCGGTCGACGCCTGCCCGGTACTGGCGCTGAAGCTGACATGACCCTCGTCGTCGTGGGTGCCTCGCTGGCCGGGCTGCGCGCGGTGGAGTCCGCGCGCAGCACCGGGTACCGCGGCCGGATCGTCCTCGTCGGCGCCGAAGAGCACCTGCCCTACGACCGGCCGCCGCTGTCGAAGGCGTTCCTCGACGCCGGCGGCCCGTCAAAACTCGAGCCGTTCCACCCGGAAACGGTGCTCCGGGACGAACTCGGCGTCGAACTGATGCTGGGCGCGTCCGCGGAAAGCCTCGACACCGACGCGCGCGAAGTGACGGTCGCCGGAACGGCCGTGCGGTACGGGTCTCTGATCATCGCCACCGGCGCGACCGCGCGCACCCTTCCCGGTGCACGCGCGCTGCGTACCGCCGAGGACGCCGTCGCGGTGCGCGCCGCGCTGGACACCGGTGCCCGCACGGTCGTGGTCGGCGCCGGGTTCATCGGCTCGGAGGTGGCGTCGGCGGCGCGCAAGCGCGGCCTGCCGGTGACGATCGTGGAGGCGGCGGCCGTCCCGCTCGCCCGCGCGGTGGGGGAGACCGCCGGGGCGGAGCTGGCCGCGCTGCACCACGCCGCTGGCACCGAGCTGCGGCTCGCCACCGAGGTCACCGGCGTGACCGGCGACGGCGTGCACCTGGCGGGCGGCGAAGTCCTGCCCGCGGACCTCGTCGTCGCCGGCATCGGCGCGGTCCCGGCCACGGGCTGGCTCGAAGGCAGCGGGCTGACGCTGCACGAGCGCGACCGCGGCGTGGTGTGCGACGCGACGCTGGCGGCGGGCCCGCCGGGCGTCTACGCGGCGGGCGACGTCGCGTACGTGCCGAACCCGCTCTTCGACGGCCTCGAACTGCGGCTGGAGCACTGGACGAACGCGGCCGAGCAGGGTGCGGCCGCCGCGCGGCACGCGCTCGACCCCGCGTCGGCGCGTCCCCTCGAAACCGTGCCGTACTTCTGGTCCGACTGGTACGGCAGACGCATCCAGTTCGTCGGCACCCCGCACGCCGACGAGGTCGTGTCCGCGGGCGGGGTGACGCTCTACCGCCGCGGCGACCGGCTCACCGGCGCCCTCACCGTCGACCGCCCGCGCGAAATCATGAAGTACCGGCGTCGCATCGCGGCCCGGGCCGCGTGGGCAGAAGCGCTGGCCTTCGCGGGCGCCGCCTAGAATGGCGATCATGAGTGCGGCACTTCCGGCGGCGCCCGAGGGTGGTCAGCACCGGCAGCCGATCATCACCGCGGCGATCGAGCTGACCGCGCGGTCCGGCTGGCAGGCGGTCACCATGGCCCGGCTGGCCGAGGTCGTCGGCGTCAGCCGCCAGACCGTCTACAACGAGATCGGCTCCAAGGCGGCGCTGGCCGAAGCGATGGTCACGCACGAGCTGGGCCGGTTCCTCTCGGTCGTCGACGCCGCGTTCACCCGCCACGAAGACGACCTGGTCGAGGCGATCTACGACGCCGTCCGCGCGGTCCTCGAACTCGCCGACGACAACACGCTGCTGCGCGCGATCGCCTCCGCCACGCACGGCACGGCGTCGGAGCTGCTGCCGCTGCTGACCACCGAGGCGGGCTCGCTGCTGACCCACGCGAAGGTGGTGCTGAACGCGCGCGTGGCGGCCTACGACCCGCCGTTCACCGGGGAGCAGCTGGACGTGGTCATCGACATCGTCGTCCGGACGGTGCTGAGCCACGTGATGCAGCCGTCGGACACGCCGGCCCGCACCGCGGACGCGCTGGCGTGGGTTGCCGCGCGCGTCCTCGGCGTGGACGCGACCCCGCCGCTGCGCCACCGCTGAGTTCACCGGAGGCCGTGCCGGTCCAGCCACGCCGCGACCTCGGCGCCGATCTCCTTCGGCCGGTCCTCCTGGGCGTGGTGCCCGGCTTCGCCGCACGCGACGACGTCGAGCGCCGCGATGTGCTCCCGGCACCACTGAGCCACCTTCTCCCCGATGAGCAGCGTGGGGGAGCCTTCGAACGTCATGAGCAGCTTCGGCGTCGCGGTGCTGGTGGCCAGCCACTCGTCGTAGGCCTCGACGCGCGCGACGACCTCGGCCGGCTCGCCGCCGAGCGGCAGCTGCCGCGCCCACGCCAGGACCGGACGGCGGCTTTCCGGCGTCGGGAACGGCGCCAGGTAGGGCTCGAGGTCCGCCACCGGCGTGCGCACGCCGCCGGTGAACGCCTGCTGGACGAACAGGTTCTCCTCCAGCACCATCCGCTCGCCGACGCCGGGCGTGCGGATCTTTCGCGTGCGCTCTGCGGCTTGCGGCGACACGTCGTCCCAGGCCATGGGTTTGACGATCGTCTCGAAGAACGCCACCCCGCGGACGCGGCCCGGGTGCCGGGCGGCGAAGTCGAAGGCGAGCGCGCCACCCCAGTCGTGGCCGACGAGGACGACGTCGTCGAGGCCGAGCACGTCGAACCAGGCGTCGAGGTGGCCGGCGTGGTCGGCGAAGGAGTACGCGATGTCCGGCTTGGGGGACCGGCCCATCCCGATCAGGTCGGGGGCCAGCAGGCGCCCGCCGCCGACGTGCGGCAGGACGTGGCGCCAGCCGTGCGACGAGCCGGGGTTGCCGTGCAGGAAGACGATCGGGGTGCCGGTGCCGGATTCCTCGTGGTGCAGCGTCATTTCTCGTCCTTCAGCGGGGTGTCGAGGAGGAGCGTGAGTTCGCGGGCAAGTGCTTTCGTGCGATTCCCGTCGCGGCCGCCGAGGGGGGCGAGGAGCCGGTCGAGGAGCGCGGCGACGGTGGCGATCGCGGGCTCGACGACCTCGCGGCCGCGGGGGGTGAGGCTCAGCCGGATGGTGCGGGTGTCCGCCGGGTCGCGGGTGCGCTCGACCAGGCCGTCGGCGTCGAGGGAGCGCGCCAGCTTGGAGGTGTAGAGCGCTTCGAGCCCGGCCTCGTCAGCGAGTTCCCGCTGGCTGGGGGTGGTTCCGGCGCATTCCAGCCCGAAGAGCGAAGCCAGGAAGACGTACTGCGCGTGCGTCAGGCCCGCGGGGGCCAATGCGCGGTCGACCGCCACGCGCCATTTCGTGGAGAGCCGCCAGATGAGGTGCCCGGGAGTGCTCATGCCAATACTGTACATGGCTAATAAGTACATGGCTACTATCGGACATGACATGAAAGGGTCGTTCATGTCGCCTGACGACATGAATGAGTCATTCACGTCATGCGGCGAGTTCGCGGATCCGGTCCATGGCCGCGCGGACCTCGGTGAAGCTCGTCGTCAGCGGGCTCAGCCCGATGCGGATGCCGTCGGGACGGCGGAAGTCGATCAGCACGCCGTTGTCGATCAGCACGCGCGAAAGCCGCTCGGCGTCGGGGTGCCGCAGGGTGACGTGGCCGCCGCGGCGCGCGTCCTCCCGCGGCGACGCCACGGTGAACCCGAGCGGGACGAGCCACTCATCGGCGAGGTCGAGCACCCAGCGCCCGAGCGCGACCGCCTTCGCCCGCACCCGGTCGATCCCCGCTTCCGCCAGCAGCGCCACGCCCTCCTGGACGCCCACCATGCCGAGCACCGGCGGCGTGCCGGACAGCGCGCGGCGGATGCCGGGCGCGGGTACGTACCGCTCGGCCATCCCGAACGTGTCGGCCGCGCCCATCCAGCCGGTGATCGGCTGCCCGAACGCCTCGTGGTGGCGCGCGTTGACGTAGAGGAACGCGGGCGCGCCGGGGCCGGCGTTGAGGAACTTGTACGTGCAGCCGACCGCGAAGTCGGCGCCGTCGGCGTCCAGCGCCACCGGGATCGAGCCGACGCTGTGGCAGAGGTCCCAGACGGCCAGGCCGCCGCGCTCGTGCACCACCCGCGTGATCCCGGCGAGGTCGGCGATCTCGGCCGAGCGGTAGTCCACATGGGACAGCACGACCGCGGCCGTGCGCGGGCCGGTGACCGCCGCGACGCCGTCGGCGCTCTCGATCCACCGCACTGTCAGGCCCAGTTCGGCGGCGACGCTGTCGACGAGGAACCGGTCGGTGGGGAAGTTCGCGGTGTCGGTGACGATCTCGTCGCGTCCCGGCCGCAGCGCGACGGCCGACCGCAGCACCTTGTACAGGCACACGGACGTCGAGTCGGCGACGATCGTCTGCCCCGGCGCGGCCCCGAGGGCGACGCGGCCCAGCTCGTCCCCGATCCGCTCGGGCAGCTCCAGCCAGCGCTCGTCCCACGACCGGATCAGCCGGGCGCCCCACTGCTCGGCGACGACCTCCTGGAGGCGTTCGGCGGTGGCACGCAGCGGGCGGCCGAGGGAGTTCCCGTCGAGGTAGGCGACGACGCTTTCGTCGGCGATCGGGACGAACCGGTCCCGGAACGCGGCCAGTTCGTCTGCGGCGTCGAGGCGCGCGGCCTCTTCGAGCGTGGTCAGCGGTTCTTCTCCTTGACGCGCTCGGTTTCCTTGCGCACCTCGGCCTGGGTGGCGCGTTCGCGCACCAGCCAGTCGGGGTTCTCGGTCTTGAGCGCGTCGATTTCCTCGGTGGTGAGCGCGTCGGTGATCCCGCCGCGGGTGAGGCCGCCGATGGAGATGCCCAGCTTCGCTGCGACGACCGGCCGCGGGTGCGGGCCGGTGCGGCGCAGCTCGCGCAGCCACTCCGGCGGTTCGGCCTGCAGCGCGTTCAGCTCGTCGCGCGAGACGACGCCCTCCTGGAACTCCGGGGGCGTGGCTTCGAGGTACACACCCAGCTTCTTCGCCGCCGTCGCGGGCTTCATCGTCTGGGCGGTCTTGTGCGACGTCATGCCGTCCAGGGTAGCCAGCGCCCCGCCCGGTAGCCTGACCCGGTGACCTCGTTCCGACTCGCGTACGTCCCGGGCGCGACGCCCGCCAAGTGGGTGCGGACCTGGGGCGAGCGGCAGCCGGACGTGCCGCTGGAGCTGGTGCCGGTGGCCGCGGCGGACGCGGCGGAGCTGATCCGCTCCCGCGGCGCGGACGCGGCGCTGCTGCGTTCCCCGATCGACCGCGACGGCCTCCACGCGATCCCGCTGTACACCGAGACGACCGTGGTGGTCGTCCCCAAGGACCACCTGATCGCGGCGGCCGACGAAGTGTCCACAGCGGACTTGGTGGACGACGTCGTGCTGCACCCGCTGGACGACACGATCGAGTGGGCCGCGCTTCCGGGCCGCCCGGCGGTTTCGCGGCCGGAGTCGACGGCGGACGCGGTCGAACTGGTGGCGGCGGGCGTCGGCGTGCTGGTCGTCCCGCAGTCCCTGGCGCGCCTGCACCACCGCCGCGACCTGACGTACCGGACGGTCGCGGACGCGCCGCAGTCGAGCGTGGCGTTGTCGTGGCTCGAGGACGAGACGACGGACCTGATGGAGGCGTTCATCGGCGTCGTCCGCGGCCGCACGGTCAACAGCACGCGCGGACGCCAGCAGCCTCCCGCACCGGAAAAGAAGCGTCCGGAACGCAAGCCCGCGGCGCCGAAGAAGCCGGCGGCCCGCCGGACCGGCGGCGGCGCCCCGAAGCGGGGCAAGCCGCGCCGGAGGTCCTGACTCAGTTGGTCGCGTAGACGCAGTTGCCGTTCTCGCGGTCCGGCAGGTCGGGGTCGTCGAACCAGTGGCCGTCCTCGCCGAGGTAGCGGAACTGGAGCACGGTGCCGGGCGCGACGTCGACCGAAGCCGAGCGGCGGCCGTTGGAGCGCGGGGTCAGGTGGTGGCGGCCGGGCGTCCAGTCGTTGAACGTCCCCACCACGCTCACCCGTCCGGGTGGCAGCCCGGCCGGGAGGCTGAACGTGACGCGCTGGGTGCCGGCCCGGCTCTTGCTGGTCTTGATCACGTGCTGAAGCCTTTCTCAGGGGGGCGGGAAGGAGGGCGTGCTCGGCACTGAGCGCCGACATGATGGCACAGTCGTAACGGTTCGGTCACCCGCAGTGCCCGATGGTGGTACGCAGCCGCTCAACGGTTCGCCACCGACCGGGTGGTCCTGCGGTGAACCATGATCATCTTGGTGCCGGACGTGCTTTCCGGTGCGAGACTGGCTGCCGTGACCGTCGCCGCTGATCGTCAAGTCAAGGACCCGTGTGCCTGGCTCAGCGCCGTCACCCTCGATCTCGCCGGCGCCCATCCCGCCGACACGCGAGGGGTGCTTTTGACGGTGTGGGACGGGTTGGTCGCCGCCCGGCTCGCCGGGCTGTACGCCGCCGCGGCTTCGCCCAGATGGCAAGCCCGGCAACTGCACGCCGAAGCGGTCGAGTTCGACCTCGCGCTCCAGCTGGCCCGCAACTGCACCGTCGGCACCGGCCTGGCCATCCCGGCCCGGCTGCCGGGGGCCGCGGTCGCCTGGCCGGTCGCGCGGGCCGACGCCGCCGTCGCCGCGATCACCTCCTTCTGCGCCACGGCCGAAACGATGCTCCGCCGGGCCGGCGAGCTGACGCCGGTGTGGGAGGACAGCCTGCTCGGGCCGGTCGCGCTGACCCGCTGGCTGGCCGACTGCTGGACGGGCCGCCACACGGGCTGCCCGCTGCGGCTGCCGGTGCCCCCGCCGTCGTGGTGGCGCTGACCCGTCCGTCAGGAGAAGGCTGGACGCGGGGAGAAAGGAGGCGGGGGTGGCCGGATCAGCTGTCCCGCCCACGAGACTCGCGGAGCGAACCCGCGCGGCGGTGCGCGAGGTGCTGCTGGCCGAGCTGTCTTCGGCCGGCACCCGGGCGCTCGCCGCGGGTTGTTCGCGGGAGACGCTGTTCGAAGTGCTGGCCACCCGGTTGGGTCCGGTGGTCGAAGATCCTCGTGAGCAAACGATTTCCGCCTGCGGGCCCGCGATCCCGCCGTCGGCGGCTCACCCGGCGGCCAACGTTCCTTGCCAGCAGACAACTTCTCCCTGCGCGCCCACCCCTCCACCTTCAGCGGCCGAGGATCGCCAGCACCGTCGCGACGATCCGCTCGAGCCGGACCTCGTCGGCAAGAGCGGTGGCTAACCAGTCGTCGAGGGTGGATCCGGTGTGCGGCAACCGGTCCAGCGCGGCCCCGCCGGCTCCGAACACCCGCCGGACGACCGCGCGCACCGCGGCCGGCGGGTCCTCGCCGTCCGCCAGTCTCGCCTCGATCGCGCGCAGCGCCTGCTCGGCCAGCTCCGCCAGCCGGGCGTCGTCCTCTTCGGCCGCGCCTACCAGCTGCAGCGGGACGGGCTCGGCCGCGCCGTCCGCCGGCATCGGCGCCACCGGGGCCCGCTTGTGCCCGAGGGGCCGCTCGACGTGCTCGGCGTACCACTTCGGCCGCTTGCCCATCGCCGCCAGCACCTGCCGCACCTCGAGGTCGAGCGGGTCGCGGCCCGGCGGTGGCGCGCCCGTGACCTGGGCCCGGCGCGCCGCCCAGCCGTCCAGTGGCCACAGCTCCGCGCCCGCCGTCGCCGGCACCCCGGCCCACACCAGGATCTGCACGGCGAGGTCGCACAGCCACGGGTCGCCGCCGAGGGCGTCACCCAGCCAGGCCGGCAGCCGGGGCCGTTGCAGCGCCCCGATTTCGCCGCGCCGCCGCCGGTGGGCGTCGACCGTCGCCGGGCTCAGCCGGGTCGCCAGCCAGCCGTCGAAGTTCTCGATCGGGTCCGTCGCGCGCCGCAGCGCGTGCTCCACGACGGCTTCGACGTCGTCGTGGAAGCGGTCGAGGCAGTCGGGCCGCAGCCATTCCAGCCCGCGGGCGCAGTCCGGGTGCCGCCGCTGCCGTTCCAGTGGTTTGGTGATCCGCGCGAAGACCAGTGGCCAGGCCACCGTGTAGACCGCCCCGCGCAACCGGGCGAGGTCGCCGGGCGGGGCGGCCGACGCGGAGCCGGCGAGCCTGCCGTCGCGGGCCAGCCGGCGAACGCCTTCGACGTCCACCGGTCCCGCGCACGCAAAAGTGGTGTCGAGCAACCCGTCCTCCCCGATGCCGTCGACCGGGACATGGTCGGTCAGGCGCGGAACCGGCAACGGCCGTCGGCGGGCCGAATCACCGGGGAACTGGCCACGCGCTGGCCATCCCGGGAATCACCTGATCGGCGCAGGCGCTGCCCCCGATCGCGCGGAAGTCCGCGTGCCACAATCGAAACCCCATGGCACACGAGGACGGGTTGCTCCGCGAGCTCACGACGTTGCGCCGCGGCTGGGGTCTGGAGGCCGAACGGCTGCGCGACCGGCTCGGGCCGATCGTCGCCGGGTGGTGCGAAATCCACCGCACGGCGAACGACCGCGAAGCGCGGCGCGTGCTCCGCGACGCGATTTCCGCGGCCATCGCGGAGTTCCCGGCCGACGACCGGCTCGCGGTCAACGTCGCGCTGGGCATCGCCCCCGGCTCCCAGCACGCGTTGCTCAGCGACCGCGTCGGTGTCCTCGCCGACCAGCTGCGCGTCTCCGAACGCACGGCACGGCGCCGGATCGACCGCTCGTTCGCCCGGCTGGCCGCCGAAATCGAGGCCGCCGGGCGGCCCGGCGGCGAAGTCCCGGACCCCGACCAGGGCTGGTTCGTCAAGCGGTTGCGGGCCATCGTCCGGCTCGACACGCCCGGGCCGGAGCTGATCGAGGAACGGCTGATCGTCGCGACCCGCGACGGGCTGAGCCGGATCGCCGCCCAGTTCACCGTGCCGCGCCTCGAAGACGGCCACGACGGCGAGCGCGACGTGGCCGCCGACGCCCAGCACGGCGTGCGGATCACCGACGCGAAACGGGTGGGGCAGCGGCACTTCCGCTGGTTGCTCGACCTCCCGCGGCCGCTGTCGCGTGGCGACACCCACACGTACGCGCTGGTGATCCGAATCCGGGACGGCCTGCCGATCCGGCCGTCGTACACGTTCGTGCCGCTGGTGACGTGCGAGTCGTTCACGGTGCGGGTCCGCTTCGACCCGCGCCGGCTGCCGTGGCGGGTGTGGCGGGTGGACCGGGTGCCGCCGTCGGTGCTCGCCGACCCGCCGCAGCCGGGCGCGCCGCTGCCGCTGGACGGCGCGTGCGAGGTCGCGCAGGAGTTCACCGCCCCGCAGCTGGGCTACGCCTACGGCCTCCGGTGGCTGACCTAAAAGATATTCCTTGACTTGAATATTCTGCCATGTGAATACTGGGCACATGGACGGGATCGCGGCAGCACTGGGCGACGCGGCGCGCTGGCGTCTGGTCGAGCTCCTGGCGGAGCGGCCCAGATCGGTCGGAGAGCTGGCCGAGCTGACCGGCCTGCGCCAGCCGCAGACGACCAAGCACCTGCAGACGTTGGCGCGCGCCGGCCTCGTCACGGTGTTCCCGCTGGGACAGCGCCGGGTCTACGCGCTCGAAGCCGAGCCGCTGGCGGCGTTCGCGGCCCGGGTGGCGGACCTGGCGAAGGAGACCGAAGCGCACCGGGGTGAGCGGGACGTGGTCGCGCGATACCGCGAAGCGGTGGAGGCGGAGACGGCGGCGGCGGACCGCGACAGCTGGGCGGACGGCCGGGCGTTCGGCTTCGAGCGCGCACTACCGGCGGCGCGTGACGTCGTCTGGCGGTACTGGACGGACCCGGCGCTGCTGTCGTCGTGGTGGGTACCGCCGTCGATGACGGTGACGACGTGCCTCCTGGAGCCACGCCCGGGAGGCAAGGCGGCACTGGCGTACCGCGACGCGGACGGCGAGTACCGAGCGGAAGGCTGGGTCCGCGTGGCGGAGGAGCCAGGAAGGCTGGCATTCGACCTGGCGGTAACGGGAACGGCATCGTTCACCGGCCACTACGACCTGGAGCTGACGCCGGGACCGAACGGCACCCGCTTGCGACTGGGCCTCCGCATCACGGCAACAACGGTGGAAGCGGCCCCGGCGATCGCCGGAATAGAAACGGGCTGGGGCCAGGTCTTGGACCGCCTCGCCGAAGTACTGACACAGCAGAAAGGCTGAAAAATGACCCGCAGAGTAACCGCAAACCTGAGCCTCACGCTGGACGGCCGTTACCAGGGTCCGGGCGGCCCCACGGACATGAGCGCAATAGTCTCGTACGCGACAACAGAGGTGGCACGCCACCACCTGACCCAAATCTGGGAGAACGCAACAACGGCAGTACTGGGCCGCGTGAACGCGGAAGGTTTCCTGGGTTTCTGGCCAACGGTAGCGGCGGACGAGAACGCGGACCCCCGAGACCGGGCGTACGCAAAATGGCTGGTAGATGCCGAAAAGGTGGTGTTCTCGACAACATTGACCGAGGCGCCGTGGAACCGAGCCCGCCTGGCAAACGCCCCAGTAGCGGAGGTGGTCAAGGATCTGAAGTCCACCGGCTCGGGAGACATCCTGATCAACAGCAGCGCAAGCCTGATCAAGCCCCTACTGGCAGCGGATTTGCTGGACCGCATGTACATAATGATCTGCCCGGAGATAGCAGGCGGAGGCCCCCGCCTGTTCGAGGACGGCCTACCAGCATCGTCATGGCACCTGACCCACCAGGAAGCAGGCGAGAAGGGCGAACTGGCCCTGGTGTACGACCGCTGAATGTCCACTGTGGACCCACCATCCGGCAGCCGGCAGGCCAACCCGGCCACACGGACGGGGGTCCGGGGGCGAGCCCCCGGGCGGGGTGTGGGGGTTGCACCCCCACAGGGGGAAAGCGAACCGAGCGGTTCGAGCGTCAGCGAGAACCGCAGAGGGTAGGGCGGGCGGGGCTCGAACCCGCGGCCAAGGGATTATGAGTCCCCTGCTCTAACCAACTGAGCTACCGCCCCCTGGCCCCGGCGCGGTGGCGGCTCGGGGATGTGCGTTTGCACAGAAGACCCAGTTCGCTTCAAGTTATCACAGCGGCCATCCGGGCAGATCCGGTAGGCCAAACAGGTTGAAGTGGCCACCAAGCGGCGCAGGCTCGTCTAGGTTGCAAGGGCGTCGCCGCTGAACGGAACGGCGGGAGGGTGAGCGATGGTCACGGCACCGCGAGCCACCCCGTACGAGCCGCGCGTGTTCCGGCTGGCGTTGCTGGACGCACTCACCGCCGGGGCGGGTCTGGGGTACCTGGCGCACCTGTACCGGGAGGCGCTTGTGGCGAACCTCGCGGCCATCGGCCTGGGCTTGTTGCTGGCGTTCGCGGTGGGGTACGCGATCCGTGCGGCGGTGCGGTCGTTGCGCCGGGCGAACCGTCGTGTGGAGGGGATTTTCGCGGAGGAGCTACGGAAACCCTCACCGCGGCCGCGGTGAGGGTGCGGATTCCGCTCAGGAGCCGCCGCCGGTCGTCGTAGAAGTCGGCTCCGACGAGGTGGTCGGCGGAGGCGTTGTGGTCGGCGGAGACGTGGGTGTGGGCGTCGTCGTCTGGGGCGTCGTGGTCGGCGGTGCCGTCGGCGAACCGTAAGCCGCGTAGGTGAACCAGATCTGGCCGAATGTCTTCGGCGTGGTCTGGGTGAACATCGCCCGCACCTGGAACGTGGTCGCGGTGTACGACCCCAGCACCGTGTTGAGCGTGAACGCGTTGTTGGGGCTCGGCGTGTTCGGCGAGACCACGATCGCGTCCGGCACCTTGCCGAGCGAGTGCGTCACGGTGCAGACGCCGGCGCCGTCGGTCAGGCAGGTGGCCTGAGCCGCCTGGACGATCGGCGCCGGCGACGGCCCGACTGCCGACGACGCACCGGCGAAGGCCACCGCTCCCGCCGTCACCACCAAAGCCCCGGCCAGCGCGGCCACCGCGGTTCGTGCCATGACGATCCCCCTCTCTCGAAACGACGCCCCCGGAATCGTCCCGCCGCGCCCCGCCGTTACGCGCTCACCTCACTGTCCATCGGGGACCCGGTACCAGGCGTTCACGATCGGCCCGGCGTGGCTCAGCTCCAGGACCTCCAACCGCACCGGCGCGCCGGCCGGGCGCTCGAACAACCGCACCCCGTCGCCGAGCAGGACCGGTGCCACGTGCACCAGCACCTCGTCCAGCAGCCCCGCTTCCCAGCACCGCCGGGCCGTCGTGGCACCCAGCACCGCCACGTACCCGTCGCCGGCCGCCGCGGAGGCGGCCGACACCGCCTCCGGCAGGTCCGGGACCAGTGTGAACCCCGGGGTCGGTGCCGCCGAGCGGGTCACCACGAAGATCGGGCCCTCCCAGCGGCCGCCGTACACCTTGCCCTCGGCCGTCGTCGCCGGGGCGTACGTGTTGTGCCCCATCACGATCGCCCCGATGCCGGCGGTCACCCGCTCGACGACCGGGTTCGGTCCCGCGTGCAGCCCGGACAGCCACGTCATGTCGTCGCCGGGGGCCGCGACGAAGCCGTCCAAGGACATCGTGATGTGGTACAGAACCTTCGCCATGGTGCCGCCTTCCAAGTAGGTGTCACACCGTACTGACGACCACCGTCGGAAAACTCATCGGTCGAAGGCTCAAGCCGGGACGAGCTCCGGAGCGGACACGGCATACCGCCGCGCGAGTGAAGCGCACACGATCAGCTGGATCTGGTGGAACAGCATCAGCGGCAGCACGATCAGCCCCACGTGCGCGTGCCCGAACAGCACCGTCGCCATCGGCAACCCGCTCGCCAGGCTCTTCTTCGACCCGCAGAACACGATCGTGATCCGGTCCGCGCGCGCGAACCCCAGCAGCCGGGCGCCCCAGCTCGTCGCGGCCAGCACCGCCGCCAGCAGCACGCAACACAGTCCGACCAGAACCAGCAGCGGGACGACGTCGAGCCGGTGCCAGATGCCTTCGGTCATGCCCGCGCTGAACGCCGTGTACACCACCAGCAGGATCGAACCGCGGTCGAACAGCTTGAGCGGCGCGGAGTTCCGGGTGATCCACCCGCCGATCCAGCGCCGCGCCAGCTGGCCCGCGACGAACGGTGCCAGCAGCTGCAGCACGATCCCGAGCACGGCCGATCCGTCGACGCCGGCGCCGTCGCCGGCCAGCAGCAGCGCCACCAGCAGCGGCGTCAGCACGATCCCGGCCAGGTTGGACAGCGACGCGCTGCAGATCGCCGCCGCGACGTTGCCGCGGGCGATCGACGTGAACGCGATCGACGACTGGACCGTCGAGGGCAGCACGGCGAGGAACAGCACCCCGGCCGCCAGCTCGTCGGGCAGCACCGGCTCCGGCAGCAGCGTGAGCGCGAGGCCGAGCAGCGGGAACAGCACGAACGTGGCCGCCAGCACGACGGCGTGCAGCCGCCAGTGCCGCAGCCCGTCGAGGGCCTCCTGCGTCGACAACCGGGCGCCGTACAGGAAGAACAGCAGCCCGACGGCGATCGTGGTGGCGGTGCCGAAACCGTCGGCCACGACGCCCGAAGCGGGCAGCAGCGTGGCGATCCCGACGGTGGCGAGGATGGCGAGGACGAACGGGTCGAGACGTAACCAGGACATGGAACTCCTTCCACACCCAGTTTCGGCGGTGCAACGCTCATTGTGAACCCCGATCACCGGACTGACTGTCATCGCGAATCACGATAAAGTGGCCGCGTGCTCGACCCGCGCCTGTGCCGCTCGTTCCTCGCCGTCGCCGAGACGCGCAGCTTCACCGCGGCCGCGCGGCGCCTGGGCGTCGGCCAGCCGACCGTCAGCCAGCACGTCCGGCGCCTGGAGCGCGACTCCGGCGGGCTGCTCTTCGCGCGCGACACCCACACCGTCGAGCTCACCGCGCGCGGGCAGGCGATGCTGGGCTTCGCGCAGACGGTCGTCGACACCGAAGAGCGGGCCGAGCGGCACTTCCGCGGCGCCGAGCTGCGCGGCCGCGTGCGCTTCGGCGTCTCAGAGGACTTCGCGCTCGGCGAGCTGCCGGACATCCTGAACCGGCTGCGCCGCAGCCACCCGCTGGTGGACGTCGAGCTGACCGTCGAGCTGTCGGACGTCCTCGCGCAGCGGCTGCGCGCCGGTCAGCTGGACCTGGTGCTGGGCAAGCGCCGCCCGGGCGCGCACCACGGGCGGCTGCTCTGGCGGGAGCCGCTGGTCTGGATCGGCTCGGCCGCGACGGTGCTGGAGCCCGGTCAGCCGGTGCCGCTGGTGCAGTACCCGATGCCGTCGATCACGCGGCAGCTCGCCGTCGAGTGCCTCGAACGCGCGGGTCTCGAGTGGCGCGCGGCGTGCCAGACGTCGAGCCTCACCGGCCTGCGGGCCGCGGCGGCCGCCGGGCTCGGCGTCACCCTGCACGCGCGCAGCCTGGTGCCCGCCGACCTCGTCGAGCTGGCCGGCCTGCCCGAGCCCGGCGACATCGAGTTCATGCTGCTGGCCCGCGAGTCGAAGGAGGGACCGGCGGCGGCGCTGGAGGAGTTCGTCCTCGAACACGTGCGCCGCTGATCACCCGATCCGGAACCGCCGCCGGTGCTCGCTCGGCGTCGAGCCCAGCGCGCTGGCGACCATCACCGACCTGTACGGCGTGGTGGTGCCGGGCTCCGGCGCTAGTCCTCTTCGCCCGTCAAGAGCCGCCGCAGCCGACCCAGCGCGCGGTGCTGGGCGACGCGGACCGCGCCCGGTGTCGAGCCCACCGCGTCCGCCGTCTCCTCCGCCGACAGCCCGACCACCACCCGCAGCACGACGATCTCGCGCTGCTTGGCCGGCAGGACGTCCAGCAGCCGCGCCAGGCGCTCGTTGAGCTCGAACCGCAGGGCGTGCTGCTCCGGGCCGTCCGCGTCGGAGACGCCGTCGGGGATCTCCGGGACCGGGTCGGAGCGGTTGCGGGCGGCGGCGCGGTGGGCGTCGGCGACCTTGTGCTGGGCGATGCCGTAGACGAACGCGAGGAACGGCCGGCCCTGGTCCCGGTAGGACGGCAGCGCGGTGAGCACCGCGACGCACACCTCCTGGGCGACGTCGTCGGCCGAGGCGAACGACCGCTCGTTCCGCCCGACGCGGGCGCGGCAGTAGCGCACCACCAGCGGCCGGATCGTCGCGAGCAGGCGGGCGGTCGCGGCGTCGTCGCCGGCGATCGCGTCGGCGACCGGCTCGTCGTGGCGCCGCCAGTGCGCCGGGAACGCCTGCGGGGGCTCCGTCGCGGCGATCTCGCGGACGAGGGCGCGGCTGCGCACCCGCAGCAGCGTGCCCTCGACGTCGAGGCCGACCCGCAGCGAGTCGTGCAGCGCGGCGTTGGACTCCCGCAGCAGCTCGGTGATCGCCCGGTCCCCGTACTCGGTTGCCGGCATGGTGCTCACCCTTCCCTGTCCCGCTGGTCGCCGGGCGGTGCGGCCCGGTGGCGCCTGAGGCGTTCCCGCACGTGGCGGAGGTTGGAACGGACGGTCGCTGGGGCGATGCGCAGCGCGTTCGCGATCTGCGTCGGCGTGAAGCCGTCGAGCGACCACGCGAGCACCATCCGCTGCTGGCCGGGCAGGGAGGCGAGCACGTCGATGAACCCCGCGTGCTGGTCGACGAGCGCGGCCAGCTTCTCGTCGTCCCGCCGGTCGTCCGGGGTCCAGTCCGCGCGCGCGTCACCCACCGCGTCGAGCAGCCGGCCGGCGACGCGGCGCACCCAGGCGCGCGGGTCTTCGGGGACCGGCCACGCCTCCAGCGCGTGGAGCATCGCTTCGACGGCGACGTCACGGGCGATCTCGACCTCGAACCCGGCCTTGCACAGGAACGCCACGAGCGGGGGGAAGTCGGCGCGGAAGAACGCGTCGAAATCGTCGTCAGCCCACACGGACCCCTCACCACCCCTCGCCTCCACTGGAACAAGTGCGCCGAGGTGACCGCCACGTGTAACGATTCGATCAAGACTGCTCGGTCGGAGTAATGGCCTGCTCCGGATCGGTGACGAGCGGTGACGAATGGGTGCGGGCATCTCGGGTACCCGGGCCCGATGACCCAGCGAGACACGGTCGAGCGCCTGCTGAAGGAGGCAGGCCCGACGTACGCCGCCGAAGCGGGCATCAAGCTCGCCGACCAGCCGGCGCCGCTCTACCGGCTGCTGGTGCTGTCGGTGCTGCTCTCGACCCGGATCAAGGCGGGCATCGCGGTCGACGCGGCGCGGGAGCTGTGGGCCGCGGGGATGGGCACGGCGAGAGCCATGGCGGACTCGACGTGGCAGCAGCGGGTGGCCGCCCTCGGCCGCGCGCACTACAAGCGCTACGACGAACAGACCGCGACGGCGCTCGGCGACGGCGCCCGGTACCTGCTCGACGAGTACCGCGGCGACCTGAGACGGGTGCGCGAGGCCGCGAACGGCGAATTCCGGACACTGGCCGGGCTCCTCGGGAAGGTCCCGCGGCTCGGCCCGGTGGGCGCGGACATCTTCGGCAGGGAGGTCCAGCTCGTGTGGCCGGAGTTTCGACCGCGTCTGGACGGGAAAGCGTTGCAAGGGGCCGAAAAGCTCGGCCTGCCGACGCAGCCCGGTCGGCTCGCGAAGCTGGTCGATCCCGGCGAACTGGCGCACCTCGCGGCGGCCCTCGTGCGGGTCGCGCTGGAGCGTGGTCTCGCCGATCGGGTGACGTGATCGACATCGAGATCCCGGGAAGAAGGGCGTACTCTCATGTGTTGCAGTCTTGGTTGCCCGGAGGGTGAGCCGGGGACCGAAGCCAAAACCCCCTTGACCCACGCGGATGCGCTCGCGCGCCCGCGAGCGTCAAGTCGGTTGACGCGCCACGACAATGGGAAACAGAAGTAGCAGAGGGAGGTGAACGAAGGAAATGGAAGCCACGATGACGGGCTGGGCGGAACTCGCGGCCTGCAAGGACGAGGACCCGGAACTGTTCTTCCCGATCTCCGCGGTGGGCCCCGGCGCCCGGCAGACGGCGCAGGCCAAGGCCGTGTGCGCGCGCTGCCCGGTGCGCGCCGAGTGCCTCGGTTACGCGCTTGACAACGGCCTGGACCACGGTGTTTTCGGCGGGACCACCGCCGAGGACCGACGCCGGCTGGCGCGTACCGCGCCGCAGCGGCACCGAGCTGCTTGACCCGCTGCCCGGTGACCTCTTCCCGGCGGCCTCGAGGACGAACCCGAATCGGAAGAATTTCTTTCCGGATGGGTGTGCGCCCGGGCGGGTGATTCCCCGTGAATCGCCCGCCCGGGCTTTTTCACGTGCCGGCCCCTGGTCATCGTGCTCATTCACGCAGGATTTCCGGGAGGCCCCAGGCCGCCGCCGGGACGGACTCGAAGGCGGCGAGCTCCGTGATCAGCCCGTGCTCGATCGTCAGCAGGGAGACGCCGAACCAGCGGTACTCGGCTTCGCCGGGACGGCGGAGCCAGGTCGCGACCGCGGGCCGGCGGTTGGCGCGCGTTGGGCGCATCCGGAAGCGGCCGACGCACTGCGGCGACGCCGGGTCCAGCGACATCGACAGCGCGCGCACGATCGCCGCGGCACTGGCGAACCAAAGCTCGTACGGCGGCATGATCGCGCGGGCGTCTTCGTGCAGCAGCCGGGCGACGGCTCGCGGGTCACCGTTTTCGTAGGCGGCGATGAACCGCTTGAGCAGCGCGGTTTCCTCGGCCGTCGGAGCGCCGGCCGTCCACTCGGTACGGTGGGCGGGCAGTCGTGCACGCAGGGTGGCGCGAGCCCGCTGGAGGGCGCTGTTCGCCGACGCGACGCTCGTCTCGAGCAGATCCGCGGTCTCCTTGGCCGACCACCCGAGAACGTCCCGCAAGATGAGCGCGGCCCGCTGCCGCGGCGGCAGGTGCTGCAGGGCGGCGAGGTAGGCGAGTTCGATGGTCTCCCGCTCGACGGCGAGGGCGTCCGGCCCGGCCTCGTCGAGCAGCCGGTCGGGGAAGGGCTCGAGCCACGGCAGGTCGGCGGCGCAGATCGGGCCGTCCGGTTCGCCGGCAGGACCGAGCTGATCGGGCAGCACCCGCCGCGGCCGCCGCGCGAGGACGTCGAGGCAGGCGTTGGTGGCGATCCGGTAGAGCCAGGTCCGCACACCGGCCCGGCCTTCGAAGCGGTCGCGGGCCTTCCAGGCGCGCAGGAAGGTTTCCTGGGCGAGGTCTTCGGCGTCGGCGAAGGAGCCGAGCATCCGGTAGCAGTGCACCTGGATCTCCCGCCGATGCCGTTCGACGAGGGTTTCGAAATCCAGCGCGCGCCCCACCCGGGGCACGCTAGCGCACGCGGGCCGGGGTTGCGGGCTTCGCGGACGCGCTTCGGGTCGCGCTCGGCCGCGACGAGCCGACGGGTTGCGCGCTTCGGCTCGCGCTCGGCCGCCGCGGTCGCGACTCGAGTGCAGGCGGATTCGGCGGGCCGCGGTCCGGGTGCCGGCCCGCGGCTGCCGGTTTCGGCGCAGCCTTGCGCCGAGCTTCCGCGGGCCCGTGGTCCGGGTGCTGGGCGGCCGCTTTCGCCGGCTCGGCCGGCCTCCCTTCGCCGTGCGAGCGCGCTTCGGCTCGCCGAGCGAGCGCGCGTCGGCAAGCGCTCGGCCGCCGCGGTCGCGACTCGGGCGCAGGCGGATTCGGCGGGCCGCTTCGCCGGCTTGGCTCGCGTTCCGCCGCCCGCGGGCTGCGGGCCGCTTCGCCCGGCTTGGCTCGCGCTCCGCCGCCGCGGGTTGCGGGCCGCGGTCCGGGTGCCGGCCCGCTGCTGCCGGTTTCGGCGCAGCCTTGCGCCGAGCTTCCGCGGACCCGTGATCCGGGTGCTGGCCGGCCGCTTTCGCCGGCTCGGCCGGCCTCCCTTCGCCGTGCGAGCGCGCTTCGGCTCGCCGAGCGAGCGCGCTTCGGCTTGCGCTCGGCCACCACGGCTCCCGGCCCAAAGGTCTTGAATGAGTCATTCAGGACCTCCGAGGTCCCGAATGACTCATTCAAGACACCGGACCCAGCCGGCAGCCGCCCAAAACCCGCGCACCCCCGGCTGGGAGACTGCCTCCGTGAGCGGAACCCTCCTGGTCCTCGGCGGCCGCAGCGAAATCGGCCTGGCCGTGGCGGAACGACTGGCCGGCGACCACGACAAGGTCGTCCTGGCCGCCCGCCCCGGCGCGGACCTCACCGCCGCCCTGGCCACGCTGCAGAAGGCCGTAACCGTCGACTTCGACGCTGACGACCTCGCCGCCCACGGACCCTTCCTCGAGAAGGTCCAAGCCGAGCACGGCCCGATCGACGTCGTCGTCCTGGCCTTCGGCATCCTCGGCGACCAAGCCCGCGCCGAAGAGGACGCCGCCCATGCCGCCGCCATCGTGCACACCGATTACGTCGCCCAGGTCGGCGTCCTCACCCACGCCGCGAACCTGCTGCGCGCCCAGGGCCACGGCAGCCTCGTCGTGTTCTCCTCCGTCGCCGGGATCCGCGTGCGTCGCGCCAACTACGTCTACGGTTCCGCGAAGGCCGGCCTCGACGGCTTCGCGAGCGGCCTCGCCGACGCCCTCCACGGCTCGGGCGTCCACCTGCTGCTCGTCCGGCCCGGCTTCGTGATCGGGCGGATGACCGAGGGCATGAGCCCGGCGCCGTTCTCGAGCACGCCGGACCAGGTCGCCGACGCGACCGTCGCCGCGCTGCGGAAGCGGCGCGGCGTCGTTTGGGTGCCCGGCGTGCTCCGTCCGGTCTTCTTCGCGATGCGCCTGCTGCCGCGCGCCGTGTGGCGCAAGATGCCGCGTTGATGCCACTGTGGTCGCAACCACAGCACTCGCGCGTACGCGTTCCGGCACAGTGCGTCGCGAAAGCGGCGGAAAGGCTCGGCCGTTCGGCTAGCGTCACAGTTTTTCGACAACTTTCTCAGCTGATTCCCAGCTAACGCGGTGATCCTCGAAGGAGGGGATCCACCAGAGGGAAGCAAGGGGAAGTGTCGTGCTGCTGTCGTCCCGGGGGCGTCGCATCGGCGGGCGGGTCGCGCTCGGCGTCGTGTCGGCGCTCGTGCTCGGCGCCACCGGGTACGCCTGGTCGCAGCTGAGCAAGCTGGACGACGGCCTCGTCACCGCCGACGTCATCGCGCCCTCGGCGCAGGTGGACGAAGAGGACACCATCCCCGGCGAACCGCTCAAAGTCGCCCAGAACATCCTGCTCGTCGGGATCGACGCGCGCACCGACGCGTACGGCAACCCGTTGCCCCAGAACGTGCTCGACGCCCTCCACGCCGGCAGCGGCGACGACGGCGGCGACACCACCGACACGATGATCGTCGTCCACATCCCGGCCGGCGGCGCCGCGGCCACCGCGATCTCGATCCCGCGTGACTCCTATGTGGACATCGCAGGCGGCTACGGCAAGCACAAGATCAACTCGGCCTACAGCCGCGGCAAGAACGCCTCGATGTCCGGATTGCGCTCCCAGGGACTGTCCGGCCCGCAGCTGGAAGTGGCGGCGAACGAGGCGGGCGCGAAGACCGCCATCCAGACCGTCGAGAAGTTCACCGGGCTGACCATCAACCACTACGCGGCCATCAACCTCGCCGGCTTCGACGCGCTGTCGCAGGCCGTCGGCGGCGTCGAGGTCTGCCTCAAGGAGCCGGTGCACGACACCTACTCCGGCGCGAACTTCGCGGCCGGCCCGCAAACGCTTTCCGGCGCGCAGGCGCTCGCGTTCGTCCGGCAGCGCCACGGCCTGGCCAACGGCGACCTCGACCGCATCGCGCGGCAGCAGGCCTTCCTCTCCGGCATGGCGAAGAAGGTCCTCAGCGCGGGCACGTTCACCGACGTCTCGAAGCTGAACGCGCTGGTCAACGCCGTGCAGGGCGCGGTCGTGCTGGACAAGGGCTGGGACGTGCTCAGCTTCGCGCAGCAGCTGCGGGGCATGAGTTCGGGCGCGATCGCGTTCGCCACCATCCCGGTGCAGAGCCTCTCGCTGGCGACGCCGTCGGACGGTGACGCCGTGAAGGTCGACCCGGCGCAGGTCCAGCAGTTCATCCGCACGGCGATCAGCACGCCGGCGGTCCAGGCTTCGGGCGATGACACCGCGGGCGGCGTCAAGCCGGTGGCGGCGACCACCACCAAGACCGCGGACAGCAAGCAGCCGGCGACCAGTACGGCCGCCGGCTGCGTCGACTAGAGGCTCACACGAAGGCGCTCTGCCCGGTGATCGCCTTGCCGACGATCAGGGTGTTCATCTCGCGCGTGCCTTCGAACGAGTAGATCGCTTCGGCGTCGGCGAAGAACCGCGCGACGTCGTACTCGAGCACGATCCCGTTGCCGCCGAAGATCTCGCGGCTCCAGGCGACGACCTCCCGCATCCGCGAGGTGACGAACGCCTTGGCCAGCGACGACTGCTCGTCCTTGAAGATCCCCGCGTCCTGCAGCCGGGCGAGCTGCACCAGCATGCCCCACGACGCGGTGATGTTGCCGAGGCTCTTCACGAGCAGGTCCTGCACCAGCTGGAACCGCGCGATCGGCCGGCCGAACTGCTTGCGCTCCTGCGAGTAGGCCAGCGCGGCCTCGTACGCGCCGATCATCACGCCCAGCGCCTGCCAGGCGACGCCGCCGCGGGTGGCGCGCAGGATCTCGGCGACGTCGCGGAAGGAGTTGATGCCCTGCAGGCGGTTCGCCTCCGGCACGCGGACGCCGGTCAGGGTGATCTCGGCGTTCTCGACGATCCGGAACGCGGTCTTGCCCTGGATCTTCTCCGGCACGAACCCCGGGGTGCCCTTCTCGACGACGAATCCCTTGACGTGGTTGTCGTCGACGTCCCGCGCCCACACCACGACGTAGTCGGCGAAGGTCGCGTTGCCGATCCACTTCTTGGCGCCGTCGAGGACCCAGGTGTCCCCGTCCCGCTTGGCGGTGGTCCGCATGCCGCCCGCGACGTCCGATCCACCCAGGGGCTCGGTCATCGCGAAGGCGCCGATCTTGTCCATCGCGGCCATCTCGGGCAGCCAGCGGTCGCGCTGTTCCTGGCTCCCTCCACTGTGGATGGAGTACATCGCGAGTCCGTTGTGGACGCCGAAGAACGTCGCGACGGACGCGTCGGTGCGGCTCATCTCCATGGCCATCATGCCGGTGAGCAGGTGGCTGACGGCGGGCTTGTGCTCGCCGTAGCCCTCGTAGGGCAGGCCCGCGAGACCGCTTTCGCGGAACATCCCGATGAGTTCCTCCGGGAAGGTGCCGGCTTCCCAGTTGTCGTTCACCAGCGGCTTGACGTCGTTCGTCATGAACTCGCGCGCCTTGACGAGCAGCTTGCGCTCGTCGTCGGGGAGCAGTGCCTCGAAGTCGTAGAAGTCGGCGGTGAGCTTGTCCTTGAGCGGTTCCATGTCAGTTCTCCTCCACTGCGTGCAAAACGGCGAGCTGCTTGCGGTCGCGCGTCTCGGCGAGGTCCGAGTACGTGGAGGAGCCGTAAGCCTGTTCGACGGCTTCGATGAGCCGTTCCTGCTCTTCGGGGCTCTGGCTGGGGTTGCCCAGGCCGGCCCACATCTTCTTCATGGACTTGCCGATGTGCTCGGCCATGTGCCGGTAGCCGCCGGGGCCGCCACCGAGGTGCGAGCCGAGGAACGGCCCGACGGTCGCCCAGCGGATGCCGAGCGAGTTCGTGATCACGGTGTCCAGTTCGGACGGTGTCACGACGCCCTGTTCGACGAGGTAGATGGCCTCGCGGCTCAAGGCGTTCTGCAGCCGGTTGCCGACGAACCCGGCGATCTCCTTGCGTTCGACGACCGGCGTCCGGCCGAGGGAGGTGTAGAACTCGACGGCCTTGGCCACCGACTCCTCGCTGGTCTGCTCGCCGGGAACGACTTCGACGAGGGGGATCAGGTGCGGCGGGTTGAACGGGTGTCCGATGAGGACACGCGATCCGTCGATCTCTTCGGTGAACGCCGTGGACGGGATGGCGCTCGACGAACTCAGCAACAGCGCGTGCTCCGGCGCTTCCTCGACGAGCTTCGCGAACAGTTCCTTCTTGAACTCGACGCTCTCCGGCCCGTTCTCCTGCACGACGTCCGCATCTTTCACTGATTCAGTGACGTCCCCGGCGAGGTGGACGCGGGTCGCCAGCTCTTCGGCGGTGGTGCCGAGATGCGGCGCGAACGTCTCCAAGGCTTCCTTGACGGCGTCGGCGAGGTCCGGGCGGGGGTCGGTGACCCGGACGGTCAGGCCGTGGTGGGCGAACAGCGCCATCCAGGACAGGCCGATGGTGCCGGCGCCGATGACTGCGGCGTTCTTCATGACCGCGCTCCTTCCAGGTAGTCGAAGACCGGCTTGACCGGGGCGAGCGTCAGGTCGGTGAGGATGTGGCTCGCGGAGACGACCTCCAGCACCGGCAGGTCGGCCAGCGGCGCGAGGACGTGCTGGAACAGCTGTAGCCGCGCGGGGCCGGTGTAGGCCTCCTTGACCACGACGTCGGTGATTTCGGTGCGCACCAGTTCCTGGACGCGCGGGGCGCCGTCGTAGCCGGGGATCGTCTTGAGCATGAACGTCGGGACGGTGATCTGGCGTTCGGCTTCGCGGGCGTCCAGCTCGTGGTGCTTGTAGCCCATGGTCGCGGTCGCCACCCGGAGCGTTCCGTAGTCGAGGGTGCCGACGAGCACGCCGTTGTCGACATAGAGGTTCGGCGACCCGACGGTCTTCGGGTACGCGCTCACCTCGCGCCCGGACGCGGTCGCCGGGAAGTTGTCGAGGTACATCGCGTGCAGGTACTCGCCGCGTTCGCCGTCGAAGCCGACCTCGATGGCCTGGCCTGACTCGGTGTACGGGCCGTAGCCGGAAACGTCGCCCATCTTCATGACCTCGAAGCGCACCAACGGTTCTCCGACCGTCAGCGGCTCCGGCACGACGGCGCGCAGGGCGTCGGCGTCGGTGCGGTAGACGATATTCAGGTACTCGCGGTTGGTGAACCTCGGGACCACCGGCGCGAACGCCGGGGCGGTCAGCGGGGTCGTCACGTGCTGCCGGACTTCTTCGATCTTCATTCGCCTGTCCACTTCGGAGCGCGGCGCTCGGCGAAGGCGGTCATGCCTTCGCGGACGTCGGCGGACTGCATCAGCTTCTTGACTTCTTCGTGTTGCACGGCCGCGGGATCCGCGGCACGCACGATCTTCTTGACGGCGGCCAGCGCCAGGGGCGCGTTCTCCGCCAGCTTCTCGGCCAGCTGGAGCGCGACGGCGGCGGCGTCGCCGGCCGGGGTGACGCGGTTGACCAGGCCCAGCTCGCCGGCACGACGTCCGGTGACGGGCTCGCCGGTCAGCAGGAACTCCATCGCGAGGTGGTGCGGGATCCGCTTCGGTAGCCGGAGCACGCCGCCGCCCGCGGCGATCAGGCCGCGCTTCACCTCGGGGAGGCCGAACTTCGCGTCTTCGGCGGCGACGATCAGGTCGCAGCCCAGCGCCAGTTCGAACCCGCCGCCCATGGCGAACCCTTCGACGGCGGCGATCAGCGGCTTGGCCAGCTCGGCCTCGGTCAGGCCGCCGAACCCGCGTCCCGGGACGGACGGCGATTCGCCCTTGAGCGCGGCTTTGAGGTCCATGCCGGCGCTGAAGGTGTTGTCGGCGCCGGTCAGAACGCCCGCTCGCAGCGCGGGATCGGCTTCCAGCTCGTCCAGGGCGGCGGCCAGCTGCGTCGCGACGGCGGCGTTGACCGCGTTGCGGGCTTGTGGCCGGTCGATCGTGATCAGCAGGGTGCTGCCGACCCGCTCGGTGCGTACTTCACTCATGACTTCACTTCCCAAGTGTCACTTTCATAGGGAAAGTGAGGCGGAGGTGCTGGCTCCGGATCACTTTCGTAGGGAAAGTGCGGTGGTTCAGACCAGTTCGGCGAGGACTTCGGCGGTGTCCTGGCCGGCCAGGGGGGCCAGACGGCGGATCGAGCCGGGCGTCGCGGAGAACTTCACCGGGATGCCGACCGTGCGGATGGTGCCCTCGCTCGGGTGCTCGACGGTGTCGAGCAGGTGGCCGTCGCGGACGTAGGGGTCCTCGTGCGCGCGGTCCAGCTCCAGCACCGGCGCCATCGGGATGCTGTGCTTCGCGCAGACCTCGGCCCACTCCTCGGTGGTCAGCGCCGGCGCGCAGGCGGCGATCTGCCCGGTCAGCCACTCGTTGTCGGCGCGGTCGATGGCCTCGCCGTTCACGCGCGGGTCCTCGGCGAGGTCCGGGCGCTCGGCGGCGGCGAAGAAGTCGCGGAAGTTCTTCGGGTTGTACGGGATGACGCAGGCGAGGCCGTCCTTGGTGCGGACCGCGGCGTGACCCTTCGTCATCGACAGCGCGAACCCGGTGGGGCCCTCGGCCGGCTCGTAGGTGTGGCCCGCGAGGTGCTCGACCAGGTTGAACGCGAGCAGCGTGTCGGTCATCGGGATCTCGATCTGCTGGCCCTGGCCGGTCCGGTCGCGGTGGACCAGGGCGGCGAGCACGCTGTAGGCGATGGTCAGCGACGACACCTTGTCGCCGATGATCGTCGGCAGGTAGACCGGCTCGCCGAGCGCCCGGTTGGCGACGTCGACCAGGCCGGAGGAGGCCTGCACGGTCTCGTCGTAGGCGGCGTTGCCGGCCTGCGGCGAGTCGCCGCGGAAGCCCTGCGCGTGGGCGTAGACCAGGCGCGGGTTGCGCTCGGCGACGTCGTCGTAGTTCAGGCCGAGGCGGCTCAGCGCGCCGGGGCGCATGTTGGTGATCAGCACGTCGGCGGTGTCGATCAGCTTGAGGGCCTGCTCGCGCTCGTTCTCGTCCTTGAGGTTGAGGGCCACGCTGCGCTTGTTGCGGTTCACGTTGAGGTTGAGCGCGGTCATGCCCGGCGTGGTGCGGTACTGGCCGACGCGGACGGTGTCCGCGGGGGACTCGATCTTGATCACGTCGGCGCCCAGGTCGCCCAGGATCTGAGCCGCGTACGGGCCCATCACCACGGTCGAGAGGTCGATCACGCGCACGCCGTCCAGGGGGCCGGTGCTGTTCATCGTTCGTCCTTTCGCGCCTTTGCTGTTTCGCTCTACTTACGAACGTAGGCGCGTCCGGCGGAAAAGGGAATGATCATGATGCGAACAATGGTATGACCGCAGCGGTCATACCATTCTAGGTGGTCAGCGGCTCGGCGAAGATCTCTTGGGCGGCTTCGACGAGCCCGCGCAGGTCCCCGTCGGCGCGGTCGCGGCGCCAGAGCAGGCCGGTGTCCAGCTGGGGGCGGAAATCCGTGAAGGGCAGGACGATGACGTTGTCGAGCCGGTAGCCGTGCATCGGGCTCTTCTTGTCGAGCATGGAAATGGAAAAGGCTTCGCCGCTGGAAATGATTTCCGACGTCCCGCCGTAGCCGGTGTTGGTCAACCGGATGCGTTTCTTGACGCCCAGTTCCGCCAATTGGTGGTCGAGCTGGTCGAAATACGCGGGGGTGATTTCCCCTGGTGAGGCCACGTACGGGAATTCGGTGAGCTCGGCCAGGCTCACCGAGTCCCGCCCGGCGAACAGCTCGGCCGGGACGACCGCGCCGAGCCGTTCCGACATGACGGGCACCTGCTCGAGCGCCGGATCAGTGACGGGCAGCCGGGCCAGGGTGAGGGCGAGCTTGCCCTCGTGCACGCCCTGGACGAGGTCGGCGGTGGTGCCGGGCCACCGTTTCAGCTCGTAGTGCTCGTGCACGCGCGCGGCGAGGGCGTTGACGCGGTCCCGCAGGTCGGGGTGCACGCCGGCGGGCATGCCGAGGAAGACAGTGCTGCGCTGCGGCCGGGTCGCCTCCCGCATCTTCCAGGGGATGGCGTTGACCCGGTCGAGGACGTCCCGCGCGAGCGGCAGGAGAGCGGTTCCGGCGTCGGTCAGGGTGACGTGGTGGGTGCTGCGGTCGAAGAGCGGCTGCCCGAGTTCGTGTTCGAGGTCCTTGATCCGCTGCGAGAGGGGAGAGGCGGCCATGTGCAGCTTCCGCGCGGCGGCGGAGAAGTTCAGTTCCTCGGCGACAACTACGAATCTTCTAATGCGCTCTAGATCAAGCGCTGGCCTGCTGTTATCTGCCATCGCCGCTCCCTACCCTCGTCGTGGCCTGCGCACGCTGACAAGATGATCAGTCAGTACCGGCAGGTCCTACTGTGCCTGTTCATCCTGCCGTGCGAAGCCATGGGCCGCCCCGGTGCCTGTTCAAGCAGGAGCCGGGCGGCTCGCTTGCTTTCGGGTTCGCTTTTGGGCCGAGCATCGAGGAGCCGCCCGACGCTGTCCTTTCAGCGCCGGGCGGCTCAACTCTGGTAAACCCACGTGGGCGCAGGTGCATCAGTGCGGGGTGTTAGGGACCGCTCCACACCTTGGATTCCGCCATAACTGGCGCTGATCGATGCGCCAAACGGTGACTTTAACGTCCACGTGAGAGGGACTTCGCATCAGTCTGAATCGGATTCCGCCGCGTCGTTATCCTCAATTGTCATCTCAAGCAGCCTATTCAACAAGCGCGCCTGTCGCATGTCGCCCCTGCTGGCGGCTTCCAAAGCGGCTGCGGCGGCCTGTTCTTCTTGTTTGGTGGGCTTTCGATCTGGCATGACTTTCGTGAACTCCCATTTACAACAGACCGCCACAACTATTTGAGCTTGTGCAGCCCATCTAAGATGCGCTTCATAAGCTCGTCGTCTGGCGGCAATGCTGGCCTTCTTCCACGACGCACCGAACGTTGCACGTAGGTCCTGGGGCGTTTAGGCAATGGCAGCGTTCCGCAAAATCGCCCGTCGAGGTCCGGATCATGCGGAAGCTGACTACGGGCGATCTTCGGAATAACACCAGTGTCCGCATCGGCAAGATCGCGCGTCGTCCGGCTACGGAGCCCCTCCACTGAGCGATCTGGATAACGACTAAGAAATTTCCTCCGATTCCGTCCGCTGCGGTACTCGCTGAAGCTCCAAACCGCTAACGCTATCAGCGGCACTGCCAAGACAACCAGCGAGCCGATCCCCCAGAGAACCATTATTCTGGTGGCTCTCGGAGGGCGTGACGACCACCCGAATTTGAGTCGGGCATCTTGTCGGCATAAAGCTCAAGAGCTTGAGCTAATGCGATGAGTAGACCGGCGCAATCCCTCAACTCTTGAGATGAAACATCGCCGGAATCGAAGCGCCTCGCCACCAATTCGAGGTTGGCGCCGGTGGCGCCGATGTGCTCAGAAATACTTACCGGGGATTGACTCACGCGCCCGAATCCTCACTTCCTTTGATGCGTTCGCTTCGAATGTCTTCCGCTATGACCAGTCTTTCAGTGGAAGTATGGCGGGGCCACCGAATGGGCCAGTGTGGAAGTAACGACGTTGCCGAAGAGTGCCCGCATTGACTACTTGCTCGACGATTACCCCATCCTTTAGATACCTGCTGACTATCGAGTAGACCTCTTCCATCCTGACGCCGCTACGCCGGGAAATATCGAACATCGTCAGCCTTCCCGCGCAGTCCCACAACGTGCGCAATACGGCCCGTTTCTGCGAATTGAGCTGCCTCGCGAGCCGATCACATTTGGCTTGATCCGCTGACCAGTCCGTTTCAGCAAGGTTAGAACTCAAACTCGCTATCGGGTCCACGCGTAAATCCCTGGGTCAGTCGATCTATCTCTTCGGCGCTTGTTTCGTCGGCACTGTTTAGCATTTCGATAAGCATGTCGTACAGTTGTCCCTCAAGGCATCCATTCGCATTCCCCCGCTCAAGCAGCGCCCAGACGACTGCGTTGTTGATTTCGTCTCCACTGCATATCTCGCCAGTGAAGAGCAGTTGGATCGCGCGAAAGTGAAATCCGTAGTTATCTAGGCGCGGCCAGCGCTCCAACTCTAACCGAAAGCACGTATCCGCAAGAATAAGGCCAACCGGCATCTTCGTGTATCCCCCATCGATGAGTTCCTCGATCGCGGAGACGGCCGGAGCAAAATCGCCCGTTCTAATACAGTCGGCGATCGTCGCAAACGCGCGTGATCTAGCGGCTTCGAAGTCGGGTCCTCCGGCAGTCACTGGATCACCGGTTCGACACACATAGCAAATACCTCTGCACGTTCGCTCTTCGGCATGACGTGACCTCTATGCAGAAAGTGGCGACGGGGGTTCAGGCGGTTCGGGAGTCGTTAGACGCCTGTAGCTTTCGGCGTACCGCACACTGAACTGATGCACCATAATTCCCAACTGGCTGAGCAAATCACCGAGAAGCTCAAACTCCGGGGAGGTGGGGCACGGCGGCAGGCGAGAGGCTAACTCGACCACGGAGGCGGAGGGGTTTTGAATCTCGTCGTACTCCACTGCGTTTACCTCCAGAACGCGAGCGAGATCACGCAGGTGCTCCGCATACTTGCGCTCGCCGTCTAATGATCGGCGGTTCTCTCGAATGTCGCGAGCAAGGCACCGAGTTCCTTTGCTCGCAGCTTCGAGGGCGTCAATGACGGCATGTTTTTCTACTGACAGGTTCATTCGATTTCGGTCCGCTCTCGCATGGCCATTATTTCAGCACTTGCGACCCGGTTCATTTGCTCCAGCATGAGATCTTGGAGACGTGCATGATGGGCCAGATGACGCAGGCTTGGCACCACGACACAGTGCACATCTTGCTTAACCAGCTCTTCCAACAACTCTTCGAACGCCTCGTGAGAGCCGCAATGAAACTCAAAGAAGAAGCTGACAAGGTAACGTCCGCGAGATTCTGCAAACGCTCTGACTTCTTGCTCCAGTCGAAACACTTTTTCGTCTGGTACGTCAAGTGGCACGCGCATGTATCCGTAGGCCCTTGGCAGTGATACCAAAACTGGTTGCGGCTGATCGATTGTAGCTGTCATGTCGTCTTCCCTGCGTGCAACTCATTTTCGCGAGCTATCCAGTCAAGCAACTGGCCTCGCTAGTAGATGTCGTATGGGCGCCACTGAATACAGCTTGGACGTTTTCGAGTCTCAAGCCACTCAAGGATGGCGGTGCGTGCGTCAAGTACTGGAATAGCAGCCGTTCGCGGAAAGACAGCTCCGGTCGTGCCGTTGAATATGAGGTCAACTTCCGGAAGTGGCCGCTTCGGATTGAACGAATTAGCGATCGGCATATTCGTGTCATCGTGATCTGTATAATTCAGAGCCGCCAACCCCATTGACGGACGGACACTGATCCGCATTTGATGGTTAGGGTACGGACCGTCCTTGCTGCGATGATATTCGACGTCGCCGACCGCCATCGTTGTTTCCCAGTCGACGTGGTCCAGATTGAGAATTTCGTTGATCAGGCGAATCGAGGCCGAACTTCCATTTGTGACTCGGGCCACGCCAGTAGTGAGCGATGCCGTGAGGATCATGAGGTCACGTCGCCGTTCGGTCGTCAGGGCTGGTCAGGGCAGTGCTGGCCGTCGCGTCCGAGGGCGCTCCGGCGTTGTGGTGCAACCGTCACGCTGCGCAGCAGGGTTGGTCTATGTCGGCGTGAGCATGCGGCATGCTCGGAGCGACATAACCGCAGGTCAGCGCACCTTTGAGGAGTGGCCCGGTTCACTCCCTGGTGAGACCCAGTCGCCGTAGGTACGCTGATCAGCAGGACATGGCGCCGATAGCGAGAGGTACCTCCGATGAGTTCACCCAGCGGTCCGCAGAACCGCGCCGCCGGCACTTCCGGCGGCCGGAGCTGCCAAGGGTGCGGGGGTGCGCTTGCCGCAGATAACACGGCACGCTTGTGCAGTAAGTGCCACCGCGAACAGCGGGACCAATTGCGAACTCCTCCGGCTCAGTTGCGGAACGAATTCTTTGAGACAGACGAGTTTCGGGCAGCGTTCGCGAGTCAACATATCGGCAAAGTGTTCAAGGCGTACCGGAACCACCCGCGTCACCTCCAGCTTTTCGGCAAGGCGCTAAACCAAGAACTACTTGGGCGCTGGCTAGGGCTAACTCAGGCCCAGGTGAGCAAACTGGAAAACGGTAAGCCGGAGCAAAACATTGACACCCTCCGAAACTACGCTCGAATTCTTCACCTTCCGCAACACCTGTTGTGGTTTGACTTTCCCGGTCAAAGCCGCCTTAGGTTGCCACGTTCTTTGCGAACCACTGACGGCGGCGGACCGGATTCACAGTCGAGCGGCTTGATTACTCCGCAGGCTCGTGACGAACTTCTCGTCGTCAACACCGGTATGGACACGCTCGAATTGCTTCGTCGGGTCCGCGCGTCCGCAATCGACTCCTCTACGATCGATGCTCTCAATATCACCGTTGAGCAACTGTGCTGTGATTACGCTCACGCGGACGCCCGCGAATTGATGACAGCGGGTAAGGAATGGCTCGGCAAGATGACTGAGCTTCTGAATAACCGCCTGACGCTCGCTCAACACCGCGAGATATTGACAAAAGCTGGAATGCTGGCATTGCTGGTTGGTTGTCTCGAATACGATTTGGGTGACGCGCGATCAGCTGAAGCGACTCGACGCATGGCAATGGAACTCGGCAAGGAAGCCGAGGATGCCGGAATCGTCGGATGGGCACACGAAATGCTTGCGTGGTTTCATCTCACGGCAGGCAACTACCGTGCGGTCATTCCTGCCGCCGAATCCGGAGCATTGGCCGCGCCGTCTCACTCTGTGGCGGTCCAGCTCTACGGGCAGCAAGCGAAGGCATTCGCTCGGATGGGTAATGTCGAGGAAGTCCATAAGGCCCTGGATACAGGTAGCGCACTTTTGGGCCGCCTTCCATACCCAGACAGGCCAGAGAACCACTTTGTCGTTGATCCGGACAAGTGGGATTTCTACGCTATGGACACCTATCGGATTGTCGGTGAGGACCAGCTCGCCCAGCGCAACGCCGAAGAGGTCATGCGACGAAGCGTCAACTCTGAGGGCACCCCCGTGGCTCCGATGCGCATCGCCGAAGCGCAGCTCACGCTCGCCGTCATCGCCGCTAGACGTGGGGACGTCGACGAGGCCGCCGCGCTGGGCATCCAGGCCCTTCAGAACGGCCGCCGCAGCCGCCCGTCCCTGCTGATGGTCTCGTCTGAGCTGGAGCACGAGCTAGACACCTACGGTGCAGGCGCGGGCGGCGACTTCCGAGAGCTGTTCGCCGACATCAAGCGTGCCCAGTAGTCGGATATTCTCCCTGAGAATATCCGGACTTAAATATTCTTTCTGAGAATATCTGTTGGGTTCGACATGCCCTCTGACCTGCGGATATTCTCCGTCGAAATAGTATATTCACGCCCGCGCATGGGCGTTTCTTGGTGCTGGCGGCTTACTTAGTGGCAACGGCTCGCAAACCGCGAGTCGAAGCCAAGAGTAAGGGTCAAAACACTGATGAAAACGACAACTCATATTGCGACGTCTGCCGCATTCGTTTCGATTCCCCAGGCTGCATGGGTTCTCGGAGTCACCGAGTCGTGCGTGTGCTCGGCAATCCGTAGGGGTGTGCTGCGTGCGATGCGACGTCGCTCCCGTCTCGTCATCTCCGCTGCTGAGCTGCGGCGGACGTTGGGCGGCGGTGCGCGATGACCGGATACGACTTCGAGGAGATGGCTGCTCAGCTTGACCGCTACGCCGACGTGCCGGGCGACGTGCTGAGCGAAGTGGTTGCCCGGGACGGTCTGTGTTTCTGGGCGTTCGACCGGGCCGACATGCCGGAGCTGTCCGGAGTGGACTCGCCGGATCGGGAGTTGGCCGCCCGCATGTGTGCCGGGTGCCCGGTGATCGATCAGTGCCGGGAACTGGACTTGCGGACGTCCGGGCCGGATACGGTCGGGGTGTGGGGCGCGTTGCCGGACACCGACCGGCGTGCCCTTTACCCGGTGTGGGCGCGTCGCCGGGGTGGTGAGGCGCGATGAACGTCAACCTCACGCCGACACAGATCCTCGCCGGGGTCGGGGTGCTGCTGGTCCTGTTCATGGTCTGGCGGTGGAGCGCCCGGAAGGCTCGCCGGGCCGCCGACGCGGCGCGGGCAAGTTCGCGGGTGGTATCGCTGGCCGGGCGGGTGCTGTTCATGGGTGCCGGGTTCACGGGCGTTCAGTGGCTGGTGCTCACCCACGTGCACAACCCCACGTTGGTCCTGGTGGTCCTCGGAGTGCCGGACCTGATCGCGGCCTACGTCCTGACGCGTGCCCTCACGGTCACGTCCATGGACACCACGGGTCGCCGGGGTGGTGGTCGCCGATGACCACCACCAACCACGAGAACGCGGCCGCCGTAGCAGGTCGGGCGCGACGACTGGCGCAGGATGCCGCAGAGGCGGCCGACGTCCGCCGCTGGCAGACCCACCCTGACGTGGTGGCGCTGCGGGTGGAGCGGGTCCGGTCTCAGGTGGACCGGCTGTGCTGGTCCGGGATCGTGCTCGGGTTGGCGTTCACCACGGCCAACGTGCAGTGGTTCGCCGCCGCCGGTTCGGCCGTGGGGTCGCTGCCGTGGCTGACGGCGTGGCTGCTAGACCCGACCGTGTGTCTGGTCCTGCTGGCCATCCTGCGGGCCGAACAGGTCACCGCCCGGTACCAGGTCCACACGGGAGCATGGGTACGGGCGGCGAAGTGGTTCACGCTGGCCGCCACGTATGTGATGAACACCTGGTCATCGTGGGTGTCCGGTTCGCCGGCGGGGGTGGTGCTGCACTCGGTTCCGCCGCTGGTGGTGTTCGTCGCCGCTGAAGCGGTCACCGACCTGCGGGACAAGCTCACCGACGCCGTGTCGGTGGCGTTCATGAACGCCACCGGCCGAGCGGCCACGCCGGAACCGGCCCCGGTTCCTGAACCGGCGGCCCCGGTCCACGAACCGAACACGACGGCTCTCGAACCGACCGAATCGGCAGGAGAGCTGAGCGGGCCGGTTGGTGAACCGGCGGCACCGCGACCGGCCCGGCGGAAGCTGTTCGCCGACTACCTCGCCGACGCTCGGGCGGCGTGGACGCCCGGTGTGGAGATCACCCCGGCGTGGGTGCGGGAAGCCACGGGGTGTTCCCGGGGCTTGTCCTCCCGGCTCGCCGCTGCCCTGTCGGCGGAGACCGGCAAGGGGGGGCGGGCTGATGACTGAACCGAACCGGGAGAGCCACGACCACGGCGCGCTGACCCCCGCCGCCGGGCGGGACGTCGAACACGTCGGCCCGGTACTTGACGGCGAGTTGATCGACGACACGTTGCCCCAACCCCGGGGCCGCACCGTCCCGCGTCGGGTGTCGGCGTGGCGGCGGGTCGCCGACGCGGCCGGGCGGGTGTGGCGGTCCGGGCCGATGGTCCGGGCGCGTTCGCTGGCCGCCTACCGGGTGCGGAAGGTCCCGCAGGACGTGTTCCGGCTGGTGTGGTTTGTGGTGCGTGGGAACTGGCGGTGGCTGGTCAAGTTCTGGAACTGGGCCACTTACGCCGATCTTCGCGCGGATGCCCGCCGGGCACGGCTGGCCGGAGACGCCGAAGCGCGCCGGGCCGCGCAGGAGCTGATCCGCTCCGATGCCACGGCGCGGTGGGCGAAGCTCGGCATTGCCGTGCGCCGGGTGGTGATGACCGTTCGGGTTGCCGCTCCGGTGGCCGGGGTGCTGTGGCTGGTGGATTCGGTGATGGACCGGGCGGACATGTGGCCGTGGCTGGCCGACGTCTACATGGGAGCGGACACCGTGTGGTCGGCGCTCACTGTCGTGGTTCCGCTGCTGCTGGTCGTGGTTCCGGTGGTGTGGGCGGTGGCTGCGGCTTTCGAGGGACGCGACCGGTCCCCGGGTGCGGGGTGGCTGGTCCGCCCGGACCGTGACGACGCCGATTCCTGGATTGATGAACGGATGATCTCGAAGGCGTTGGCGCATTTGGGAATCGCGCCGTTGGACCGGTTCTACCGCGACGGCGGCGAGCTGGTCTACACCGTGGCCGCGCGTAAGGACGGTGACGGGACGTTCGCTCAGGTCCGGTTGCCGCTCGGGGTGACCGCGGACATGGTCGCCGCCCGGCGGTCCAAGTTGGCCGCCAACCTGGGGCGTGCGTCGCTGGAAACGTGGCCTACCAAGGGAGATGAAGACGGCGTGTTGGATCTGTGGGTCGCCGATAAGGGCGTCCTGCGGGGCGGGGCCGGCGGATGGCCGTTGGTCCACGATGGACAGGTCGACGTGTTCGAGGGTGTCCCGTTCGGACTGTCGCAACGTGGAACGGTGATCAACGCGCCGTTGGTCGGGGTGAACTGGCTGATCGGTGGCCGTCCCGGGCAAGGCAAGTCGGCGGCGTTGCGGACGCTCCTGCTGGGCGCGGCACTGGACCCCACGGCGGAGTTGTGGGCGTTCGTGATGGGTGAGTCCCCGGACTTCGAACCGTTCCGGCCCCGGCTGTCGCGCTATGGGATGGGGATGGATGACAGCGTTGCCGAAGCGGCAACGCAGGCGCTGGCCGATCTGCTGTCCGAAATGGAGCGACGCGGCAAGATCCTTGGGGAGCAGCCGGGCCGCCCGCCGAAGGTCTCGCGCAAGCTGGCCGATAAGGCGGGGCTTGGCCTGCACCCGCTGGTGTGTGGGATCGACGAGTGTCATGAGTTGTTCCAGCACCCCAAGTTCGGCAAGAAGGCCGCCGAACTCGCGGTGCGGTTGATCAAGCGAGGACGCAAGTACGGGATTGTGCTGCTGCTGGCCACTCAGTCGCCGACGAAGGACAGCATCCCTCGGGAGGTCACTCGCAACGTGTCGTGCGGAGCGGCGTTCAGCGTGGCCGATCAGGTGGCCAATGACGGGCTGCTCGGGTCGGGCAAGTACGCGGCCGGTATCCGCGCAACAGAGTTGCGGATCAACACCGACCGGGGAACGTGTGTCGCGGTCGGGATCACCGATGAGACGTTCGAGCTGGTCCGCACGTTCTACGTGCCGTTCGAGGACGGGGCCGACGATGTCACGCCGGTCATCGCGCGGGCGGTGGCGCTGATTGAGGAGATGGGCCGGGCGGTCGAGTCCAGCGCACGCCCGCAGCTCGACGCGGCACCGGTCGTCGCCGACCACTTGGCCGACGTCGCGGCGGTGCTGAATGGGGAGAAGCGGCTACGCACTCAGGTGATCTTGAATCGGCTGGCTCGGCACGATCCCGGGGAGTACGGGGAGTGGACGTTCCGGGACCTGACGGCCGCCCTCGCGCCGTACGGGGTCGCCCCGGTCAAGTCGGATGGGAACAAGGTCATCCGGGCCGACGACGTGGCCGCCGCACTCGCCCGCCGGGACCGCGACGACGCGGGCAGCGGGGCCGACGACAGGCCCGGAGACGGCAGGGATGCGGGCAGGGACCCGGCAGGGACTCAGGGACTTCTCCCTGACGGGTCCCTGCCCGAAAGTCCCCCCTCTGACCTGGGCGAACACGGTTCAGGGACCCCAGGGACCCACCGCCGGCGAGACCCCGGATCGGACCGAAACCGGGGTGATTCCGGGACCGACGATGGTCCCTCCCTGCCTCTCCGCCGACCGGATGGGGGGAGGTGACCGGCCCTTTGTCCGACCACACCACCCAGGCACCGCAGACGACCATCCGGCAGGACCCGAAAGGCAGCGACTATGACCACCACCGTGACGCAGAGGACGGCAGTCCGCCCGGCGACAACGCACCGGACGCGACCAGCACGCCAGACGGTGACGGTGCCGACCGCCCGGACGACGGCGACCGGCCGGGCACCGACCGGTCCCGACGAGCCCGGCGAGGCACCGCCGTAGGACGGCCTGAGCGGGCCGTAGACGGCTCGACACCGTCACAGTCGAACCGGGCGACCGGCGCGGGGTGTCGACGCGTCAGGGCCGTTGCGGGCCGACCACGAAGGAGAGCCGCCTCGCAGCGTCCGATCCCGACCCCGGAGGAGTGGGCGCAAGAACAGTTGAAGAACGCTCCGGAGCGCTCACACGCATGGGCCGCGAAAGTCGCGGCGATCTACGGCCTTGGGATACCCGCCGACTCCCACCGTGAGACCTGAGGGTTCCCGGAAGCACCGCGCGAACAGTGGGGGGCGACCAGTTCAGCACTGGTTGCCCCCCGCCGTCGTCTGGACAACTTCAGCCGTCCTCCTCGTCGGAGTTCGGCGGTGATGGCGCCGTCACCCACGCGTACGCCGCGTCCAAATCGGCAACCAGCATGATGACTTCGCTCATCCCCACGATCTCGAACACGCGCGCCACAGTTCGTTGCGCGGCGGCGACCACGAACGAGATCTTTTTTGTAGACGTCACCGTCGCCGCGTGGGCCATTGCGTGTAGTCCGGCTGACGTGCAGAACGTCAGGTGTTCGAGGTCGAGAATCAACCCCGCTGGGTCATGTCCCAGTTGCGTGAATATCGCCTTGCTCAACTGTGGAGCGCTAGCCAGGTCGAGTTCCCCGGCAACCTTGAGCACCACCGCGCCGGGCAACGTCCGGACAGTGATGCTCACGCCACGGTCAACATGTTCGTCCGACATACCTCAGAACCCTATCGCCTCCGCGCCCTGGTCGAGCCGTCCTGTTGGCTCGGTTCACACTCCGGCGCATGGCTGATATGCGACGACTAGATGCCCCTGACCACGTTGCTGCGCAAGCGTTAATCGCCCGATTTGCGGCCCAGGATTCGCATGCGGGGTGTCGTCGGTCAACCCGCTGAAATCCAGATGGCACGCGTCCACAAACAGCGTGCCGTCCGGGTTGGGCTGTGTCGCCTGCCCCGGGAGGGACAGGTTGTTCACGTAGTCGCCCGCCGCCGTCACCTCGGCTGCCATCGCGCGGATCGCGGCCGGGCAGTCCGGCACATGCCGGGCGTCGGCGAGTTGCTGACGGGCAGCAGGCGCGAAGACGAAACACGCGTCGGCGACCGCGTCCGGCGTCGGGCGGGCGATCCGTTCCGCCAGGAAATTGACCATGCTCCCGGGGCTGTGAGGCAAGATCCGGGCCACCGCCTCATCGTGGGCCTGATCCAGTTCCTGTTGCGACTGGCGCGCGTGGCGGGCCGCGTCCACGGCCAGCATCACCCATCCTGTTGCCACCATCGCCACACCCAGCGCAAGCGCCGTCAGTGTCTGCCACCGCCGGACCCGTAGCTGCAACATCACCAGTGAGGCCACCCCAGCACCGGTCACCGCGACCCCCGCCAGCAGCACCCACCACCACGGGTCCACATAGGTCAGCAACCACACCCCGACCACCAGCAGCGGCCCCGTCAGCCGCCATACCGGCGGCAATCGCCGGGCGAACACCAGCACGGCCAGCAGACCGCCGATCCCGCCGAACAACCACGGCCACATTTCCCAGCCGGACAGCCACCACGCGACCAGCGCGAGAATCCCCGCGCCGATCAGCGCGGGCACCCGTATGGCGCGTTCAATGGCCGCGCGTCGCCGGTTCCTGTCCTGGTCGCGGGCCGCTTTCCGCTCCCCGGCAGCGACCACACGGTCTACGAAATCTCTCCCGCCCATGATCCCAGGATGCGCCTCTACCTGCGACAACGCCACCGCGCCGATCATCCGAGCGGGGACCCGGGCGCGCGAAGCGGCGGGGCACTCGACCAGAAAACCCACAAGTCGGGCGGTCTTGTTTTCCCCGCCTTTTAAAAAAATTCCCCCGTACGCCGGCAACTGTGTTAAAGCACGTGATTTGACATTCTGGTGGAGCTTATGCACGCTGTTCCTATGCGAGCTACCAGCCACGTAATCCGGAATCTGTTCAAGGAAACCAGCATGTTGGTTCAGGCAGGCGAGACGTTCCCGATGGACAGCATGGAAGCCTACCGAGCGAGCGCACAGCGTTGGCTCAAGGACAACTCGAACCTCTCCACGAGGACTATCGAGCACGCCGACTGGCAAGAGGTCTATGAGACCTTCAAAGCATAAAGAATCCCCCCCCCCGGGAGACCGGGGGGGCTTTCTCTGTGTTTGCGGCAGGGATCGAAAGGTCAGTCGCTGTGCCGGAAAATCGGCTTGATTTGGTCTGGATGGAACCGGACACCCTTCCCTGCGGGTGTAATCACCACGGCGGTAAGAGTCTCGGCAATCGCTGCTTGTTTCAATTCGATGGTGAAGCTCGGCTTTTCCCACTGTTCGTCAAGGTTCGCGACGGCCGCATCGCGGGCGTCCTGTTGTGCCTCATACTTGCGTTTCTCGCGTTTGAGAGTGGCCTCTGTGGCTTCCATTCGCGCGAGGCTGGGAAAGTAGTTTTCCGCCGAGTAGGTACCGGCTTCGTATCGCATCGATGATTCCCGCATTCGTTCTTTAAGGTCGGCGAGTTCCTTTTCTTTCGGCCATGGCGGTAGCTTCTCTATCTTTCGAGACTGAATCTTCCGATGCTCGGCAAGCACCAGTGCGCGGATGTAGGCGTCCACGGGGGCCGCGTCCCGCGAAGTGCTGGCGCACCCGCCTTGCCCTTTCCCCGGGCACCGGTAGATCTCGACCAGTTCTCCGGAACGCTGGTTACGCCTGTTGGACCCCACCATGCGGGCATTGCACTTGCCGCACCGGACGAACGGCGACAACAAATGATTGGTCCGGTACCCGCGTCCCTTCCCGCCGACGCGCGACTGTTCTTGCCCCTGAGCGGGAGCCCAGGCGCGCACGATGGCCGCATGCTGGTCGTCGGTAAGAATCGGCTCCCACTTCCCGCGAACCGGCTTACCGTCCTCGCCGTTGAGAACCGCGCCACGGTAGACGACTTTCCCGCACATACGCGGGCGGGTGAACATATTCCGCACTGTAGCGGCCCGCCACTCCACTCCGGTCACGGTGGGAATCTTTCGCTCATTCCACTCTTGCGCCAATGTGAGCGGGCTCAATCCCGCGATAATGCGTGGAACGGCGGCAAGGATGTGCTTCGCTTCCCGCTTGTTCACGGTGAGTCGGTCTTTGCGCCAGCCAAACGGCCGATTGGGGCCGCCGTGCGTCTTGCCCGCCTGAGCGGCACGACGTTTTCCATCGGTGACACGACGGGATGTGTTGCGGGATTCGGCGTTGCGTTGATTGACCAGCCGTCGCGCGGAGTCGATTCCCTCATCGGTCGTCAGGTTGACATTCCCGGTCATGCTGACGACGTAAATTCCGTACAACTCGACCGCGTCGATGAGATCTTCAAGAATGCGCGGATCGCGGGTCGCCCGGTCGATATCGGCGCACGCGAGGGCGTTGCATTCACCCCGACGCAAGGCGGTGAGAATCGACTCCCAATCCGGGCGGACAACACGGAAGCCGTAGGTGCCATCCGGCAGCAGCACGCGCCGCCGCTTGAACGACGACACGTTGGGTTCCGGGACCTCACGATCAACCCGACCGCCGATCGTCTTCACGAACGCCCGTAGGTCGCTGAGCTGGTAGTCAACCTGTCCCTCACCAGGGGCGTCCTGCCCCGGTATGACCCTGGACTCACGGGCTTGGAGGATCCAAACTAGCTGGTCAGGGGCGTGCTCGATCAGCGTCCGGCCCCGCTCGCGGAGTGGCTGTGAAGGTCCCATGACACCCAGTGTGCACTAGGAGAGTCATAGCTACCGCGACGAAGTAGCGCAGGTGGAGCATCTCCATGCCCCGACCCTACGGCTGAAGGGCACCTTCCTCTCATCAGATGCGACGAAGGTGCCCTTCAGCTCATCTCATGCGAGGAAGGTGCCCTTCAGCGCTGTCCACATCACCCCGGTTATCCACAGGGCAGGCGCTCGGGTCTGGTACTTGACGGCTGGCGGTGGTCAAGATCATGACGTGAAGGTTGGGTACTGGGGCGACGACCCCGAACTGCTGAGCGACAACAGCGACAAGGGCGTGATCCGGGTGCAGCGGCTGCAAGAGCTGGGAGTACCTGCGACGACCGCTTACCGGAGATGCGGCCCAGGCGGACCTTGGACCCGGCTGCTCCCGGGCATCGTCCTGCTTTCGAACGCGCCTCCGACGCATCCACAGCGGATCGCGGCCGCCTTCCAGTACTGCGGACCCGAGGCGATCCTCACCGGTACGGATGCTTGTCGCGTGTTGGGCCTGCGGAACGTGCCGGAGGAGTGCACTGCCATCCAGTTGCTGGTTCCGCACCGTCACCGGCGGCGCAACTATGACTACGTGCAGGTCGAACGCACCCACCGCTTGCCGAAGGTGATCACCCGACGTGGGTTGCGCGTGGCCGAGCCGAGCCGTGCGGTTCTGGACGGATGCCGCCAGATGAGCGAGCTCCGGCCTGTACGCGCTCTCTTGACCGAAGCTGTGCAGCGCTCCTTCACGACGTGGGAGCAACTCAACGAGGAATTGGCGAACGGCAGCCAGCGAGGTAGTGCGGTTCCTCGTCTGGTCCTTGCGGAGATGGCCGGCGGCGCCGAGTCGGTGGCTGAGCTCGACGCCGTCCGGCTCTGGAAGCGAAGCGGGCTGCCGGAACCGAAGTGGAACAAGCCACTCTTCGCGCGTTCCGGGGCCTACATCGCGAAGCCGGATGCCTGGTTCGACCAAGCCGGCCTCGCCTGGGAGATCGACTCGGTGGCTTTCCACGCCGACGCGAAGGGGTTCGCGCGAACTTTGGACAGAAACGCGCGCTACGCAGCTGCCGGAGTATTGGTCCTGCCGACACTGCCGTCGCGGCTGCGTACCGAACCCGAGGCGGTGATCGTCGAGCTCAAGAGTGCATACGCGGCGGCCGCTGCCCTGCCCAAGCCGAACGTCCGGGCCGTAGCGTGAGCTGAAGGGCACCTTCCTCTCATCAGATGCGACGAAGGTGCCCTTCAGCTCGTCTCATGCGAGGAAGGTGCCCTTCAGCGCGCGGCCAGGGGGAACGCCATCGTGAACGCCGCTCCGCCCTCCGGGGCCGGGCCCGCCGTCAGCGTCCCGCCCATCCGCGTCACCAACCCGTGCACCAGCGCCAGCCCGATGCCCGACCCCACCGGCCGCCGGTCCCGGTACCTCGCGTTCAGCACACCGCGATCGAACGCCACCGGGTAGTCCTCCGGGGCCAGCCCCGGGCCGCCGTCGCGTACCGACAGCGCCGCGTCCGAAGCGGACACCGCGAGTGAGAACACCATCGGCGCCCCGGCCGGGGTCACGCGCAACGCGTTCTCCGCCAGCCCGTCCACCACCTGGCGCAACCGCCGCGCGTCCGCCACCACCGGGACCGCGGCGGCGGGCGCCGAAACCGACAGCCGGACGCCCTCGCGCTCGCACCGCAGCTGCCACACCTCGGCGCAGTCGCGGACCAGCGCGGCCAGGTCCACCGTGGCCGGATCCAGCCGGAACTCGTCCGCGCCCAGCCGGGCCAATTCCAGCAGGTCCGTCACCAGCCGCTCCAGTCGCGCCGCCTCGCGCTGGATCGTCCGACCCGCGCGCACCGCGTCGTCACCGGAGGCGACGCCGTCCGCGATCGCCTCGGCGAAGCCCGTCACCGCGGTCAACGGCGTCCGCAGCTCGTGCGACACCGACAGCAGGAAGTCCCGCTGCCGCGCCTCGCTCACCGCCAGCGCGTCGGCCAGCGAGTTCAACGAGCCCGCGACCTCGGCCACCTCACGCGGCCCCTGGACCGGCACGCGCACGTCCCGTCGCCCCGCCCGCAGCGAGCCCGCGGCCAGAGCGGCCCGGCGCAGCGGACGGCCCAGCAGCCGGCCCGACAGGAAGCCCGCCAGCGCCGCCACCAGCAGCCCGATCCCCAGCGCCAGCGCGATGTTGCGCACCAACGCCCGTTGCGTCGCTTCGGCGTTGCGCGCCGGCAGGACCAGCGCGAACGCCGCCCCGCGCGTGCCGACCACGCGCGTCTCGACGAGGTACTGCGACCCGCCGGCCGTGACGCGCCCGGAGTGGTCCGCGGCGAGCCCGAGCTTGGCCGCCGCCTGCACCGCGGCCGCCTCGCCGAGCGCCTGCCCGCCCGCGCGCCGGACGACCACCGAGATGCCCTGCCCCCGCACGACGTCGGCCACCTTGCCGACGCCCAGCCGGTTGCCGATGCCGGTCTCGTCGAGCTGCGTCGCGACGACGTCGGCCTGCGCCGACAGCGACGACTGCAGCACGTTGTCCGCCGTCGTCCGGATCAGCCGGGCCGCGACGAGGCCGGCCACGATCACCGCCACGCCCGCCACCGCCAGGCACACGAGCGTGATCCGCCCGGCGAGCGTGCCGCGGTACCTCACGCCGGGTCCGCCGCGTAGCCGATGCCGCGCACCGTCCTGATCGGACTGGCTGGCCCGAGCTTCGCCCGCAGCTGCGCCACGTGGACGTCCACCGTGCGCGTGCCCGCCGCCGCGGCGTAGCCCCAGACGGCGCTCAGCAGCTGGTCGCGCGAAAGCACCTGCCCCGGGTGCCGGAGCAGGTGCGTGAGGAGGTCGAACTCCGTCGACGTCAGGGAAACCTCGGCGTCACCGGCCCACGCCCGCCGGGAAAGGACGTCGACGCGCGCGCCGCCCACGGCGAACGTCTCGGCCGCCGGGGTCGCCCCGGACGCGCGGCGCAGCACGGTCCGGACCCGGGCCGCCAGCTCGCGCGGGCTGAACGGCTTGGTCAGGTAGTCGTCGGCGCCGATCTCCAGGCCCAGCAGGCGGTCCAGCTCGTCGTCGCGGGCGGTGACGAACAGCACCGGCGTCCAGTCCCCGGCCGCGCGCAGCGCCTTGCAGATCTCGATACCGTCCATTCCGGACAGTCCGATGTCGAGCACGATCGCCACCGGCTTCAGCCGCCGCACGGCGTCCAGCGCGCGGCCGCCGTCGGCCTCGACGTGCACGCCGAAGCCGTCGCGCTTGAGGTACAGCGCAGCCAGCTCGGCGATCGCGGCCTCGTCCTCGACCACGAGGACGAGGCCGCGTCCCGGTGACCCCATGCCCGCTCCCGTCGCCGCCGTCGTCAACGGGGAGACGCTAGCCGGTCAGGGCGAGCCATCGCTGTTCATGTCGGATTCGATGCCGTTGAGCGTCGACTCGATCCCGCTCAGCTCGGACGACGCGGGCGCGTTCTCGGACGGCGAGCCGACGAGGTTGTCGCGGCAGGCCGAGCAGCCGAGCGCGATGAGCGCGGCGGCCCCGACCGCCGCCGCGACCCTCGCGCCCCTCACTTGGCCGGCTTGCAGTGCGCGGACGCGAAGGCGTCGAGCTTCTGCTTGGCCGCGTCGAGCTCCCCGATCCGGCCCTGGCGCTTGGTGGCGCGGTCGTCGAGCTTCTTGGCGCGGTCCTCGTGGCCCTTCGCCCGCTGGTCGGCGGCCCGGGCCTTGAGGTTGGCGACCGAGCCGCTGATCTCGGCGCCGCCGTTGATCCGCGTCTTGAGGTTGCCGGCCTTCTTCTGCAGCTTCGGCACCCAGTCCGAGCAGACCTGCTGCGACTCCTCGGGGCTGAGCGTGATCGGCGCGACCGGCGCCGGCGACGTGGTCTGGGCCGAGGCCAGCGGCGCCGCCACCAGCAGGCAGGCCGCGCTCCCGCAGCCCGCCAGCGCCAGCCGCGTCCAGGTGGTTCCTCGCATCGTGTCTCCCTTGGGTGAGGTGCTTGCGGGGAGAACTTTCGCGGGACGGTGTTCGGAGGGCGTCCGCCTAGTGTTCGGGCTTTGTAAGGCCGAGGGTGAGCGACGTCCGGGCGAGGTCGAACGTCAGCGTGTCGCCCAGTGCCGGCAGGTCCGGGTCGAAGAGCAGCCCGTCGGTGCCGCCGAGCAGCAGGCCGAGCCGGTGCCCGGCCGGGACGACGTGGTCGAGCGCGGTGAGGGTGAACGTCATCGGGTACGCCCGGCCCGGGACGAGCGGTTCGCCGTGGCGCAGCGACGCGTGGTGCCCGAGGTCCGCCGAGCCGTACGCGACGATCTGGTGGTCGACGTGCACGAGGTCGGTGGCCGTGTCGAGGAAGCACGCGGAATCGCCGGGGAAGCTCACGCCCCAGCAGGACGTCATCGTCAGGTTCTCGATCCCGCTGCCGTAGTTCGCGGTGTCGCGCACTTCGGCCGGGCCGTAGTCGACGAGCGCGACGCCGAGCCGCGCGGCGGTCTTGTCCGACGACGCCGTGATCATCACCGACGGCGACCCGGCGATCCGCACCGCCGAAGTCAGCGGAGCGCCGGTGAACCGCGCGGCCGACACGCCGGCCGCCCAGTCCTCGCGGCCGACGGCGGGGTCGTCGACGACCGTGGCCGTGCCCGACCCGCGCGGCCCGAGGCTGCCGTCCGCCGAAGCCCGCAACGTCACCGGCACCGTCGCGGGCGGCCAGCTCCGGACGTCCGTCCACCGGTCCGGGGCGGTTTCGAGGTGCACCGCGGGCTCGTGCTCGACGCCGTTGCGGATGCCCTTCAGCCAGCGGTCGAACCAGCGGCCCAGCGTCTCGACCCACTCCGCGCGCCGCAGGTCGAACGGGTCGACGTGCCCGGCCTGGCTCAGCCACGCCTTGCGCGGGACACCGGCCCGCCCGAGCGCGTCCCAGTAGGCGGCGAACTGGTTCGGCGCGACGGCGCCGTCCCCGAAGCCCTGCGCGACCAGGACGCTCGCGCGCCCGGGCCGCGGCACGTAGTTCACGCTCCGCCAGTAGGCGTTGTAGTCGCCGTTCGTGCCCATGCGCGCTTTCAGGTCCGCTTCGAACGGCCGGCACAGCTCGGCCGCGCGTTCGTTGTAGGTGAAGGCCGACCCGGTGTGCTCCGGCGTGGCCAGCGGCGCGCCGTTCGCGACGAGCTGGCTGTAGTTGTCGGCGACGCCTTCGATCGGCACGATCGTCTTCAGCCCGGGGAGCCCGGACGCGGCCATGCCGATCGCCGTGGCGCCGTCCTGGGACTTGCCGATCGCACCGACGTCCCCGGTGGCCCAGTCCGCCTTCACCGGACGGCCGCCTTCGGGGGCGTCGAACGCCTTCGCCCGCCCGTTGAGCCAGTTCACGACGGCGTTGCCGCTGCCGACGTCGTCGAAGCACCCCGACGAACGATTCGTCCCGCCGACGTCGGCCAGGACCACCGCGTAGCCGCGCGGCACGAAGTAGTTGTCGTAGAACAGCGGGAACTGCTCCGGGGTGCCGTCCGGTGCGTAGGTCTTCTTCTGCGATTCGTTGCCCCGGCCGCAGCACGCGTAGTACGGGCTGACGTCCAGGATCACCGGGACGCGTCCGCCGCTCGCCGGCCGGGCGATGTCCGCGGCGACGCGGTCGGGTTTGCCGTCGCGGTCGTGGTCGGTGCCGGTTTCGACCCAGGCCGTTTCGCGGATTGGGCTTCCGGTGGCGGCCGCCATGGGTGTTAGCCCGGTCGTCGTGATCAGTGCGGTCAGCAACCCCAGTAGCAGACGCATTGCGTCAGTATCACGTGGTTCGTTCGTGCGTCGCCAGGAACTGCGTGAGGGCCCGGGTGGTTTCCGGCACCCCGAAGCTTGATTGTGACTACGGCCGGCGGTACCGCGTCAAGGCGGGAAAGATGCCTTGACCCGGTGCCGCCGGCCGTGTTCTGGCTTCGGATCGGGGTGCGGGGGGTCTGGGTGCTCGTTGGCTCTCTTTGGTCGGGTCAGGCGCTGTTTTCGTACATCTTCAGGAACTTCGCCATTGCCGCGTTCACGGCTTCTCGGTCGCCCGTCGTCACGAGGTCGAGCAGCAGCCCTCGCGTGACCGCGAGGCCGAGGCGTGCGTGCGCGGGCCGGTCGGCTTCCGGTACTCCGCGCTCGGCCAGTAGCGCTTCGATCGGGCCTAGCCAGTCGTCGATGACGCCGTCCAGGAACTCCGTCGTCCCCGGTGTGCCGCCTAGTGCCTGGCCGTAGAGCTGGAAGAACAGCTTCTCGTTCGCGCGCAGGTCGTCGTCGGTGAGGCGGCGCCAGAAGTCCGGCGGGTCCAGGTCGGCCAGCGCTGCCCGCTGGCGGGCCTCGACCTCGCGCGCCACCGCCGTGAGCAGGCCTTCTTTCGAGCCGAAGTGGTAGATCAGCATGCGGTGGCTGGTGCCGACGTCCGCGGCCAGCGCGCGGAGGCTCTGGCCGGCGCCTCCGTGGTGGGCGATGCGGTCGATTGCCGCGTCGAGGAGCTTCTCGCGCGGGCTTGCGTCGATCATGTACCAAATGGTACACGTACCAAATGGTACAGAGAATCTCTGTCCGCGGGGTGACAACCGCGGACGCTGACGCCGTGTACGCGCTGTTGCGCGACGGCGCGAGCTGGCCGCGCTGGTCGCCGCTCGGGTCGTTCGAGCTGGTCCGCCAAGGGGTGGACGAACCGGAGGGGATCGGCGCGATCCGGCTGTTCCGGACCGGTGGCATCCGGTCCTACGAGGAGATCGTCGCGCTCGAACCGGGCCGCCGGTTCGGCTACGCCCTCGACCACGGCCTGCCGCTGCGGGACTACATTGCCTACGTCGACCTCGCGCCGGTGGACGGCGGCACGGAAATCCACTGGCACTCGTCGTTCACGGCGAAGGTCCCCGGCACCGGCTGGTTCTACCGCCGGTTCCTCGCCCGGTTCATCGGGCGGGTCGTGGCGGGGCTGGTCAAGGCCGCGCCGGTGGCCCCATAAAGTAGGCGCATGTCAGCGCCACGACGGGGATCGACCGGCCGCACCCAGGAGGAACGCAGCGCGGCGATGCGCGTCCGGCTGCTCGACGCGACGATCGACTGCCTCGTCGAGTACGGCTACGCGGGCACGACGACGACCCGGGTGGCCGACCGCGCCGGCGTCACGCGCGGCGCGCAGGTGCACCACTTCCCGACGAAGGCCGACCTGGTGACGTCGGCGGTCCGGCACCTCGCGGAAAAGCGCACCGAGGTCGCGATGGCCGAGCTCGACCGGCTCCGCGCCTCCACCGACCCGGTCGGCGACGCGCTGCAGCTGATGTGGGAGATGCACCAGGGCCCGGTGTTCTCGGCGACGGTCGAACTGTGGGTCGCCGCCCGCACCGACGCCGACCTGCGGCGCCAGATGGCGGCGGTCGAGCCGATCGCGACGTCGAGCCTGGTCGAGTTCGGCAAGGCGCTGCTGCCGGACCACGCGGAGCACCACGAGTTCCTGCACGCGGTCTACACGGCGATGGACGTGGTGCGCGGCATCCTGATCGCGAGCTGGGCGACGCGCGACCAGGAGGACCTGGAAGCCCGCTGGGAACGCGGCCGCCGCCACCTGCGCCTGCTGTTCACGACGCTGATGGCCACTGTCTGATTGGCGTGTTACTCTCCCGCGGAAAGTGAGGAGGCACGCCGTGCTGTCGAACCCGTACGACCGCAACTGCCCGACCCGCCAGCTGCTCGACCGCATCGGCGACCAGTGGACGGTCCTGATCGTCGGCGCGCTGAAGGACGGCCCGCTGCGGTTCACCGAGATCGCCCACCGGGTGGACGGGATCTCCCAGAAGGTTCTGACGCAGACGCTGCGCAGCCTGGTCCGCGACGGGATCCTGACCCGCACGGCGTACGCGGTCATCCCGCCGAAGGTCGAGTACGAGCTGACGGCGCTGGGCCGCAACCTGTCCGAGCCCCTGGACATGCTGGACCGCTGGGCCCGCCGGCACATGACGGCGGTCCAGGAGGCCCGCGACGCCTACGACGCGGAGCACACCCCGGCGTCGGCGTGAGTTCGGCGCCCGCCGAAGCGTTCCGCTCGTAGGTTCAGGGGCATGGACGAATTCCGCGCCCTCCACATCCCCGGCTCCCCGCTGCTGCTGCCGAACGCGTGGGAGTTCGGCGTCGGCGCTTTCCTCGCCGCCCAGGGCTTCCGCGCGCTCGGGACGACCAGCCTCGGCGTCTCCGCGGCCACCGGTGAACCCGACGGCGCCCCCTCGACGCGGGACACCACTGTCGCCCTCACCCGGCGGCTGACCAGGCTGGACGTCCTCGTCAGCGTCGACATCGCCGACGGCTTCAGTGCCGACCCCGCGGCCGTCGCCGATCTCGCCGCGGAACTCCGCGAAACCGGGGCCGTCGGCGTCAACGTCGAAGACGGGCTCGCCCCGGTCGGCCACCAGGTCAGCCTGATCAAGGCCGTCAAGGACCGCGTGCCGGACCTCTTCCTCAACGCGCGCACCGACACCCACTGGTCGGGCGACCACTCGGTCGAAGAAGCCGCACGACGGGCCAATGCCTACGCGGACGCCGGTGCCGACGGCCTCTTCGTGCCCGGCCTGGCCGACCCGGCGGACGTCGAGCGGATCGTCGGCATCGGGCTCCCGGTCAACCTGCTGTTCCTCCCCGGCAAGGTCACCTTCGCCGGCCTCGCGGAGCTGGGCGTCGCGCGGGTCAGCCTGGGCTCGCTCCCGTACCGGGCGGCCATCGCGGCCGCCGCGCAGACGGCGCTGGCCGTTCGTGACGGCCGGGACCTGCCGCTGAGCCCGCCGAGCTACGCCGACGTCGTCGCGCTGCTGTAAGGGGTGAACTGTCCCGCGCGGATCTGCTTGGCTCGGCGGCATGCGCGCCTTCGGAACCGACTTCGCCGTCCCGCCCGGCTACCTGAACACACCCAGCGTCGGCATCCCGCCGGCCCCGGTGGCGGCCGCGGTCGCCGAGTCCGTCGAACGGTGGCGCACCGGCGCGACGCGGCCGGGGGAGTTCGACCAGTACGTCGACCGGTCGCGGGCCGGGTTCGCGCGCCTGCTCGGCGTCGAACCCGGGCGCGTCGCGATCGGCGCGTCGGCCTCGCAGCTGGTCGCCAACGTCGCCGCCGCGCTGCCCGCCGGCACCCGCGTGCTCGCCGCCGAAGGGGACTTCACCAGCGTGACCTTCCCCTTCGCGGCCAACCCCGGCGTCACGGTGACCGAGGTGCCGCTGCAAGACCTCCCGGAGCGGGTCGAGGGCCACGACGTCGTCGCGGTGAGCGTCGTCCAGTCCGCCGACGGCAGGCTCGCCGACCTCCCCGCGCTGCGCGCCGCCGCCGAGGCCGCCGGGGCGGCGGTGCTGCTCGACGCGACCCAGGCCGTCGGCTGGCTGCCCCTCGACGTCGCCTGGGCGGACTGGGTCGTCGCGGCGGGCTACAAGTGGCTGCTGTCCCCGCGCGGCTGCGCGTGGCTCTCCGTGCGGCCGGACGCCCACGAGCGCACCCGGGCGGTCGCGGCGAACTGGTACGCGGGGGAGGACCCGTGGGCCACGGTCTACGGCCTCCCGCTGCGCCTGGCCGGCGACGCCCGCGCGTTCGACCTCTCGCCGGTCTGGCTCGCCCAGGTCGGCGCGGCCGCCGCGCTGGAGCACCTCGGCGGCCTCGACCTCACGCAGGTCGCGGCGCACAACACCGGCCTCGCCGACCTGCTGCTCGGGAAGCTCGGCCTGCCGCCGCGCGGCAGCGCGATCGTGTCGCTCGACGCCGATCCGGAGCGGGTCGCGGCGGCGGGCATCGTCTCGAGCGTCCGCGGCGGCCGGGTGCGCGTCGGCTTCCACCTCTACAACACCGCTGACGACGTCGAACGCGTCTTACACGCATTCGAGTGAACGCCGCCGGGGCGGTGAACTACCGTATGGCCCCGTGGTTGGTGCGCATTTCACCCCAGGCCCGTCCGACACGGCCCCGCTCGGCGCGGTGCCCCCGCAGCCGCGGCCGCCCGCCCCGGGCCCGCCGCCGCGGGACACCAAGGCCCTCGCGCTGCGCGGCGCCGGGCTGGTCGCGATCGCCGTCGTCGCCGGGCTGCTGTGGTACCTGATCCGGCACGACTCGACGCCGGACGAGCCCGTCGCGCAGCCCCCGGCCCAGAACACCGGCCAGTACCAGTTCACCAAGGTCGCCGGGCCGGACCGCGTCAACGACTGCTCGGCGAAGTCCTACGGCGACACGCAGAAGTTCTTCGAGGACACGCCGTGCCAGTCGCTGGCCCGCGCGCTGTACACGACGGAGACGGGCGGCGCGAAGGCACTGGTCTCGGTGGTCGTGGTGGGCATGCCGGACTCGACGAAGGCGAAGGCGCTCAAGACGCTGACCGAGAAGGACGGCACCGGCAACGTGACGGACCTGGTCCGGGACAAGACGTTCGCCGGCACCGGCGTCCCGAGCCTGAGTGGCAAGAACTCGGCGTACTCGTCGAAGGTCGAGGGCACGAACACGACGATCGTGCTGGCCGACTTCTACGACAAGCACACGGACAAGGCGTTGATCGAGAAGATCGCCGACGACGCCCTCCGCCTCTCGGCCGACCTCAAGGGCTGACCGGGCCCCCTCCGCACGACATGAATGACTCATTCATGTCGCCAGGCGACATGAATGAGTCATTCACTACGTCGGTGCGGGTTAGCCTGCCTGGCCGGGCATGGCGATCGCCGCCGGCTTCTCGCCCGCTTCGGAGCGCCACGGCGTCCCGCGACGCGACGCCGCCACCAGCGCGTGCAACGCCGTCGTCCGCAGGCCCGCGTCGTCGGTGTGGTTGACCACCGCCAGCCACGCGTTCGCGCAGTCGGCCTCGGCCGTCGCGACCACCAGCGACGCCGACTTCGCGTCCGTCACCGGCTTCTTCGGCACGTACGCCGCTTCGGGCGCGACCGGGGTTGCCCCCGACGCCGCCAGCGCCGTCTGCAGCCAGTCGCGACGCACCGCGTGCTCGGCGGCCCCGGCCTTCTCGGCGTCGCCGAAGTCGCCCGGCAAGAACGCGCTGACCAGGCCGTACACCCACACGGCGGCGTGCTCGGCGGCGAGTGCCGTCTGCAGCGGGTCGACCGCCTCCGCCGGCACCGCACCCCCGGCCGCCGCGGGTGCCGGCGCGTCCTCGCCGGGCCCCAGCGCGGGAGCCGTGCGCTGCAGGGCCGCGCAGCCCGCCGCCACCGCCGCGACCAGGCCGGCCCGGTAGCGCGGCAGCCCGCCGACGAGGTCCTCGGCCTGCTTGCGCGCGGTCGCCAGCCGCTCCTTCAGGTCGCTCAGCGCGGCCGGCGCCGCCGGGGCCCCCGACGTCGAGGGCTTGGGCCGGTTCAGCCGGTCCACTTCGGACTTCAGCGCGGCCGCGTGCGCCGCGCGGGCGTCGGCGAGCTGGCCGGCGGCGTCGGCGTCCTCGCCCTTGGCCAGCGCCCGCGCGGCGGTGGCGTCCGCCTCGGCGGCGGCCAGCAGCGGCTGCAGCGGGTCGGGGCTCTCGTCGTAGCCGGGCCCGCACGCGGCCAGGGGGACGGCCAGCGCGGCCAGCGCCCCCGCGCGGAGGGCGGCACGACGGGTCAGGTCGGTCGGTCTTCCGGTCACGTCGGCCCATCCTGCCAGGCCCCGGGGCGGCCCCGCCGCTCGCGCGGAGGGAACGGGGGACCGGATAAGCTGGTCCACCACCGACCCGCGCAACTCCAGCCCGAAACAAGGAGAGCCCCACGTGCCAGGAGAACTCGCCAGCCGGCTTCAGCCGATAGTGGCCGAAGCCGTCACCGCCGCGGGTTTCGACCTCGACTCGTTCGAGGTCCAGCAGGCCGGCCGGCGGCAGCTGGTCAAGGTCGTCGTCGACGCCGACGACGGGGTCGGGCTGGACGAGGTCGCCGAGGTCAGCCGCAAGGTCTCGGCGGCGCTCGACGAGAACGAGCACGTGCTCGCGAGCGCCTACACGCTGGAGGTCACCTCGCCGGGCCTCGACCGCCCGCTCACCCAGCCGCGGCACTGGCGGCGCGCGCGGTTCCGCCTGGTGAAGGTCACCCCCGCCGAGGGCGCGCCCTTCATCGGCCGGGTCGGCCACGCGGGCGAACACGCCGCCCGCGTCCTCGACGGCGGCGAGATCCGCGACGTCCGCTACGCCGACGTGGCGAAGGCGGTCGTGGAGATCGAGTTCAAGCAGCCGCCCGCCGAGGACCTGAAACTGCTCGAAGACGACGCGTCCGGCATGAAGGCCGCCGAGACGGAGAAGGGGTCGAAGTGAACGTCGACATCGCCGCGCTGCGGGCGATCGAACGGGACAAGGACATCCCCTTCGAAACGGTGATCGAGGCCATCGAGACGGCCTTGCTCACCGCGTACAAGCACACCGAGGGCCACCAGCCGCACGCCCGCATCGACATCGACCGCAAGACGGGCCTGGTGCGCGTGCTCGCGCACACGCTGACCCACGACGGCCAGGTCGACGAGGAGTGGGACGACACCCCCGAGGGCTTCGGCCGGATCGCCGCGACCACCGCGCGCCAGGTCATCCTGCAGCGGCTGCGCGACGCCGAGCACGAGAAGACGTTCGGCGAGTTCTCCACCAAGGAGGGCGAGATCGTCGCCGGGGTCATCCAGCGCGACGCCCGCGCCAACGCCCGCGGCATGGTCGTGGTCCAGGTGGGGGACACCGAGGGCGTGCTCCCGTCCGCCGAGCAGGTGGCGGGGGAGTCCTACGAGCACGGCAGCCGGATCAAGGCGTACGTGGTCACCGTCTCGCGCGGCAACCGCGGCCCGCAGATCACGCTCTCGCGCTCGCACCCCAACCTGGTGCGCAAGCTGTTCGCGCTCGAGGTCCCGGAGATCGCCGACGGGACCGTCGAGATCGCCGCCGTCGCGCGCGAGCCGGGGCACCGCACGAAGATCGCGGTCAAGTCCACCGTGGCGGGCGTCAACGCCAAGGGCGCCTGCATCGGCCCGGTCGGCGCGCGCGTGCGCAACGTGATGAGCGAGCTGGCGGGCGAGAAGATCGACATCATCGACTACTCCGAGGACCCGGCCCGGTTCGTGGGGAATGCCCTGTCGCCGGCGAAGGTTGTTTCGGTACGAGTCGTGGACGAGCGGGCGAAGACCGCCCGCGTCGTGGTGCCGGACTTCCAGCTGTCGCTGGCGATCGGCAAGGAGGGCCAGAACGCCCGCCTCGCCGCCCGCCTGACCGGCTGGCGGATCGACATCCGCAGCGACGCCGCACCGGTGGACGACGAGGGTGATCAAGACCACGCCCGTCCGCCGCGGCCCGCCGCGACAACCGGTTCGGCTGAGTGAAGGTCGAAGCGCTAGACTCAGGAGTGGTTCGAGGCCCGCGGCGGGTAGCCGAGCACCAGCCCCACCGGAATTCCCCGGTGCGGACTTGTGTCGGCTGCAAGCGGCGGGCATTGATCGGTGAGCTGCTGCGCGTGGTCGCGGTGGCCGGGCGGGTGGTCGTCGACGAGCGTCGGCGGCTGCCGGGCCGGGGGGCTTGGCTGCACCCCGACCCGGACTGCCTGGCCAAGGCCGAACGGCGGCGGGCCTTCCCGAGAGCCTTGCGGGCTCCCGGGGCGCTCGACGCCCGCGAGGTCCGCGAGCACGTCGGGCGCACCACCCCGCACCACGAACCCGGGACGTCCCCGGGGTCGCGAGGAATCAAGGAAGCAGGTCGACCCGTCATGAGTCAGCCGTGAAGCTGAAGCCATGAGCGTCAGACAATAAGGACGAGGTCAGCGGGATTTCCGCCTGGCCTCCCCTAGATGAGGAGAGTTGTGCCAGGCAAGGCCCGCGTACACGAGCTCGCGAAGGAGCTCGGCATCACCAGCAAGGACGTTCTCGCGAAGTTGAAGGAACAGGGCGAGTTCGTCAAGTCCGCGTCGTCCACGGTCGAGGCGCCCGTCGCCCGCCGTCTCCGCGACGCGTATGCGCCCAAGGGCGCGAAGAAGCCCACCCCCGGCCCGTCGGCGCGCCCCGGCCCGCCGGCCGCCAAGCCCGGTGCGCCCGCCGCCCCGAAGCCCCCCGCACCTGCCCCGCAGGCGCCGGCGGCCAAGGCGGCTCCCGCCCCGGCTCCGGCCGCACCCCAGCAGCAGGCGCCCGCGGCGTCGAAGCCGGCCACCCCGGGGCAGCGCCCCGGCCCCCGGCCCGGCCCGCGTCAGCAGCCCGCCGCGCCCGCTCCCCAGCAGCAGGTCCCGGCCGCCAAGGCCGAGGCACCCGCCGCGCCCAAGCAGGACACCCCGGCCGCGCCCGCGCAGGGCACCGGCTCGGTCGTCCCGCCGAAGCCGCAGGGCCCCAAGCCCGGCGGTCCCAAGCCCGGTCCGCGCACCCCGCGGGTCGGCAACAACCCGTTCGGCGTCGGTTCCGGCGCCCCGCCGCGTCCGCAGGCCCCGCGCCCCGGTGGCGGTCAGGGCGGCGACAACCGCCCGCCGCGTCCCGGTGGCGGTCAAGGCGGCGGTGACCGTCCGGCCCCGCGGCCCGGCGGCGGCGCCGGTGGCAACCGGCCGAGCCCGGGCAACATGCCCCCGCGGCCGAACCCCGGCATGATGCCGGGCCGCACGCAGCGTCCCGCCGGTCCCGGTGGCGGCGCGCGTGGTGGACCCGGTGGCGGCGCCCGTGGCGGCCCCGGTGGCGGCGGTCGTCCCGGTGGCGGCGGCGGCGGTTTCCGCGGCGGTCCCGGTGGCGGTGGCGGCGGCGGTGGCTTCCGCGGCGGCCCCGGTGGCGGCGGCGGTGGCGGCGGTTTCCGTCCCGGCGGCGGCACGGGTGCCCCGGCCGGTGGTGGCGGCGGCTTCCGCGGTGGCGGCGGCGGTCGTGGCGGCCCCGGTGGCCGTGGCGGTACCGCGGGTGCCTTCGGGCGGCCCGGTGGTCCCTCGCGCAAGGGCCGCAAGTCGAAGCGGCAGAAGCGCCAGGAGTACATGGACAACATGCAGGCGCCCAGCGTCGGCGGCGTCCGCCTGCCCAAGGGGCAGGGCGAGACGATCCGGCTGCCGCGGGGTGCTTCGCTGACCGACTTCGCCGAGAAGATCGACGCCAACCCGGCTTCGCTGGTGCAGGTGCTCTTCCACCTCGGCGAGATGGTCACCGCGACGCAGTCCGTGTCGGACGACATCCTCGAGCTGCTCGGCGGCGAAATGAACTACACGGTTCAGGTCGTCAGCCCCGAGGAAGAAGACCGTGAGCTGCTGGAGACCTTCGACATCACCTACGGCGAAGACGCGGGTGAGGAAGAGGACCTCCAGATCCGGCCGCCGGTCGTGACCATCATGGGTCACGTCGACCACGGTAAGACCCGACTGCTCGACACGATCCGGAAGACGAAGGTCCGCGAGAGCGAGGCCGGCGGCATCACGCAGCACATCGGTGCGTACCAGATCGAGACCGAGCTCGAAGGCAACCCGCGGCTGATCACCTTCATCGACACCCCGGGTCACGAGGCGTTCACCGCCATGCGTGCCCGTGGTGCGAACTCGACCGACATCGCGGTGATCGTGGTGGCGGCCGACGACGGTGTGATGCCGCAGACGGTCGAGGCGATCAACCACGCGCAGGCCGCCAAGGCCCCGATCGTGGTCGCGATCAACAAGATCGACAAGGAAGGCGCGAACCCGGACAAGATCCGGCAGCAGCTGACCGAGTACGGCCTGGTCGCCGAGGAGTACGGCGGCGACACGATGTTCGTCGAGATCTCCGCGCGGCAGAACATCAACATCGACGGCCTGCTCGAGGCGATCCTGCTGACCGCCGACGCCGCTCTGGACCTCCGGGCCAACCCGGACATGGAGGCCCAGGGTGTCGCGATCGAGGCGCACCTCGACCGCGGCCGCGGCCCGGTGGCCACCGTCCTGGTCCAGCGCGGCACGCTGCGCGTCGGTGACTCGGTCGTGGCGGGTGACGCCTACGGCCGCGTCCGCCGGATGGTCGACGAGCACAACGTCGACGTCACCGAGGCGCTGCCGTCGCGTCCCGTCCAGGTCATCGGGTTCACCTCGGTGCCGGGTGCGGGCGACACCTTCCTGGTGGTCGACGAGGACCGCGTCGCCCGGCAGATCGCCGAGCGCCGGTCGGCTCGCACGCGCAACGCGCTCAACGCGTCGCGCCGCAAGCGGGTCAGCCTCGAGGACCTCGACTCCGCCTTGAAGGAGACGAACAGCCTCAACCTGATCATCAAGGGTGACAACTCGGGTACGGTCGAGGCCCTCGAAGCCTCGCTGCTCCAGCTGGACGTCGGCGACGAGGTCGAGCTGAACGTGGTCCACCGCGGTGTCGGTGGCGTGACCGAGTCGGACATCGACCTGGCGACCGCGTCCGACGCGATCGTCCTCGGGTTCAACGTCCGCGCCCAGGGCAAGGCGACCGAGCGGGCCACCCGCGAGGGCGTCGACGTCCGGTACTACACGGTCATCTACCAGGCGATCGACGAGATCGAGCAGGCCCTCAAGGGCATGCTCAAGCCGGAGTACGAAGAGGTCGAGCTGGGCCGCGCGGAGGTCCGCGAGGTCTTCAAGTCCTCCAAGATCGGCACGATCGCGGGTTGCCTGGTCATGTCCGGCGAGATCCGGCGCAACGCCCGGGCTCGTCTCCTGCGCGACGGCACCGTCGTCGCGGAGAACCTGCCGATCAGCTCGCTGCGGCGGTTCAAGGACGACGTGGTCGAGGTCCGCGAGGGCTACGAGTGCGGTCTGACGCTCGGTTCGTACGGCGACATCAAGGTCGACGACCAGATCGAGACGTACGAGCAGCGCGAGAAGCCTCGCGCGTAAGGATGTTCGACACCGGGTGTGCGTTCTCGCGCACACCCGGTGTCTCCCTACTACACCACCAAAACTGCCTATGTTCGTCGGAGCTCTCGAGCTCGACATCCTGCTCGGCGACGTCCATTCGCTGAAGCAGAAGCGATCCGTGGTCCGTCCGGTGCTGGCCGAGGTGCGCAAGCGCTTCGCCGTGTCGGTGGCCGAAGCCGGGCACACCGACCTGCACCGCCGGACCCTCATCGGGGTGGCCGTGGTCGCCGAAGGTGGCGAGCACGTCCGTGACGTGCTCGACTCGTGTGAGCGGTACGTGGCGAGCCGGCCGGAGTTCGAACTGCTCTCCGCGCGCCGCCGGCTGCTCGGACCGGACGATTAGAACTTTTCTAGGAGAACGACATGGCTGATCCGGCTCGGGCTCGCAAGCTCGCGAAGCGGATCTCGCAGATCGTGGCGTCCGCGATCGAACACGAGGTCAAGGACCCCCGGCTCGACTACGTGACCATCACGGACACGAAGGTCACCGGCGACCTGCACGACGCCACGGTGTACTACACGGTGCTCGGCGAGAAGCTGGACTCCGTCCCGGACTTCGCCGGCGCCGCAGCCGCGCTCGAATCGGCGCGCGGCGTGCTGCGCACGAAGGTCGGCCAGGGCACCGGAGTCCGCTACACGCCGACGCTGACGTTCGTCGCGGACACGATCCCCGAGGAGTCGAAGCGGATCGAAGACCTCCTCGCGAAGGCCCGCGAGGCGGACGCGGAGGTCGCCCGCCGCGCGACGGGCGCCCAGCACGCGGGCGACGTCGACCCGTACAAGGCACCGCGCGAAGACACCGAAGAGGACGACGACGAGTTCGCGGAGGAGGAGAGCCGGGGCTGACCCGTGCTCTCCCGCCGCACCCTGCTCGCCGGCAGCGCGTTGACGCTGCTGGCGGGCTGCTCGTCTTCCCCGCCGACGCCGGACCCACCCGCGGTGGCGCCGCCGACCCGCCCGTCGCCACCGCGCGACCCGGTGACGGTCGAGCGCGTGCACTCGGCCGCTCGCGGCACGGACGTGGACCTGGTCCTCATCACCCCCGAAGGTGTTCCGGCTTCGGGTCTGCCGGTGTGCCTGGCCTTGCACGGCCGCGGCGCCCGCGCGCGAACCTTCCTCGACCTGGGCGTCCCCGCGGCGCTGACGGCGGCGGTCCGCGCCGGCGCACCACCGTTCGCGGTGGCCGCGGTCGACGGAGACCACTACTGGGTCGACGTCGGTTCCGGCGACGATCCGCAGCGGATGCTCACCGACGAGGTCCCCGCCTGGCTGGCGGGCCACGACCTGCGTCCGGCTTCGGCAGCGTTCGGCATTTCCATGGGCGGCTTCGGCGCTTTGCGCTTCGCGCGCTCACACCCGGACCTGAAGGCGGTCGCCACGGCGAGCGCGGCGCTGTTCGTCAGCTGGCCGGATGCCCGCAGCCGCAAGGTGTTCTCCGGCGAGGACAACTGGCGTGCGGAGGAACCGTTGCTGCACCCGGCAGAACTGCGCCCGGACGCACTGGGCGTCTGGTGCGGCGAGTCGGACCCGTTCCTGAGCGCGGATCGCAGGCTGGTGAAGGCGGTTTCGCCTGCGGTGTCGAGGTTTTCCCCGGGCGGCCACCAGGACGAGTACTGGCGCGGCATCCTGCCGGACGTCCTGGACTTCGTGGGGCAGCGCCTTTCCTGACCGGCTAAACCGCCGGGTGCCGCCGAGCGTGGTACGCCGGAATGCCGGCAACGAAAGGACTGCGCCCCATGAAGAGGATCCTGCACGTCTGGCTCTGTCTCGCGGCCGCTCTGGGCGGGATGCTGCTGTCGGGTTCCACCGCGTCCGCGGCCCCGGGCAACTGCGCGACCGCGGGCTGGGTGCTGCGGTCGGCCGACATCGTCAACCACACCAACGGCGCCGCGATCGGCAAGGTCTACACCTACGTCAACTCGTGCAACCAGTACTGGGCCCAGCTCAAGCTCGACAAGGCCCTCGGCGCGGGCCAGTGGGCCAACGCCTTCATCGACGTCCACCTGAACGGCAGCCCGGCCGGGCGCCTGACCTGCGCGCGCGGCGACGGCGGGAACGCCGAAGTCTCCCAAGGGCAGACCAGTTGCTACACCGGCTACTTCACCTCGACGGACACCGGGATCACCTACCAGTCACACGGTTACGTCTACAACTACCCGTCCAGCATGTTCGCCTCCGGGATCACCCAGAACTGCAGCCGCTGGGAATGCATCTGACCGCATCGCGGTGACCGCGAAGGCTGAAGCACTCCGCGTGCTTCAGCCCTTCGTGGCGCGCGCGAACAGAATTGCTTGCGACACCTTGTTCCCCGGGTCGAGCGCCCACTCGGCCTCGATCGTGAACCCGGCCGCCCGCACCCGCTTCGCCAGCCACCACGGCTGCCGCAGGTGGACGTTGACCCGCATCGGGTGGCCGCCGTAGCCCTCGGTCTTCAGGCGCGTCCCCACGCCGACGTGGTAGCCGATCACCAGCAGGCCGTCGGGCCGCAGCACGCGCCGGAAGTGGCCCAGCGCGACCGGCACCGACTCGTCCGGGACGTGGATCAGCGACCAGAACGCCAGCACCCCCGCGACCGACGCGTCCGGCAGCGCCAGGTCCGTCATCGAACCCACGTCGAACCGCAGCTCCGGGTGCGCCCGCCGGGCCACGTCGATCATCGCCGGCGACAGGTCGATGCCGGAAGCGTCGACGCCCAGCGAAGCCAGGTACGCCGTGAACTGCCCCGGCCCGCAGCCGACGTCCACCGCCGGGCCGTCGACCTCCGCCGCGAACAACGCCAGCGCCGCCTTCATGTGCGGGTGCTTCTCGAGAGCGCCGGAAACGAACTCGGCGTAGCTCGACGCCACCGTGTCGTACGACGTGCGGGTGTCCGCGAGCCAGGTCATCGCGCGCGCAGCCCGTCGAGGACCATGCCGAGCGCGCGCCGCCAGTCCGGGGTCGCCGTCGCCGCGGCGAACACCATCGCCAGGTCCTCCGCGCGGAAGTCCTTCCGCAGCGCACCGGCCTCCTGGGCGCGCGTGATGATCCGGTTCATCCGGGAAGCGTTGGCGTGCTTGGCTTTCTCCAGTCCCGACGAAGGGTCGAACACCCGCGAGCAGACCTCGGTGAAGCCGCGGTCGGACACCTGCATCAGCACCGACCGTTCGAGGAACAGCACGAAACCGTCCCAGGGGTCGTCGACGGCGAGGGCTTCTTCGCTGATGGCCTGGGCTTCTTCCAGCGTCGGCAGGAACGCGGCCTCGACCAGGTCGGCCCGGGTCGGGAACCGGTTGTACAGCGTGCCGATCGCGACCTCGGCGCGGCGGGCGATCTCGTCCAGCGGGGCGTCGACGCCCTTGGCGCCGAACACTTCCCGCGCGGCGGCGACGAGTGCCTCCCGGTTGCGCCGGGCGTCGGCGCGCAGGGGGCGGTCCTCGACGGTCACGAGCCGGAGTATATCGATCAGGACGCCGGTTTCACCGCGACGACCAGGTCGCGCAGGATGGCCTGGTCGACCCGGTGGGTGAACTCGTCCCACGGCCCGCCTTCGCGGACGTCGAGCCCGGCCTTGCGCAGCACCTCGACGAGCTCTTCGCGCGGCAGCACGGTGGTGTTCCACGAGATCCCGAGCGCCCCGCCCGGCCGCAGCACGCGCGTCCACACCGGGACGGCCGCGGCGAGCAGGTCGCGCGGGCTGCGCTGCAACCCGGCCTCGCGGTGGCTGCCGTGCTGGACGCCGTACGGCGCGTCGGTGACGATCACGTCGCACGAGTTCGCCCGCAGCACCTCGTCGGTGGTCAGCGTGTCGGCCTGGAAGTAGGTGAGCTTGCGGGTGTCGCCCGCTTTGTACGCTTCCTTGTCCAGCGCGTACTCGATGTCGAGGCGCCGGCCGAGCCGGACCTTGTTGCGGCGCAGCTGTCCCGAGTCGGCGGTGTGCTTGACGCGCTTGTTCCGCAGCCACGTCTTGATGAACGCCTCGTAGGCCTCGAAGTCCTTGGCGTCGACGTCCAGGCCGGTGGCGTGCAGGCCGTACATCATCGCCTGGTTCAGCGTGGTGCCGCGGCCGCACAGCGGGTCGAGCAGGTACTTCGGCCGGTCGGAGAACGGGTCCGCGGTCGCCAGCAGCGTCACGTTCAGCAGCAGCTTCGTGAACGACTCGTTGGTCTTGCCCGGGTACTTCTGGATGGTCAGCAGGTCCGAGTCCGCCTTCGCCAGCGGTGTCACGGTGACCGGACGGAGGACGCCGTCACCCAGCTCGAACAGCGCGTACAGCGACGAAAGGTTCGACAGCAGCGCGAGGTCGCGCCCGCCGAGGGGCACCGAGCTGGTGAAGCGCACGTAGCCGACGCCGCCGAGCTCGACCTCCTCGATCCCGGACAGCTCGGCCGGCAGCGCCGCGCCGAACACCGCCAGCTCCGCGCGCAGCAGCGCGGGGGAGGAGGCGGCGTAGACCCGGTTGGCTGACGGGTGGACCAGGATCACGTACTCAGGCATCCCGCAGAGCGTAGCGTGACGCACCGTGACCCCTACTTTGGCGCGGGACATCCGCGACGCGGCCGCGCTGCTCGCGTCGGCGACCGACGTGACGGTGCTCGGCCACGTCCGCCCGGACGCGGACGCCCTCGGCAGCGCGCTCGCCCTCGGCCGGGCACTGCACCAGCGCGGCGCGCGCGTCCGCGTGTCGTTCGGCGAGCCGGACGAGGCCCCGGAGACGCTGCGGTGGCTGGACGAGGACGGCCTGCTCACCCACCCGGACGACCTGCCGGACAGCGAAGCGCTGCTGGTCTGCGTCGACACACCGGTGCCGAAGCGGCTGGGCCGCCTCGCCGGGCGCGTCGAGCTGGCGGAATCGGTGCTGGTGATCGACCACCACGCGACCAACACGTTCTACGGGAGCTGCAACGTCGTCGACGAGACGGCCGAGGCGAGCGCGATCCTGGTGTTCCGGATCCTGGACGCGATGGGCGTCGAGCCGGACGAGCCGATCGCGCGGGGGATCTACGCCGGGATCGTCACGGACACGAGCGGGTTCCGCCGCGCGAGCCCGGAGACGCACCGGATGGCGGCGCGGCTGCTGGAGGCGGGCGTCGACCCGGAGAAGGTGGTGCGGCGGATCGTCGACGAGCGGCCGTTCGCGTGGTTGCCGATGCTGTCTTCGGTGCTCAGCGAAGCTTCTCTGGATCGCGAAGCGGCGCAGGGACGGGGTTTCGTGCACGCGGTGGTCCGCGTCGACGAAGCGCGGACGGTCCGGGCGGAAGAGGTCGAGTCGGTGATCGACGTGGTCCGTTCGGTCCGCGAGGCGGCGGTCGCGGCGGTGCTCAAGCAGGACGTGACGAACCCGGCGCAGTGGCAGATTTCGCTGCGCTCGGTCGGGCTGGACGTCTCGGCGGTGGCGGCGGAGTTCGGCGGCGGAGGGCACCGGCAGGCCGCGGGGTGCACGATCGCGGGTGCGGCGGACGAGGTGCTGGCCGGGTTGAGGGCGGCGCTGGAGCGGGCGCCGTTGCTGTAGGCAGCCGGCTGACGAAACGACGTGAATGACTCATTCATGTCACCAGACGACATGAATGAGTCATTCACGTCGTCGCCCGAGCCGCCCCGACCCCCGTCGGACAGCGGGCCCGGAAAGTTCCCGCCTTCCCACCGGTCAGAAACTGTCGGCCCCGGCGGTTAGAGTCCGATCCGTGGTGAACGTGGAGGAGACGGAGCGGATCCCGGCGAAGCGCGTGCTCGGCCTGGCCGTGCCCGCGCTCGGGGTGCTGGCCGCCGAGCCGTTGTACGTGCTGGTCGACACCGCCGTGGTCGGGCACCTCGGCGCGCTGCCGCTGGCCGGGCTCGCGCTCGGCGGGGTCGTGCTGGCCCAGGTGTCGAGCCAGCTGACCTTCCTGTCGTACGGCACGACGTCCCGCACCGCCCGCCTGCACGGCGCGGGCCGCCGGGCCGACGCCGTCCGCGAAGGCGTCCAGGCGACGTGGCTCGCGGTGCTCGTCGGGCTCGTCGTGCTCGTGGCCGGGCAGCTGCTGGCGTGGCCGATCGCGCGGGCGCTGTCGGGCAGCGACGAGGTCGCCGGCGCGGCCGTGTCGTGGGTGCGGATCGCGCTGTTCGGGGCGCCGCTGATCCTCGTCACAATGGCCGGCAACGGCTGGATGCGCGGGGTCCAGGACTCCGCGAAGCCACTGCGGTACGTGCTGGCGGGCAACGGCATCTCGGCCGTCCTGTGCCCGGTGCTCGTCTACGGCGCTGATCTGGGCCTGGAGGGCTCGGCGATCGCGAACGTCGTCGCCCAGGTGATCTCCGCGTCGCTGTTCATCGTGGCGCTGGTCAAGGAAAAGGTCGGCCTGCGCCCGGACTTCAAGGTGATGCGCGCCCAGCTCGGCCTGGGCCGCGACCTGGTGCTGCGCAGCCTGGCGTTCCAGGCGTGCTTCATCTCGGCGGCGGCGGTGGCGGCCCGCACCTCGACGGAAGCGGTGGGCGCGCACCAGGTCGTCCTGCAGCTCTGGACGTTCCTGGCGCTGGTGCTGGACTCGGTGGCGATCGCGGCGCAATCGCTGGTGGGGGCGGCGCTGGGCGCGAACTCGGCCCGCCAAGCCCGCGGGGTGGCGGCCCAGATCACCGGGTACGGGCTACTGCTGGGGTGCTTCCTGTGCGTGCTGTTCGCGGCGCTGTCCTGGGTCCTGCCGCACGCGTTCACGTCCGACCCGGGGGTGCTGGCCGAGATCCCGCACGCCTGGTGGTTCTTCGTGGCGCTGCAACCGATCGCGGGGGTGGTGTTCGCGCTCGACGGAGTGCTGCTGGGAGCGGGGGACGCCGCGTTCCTGCGCAACGCGACCCTCGGCAGCGCGGCGCTCGGCTTCCTCCCGCTGATCTGGGCGTCACTGGGCTTCGGCTGGGGCTTGACGGGGATCTGGATCGGGCTCTCGCTGTTCATGGTGCTGCGGCTGGTGTTCGTCCTGGTCCGCTGGCGCAGCGGCAACTGGGCGGTGACGGGAGCGATCCGCCCGGCGTGAGTCAAGCCCGGCGGGCCAGCCGGACCCGCCGGTCCACCAGCCGCCTCAAGAACGGCGCGGCCAACGGACCCAGAGCCGCCAGCAACGCCACCGACCGGTCCGGGTACACGGCGTACCGCTCCCGCTCCACGGCCCGCACGATCGCCGACGCCACGGCGTCGGCCGCCATCGGCCGGATCGTCCCGCTGATCGCCGCCGTCTCGAGCGGCTTCCAGCGGTTCTCCTCGGCCAGCTGCGGCGTGTCGACGTCCGGCGGGTACACGCAAGCCACGTGCACTCCCGCCGGGTTCAGCTCGTCCCGCAACGCCTCCATCAACCCCCGCACCGCGAACTTCGCCGGCGCGTACGCCGTGTACCCGTAGATCCCCAGCACCGCCGCCGCCGAGGAGATCGCCACGATCGACCCCGACCGCCGCCGGACCATCGAGGGCGCCACCTCCCGGACCGCGTGCAGCGTCCCGAAGTAGTCGACCTCCACCATCCGCCGGAAAACCTCGTCGTCCAGCGAAAGGAACTCGCCCGGACGCGCCTGCCCGGCACACGTCACCAGCACGTCACACGGCCCGGCCGCATCCACCAAGGAAGCGAAAGCCGCCGCGACCTCCCCCTGCGAGGAGACGTCGGCCACCGCCGTGCGCACCGCATACCCGCGTGACTTCAACGACACGGACGCCTTCCGCAGCCGCGATTCGTCGCGCGCCACCAGCGACACCGCCGCGCCGCGCTCACCCAGCGCCGCCGCCGTCGCCAGCCCGATCCCGCTGGACCCGCCCGTGATCACCGCGTGCGCCCCGTGGAGCCCGGTCACCACACCACCCCCGAATGTGAAGGAGATTCACATAAAACCATGTGGTGAACGCCACCGGGATAACAGCTATGTTTCGTCGTTGCTTAGGCGCTACAAGTAGTAAGGACGGCAGCGCAGGCGTCCGCCACGAAACGCCGAATCCCTGGAGGAACTTGTGCCGCCCGCCACCGGCCGCGCCACCGCCCGGTCCTGGCTCATCTGGCTCGCCGCCGTCACCGTCTACCTCCTCGCGGTCTTCCACCGCACCTCCTTCGGCGTCGCCGGGCTGCAGGCGGCCGAACGCTTCGGCGTCGGCGCGGCCGCGCTCGGGACGTTCACCGTCCTGCAGGTGGGCGTCTACGCCGCGATGCAGATCCCGACCGGCGTCCTGGTCGACCGCTACGGCCCGCGCCGCGTCCTCACCGTCGCCGTGCTGATCCTCGGCGCCGGCCAGCTGCTCCTCGGCGTCGCGCACTCCTACGGCCTCGGCCTGCTCGCCCGCGGCGTCCTCGGGCTCGGCGACGCGCTCACGTTCGTCAGCGTCCTGCGCCTGGTCGCCGCCCACTTCCCGGGCCGCCAGTACGCGCTGCTGACGTCCTTCACCGCGGCCGTCGGCTACATCGGCAACCTCGCCGCCACCGTCCCGCTCTCGCTGGTGCTCGACGGCGCCGGCTGGACCCCGACCTTCCTCGCCGTCGGCGCCATCACGGTCCTCTACACCGTGGTCGTGGCCCTGCGCGTCCGCGACGTCCCGGCCGGCGAACAGCCGCCCGTCCGCGAAGAAGTCCGCCCGCGCCAGCTCGCCCACCAGGTCGCCGAGGCCTGGCGGACGCCGGGGACGCGGCTGGGCTTCTGGGTCCACTTCAGCACGATGTTCGCCCCCAACGCCCTGACACTGCTGTGGGGCGTGCCCTGGCTGGTGCAGGGCCAGGGCCAGTCGATGGCCACGGCGAGCGCGCTGCTCACCGTGTTCGTCTTCGGCTCGATGGCCGGCGGCCCGCTGCTCGGCGGCGTGATCGGCCGGTACCCGTCGCTGCGGATGCCGCTGGTCGGCGGCTACATCGGCGGGGCCGCGCTGATCTGGGCAGTGCTGCTGAGCTGGCCGGGCACGGTGCCCGTGCCGGTCCTGGTGCCCGCCTTCGCGTTCCTCGCCCTCGGCGGCCCGGCGTCGATGATCGGCTTCGCGCTCGCCCGCGACTACAACCCGCTGTCCCGCGTCGGCACGGCGACCGGCGTGGTGAACGTCGGCGGCTTCGTGGCGACGACGATCGCCGCCCTGCTCGTCGGCGTGCTCCTGCAGTGGACCGGCGGCAGCTTCCGGCTTTCGCTGCTGGCCATCGTCGCGATCCTGGCGCTGGGCACGGTTCGGATGCTGGTGTGGTGGCGCCGCACGCGCGCGCACCTGTTCCTGGCCGAAGCCCGCGGCGAGGAGCTGCCGGTCCGGATCACCCGCCGCCGCTGGGACGCCGCCCTGCCGGAGACGCCGATCGTGGCCGCGTGACCGACGCCTGCAGCAGCTGCGGCGCGACCGCGAACCCGCGCCGCTCGTAGGCAGGCACGGCCGACCCCGAGGAGTGCACCGTGACGCGCTCCAGCCCCAGCTCCCCGGCCAGCCGCAGGACGGCTTCGATCAGCATCCCGCCGAGCCCGCCGCGACGGGCTTCCGGCACGACGTAGACGCTCTGCACGTCACCGCAAGCCCTCGTGAACGCCGTCGGCGTCGGCACGCGCGGGGTGACCGCGAGGAACGCCATCCCGAGCAGCCGGCCGTCGCGCACCACGACGAGGCAGTGGTGGGTCGCCGCGTTCTCCCGCGCCCACGCGGCGAACTCGCGCACGAACGCCGCGCGGCCGTCGCCGGGGAGGCCGTCCTGCTCGGCCACCCAGCGCCACCGGAGTTCGGCGACGGCGGCCAGCTCGGCCGGCCGGGCGGCCCGGACTTCGATCTCCGTCACGCCCCCATCCTGGCGGGTCCGAGCGGCCTGATCGACCCACGATCGGTGGCCAGTAGGGTTTGCCGCGTGTCGAGCCCCAAACCGCCCCGTCGTCCCGCCCCGCCGCCCGGTCTGCTGATCGTCGACAAGCCCGCCGGCATGACATCGCACGACGTCGTCGCCCGTGCTCGCCGGATCATGGGCACCCGCAAGGTCGGGCACGCCGGCACGCTCGACCCGATGGCGACCGGCGTGCTCGTGCTCGGCATCGAGCGCGCCACCAAGCTGCTCGGCCACCTCGCACTGGACCGCAAGACCTACCTCGCCACCCTCAGCCTCGGCAGCAGCACCACGACCGACGACGCCGAGGGCGAAGTCCTCACCGAAGCCGAGACCGCGAACGTGAAAGACGAAGACATCGCGAACGGCGTCGAAAAGCTGACCGGCGACATCCAGCAGGTGCCGAGCGCGGTCAGCGCGGTCAAGATCGACGGCAAGCGCGCCTACGCCCGCGTCCGCGCCGGCGAGGACGTCGTGATCCCGGCCCGCCCGGTGACCGTCTACCGCTTCGACGTCCTCGGCATCCGCCACGAGGACGACCACGTCGAGGTCGACGCCGTCGTCGAGTGCTCGTCCGGCACCTACGTCCGCGCGCTGGCCCGCGACCTCGGCGCGGACCTCGGCGTCGGCGGGCACCTGAAGGCGCTGCGGCGCACCACGGTCGGCCCGTTCACCCTCGCCAGGGCGCGCACCCTCGACCAGCTCGAGGAGAGCCCCGAACTGAGCCTGGACCTCGACGCCGCCGTCGCCGCGGCCTTCCCGCGCCGCGACCTCGACGCCGCCACGGCGAAGGCGGTCCGGCACGGCCAGCGCATCCCGGCCGCCGGCGTCGAAGGCACCTACGGGCTCTTCGGTCCCGACGGCCGCGTGCTCGCGCTGGCCGCCGACGAAGAAGGCGTGTCCCGCGCAGTGGTGGTCCTGCTGCCCGCCTAGGGTGGCCCTTGAGAGACGGGAGTCTGACGTGCTGCGGTGGCGTGGGCTGGGGGACCTCCCCGGCGGCTGGGGCCGGTGCGTGGTCACCATCGGCGTGTTCGACGGTGTGCACCGCGGGCACCAGGAGCTGGTGAGCCGGACCGTCGCCGCGGCGGCCGAGCGCGGGCTGCCGAGCGTCATGCTGACGTTCGACCCGCACCCGTCGGAGGTCCTGCGCCCGGGCAGCCACCCGGCGCAGCTGACCACGTTGCGGCGCAAGGCGGAGATCGTCGAAGGCCTCGGTATCGACGTCTTCTGCGTGCTGCCCTTCACCTTGGAGCTGTCCCGGCTGCAGCCGGAGGAGTTCGTGCACGAGGTGCTCGTCGACCGGCTGCACGCGGCCGCGGTGATCGTCGGCGACAACTTCACCTTCGGCGCCAAGGCCGCCGGCGACGTCGCCCTGCTGCGCACCCTCGGCCGCCGGTTCGGCTTCGCCGCCTACGGCGCGGAACTGCAGGGCAAGGAACTGTCCGAAGAGGACCAGTCGGCGATCACGTTCTCCAGCACCTACGTCCGGTCGTGCATCGACGCCGGCGACGTCGTCGCCGCGGCCGAGGCGCTCGGCCGCCCGCACCGGCTCGAGGGCATCGTCGTGCGCGGCGACGGCCGCGGCCACGAGCTCGGCTACCCGACGGCGAACCTGTCGACGCCGCGCTTCGCCGCCGTCCCGGCCGACGGCGTCTACAGCGCCTGGTTCACCCGCTCGGCCGATCCGTCGCGCCGGCTGCGCGCCGCCGTCTCGGTCGGCACGAACCCGACGTTCTCCGGGCGCGAGCGGACCGTCGAGGCCTTCGTCCTCGACGTTGACGAGGACTTCTACGGCCAGCACGTGGCCATCGACTTCGTGACGCGGCTGCGTGACCAGGTCCGGTTCGCCGACTCGGCCGGCCTCGTGACGCAGATCGACGACGACGTGATCGAGACGAGAAAGGCACTGGAGGTGCCCCCGGACACCCCTACCGGGGGCGAATAGGGGATTTCGCGTTCACGCACGTGACAGCGATGGCAAAATGCTCACGGACGGTGTGCGCGAGCGGGGACAAGGGGAGCGGAAACGGTGGAGGACCACAAGATCGTCCAGCGCAACATCGCGTTGCAGCGCGAGTGGTACGGGGAGCCGCTCGGTGACCGCGTGCGCCGGCTCGTGGTCGCGTTCGACGTTTCGCAGGCGTTCCTGGCCGAGGTCCTCGGCATCAGCGCCCCCATGCTCAGCCAGGTGATGAGCGGGCGGCGGGCGAAGATCGGCAACCCGGTCGTGCTGGCCAGGATGATCATGCTCGAGCGCAAGATCCTGGTGCCCGAGGTCGCCGCCGGCAACCGCGACGCGATGCTGGCCGCGATGGAGGACGTCCGCGACTCCCGCCCGACCGTCGGCCGCGACAACATCCCGGTGATCAACGAAGACCGCCGCGTGCTCGCCTACCTGCGCGACCTGGCCGAGGACGAGGACCTCGGCGAGGCCGCCAAGCGCCTCGACGACGACTTCCCGGCCATCGCCGACCTGCTGCGCCGGGCGGGCAACGGCTCCTGATGCCGGTCCTGTTCAGCGCGCTGGTCCCGCCGGACGACGTCGTCGAGCAGGTCGCCGCGGCCCTCGGCGACCCCGGCGACGGCCTGCGCTGGGAGCCGCCGGAGCGCTGGCACGTCACCCTCGCCTACTACGGCCACGACGACGTCGGCACCCGCGCGGCCTGGCTCGCGGACCGGTTGGCCGGCCGGGCGGGCGTCGACGTCCGGCTGGAAAAGGCCGCGACGTTCCCCGGGGTGCTGTGGTTGACTGTCGCCGGAACGGACTTGACGCCCCTCGCGCACGCCGCGGGGGCCGGCGCCGAGGCGAGGCCGTACACGCCCCACCTCACGCTGGCGCGGTTCCCCCGGGAAGAACCGGGGCGTCCCGCGCGTTGGACCGAACAGCTCGCCGGCTTCACGAGCCGGAGCTGGCGCGCCGCCGAGGTGGCGCTGATGACCAGCGAGCGCGAGCCGGGTGGCCCCCGCTACCGGGTGGCGCGCGTCTTCGAGCTGGACGGCGCCTGAAGACGCTGTTCAGCGGGCTGGTAACCTCACGAGCGGGTCCGGCTGCAGTCCGTGGCGGCCGTGACCGTCTTCCCGGCGTGCATCCACGTCCGGGGCCGCACGGCACTGATTATTTGCAAGGAGCAACACAAGTGGCGCTGTCCACCGAAGAGAAGAAGTCGATCCTGGCCGAGTACGGCGTGCACGACTCGGACACGGGATCCCCCGAGGCCCAGGTCGCGCTGCTGACCAAGCGGATCGTCGGCCTCACCGAGCACCTCAAGGCTCACAAGCACGACCACCACTCCCGTCGCGGGCTCCTGCTGCTGGTCGGCCGTCGCCGCCGGCTGCTGAACTACGTGATGAAGGTGGACATCGAGCGTTACCGTGCGCTGATCCAGCGCCTCGGCCTGCGCCGATAGCTTTACCCGAGGGGGAGTGACCACGCGGTCGCTCCCCCTCGGCACAGAACACGGCGCGAGCGCGCACGAGGGTCCGTCCGCCGGTCCTCGGTAGTGGCTCCCGGGAAGAGTCCCGGGTGCTTCGATCGAAGACCGGCCTCATTCCTCGAGCGTCCTCAGGCGAAACGGGTCCCAGGGTGGGAGACTCGCGCCGGATGCGATGGAACTAAAGAGGAGAAACACCCTATGACCGACTCCACCGGAGTCACCGTGCACGAGACCGAAGCCGTCATCGACAACGGCAAGTTCGGTACTCGCACCGTCCGCTTCGAGACGGGCCGCCTGGCCAAGCAGGCCGCCGGCGCCGTCGTCGCGTACCTCGACGAAGAGACCATGCTGCTCTCGGCGACGACCGCGTCGAAGCACCCGAAGGAGCACTTCGACTTCTTCCCGCTCACCGTGGACGTCGAAGAGCGCATGTACGCCGCGGGCCGCATCCCCGGCGCGTTCTTCCGCCGCGAGGGCCGCCCGTCGACCGACGCGATCCTGACCTGCCGCCTGATCGACCGGCCGCTGCGCCCGTCGTTCGCCGACGGTCTCCGCAACGAGATCCAGGTCGTCATCACCGTCCAGAGCCTCAACCCGGACGACCCGTACGACGTGCTGGCCATCAACGCCGCCTCGGCGTCGACCCAGATCGCGGGCCTGCCGTTCTCCGGCCCGGTCGGCGGCGTCCGCGTCGCGCTGATCGAGGGCCAGTGGGTCGCGTTCCCGACCTGGTCGCAGCTGGAGAAGGCGACCTTCAACATGGTCGTCGCGGGCCGCATCGTCGGTGACGACGTCGCGATCATGATGGTCGAGGCCGAGGGCACCGAGCACACGCTCGACCTGATCGCCGCCGGCGGCACCGCGCCGGACGAGGTCGCGGTCGCCGCGGGCCTCGAGGCCGCGAAGCCGTTCATCAAGGTCCTGTGCGAGGCGCAGCAGCGCCTGGCCGAGGCCGCCGCGAAGCCGACCGGCGAGTTCCCGGTCTACCCGGCCTACCAGCAGGACGTCTACGAGGCCGTCGCCGCGATCGCGACCGACGACCTGGCCCGCGCGCTGCAGATCGCCGGCAAGCAGGCCCGCGACGCCGCGACCGACGAGGTCAAGGCCGCCGTGCTGGAGAAGGTCGGCCTCGGCGAGGGCGAAGCCTTCGAAGGCCGCGACAAGGAGATCGGCGGGGCGTTCAAGGCCCTGACGAAGAAGATCATGCGCCAGCGCGTCCTCACGGAGAAGATCCGCATGGACGGCCGTGGCCTCACCGACATCCGGTCGCTCGCGGCCGAGGTCGCCGTGATCCCGCGGGCGCACGGTTCGGCGCTGTTCGAGCGCGGCGAAACCCAGATCCTGGGCGTCACCACGCTGAACATGCTCCGCATGGAGCAGCAGATCGACTCGCTCTCCCCGGAGACGACGAAGCGCTACCTGCACCACTACAACTTCCCGCCCTTCTCCACCGGTGAGACCGGCCGCGTCGGTTCGCCGAAGCGCCGCGAAATCGGCCACGGCATGCTCGCCGAGCGCGCCCTGGTGCCGGTGCTGCCGAAGCGGGACGAGTTCCCGTACGCGATCCGCCAGGTCTCCGAGGCGCTGGGCTCCAACGGCTCGACCTCGATGGGCTCGGTCTGCGCGTCCACGATGAGCCTCTACAACGCCGGCGTGCCGCTGAAGGCGCCGGTCGCGGGCATCGCGATGGGCCTGGTCTCCGACGAGGTCGACGGCGAGACGCGTTATGTCGCGCTCACCGACATCCTCGGTGCCGAGGACGCCCTCGGTGACATGGACTTCAAGGTCGCGGGCACCAAGGACATCATCACCGCGCTGCAGCTCGACACGAAGCTCGACGGCATCCCGTCGGAGGTCCTCGCGGCCGCGCTGAAGCAGGCGAAGGACGCTCGGACCACCATCCTGGAGGTCATCGCCGAGGCGATCGACAGCCCGGACGAGATGAGCCCGTACTCGCCGCGCGTCACCAGCGTGAAGATCCCGGTCGACAAGATCGGCGAGGTCATCGGCCCGAAGGGCAAGATGATCAACTCGATCACCGAGCAGACCGGTGCCGACATCTCCATCGAGGACGACGGCACGATCTACGTGGGCGCTTCCGACGGCCCGTCGGCGGACGCGGCGATCGACCTGATCAACGCCATCGCCAACCCGCAGCTGCCCAAGGTCGGCGAGCGCTTCCTCGGCACCGTGGTGAAGACGGCCGCGTTCGGCGCGTTCGTCTCGCTGCTGCCGGGCAAGGACGGCCTGGTGCACATCTCCAAGCTGGGCAACGGCAAGCGGATCGCCAAGGTCGAGGACGTCGTCAACGTGGGCGACAAGCTCCGCGTCGAGATCGCCGACATCGACAACCGCGGCAAGATCAGCCTGATCGTCGTCAAGGAAGACGAGGCTCCGGCCGCCGAGGGTGACAAGCCCGCCGACGCCGAGAAGGCCGACGCCAAGTAACACCAGTTCCGTCGAAGGCCCTCTCGCCGTTTCCCCGGCGAGGGGGCCTTCACGGCATCGTGAGTAAGGACCCCATGGCACGGCAGGTTTCCGGGCACGAACAGCCCGTCGGCACCACCCGCACGCTCGAGTCCACCCCGGACGGTGCGGTCGTCAAGCGCAGCGTCCTCCCCGGCGGCCTGCGCGTGATCACCGAGCACGTCCCGGCGTCCCGCTCGGCCACGGTCGGGCTGTGGGTCGGCATCGGTTCCCGCGACGAGCCGGCCGCCGTCGCCGGCGCCGCGCACTACCTCGAGCACCTGCTGTTCAAGGGCACGAAGCACCGCGACGCCACGCAGATCGCCGAGGAGATCGACGCCGTCGGCGGCGAGTTCAACGCCTTCACGGCGAAGGAGCACACCTGCTACTACGCGCAGGTGCTCGACGCCGACCTGCCGCTCGCGGTCGACCTGGTCACCGACGTCGTGTTCGAGGCGCTCTGCACCGACCGCGACATGGACATGGAACGCAGCGTCGTCCTCGAAGAGATCTCGATGCGCGACGACGACCCCGAGGACCTCCTCCACGAGACGTTCGTGACGGCCATCCTCGGCGACCACCCGCTCGGCCGCCCGGTGCTGGGCACCGAGAAGTCCATCATCGACATGTCGCCGACGGCCCTGCGCAACTTCTACAAGCGCCGCTACACACTGCCGCGGATGGTCCTGTCCGTCGCCGGGAACATCGACCACAACCAGGTGCTCCGGCTGGTCCGCAAGGCTCTGCGCGGTCGGCTCGACGGGGCCGCGACGCCGATCGCGCCGCGCGAGGGTCGCGCCCGGATCAAGACGCTCCCGAAGCTCGCCCTGCACACCGACGACACCGAGCAGGCGCACGTCATGCTGGGCCTGCGGTCGCTGTCGCGCCACGACGACCGCCGCTTCGCGCTGTCGGTCCTCAACGCGGCGCTCGGCGGCGGCATGTCGTCGCGGCTGTTCCAGGAGATCCGCGAGCAGCGCGGGCTGGCCTACCAGGTGTACTCGTCGGTCGCGAGCTACGCCGACACCGGCCACATGGCCGTGTACGCGGGCTGCCAGCCGGAGAAGCTCGGCGACGTCGCCGGCGTCATCCGCGAAGTCCTCGACAAGGTCGGCGTCGACGGCCTGACCGACGCCGAGGTGGCCCGCGCCAAGGGCCAGCTGCGCGGCGGGATCGTGCTGGGGCTGGAGGACACGTCGTCGCGGATGTCGCGGATCGGCAAGAACGAGCTCAACTACGGCCGGTACCTGGGTGTCGACGACACGATCGCCCGCATCGACGCCGTCACCACCGAAGACGTGTGTGCGCTCGCTCGCACTTTGTTCGCGCGGCCGGGCGGGGTCTCGGCGGCGGCGGTCGTCGGGCCGTACGCTCACGCCGACGACCTTCCTGACGACCTGCACGAGGTGATCGCTTCATGACCATCAACGTCGGTGTGCTCGGCGCACGCGGCCGCATGGGCGCGACGGTGGTGAACGCCGTCGAGGGCGCTTCCGACATGAAGCTCGTGGCCGCGCTGGACGCGGGCGACGACTTCGCGGCCCTGGCCGACGCCCAGGTGGTCGTCGACTTCACCCACCCCGACGCCGTCATGGGCAACCTCGAGTACCTGGTCGAGCACGACATCCACGCGGTCGTCGGCACGACGGGCTTCAGCGAGGACCGGCTGGCTTCGCTGCGGGCTTTGCTGGAGCCGAAGCCGTCGCTGGGCGTGCTGATCGCGCCGAACTTCGCCCTTGGCGCGGTTTTGGCGATGCGGTTCGCCGCCCAGGCGGCGAAGTTCTACGCGTCGGCGGAGATCATCGAGCTGCACCACAACCGCAAGGCGGACGCGCCATCGGGCACCGCCGCGCACACGGCCCGGATGATCGCCGCGGCCCGCGCGGAGGCGGGCGTGACGCCGGGTCCGGACGCGACGACGTCCGAGCTGGACGGCGCCCGCGGCGCGACGGTCGAGGAGGTCCGCGTCCACTCGGTTCGGTTGCCGGGCCTGGTGGCGCACGAGGAGATCCTGTTCGGCGGCGAGGGGGAGACCCTGACGATCCGCCACGACTCCCTCGACCGGACGTCGTTCATGCCGGGCGTGCTGCTCGGCGTGCGCGAGGTGCTGAAGCGTCCCGGCCTGACGGTCGGCTTGGAGAACGTCCTCGACCTGTGAAGGCTCGCAACGTTGCACTGCTGCTGACGGCCGCGCTGGTCGTCTACCTGTTCCTGCTCGCGGACCGGGCGGTCGCCCTGTTCAAGACGGGCACGGGCGTCGGCATCGTGCTGGGCGTTGGTGTGTTCCTGCTGCCGCTGCTCGGCGTGTGGATCGTGGTGATGACTTGGCGCAACGGGGTGCAGATCCAGCGCCTGTCCCGCCGGCTCGATGAAGAGGGCGCGCTCCCGGACGTCTCGGACCTCCCGCGCCGGCCCTCGGGCCGCGTGGACCGCGACGCGGCCGACGCGTGGTTCGAGCAGCGCCGCGCGGAGGTCGAGGCGGACCAGGAGAACTGGCGGACGTGGTACAAGCTGGCGTACGCGTACGACATCGCGGGTGATCGCCGGCGGGCCCGCGAGACGATGAAGAAGGCTGTCGAGTTGGAGGCTTCCGACCGCTGAATGCCCGGTGTGGCATTTCGCTGACAGTTGTCGTTCATTCGGGAAATGCGCGGTGTTCGTACTATCGCCCGCATGAAACCGACTTCATCGTCACCGGGGTTGCGTGCGTTGTCTGCTTCGCTGCGCGAAGTGCGCGAAGCAAGGAAGTTCGGGCTGCGCGAGCTGGTGCGGGCGCTGGAGATCGATCCGCGGTTGTTGTCCCAGTGGGAGCTGGGGTTGCGGGTGCCTCCGGTGGAGGAGGTGGCCCGCATCCTCGGCTACCTGCGGGTCGATCGGGCGACGACCGAGCGAATCCTTTTCCTGGCAACGCATGCCAAGGAACCCAACTGGCTCGACTCCAACCCGGCGGATCTGCCTGCGGCCCTCACCGCGGTCATGCAGTGCGAACGCACGGCAAGCCAGATCACCAACTGGTCACCGCTCGTGATCCCGGGCCTGCTCCAGACTCCCGATTACGCCCGCGCATTGCTGACCGCCTCCGAAATTAAACCGGCCGAGGCGGATGCGCGGTTGGTGGTTCGCTTGGAACGCCAGCGGATCCTTTCCCGGCGCAACCCCGTGCGCCTGCAGGCCATCATCTCCGAGTTGGCGATCCGCGAGGTGGTCGGCAACGAGGACATCATGTCCGACCAGATCGATCACCTGCTCACTTCAGCTGTTACATCTAACATTTCAGTTCGCGTGGTGCCGGCCGATGTGGGCTACCACCACGGCAAGCTGGGTATGTTCACCCTCTACGACTTCCCTACCGATCCATCCATCGTGCTGCTCGAGCATGTGTACGCCAGCGCCTTCCTCAACGAGTTGGAGGCTATCTCGGGCTACCGAAAGCTGGTAAAGCTCTTACAGGGCAAGGCATTGGCCGAAGACGCTTCTCAAGCCCTGCTTCGGGAGGCCGCGAGATAGGGGGCAAGGTGTTCACCTGGCGCAAGTCGAGCTACAGCGCAACCGAAGGCGAGTGCGTGGAGGTGGGCTTCACTTGGCGGAAGTCGAGCCACAGCGTGCAAACCGAGTGCGTGGAGGTGGGCTACGCCTGGCAGAAGTCGAGCTACACCGCGAAGGACGAGTGCGTTGAGGTTCTCCTCGCCGAGACCGTCGGCGTGCGGGACACGAAAGCCCGTCACCTGGGCCAGCTCACCGTCTCCCGCGCCGCCTGGACCGCTCTGACCTCTGACATTTCAGTGGTGCAGCCACCCGGCGAACACCTCAGGTGAAGCCGCTATCAAACTGAAGCGGATCCACCTTCCGGCCAAACCCGTGGTCAGGAAGGTCGCGAGCCGCATGCGCACCATCCCCGCCAGCACGCTCGTCGCCATGAACGGGGGCAGCCCCACCAGGGAACTCACCCCGTAGGTGCCCGCCATCCAGTGCGGGTGCCGGTGGCAGCGTTCGCGCAGCGCCTCGACCCAGCCGCGCATCCGTTTGGTGCGCAGCTGCCAGCGGACACGTCGCTCGGTCAGCGGCCGCTCGCGGTGCAGGCGGTCGTGCAGGGCCTTCGGGAGCTTGATCGTCCCGCGCGCGGCCAGGAAGTACAGCGTTTTGCCGGCGATCTGCCCGACCGCCACCGCCGCCCCGAGCCACAGCCAGTGCAGCCCGGGCTGGGTCGCGCACAGCCCGATCAGGAACACTTCGGCGTTGATCAGTGGCACGATGGCCGAACCGAACGCGACGCCCAGCGTCAGCAGGATCCAGCTCATCGTGTCACCTCCTCAAATTCGCTCGTGTACTCCAAGTTATCAGTTCGAAATCTCCACGCACTGGGGTTAACCCCCCTCTTCGGCGGGTGGTCCGCCCCAGAAGATCACCTGCCGGACGTCTTCCGGCCACTTCCCGCTGGAACGCTGACCGGGTGGCCGTCGAGCAATCCCGAACGCCCGCCGACCGATTCGGCACCTTCTGCCAGGCGATCGTGCGCGTCCTCCCCTTCGGTCTGTCGCGGATCGTGGCGCCGACGTTCCTGGGCTTCTGCGTCATCAACGGTCTGACGTTCGGCGTCGACCTCGGGTTGCTGACGATCTTCCACGGGCTGCTCGGCTGGCCGGTGTGGCTGGCGATCACGCTGGCGTACGTCTGCGCGTTCGGGCTGAGCTTCGTGCTGAACCGGACGTTCAACTTCCATTCCCACGCGGCCGTCGGAATGCAGCTCGTGCTTTACATCGGTGCGATCGCTGTCAATTACGCGGCGTTTTTGCTGGGTGTGGGCGCGGGCCTGACGGCCTTGGGCGTCGAATACCACGTGTCGCGGCTGCTCGCGGGCGCGTGTGAAGGCGCGTTCATGTACGCCGTGATGCGGTGGGTGATCTTCCGGGACGCCGGCTCAGGAGAGGCTGAGGTCGAGGGTGCCGGTGAGCCGGACCTCGCGGACCATGCGGTCGCCGGTGTCGAGGGTGCGGACCGTGCCGTCGGGGTTCCAGCCGGCGCGGCGGTAGAAGCCGAGGGAGGCGTGGTCGCCCTGGGCGACCCAGGCGATGCCGCGGGTGGCGCCGTCGGCCCGGAGACCCGCGGCGGCCGTCGCGAGTAGCCGCCCGGCGTGCCCGCGCCGCCCCCACCGCGGCTCGACGAGCAGGGTGGCGACCAGCCCGGTGGTCTCGGCGTCTTCGGGCAGGCTGCCGTCGGCGGCGGCGACCTCGCCGTCGGGGGCCTGGCCGGCGACGCAGAAGCCGACGGTGAACTCACCCTCGGTGGCGACGTAGACCTGGCTGCCGGGGTAGTCGATGGTCTCGCTCCAGGTGCCGGCGAGGTCGGCGGCGTCCAGCTCGGCCAGGGCGTTCTTGCCGAGCAGGTCCTCGTAGGCGGCGTGCCAGGTGTCGCGCTGGATGCGGGCGATCTCCGCGGCGTCGGACAGGTCGGCGGGACGGACGGCGGCGTCGCTCATGGGGTGTGAATCTACTGGTGCGCGTTTTTGTCGGTGGTGGGTGGCACCATGACGGCACCATGCAAACGATCAGTGTCTCGACGGCCCGGAAGACGTTCCTGGCCGCACAGGGCTTCGCCGACCCCCGTCCTGCTGTCGCGCCTTCGCGGCGGCACCTGAAACGGGTGCTCTCGCGAGTCCAGCTGCTGCAGCTGGACTCGGTGAACGTGGCGGTCCGCGCGCACTACATGCCGGTGTTCTCCCGCCTGGGCGCGTACGAGCCCGCGCTGCTGGACGGCGCGGCGTGGTCCCACTCGGCCCGCCAGCCGCGCCTGCTGGTCGAGACGTGGGCGCACGAGGCGAGCCTGCTCCCGATCGAAGACTGGCCGCTGATCCGCTCGGGCGCGAAACGCGACGGCTGGTGGAAGCACTACGGGCCGCTGATCGAGAAGTCCCCGGGCCTGGTCGACGAAATCCTGTCGGTGGTGAAGGAACTGGGCCCGATCGGCGCGGGCGGCATCGAGCGCGAGGTGGAGGCGGACGCGCAACGTCGCGGCCCGGGCTCGTGGTGGGAGCGGTCGGAGGTCAAGCGAGTCTGCGAGTACTTGTTCGGTATCGGCCAGCTGACGACAGGCACCCGCCGGTCGTTCGAGCGGCTGTACGACCTGACCGAGCGAGTGGTGCCGCCGGAGATCCTGTCGGTGTCGGTGTCGCCGGAGGAGGGCGCGCGGGGCTTGATCGAGCGTTCGGCCCGCGCTTTGGGCGTCGCAACGGAAACGGATTTGCGCGACTACTACCGCCTGGGTCCGGCCCCGGCCCGCCAGGCGGTGGCGGAGCTGGTGGAGTCGGGAGTCCTGGAGCCGGTTCAGGTGCGCGGCTGGAAAGCGGTGGCCTACCGCCACGCTGAGGCCCGCATGCCCCGCACGGTGACGGGCCGGGCGTTGCTGTGCCCGTTCGACCCGCTGATCTGGGAGCGGGCCCGCACGGAGCGGATGTTCGGGTTCCACTACCGCATCGAGATCTACGTCCCGGAGCCGAAGAGGGTGTACGGGTACTACGTGTTCCCGTTCCTCCTGGACGGTTCGCTGGCGGCCCGCGTGGACCTGAAGTCCGACCGAACGGCGGGGGTGCTGCGGGTCCAGGGAGCATTCGCAGAGGAGGGGGCGGACGTGGCCCGGGTGCTCCCGGAGCTGGCGGCGGAGCTGAAGCACATGGCGGAGTGGCTGGGTCTGTCGGGCGTAGCAGTGGGCACACGCGGAGACTTGGCCCGGCCATTGGCAAAACTGGTCCGCTGAAGCGACCCAAGGTGGCCTTCGGTGCGTGTGACGCACCGAAGGCCACCTTGGGTGCGTGTGACGCACCGAAGGCCACATTGGGTGCGCCAGACGCACCGAAGGCCGCCTTGGGTGCGTGTGACGCACCGAAGGCCACATTGGGTGCGCCAGACGCACCGAAGGCCGCCTTGGGTGCGTGTGACGCAACCAAGGCCGCCTTGGGGCGCATGCGCCGAGGCCGGTCGGAAGCCCCCGCAGGGGACCCAACTCCCACGAGGCCGTCAGGGCACAAGGAAAACGGGCCGTTCCCGGAGATCCCCGCCGGGAACGGCCCGCCACCCCCTTCGACCAAACGGCCGCGGGAAGCCCGCCTGGTCGTGTGGGTCGCTCCCGGCCCCCGCCGGGAACGGCCCCTCAGCCGGCCGCGCGCGTCACCACGGCGTTGCCGGAGCCCGTCCGGGCCCGCACCTTCAACTGCACCCCACCGTCAGGCGCGCTCTCCGCGACGTCCAGCTCGCTGGACACCCGGCCGCCGCTCGACGTCAGCTCGACCTCGGCCGCGGTCCCGCCGCGGATGCCGATGCGGACCTCGCCCGAGCCCGTGATCAGGTCCAGCGAGCCCGAAGCCGCGTCGGCCACCGACAGGTCGCCGCTGCCCGTGCGGGCCATCACCTCACCCGACACGGCTCCCAGCCACACGTCGCCCGTGCCCGTCGCCAGCGTCGCCGATCCCGCGATCGACGACGCCTCGACGTGGCCGCTTCCGCTGCGCAGCTGCAACCCGCCGAGCGTCGGGCCGAGCTTGATCGCTCCACTGCCCGTGCGGACCGTGGCCGAGCCGTCGGCGCGGTCGAGCTTGATCTCGCCGGAGCCCGTCAGCAGGTCGACGCGGCCGGCCGAGCCCGTCACCGTGACGTCCGCCGCGCCCGCCCGGACGTCGACGTGCGACCCCGCCGGTGCGCGGACGACCACCGACAGCGCCACGTTCCGCAGCTGCCACGCCTTCGGCGCCTGGACGACCAGGCGGTTGCCCAGCTTCTCGATCCGGCTCTGCCGCACCGCCTCGGCCGGGTTGGTCCCCGACGGGTCGACGCCCAGCTGGTCGCCGAACCGTTCGCCGACCCAGGACAGCAGGCTGTTGACCCCCGTCACCCACGGCTGCTGCTCGCCCTGGTCGTGCCGCAGCTCGACGCGGGCACCCGACTCGCCCTCCAGGACGATCTCCACACGGCCGATCGTCACGCCGACGTCCAGGTCCAGCGGCCCCTCGGTCTCGAACTCGTCGATGCGGACCAGCTCGTCGTTCGGCTCCGAAGCCGGCGTCGTCTCTTCGTCAGTCATCAGAAATCCCCTCAGCCTTCGACCCAGCCGTGCAGGTGCGACCCGGGCCGGTCGCCCTTGCCGTGGTGCTTGGATCCGCCCCCGAGGGAGCCGTGCCCCAGCGCTCCCTGCACCGCCTGGGAGACGAACGTGTTCAGCGAGACGCCCTGCGCCGCCGCCGCGCGCTCGGCCTGGCCCTTGATCTGCTCGACCAGGCGCAGGGTGATGCGCGAGATGTCACCGCCGTCGAGCGGCGGTGGTGGCGGCGTGGTGTCACGTGGTGTCGCGCGTGACGTCGGCTCCTCGGCGGAGCCGGTGACGACCACGCGGACGTCCCGGCCGTCCAGTCGCACGTCGACCACCTGGCCCGGCAATGCGGCCGTGACCTCGGCGGCGAGGTCGGCGAGGGCGTTCATGAGCGTCAGGCGGACGGCGGGTTCGAGCGCGGAAGACAGCAGCGCGGCCGCCCGCCGGGTGTGCTCGTCCCCGGCGGCAGCCGTGTTCGCGAGGTCCTCGCGAAGGTTGGCGATGTACGGCGTCAGGTCCATGACACCACTATGACGTCACTCGTGGTGTCAGTCAAGGAAGCGGTTAGGCTCACGGGAGAGCCGGTGGAAGGAGCAGGAACGTGGCCGTGTCACCACGGGTGCAGCTGATCGCGAAGACGGAGTTCTTCCCGCCGGAGGACGTGCCCTGGTCGACCGACGCCGAAGGTGGCGAAGCGCTCGCCGAGTTCGCCGGGCGCGCCTGCTACCAGGCGTGGGACAAGCCGAACCCGGCCACCGCCACCAACGCCGGCTACGTCGAGCACGTCATCGACGTCGGTCACCTCGCGGTGCTCGAGCACGGTTCGGTGACCTTCTACATCACCGGGATCTCGCGTTCGCTGACCCACGAACTGGTCCGGCACCGCCACTTCTCCTACTCGCAGCTGTCGCGCCGGTACGCGCCGGAGCGCGACGCCGCCTTCGTCGAGCCCGACGTCATCGCGAACGACCCCGTGCTGCACGAGAAGTTCCTCGCCGCGGCCCAGGCGAGCGTCGACGCCTACACCGAGCTCCTCGCCGGCCTCGAGGAGAAGTTCGCCGACGTCCCGAGCGCGACCCTGCGCCGGAAGCAGGCCCGCCAGGCCGCCCGCGCGGTGCTGCCGAACGCGACCGAGACCCGGATCGTCGTCACCGGCAACTACCGCGCCTGGCGCCACTTCGTCGCGATGCGCGCGACCGAGCACGCCGACGTCGAAATCCGGCAGCTGGCCGTGGAGTGCCTGCGGCACCTGCAGAAGGCCGCGGCGAACGTGTTCGCCGACTTCACCATCTCGACGCTGCCGGACGGCACCGAGATCGCGACGAGCCCGAAGGTGTTCGAAGGCTGATGAAACGACTGGCGATCGACGTCCGGCCCGGCGACTACGCCGTGGTCCGGCTGCCCGCGGACGCCCCGGTGCCCGCCGAGCTGCTCGCACCCGGTGAACCCGCGTTCGTCTCGGTGACCCGCACCCCCGAGGAGCTGTCCATCATCTGCCCGGCCGGGCGGGAACCGGACGGCGGCACGGCGGAGGACGGCTGGCGGCTGCTCTCGGTCCGCGGGCCCCTGGAGTTCACGCTCACCGGCATCATCGCCGCGCTGGCCTCGGAGCTGGCCGCGGCGGGCGTCGCGCTGTTCTCCATGTCCACCTTCGACACCGACCACATCCTGGTCCGCGGTACCGACCTCGACCACGCCGTGAAGGCGCTGCGCGAGTCCGGCCACGAAGTCGCGCACCCCTGACGCTTTTCGGCGGGCGATTCCCGGGTACCCGCTCCCGCGAGGGTGGGAGCCATCACCCTTGAAATCGAAAGTTCGGCACGCCTAAACTTCGATTTGGGATCCCCGACACCCGTTGAGAGGCAGGCGACATGGCGGTCACCGAGGCGGTCCGGCCGAGACTCGCGACGCGCCTGCGCACCGGGTCGGCCCTGCTCGGCCCGGCGTTCGTCGCCGCGATCGCCTACGTCGACCCCGGGAACGTCGCCTCCAACATCAGCGCCGGCGCCCGCTACGGCTACCTGCTGGTCTGGGTGATCGTCGCGGCGAACCTGATGGCCGTGCTCGTGCAGTACCTGTCGGCGAAGCTCGGCCTGGTCAGCGGGATGTCGCTGCCGGAGGCCCTGCGCGCCCGGCTGTCGCGGCCCGCGCGGCTGGGCTACTGGCTGCAGGCGGAGGTCGTCGCCATCGCCACCGACCTCGCCGAGGTCGTCGGCGGCGCGATCGCGCTGTACCTGCTGTTCGACCTGCCGCTGATCGTCGGCGGCCTGATCACCGGCGCGGTCTCGCTGACGCTGCTCGCGGTCCAGGACCGCGGCGGCCAGCGGACGTTCGAGCGCGTCGTCACCGGCCTGCTGCTGGTCATCGCGGTCGGCTTCCTGGCCAGCCTGTTCGTCGAGCCGCCGTCCGCGGCGGACACGCTCGGCGGGCTGGTGCCGAAGTTCGACGGCGCGGGCAGCGTCCTCATCGCCGCCGCGATGCTGGGCGCGACCGTCATGCCGCACGCCGTCTACCTGCACTCCGGCCTGGTCCGCGACCGCCACGGCCTGCCCGACGTCACCACCCGCCGCCGCCTGCTGCGCGCCACCCGCGCGGACGTCGGCCTGGCCATGCTGCTCGCGGGTGCGGTGAACCTCGGCATGCTGCTGCTCGCCGCGACGAACCTGCAGGGCCAGGAGGGCGTCGACAGCATCGAGGGCGCCCACCACGCGGTCTCGCTGGCGCTCGGCCCGGGCATCGCGCTGATGTTCGCGATCGGCCTGCTGGCCTCGGGCCTCGCGTCGACGTCGGTGGGCGCCTACGCGGGCGCGATGATCATGCAGGGCTTGCTGCACAAGCGGATCCCGCTCGTCCTGCGCCGGCTCGTCACCCTGACCCCGGCGATCGTGGTGCTCGCCCTCGGCGCCGATCCGAGTGCCGCGCTGGTCGTCTCGCAGGTGGTGCTGTCGTTCGGGATCCCGTTCGCGCTGGTGCCGCTGATCCGGCTGACGGCGGACCGGCGGCTGATGGGCGCGGACGTCAACCGCCGGCTCACGACGGTGGCGGCGTCGGTGGTCGCGGGCGTTATCATCGCGTTGAACCTGGTCCTGATTTACCTCACCTTCACCGGCTGATCGGATGGCCTGGATCTACGCCCTCAACGCAGAATGCGGCGGACGCGAAACCCACGCCCGCGACCTCGCCCGCCACTTCGACGGCCTGCGATCCCGCGTCTTCTCCCACGAAGGCGCCTGGTGGTGCGGCATCGCGCCCGAAGGCCTCGGCGAGCGGGGGATCGAGTCCCCCGCGGACGCGGCCGCCATGACCGACGCCGGCCGCCGGCTCTACTGGCTCCTGCGGACCGCGCCGCCGGTCTACCGCTACGCGCTCGCCGGCGTCGAGACGGACGAGTTCCGCACCTACGCCGAACTGATGGCCGAAAAGGACCTGACGCGGTTCCCGGGGCTCGTCGTCAGCGAGGACATCTGGGCCGCCACCGGCGGACGCGCCGAGTTCAGCGACTTCGCGCCGGGCTACCGCTGGCTCCCGTACCGGGGCGAAACGCACCGCTGAGTCACAATTGCGCGGAACCCCGAACGCTCCGCGGTGGTCCGACTAGCATCTGCGCGACCGCCGCCAAAAGGAGCACCGTGACCGACGAACAGACCCGGCCCTATCCACCGCAGGCGCCCGTCACGCCTGGTCAGCGGGTGGTCGCGGGCCGCTACGCGCTCCTCGGCGAGCTCGGCCGCGGCGGCATGGGCGTCGTGTGGCGGGCGCAGGACCAGGTCATCGGGCGCCAGGTCGCGGTCAAGGAGCTGCGGCTGCCCGACGCCGAGTCGGCCGCCGTCTTCTCCGAGCGCGCGCTGCGCGAAGTGCGCACCGGCGGGCGGCTCAACGACCCCGCCGTCGTCACGGTCTACGACGTCGTCACCGACGGCGGCACCACGTTCATCGTCATGGAGCTCGTCGAGGCGCCATCGCTGGCGGACCTCGTGCGCCAGCGCGGTCCGATGCCCGCCGCGCAGGCCGCGCTGATGGGGGAGCGGGTGCTCGCCGCGTTGCAGGCGGCGCACGCGGCCGGGATCGTGCACCGGGACGTCAAGCCGGCGAACATCCTGGTCGCGCCGGACGGCCGCGTGAAGCTCACCGACTTCGGCATCGCCCACGCCGTCGACGACCCGCGCCTGACCACCAGCGGCATGATCGTCGGCTCGCCCGCGTTCATGGCGCCCGAGCGCGTCGAAGGCCGCGAAGCGCTGCCCGCGTCCGACCTGTGGTCCCTGGGCGCGACGCTGTTCTTCGCCGTCGAAGGCACCCTCCCGTTCGAGCGCGCGACCACGGCCGCGACGCTGCACGCGATCATGACCGAGATCCCGTACCTCACCCGCGGCCACGGCCCGCTCGCCGCGGCCATCCTCGGCCTCCTCGTCGCCAACCCCGACGCGCGCCTCACCGCGGCGCAGGCGCAGAACCTCCTGACCACGGCGCAGGGCATGCGGCCCACGCCGCCGGGCGGCACCGCCATGGTCAACCCGATGACGCGGGTCGCGCCCCAGCCGCCGAAGAAGGACCACCGCGCGCTGTGGCTGTCGGCCGCCGGGGTGCTGGTGGTGGCCGCCCTGGTCGGCGGCTTCTTCGCCGGAAAGGCCTTCGAGGCCCCGGCCGTCGACGAGCAGAAGCTGCCGACCGTGACCTTCGGCCTCGGCGGGCAGATGCGCGTGGACGCCAGTTCCAGCTACCCCTGCTACAACGCCGCGGTCCAGGACGGCGGCGTCATCAGCGACGCCAACGACGGCGACTGCAAGGAGAGCCACACCCTCGAGATCTACGACGCCGGGGACGTCATCGGCACCGCGAGCTGGTCCGACAGCGACGCGGCCATCGCCGGCTACCCGGGTCTGGGCTCCGTCACCGCGGCCGCCGAAGCCCGCTGCGCGGCCTCGTTCCGCTCGTCGATCGTGCCCGAGACCAAGCGCGACGGCCTCAAGTTCCGGGCACTCGTGCCGACCCAGCAGCAGTGGCAGAGCGTCCCGACCGAAAGCGGCGAGTACCCGACGCGCGAGTTCTACTGCGTGCTGGCGAAGGCCGACGGCGGGCCGATCTCCTCGCCCATCGTGACCAAGGTCAAGTAGAAGTTCCGCGACGAGCGGCCGGGTCCCGGAAATCCTCCGCACTTCGCCGGACGTGACCAGGTCGGCGCGGTTTTGTCGGGGTGACGAGGTACCGTCTGGGCATGTCCAACCCACCTACCGCAGCGCCCGGACGGCCGTTCGGGCGCGTGCTCACCGCGATGGTCACCCCCTTCGACGCCGAGGGCGCGCTGGACCTGAAGCGGGCGCAGGAGCTGGCCGAGCACCTCGTGGAGCTGGGCAACGACGGTCTCGTGGTCAACGGCACCACCGGCGAGAGCCCCACCACGAGCGACGCGGAGAAGCAGGAGCTGATCCGCGCCGTGGTCGAGGCCGTCGGCGACCGCGCGACCGTCGTGGCCGGAGCGGGCACCAACAACACGGCGCACAGCATCGAGCAGGCGAAGCAGGCCGAAGCGGCCGGCGCGCACGGCCTCCTGGTCGTCACCCCGTACTACTCGCGGCCCAGCCAAGCGGGCCTGCACGCGCACTTCACGACCGTCGCGGACAGCACCGGCCTGCCGGTGATGCTCTACGACATCCCGCCGCGCTCGGTCGTCCCGATCGAGGTCGACACGCTGCTGCGGCTGGCCGAGCACCCGCGGATCGTCGCGGTCAAGGACGCCAAGGGCGACCTGATCGCCGGCTCCGAGGTCATCGCCAACACCCACCTCGCCTACTACTCGGGCGACGACGGCCTGAACCTGCCGTGGATCTCCGTCGGCGGCACCGGCGTGGTGAGTGTGATCGGTCACGTCGTCGCGGGCCGGATCCGCGCGATGATCGACGCCTACGAGAACGGCGACACGTCCACCGCGCGCACCAACCACCGCGGCATGCTGCCGGTGCTGCGCGCGATGTCGCGGGTCGGCGGGGTCGCGTTCAGCAAGACGGCGCTGCGGCTGCGCGGCTTCGACGTCGGCGAGCCGCGCCTGCCGATCGTCGCCCCGACCGCCGAGCAGGCCACCCTGATCGCCGCCGATCTCGGCCAGGGCGGCGTGCCGCTGGGCGACACGGCGGCCCGGGACTGGCATGGTGAGCGGGTGGCACAAGCAGACTCGAGGGCCGCCTACGTGGCGCCGACCTCGCACACCAGCGTTGGGACCCTGCCTCGGTGAGCTCACTTCCCCCCGGTCCAGGCCCCACCAACGCCCCGCCCAAGCTTCCCGAAGGGGCCCTGCGCGTCGTCGCGCTGGGCGGCATCGGCGAGGTCGGGCGCAACATGACCGTCTTCGAATTCGGCGGCCGGCTGCTCATCGTCGACTGCGGGGTGCTCTTCCCCGAGGACGACCAGCCCGGCGTCGACCTGATCCTGCCCGACTTCCGCGCGATCGAGGACCGCCTCGACGACATCGACGGACTGGTGCTCACCCACGGGCACGAGGACCACATCGGTGCCGTCCCGTTCCTCCTGCGCCTGCGGCCGGACCTGCCGATCTACGGCTCGAAGTTCACCAACGCCCTGCTCGCGGCGAAGGCCAAGGAACACCGGCAGCGGCCGAACCTGATCCAGGTCCGCGAGGGCGAGCGCCGCGACGTCGGCGCGTTCAACCTGGAGTTCTTCGCGGTCAACCACTCCATCCCGGACGCGCTCGCGGTCGCGATCCGCACCCCGGCGGGCGTGGTCCTGCACACCGGCGACATCAAGCTCGACCAGCTCCCGCTGGACGGCCGCCTCACCGACCTGGCCGGCTTCTCCCGGCTCGGCGACGAAGGCGTCGACCTGTTCTGCGTCGACTCGACCAACGCCGAGGTCCCCGGGTTCGTCATGCCCGAGCGCGACATCGGCCCGGTCCTCGACGACGTCATCCGCCGCGTCGACCAGCGCGTGATCGTGGCCTGCTTCGCCAGCCACGTCCACCGCGTCCAGCAGGTCCTCGACGCCGCCCAGCGGCACGGCCGCCGGATCGCGTTCGTCGGCCGGTCGATGGTCCGGAACATGGGGATCGCGGCCGAGCTGGGCCTGCTGAACGTGCCGGACGGCCTGCTCGTCGACCTCGACCAGGCCAGCACCCTGCCGGAGAGCAAGGTCCTGTTCGTCTCGACGGGTTCGCAGGGTGAGCCGCTCTCGGCGCTGTCGCGGATGGCGCGCGGCGAGCACCGGCAGATCTCGATCCGCGCGGGCGACACCGTCGTGCTGGCCAGCTCGATGATCCCGGGCAACGAGACCGCGGTGTTCGGCGTGGTCAACGGCCTGACCCGGCTCGGCGCGAACGTCGTCCACCAGGGCAACGCGAAGGTCCACGTGTCCGGCCACGCGTCGGCGGGGGAGCTGCTCTACCTGTACAACGCGGTGCGCCCGAGCAACGTGATGCCGGTCCACGGCGAGTGGAAGCACCTGCGCGCGAACGGCGAGCTGGCGATCCGCACCGGCGTCGCGGCCGAGAACGTGGTCATCGCCGAAGACGGCGTGGTCGTCGACCTGGTCGACGGCAAGGCGTCCCGCACCGGCCGCGTCGAGGTCGGGCACGTGTACGTCGACGGCCTTTCGGTCGGCGACGTCGGCGAGTCGACCCTGTCGGACCGGCTGGTCCTCGGCGAGGGCGGGTTCATCTCGATCAGCGTCGCGGTGGACTCCAGCACGGGCCGCGCGGTCAGCAGCCCGACGGTGTCCGGCCGCGGCTTCTCCGACGACCCGAAGGCGCTCGCCGCCGTCGTCCCGCTGGTGGAGATGGAGCTGGCGCGCACGGAGGCCGAGGGCATCACCGACACGCACCGGATCGCCCAGGCGGTCCGCCGGGTGGTGGGCCGCTGGGTGGCCGACACGTACCGCCGCCGCCCGATGATCGTCCCGACGGTCATCCCGGTCTAGCGCCCCAAGGCGGCCTTGGTTGCGTCTGACGCACCCAAGGCGGCCTTCGGTGCGTCAGACGCACCGAAGGCCACATTGGGGCGCTCCTCCTAGCGCGTCACCGTGGCCAAGCCCAGGGCGAAGGCGACCGCGGCTATCTGGCGGAACAGTGCGCGGCGGGCCTGCCGCTGTTCGGTCCTCGTCGGTTTCATGCGTACCCCCAAGCGGTAGACGTCCAGTGTCGCGCGTGCCCGGGCTCCGGACATCCCGCTCCGGGACGGCCTTGCCTCCCTCCCCGGGATGAGGCGGGGTTAGGCCGTCCGGACCACGAACCGGCGCTTTGCCCGGCGCTAACCTGGGTCCCAGCCCGCCTCGGGAAGAGAGGCCGCCGATGGGACGACACTCCGACGGACGACGCCGGTTGCTGGTGCCCGTCCTCGCGACCGGGCTCGTGGTCGTCCTCGGGGCCGCGGCCTGGGTGACCGTATCGGCGGTGCGGTCCCGGCCCACCTGCGTGCAGCCGGCGAAGGTCCTGGTCACCGCGTCCGCCGACGTCGCGCCGGCGCTCCGGCTCGTCGCCCGGGAACTGGACCTGGCGTGCGGTTCGGTCGAGGTCCAGACCAGGGAGGCGGCCTCGGCCGCCGAGCGGCTCGCGATGTCCGACGGCAGCGAGCGGCCGCAGATCTGGGTGCCGGACTCGACCCTCGCACTGCGGCGCGCCCGCCGGCTCGGCGCCGGCGACGTCCCCGAGAGCGGGGCGTCGGTGGCCAGCTCGCCGGTCGTGCTGGCCACCGCGGAGGACGTCGTCAAGGGCATCGGCTGGCCCGAGCGCACCCCCACCTGGGCCGAGGTGCTGGCCGCGCAGGGTGCCGTCCCGGGCATGTCCGACCCGGCCCGCGACGCGGTCGGCGCGCTGGCGCTGCTCGGGCTGAAGGAGAGCGTCCGCGCGGCCCCCGAGCCAGCGGGCGCGTACGTCGCGCTGCTGCGACGGTTCTCGGCCAACACGCTCGGCGCGGAGACGGACCTGATCGCGCGGCTGCCGGGCTCGGGCGGCAGCGGCGGCACGGCCTCGGTGACGGCGTTCCCCGCGTCGGAGAACTCGGTGCTGCGCCACAACATCGAAGACCGGACGTCCCCGCTGGTCGCCGTCTACGCGACCGCGGTGCCCACTTTGGACTACCCGTTCGCGGAGCTGGGCGGCATCACCCCGCAGCAGCGCCCGATCGTCGACGCGCTGCGCGACGCGGTGCTCGGCGACGCGGGCGCGAACGCGATCGCGAAGACGGGCTTGCGAGCGGCGGGCGGCCAGGCGTTGCGCGACCACGCCGACGACCCGCGCGTGGCACCGCCGGGCATCCGGACGGCGAACCTCCCCGCCGCGGGGTCCGTCGACGAGCTGCTGAACCAGTGGGCCGGGGTCAACCTGAGCGCGCGGGTGCAGGTGCTGGTCGACGTGTCGGGGTCGATGAACGCCCAGGTGCCGGGGACCGGGCTGACCCGCATGCAGGTGTCGATGCAGGCGACGGAGAAGGCGTTGCACCTGTTCAAGCCGACGACCCAGCTGCGCATGCTGGCGTTTTCGACGCGCCTGGACGGCGACAAGGACTACCGCGAGCTGTTGCCGATGGCCTCGGTGGCCCAGCACCTGTCGAGCGGCGCACTGCAGCGGCTGGCCCAGGTGAAGGCGACCCCGAACGGCGGAACGGGGCTGTACGACAGCGTGCTGGACACGTACCGGACGGCCCGCCGAGAGTGGGAGCCGGGCCGGTTGAACCTGGTGATCGTCCTGACGGACGGCCGCAACGAGGACGCGCACAGCATTTCCCGAGCGGAGGCGCTGGCGGAGCTGACGAAGCTCCAGGACCCGCACCGCCCGATCCCCCTGATCGGAGTGGGCATCGGCCCGGACGCGGACAAAGCAGAGCTGGACCAGCTGACGGCGGCCACGGGCGGCCAGGCGTTCGTGGCGCCGGACCCGGCGAAGATCACGGACGTGTTTTTCGGTGCCCTGTCGAGGATCGCCGGCGGATGAGGGCGTAGACGCCCAGGATCACCGCCAAGCTGATCAAGCTCAAGTACAGCTGCGACCGCGCGTCCTCGTCGACGAACAGCATCGACGCCACCACCACCAACGTCGCCACCAGCGTCAGCCAGCTCAACCACGGATAACCCCACATCCGCAGCTTCAACGACTCAGGCGACGACGCCTCCAACCGCCGCCGCATTCGCAACTGCGAGCCGCAGATGATCGCGTACACGAACAGTGCCACCGCGCCCGCGGAATTGATGATGAAGTAGAAGATCTTGTCCGGGGACACGTAGCTCATCACCACCGCCACGTAACCGACCGAAGTGGACACCAGGATCGCCTTCCACGGCACTCCGCGCGCGTTCGTGTCCGCGATCCACGTCGGCGCCCAGCCGTGGCGGCGCAGGGCGAACAACATGCGGGATGCCGTGTACAGCCCCGAATTCAGCACCGACAACGCCGCCGTCAGCACCACCGCGCTGACCAATGTGGACGCCGCCGGGACGCCGAAGCGGCCGAACGCCGCCGCGAACGGGCTCGTCTCGGTCGGGATTTCGCGCCACGGCGTGATCATCACCAGCAGGGCCACCGAACCCACGTAGAACACGATCACGCGCCACACGATCGTCGACGTCGCCTTGCGGACCGCCGTCTCCGGCTGGTCCGACTCCGCCGCCGCGATCGTCACGATTTCCGCGCCGAAATAGGAGAAAATCACGATCACCACGCCGTGGACGACCGAAAAGCCGCCGTTCGGCACGAAACCGTCGAGGCCGATGTTGCCCACCGAAAAGTGCGCGTCCGGCCAGAGGCCGAGCACGAACAGCAGGCCCAGCACCAGGAACACGACGATGGTGGCGACCTTGATCGACGCCAGCCAGAACTCCGTCTCGCCGAACGACCGCGCCGACGCCAGGTTCGTCGCCGTCAGCAGCAGCATCAGCGCCAGCGAGAACACCCATTGCGGCACACCGGGAAGCCAGCCCTGCAGGATCTTCGCGCCGGCCACCGCCTCGAACGCGACCACGCCGACCCAGAAGTACCAGTACAGCCAGCCGATCGTGAAGCCCGCCCAGCCGCCGAGCGACTCCCGCGCGTACTCCATGAACGAGCCGAGCGCCGGCGCGGCCGTCGCCATCTCGCCGAGCATGCGCATGACGAGCACGACCAGCAGCCCGCCCAGCGCGTAGGAGAGCACCGCCGCCGGGCCCACCGTGTGGATCACCGCGCCGCTGCCGATGAACAGGCTCGCGCCGATGATGCCGCCGAGCGCGATCATCCGGACGTGTCGTTGCCGCAGTTCGGGCCGCAGCCCCGACGTCGTCATGGTGGCGGATTCTCGCACTCCGACGCCATCTCGTGAAGAACTCAGCTCGTCAGGATCTCGGACTTCCGCTGCACGAGGTACGCGCCCGCCAGCAGGATCGCCGAGCCGAGCAGCTGCGGCCAGGTGAGCTCCTCGCCGAGCAGCGCCCACGCCGTGACGGTCACGATCACCGGCTCGACCAGCCCGAGCACGCTCGCGACCGACGCCGGCAGGTGCCGCAGCGACGAAATGCCGAAGACGTAGGCGAACACCGTCGCGACCAGCACCAGCAGGACCAGCAGCAGCCACACCGGCGGGCGCCACGCGCCGAACGCGACGTCCGTGCCGAGCAGCTCCAGCGGCCACGTCCACGGCGGCGCGACGAAGCCGACCAGCACCGCGCCGATCACCATGCCCCAGGTGACCAGGCCCAGCGGGTCGATGTCGGCCACCGCGCGCTCGCCGAGCAGGAAGTACCCGGCCGAGCACAGCGCCGCGCCGAAGCCGGCGAGCAGCCCGACGCCGTTCAGCGTGACGCCCTGCCAGACCTGCGCGACCAGCGACAGCCCGAGCATGGCCAGCGCGATGCCGCCCCACACCGACCGCGGCAGCCGGTGGCGCCGCACGAACCGCACCCACAGCGCGATGAGCACCGGCGACACGAACTCGAGCAGGATCGCGATGCCGACCGGGATCCGGCCCGCCGCGACGAAGTAGAGCAGCTGCACCCCGGCCACGCCGAGCAGGCCGTAGCCGGCCAGCACCGGGAGCTCGGCGCGGCGCACCCGCAGTTTCCGCGGCGCGACCAGCGCCACCCCGGCGAGCAGCACGAGCCCGGCGACGCCGATCCGCATCGCGGCCACCTGCTCCGGGCTGAACCCGGCGGACATCGCGGACTTGCCCAGCGTGCCCGACGTGCTGAAGAACAGCGCGGCCAGCAGGACGAGGGTGGTCCCGCGGCCGCGGTGGGCCACCCGGGGAGGCGCGAGGACGGGCAGCTCGGTGGTCACCACCGCGACTGTAGGGCCCACCGCGTCACTGCCAAAGCGTTTTTTCCGGTTATTCGGACTGCTTGAGCCCGGTCGCGACGTGCGTCGTGATCGTCGCGAGCCGGCGCCCCTGGACGCGCAGCGCGCCGAGCGCGAGGTCGTCCGGCGCCGCCGACTTGCGCGAGACGAACGAGCCGCCGTACGGGTTGCCGGACTCCATCAGGTGCGGGTCGGTGTAGCCGAGCGGGACGACGATCGCGCCCCAGTGGTAGAAGACGTTGTTGATCGCCAGCAGCGTCGACTCCAGGCCGCCGTGCCGGGTGGACGCCGTCGTGAAGGACGTCGCGACCTTGTCGGCGAGCTTTCCCTGTGCCCACAGGCCACCCGTGCTGTCCAAATAGGACTTGAGCTGGGCTGCCGGGCCGCCGAAGCGGGTCGGGCTGCCGAAGGCGAGCCCGTCCGCCCAGACGAGGTCGTCGAGCGTGGCGAGCTCGTGGTGCGGCCCGTCGTCCAGCCAAGCCTGCCAGCGCGGGTTCTTGGCGATGGCCTCGGCGGGGACGGTCTCCGGCACGGTCCGCACCCGCACTTCGGCCCCGGTCTCGCGCGCGCCCGCGGCGAGGGACTCGGCGAGGGCGGCGGTGTTGCCGGTCGAGCTGTAGTAGACGACGAGTATCCGTGTGCTCACGTCCACCGACTCTAGGGGCTCCGCGGCGGTGTCTCAGAGTTCGGACACCGGGCTCAGCAACCCTGCCGGCCGCTGTCGACCACGTAGTACTCGTCGTGCCAGAAGACCCAGCCGATCGCGGCCACGCAGCGGTTCGCCGTGCCCGTGACCCCCTTGGGGCCCGCGTAGTACTTGTAGACGCCGTCGTCCGGGCTCGACGAGCGGTCGGCCGTGCACGGCAGGCCTTCGCCGCTGGTCTCGACGCAGCGCGAGATCTTCACGTAGGTCTCCGCGGCCACCCCGTAGGTGGCGCCGCGGTGGTAGAAGCACGCGCTGTTGGTGCCGCCGTCGGCGCTGTTGTAGTAGATCGTCAGCTCGCCCATGCCGAGGGTGCCGCTGCTGCTGTCGTAGGTCTTCGTGCCCGAGCACGACACCGCGGCGCTCGCCGGTGCCGCCGTGACGGCCGCGGTGGTCACCGCGATGCCGAGCGCGGCCAAGATCGAACCCACGGTCTTCGCGATCCTTCGCATGGGACCTGCCCTCCACGTCACCGACGGAACGCAGCACCCACGCCCGCGGCGGGGAAAGGGTTTAGCCGGCGCTCAGGATCCGGGCTTCGGCTTCCACGGGCTGACGGTGTCGGTCGGGCGCGTCGGGTCGTGGAAGCGCGGGCGGTCCGGCTCGGCCGCGCGCAGCGGGACGAGACCGTCGGTGATCGCCTGCATGACCTTCGCGTGCGCGCGCACGCCGGCGCCCGGGCGCTCCGGCTCGACGTCCGACAGGTCGACGGGGTCGCCGAAGTGCACCCGGAACTTCGGCCGGCGCAGGGGAGCGCTGAGCCCGGACCGGGCGAGCGGGACGAGGTCGGCCGGGCCGTTGACGGTCTCGGTGCCCCAGTAGACGGCTTCGTGCGCGCCCCACTGACTGATCGGGATCACGGGCACGCCCGAGGCGAGGGCCAGCCGGGCCGCGCCGGTCTTGCCGCGCTCGGGCCACAGGCCGGGGTCGTGGCTGATCCGGCCCTCCGGGTAGACGATGATCGGTTCGCGCGTGGTTTTCAGCGCCTCGACGGCCTCGGCGAACTGCCCGACGGCCGTGCCGGCGTTCTTGCGGTCGACGCGCAGGTGGCCGCTGACGCGTAGCGCCGGGCCGATGACGGGGGCGTCCAGGATGCCGCCCGCCAGCATGAACCGCGGGTTGATGCCGATCCGCTTGCACGCCGCCATCAGCACGAACGCGTCGAAGACGCCGATGTGGTTGGCGGTCATCAGCAGGGGCTTGCCGCGCAGCTGGGCGGGGATCCGGCCGGTGACGGTCAGCTTGCCGACCAGGTTCACCAGCCCGCGGTCGATGTTCAGCATGGTCCGCCAGATGGCGGGGGCCCGGCGGGAGGTGTTGTCGGAGTGCAGCGCGACCATGGGGCAGAGCATGGCAGACGCCGATTTCACCCGAATGCGCACTCGTCGGATCGGGTTCGGGGGCGGCCGCTTGGGGGCGCGAACGGTCCGTTCGCGCGCCGTCGGGGAGAACGACCGGTCGTTGCAACGCGAGAACGACCGGTCTGGGCTGGAGAGAACGACCGGTCTTGCCGTGCCGAGAACGACCGGTCTTTTCGGATCAAGAACGACTGGTCGTTCCGGAACGGTCATGACCGGTCGTTCCCCAAGGAGAACGACTGGTCTTTCCGAGGCCAGAACGACCGGTCTTTCTTAAGCTAGAACGACTGGTCTTTCCGCCCACCGCCCACCCGCAGGGGTTCACCCGGACGGCCGCTCAACCCCCGTCGTGAGGCAGAAGTTCACCCTGAGCCGAGAGTGGCGCATGGGACGAACGCCCACGGCCGGTTACCGTAAAAGGCATGGCTGGGTCGGCGACGAGGAAGCGAAGCACGAGTAGCGGCGCGAAGGGGTCAGCGGCGCGTAAGCCGCGTACGCCGGCGAAGTCCCGCCCAACAGCCCGCAAACCGGCCCCCCGCAAACCAGCCCCCCGCCGCAAGACCCCCGGGATCTTCGGCAAGGGCGTCCGCGGCACCTGGAACCTCCTGGCCAAGGGCATCGGCACCCTGGCCCGCACGGTCGGCCGCACCCGTGAACTCGAACCCGAACACCGCCGCGACGGCGTCGCGCTGGGCCTGATCGCCCTGGCGATCGTCGCGGCCGTCGGCGTCTGGTGGCGGGCCGCCGGGCCGATCGGGGCCGGAGTCGAAATCGCGACCCGGACCGTCCTCGGCGCCGGCGCCGTGACGCTGCCCCTGGTCCTCGTGGTCGTCGCCGTCGCGCTCATGCGGTCGGAGCCGCACCCCGAAACCCGGCCGCGGATGGTCATCGGGACGATCATGGTCGTCCTGTCCGTGCTCGGGCTGCTGCACATCTTCACCGCGCTCCCGGACACCAACGACGGCCGCATGTACGCCGGCGGCATCGTCGGCGCCTTCTCCGGCGGCCTGCTCACCATGGGTGTCACCACCTGGGTCGCCGTCCCGATCCTGATCCTGGCACTCGTCTTCGGCGTGCTCGTCTTCACCGGCACGCCGGTGCGCGAGATCCCGACCAGGCTGCGCAACTGGGGCCTCGACGAAGAGGAGATCGCCGAAGCGGACCAGAAGTCCGGCTTCGCCACCGACGAGGACACCGTCACCGAGGCCGACCCGAAGTCCGCGCGCCTGCGCAAGCCGTCGCGCCGGCGTCAGGCCAGCGACGCCAACCCCGAGCAGCTCGACATCGACGCCGCCCTGGCCGAGGTGCCGACGCCGATCAAGCCGCCCAAGGCCGTGCCGAAGCCGGCGGAGATCCCGGAAAAGAAGCCGAAGAAGGCGCCGGAACCGCCGCTCGCGGTGACCCGCACCGTCGAGGGCGACTACCAGCTCCCGCCGCCCGACCTGCTGAAGCTCGGCGACGCGCCGAAGTCCCGCAGCAAGGCCAACGACGCCATGATCGAGGCGATCACCGGCGTCCTGGAGCAGTTCAACGTCGACGCGCAGGTCACCGGCTTCACCCGCGGCCCGACGGTCACGCGCTACGAGGTCGAGCTCGGCCCCGGCGTGAAGGTCGAGAAGATCACCGCGCTGACCAAGAACATCGCCTACGCCGTCGCGACCGACAACGTCCGGCTGCTGGCGCCGATCCCCGGCAAGTCCGCGGTCGGCATCGAGGTGCCGAACTCCGACCGCGAGATGGTCCGCTTGGGTGACGTCCTGCGGGCGCCGTCCACGGTCAAGGACAACCACCCGATGGTGATCGGCCTCGGCAAGGACATCGAGGGCCACTTCGTCACCGCGAACCTGACGAAGATGCCGCACCTCCTGGTCGCCGGTTCCACCGGTTCCGGTAAGTCGAGCTTCGTCAACTCGATGCTGGTGTCGCTGCTCGCGCGCTCGACGCCGGACGAGTGCCGGATGATCCTGATCGACCCGAAGATGGTCGAGCTGACGCCGTACGAGGGCATCCCGCACCTGATCACGCCCATCATCACCCAGCCGAAGAAGGCCGCCGCCGCGCTGGCCTGGCTGGTGGAGGAGATGGAGCAGCGCTACCAGGACATGCAGGTCAACAAGGTCCGGCACATCGACGACTACAACAAGAAGGTGAAGTCCGGCGAGATCACCGCGCCGCCGGGCTCGGAGCGCGAATACCGGCCGTACCCGTACATCATGGCGATCGTCGACGAGCTCGCCGACCTGATGATGACCGCGCCGCGCGACGTCGAGGACGCGATCGTCCGGATCACCCAGAAGGCGCGCGCGGCGGGCATCCACCTGGTGCTGGCGACGCAGCGGCCGTCGGTCGACGTCGTCACCGGCCTGATCAAGACCAACGTGCCTTCGCGGCTGGCCTTCGCGACGTCGTCGCTGACCGACTCGCGGGTCATCCTCGACCAGCCGGGCGCGGAGAAGCTGATCGGCATGGGCGACGCGCTCTACCTGCCGATGGGCGCCGGGAAGCCGGTCCGCATCCAGGGCGCGTTCGTCGGAGACGAAGAGATCGCCGCGGTCGTCAACTACGCCAAGGAGCAGGCGCAGCCGGACTACCAGGACGGCGTCACCGCGCAGAAGGCAGGCGAGAAGAAGGAGATCGACTCCGACATCGGCGACGACCTCGACGTCCTGCTGCAGGCGGCGGAGCTGATCGTGACGTCCCAGTTCGGCTCGACGTCGATGCTGCAGCGCAAGCTGCGGGTCGGGTTCGCCAAGGCGGGGCGCCTGATGGACCTGCTGGAGAGCCGCGGGATCGTCGGCCCGTCGGAGGGTTCGAAGGCCCGCGACGTGCTGATCAAGCCGGAGGAGCTGGACTCGGTCCTGTACCTGATCCGCGGCGGCGACCCGTCGCCGTCCGACTCCGACGAGGAATAGTGCAACCCGCCGGTGGGCCCGTTCCGTCCTGAGCGCATGGACCCGCAGCGCATCGCAGCCGGACTGTTCGCCATCGCCGTCGTCGCGGTGGGCGCCGGGAGCTCGGTCGCGGCCGGGCAGCCGGTGCCGGCCCGGCCGTCGGCGCCCTCGACCGTGAGCACGGCGCCGCAGGGTGACGTCACCCTGCACGTCGGGCAGGAGGCCGCGATCCAGGGGAAGGACCTGACGGTCCGGTACCTGCGGGTCGTGTCGGACTCCCGCTGCCGCCCGAACATGACGTGCATCTGGCAGGGCGAGGCGACGCTGGCGTTCCTGCTGAGCGAGCCGGGCCGCGGCGAGAGCACGACGGCCGAGCTGCACAGCGGGCCCCGGACGGGCCCCCAGGCGACCTCGTTCGCCGCCAGCCGCGTCGAGCTGGTGTCGGTGAGCGAGGACGGCCTGGAGGCCACGATCCGGGTCGGGTGAGCCTCAGCCGCCGAACTTGCGCACCGCCTGGTAGTACGTCCACGCCGCGCCCTTGCAGGCGACGTTCGAGCCGCAGACGTTCTTCAGGTCGGAGTACAGGTTGTCGTCGATCTTCAGGCGGTTCGCCTCGGTGAACCGGCCCTGCTTCTTGTAGTTGCGGTACCCGAAGTCGTGCCGGTGGCAGCCCGGGAGGAACTTCCAGCCGAACGGGTTGTCCGGGGCCCACGAGCAGCCGTCGGAGGACCAGTCGAGCTGGCCGTTGTACGGCGCCTGGCCGCGGATCGTCTCGAAGTTCGAGAGCGAGGTGCTGAAGAGGTACTGGTCGGTCACGGTCGGGATGTCGACCGCCGCCGCCGTGCCGGCGCCCAGCAGGGCACCCCCGCCGACAGTCGCGGCCACCGCGATGGTGGCCCCCAGGTTCCGCAGAGTCGTGCGCATCTTGTGCGTTCCTTGCTGATCAGGTGAGGAATTGACCAGCTCATCCTGAAACATCCGGGTGGCGCGCGTCACCGCCCGGAAGGAGGTTAAGGGGAAACGTTCAGACTTAGGGGTGCTCAGAGTTCGAGCAGCATTCGCGAGTTGCCCAGCGTGTTCGGCTTGACGTAGGGCAGGTCGAGGAACTCGGCGACGCCGGTGTCGTGCGAGCGCCGCATCTCCTCGTACACCTCGTGCGACACCGGGGTGCCCTGGATCTCCACGAAGCCGTGGCCCTGGAAGAAGCTCGTCTCGAAGGTCAGCACGAACAGCCGCCTGAGACCCAGCTCACGTGCCTCGTCCACCAGCCGGGCGACCAGCACGCGCCCGACGCCCTGGCCGCGGGCGGCCTTGTCGACCACCACGGTCCGCAGCTCGGCGATGTCCTCCCAGAGCACGTGCAGCGCGGCCGCGCCGACGACCTCGCCGTCCACCTCGGCGACCCAGAACTCCTGGACCGCTTCGTACAGCGTGACCAGGTCCTTCTCGAGGAGGACGCGGCCGGCGTCGGAGTCGACCAGGGCCTTGATCTTGCGGACGTCGGCGATCCGCGCGCGGCGGACGGCGGGGGAGGCGGACGGCACGATCGTCAACACTGCCACACCGCCGGGCACGACCGGGCTACGCCGTCGTCAACCGGCCGGGACCGGCGGCTACCCTGAACGTCGTGCCTTCTCCTGCCGTTGACCCTGCCGCCACCCGACGCGTCTCCCTGCTGACCCTGGGCTGCGCCCGCAACGAGGTCGACTCGGAGGAGCTGGCGGGCCGGCTGGCGGCCGGCGGCTGGGAGCTGGCGGCCGATCCCGAGGACTCCGACGTCGTGGTGGTCAACACCTGCGGCTTCGTCGAGTCGGCCAAGAAGGACTCGGTCGACACGCTGCTCGCGGCGTCCGACACCGGCAAGAAGGTCGTCGCGGTCGGCTGCATGGCCGAGCGCTACGGCCACGAGCTCGCCGACAGCCTCCCCGAGGCCGACGCCGTCTTGGGCTTCGACCACTACGCGGAGCTCTCTGACCGGCTCGACGACGTCGTCGCGGGCCGCAAGGTCGCCTCGCACACCCCCGGCGACCGGCGCAAGCTGCTGCCGATCAGCCCGGTCCAGCGGCCCGCCGCCGCGGAGAACGTCGAGGTCCCGGGCCACGCGCAGCACGGCTGGGGCCCGCGGGTGCTGCGCACGCGCCTCGACGACGCGCCGGTGGCGGCGCTGAAGATCGCGTCCGGCTGCGACCGGCGCTGCTCGTTCTGCGCGATCCCGTCGTTCCGCGGCTCGTTCGTCTCCCGGCAGCCCGACGAGGTCGTCGCCGAAGCGATGTGGCTGGCCGAGCACGGCGTCAAGGAGCTGTTCCTGGTCAGCGAGAACTCGACGTCCTACGGCAAGGACTTCGGCCGCGACGGCGCCACCGCGCTGGAGCGGCTGCTGCCGCGGCTGGCGGAGATCGACGGCATCGAGCGCGTCCGCGTCTCCTACCTGCAGCCGGCCGAGACGCGCCCGCAGCTGGTCAAGGCCATCGCGACCACGCCGGGCGTCGCCGAGTACTTCGACCTGTCCTTCCAGCACTCCAGCGAGCAGGTGCTGCGCCGGATGCGCCGGTTCGGCTCGACGGACTCGTTCCTGGCGCTGTGCGAGCAGATCCGCGAATACGCGCCGGAGGCGGGCATCCGCACCAACGTCATCGTCGGCTTCCCCGGCGAGACCGAGCACGACCTCAGCGAGCTGGAACGGTTCCTGACGGGCGCGCGCCTCGACGCGGTCGGCGTCTTCGGCTACTCCGACGAGGACGGCACCGAGGCCGAGACCTTCGACGGCAAGCTCGACGCCGAAGAGGTGGCCAAGCGCGTCACGCGGATCTCCGCGCTGGTCGAGGAGCTGACCGCGCAGCGCGCCGAAGACCGGATCGGCACCTTCGTCGACGTGCTGGTCGAGCTGGACGACGACGGCGAGGTCACCGGCCGCGCCGCGCACCAGGCCCCGGAGGTCGACGGCGAGTGCGTCATCCTCGACGCGCCCGAGAAGACCCAGGTGGGTGATTTCCTCCGCTGCGAGGTCGTGGACTCGGCGGGCGTGGACCTGATCGTCCGCGCGGTACCGGACGCCGACCGGTGAGTGCGCTCCCCAGCGACGCCGCCGACGAGGGCACGGCCCACGACGGCCCCGCCCAGGTGCCGGTCGCCACGCCGGTCCCGACGCTCAACATCGCCAACCTGCTGACGCTGTCCCGGCTGGTCCTGGTCCCGCTGTTCGTCGTCGCGCTGTTCACCGGCGACGGCCACGACACCACCTGGCGCGCGATCGCCACCGGCCTGTTCGCCGTCGCCTCCTTCACCGACCAGCTCGACGGCTGGGTGGCCCGCAAGTACGGCCTGATCACCGACTTCGGCAAGATCGCCGACCCGATCGCGGACAAGGCGCTGACCGGCGCCGCGCTGGTGGGCTTGAGCATTCTGGGCGAGCTGGGCTGGTGGGTCACGATCGTCATCGCCGTCCGCGAGATCGGCGTCACGCTGCTGCGCTTCTGGGTGATCCGGCACGGCGTGATCCCGGCCAGCCGCGGCGGCAAGGCCAAGACGATGGCGCAGATCGCCGCGATCGTGGCGTACCTGCTGCCGCTGCCCGCGGGCGCGGACCCGGTCCGGTGGGCGCTGATGGGCCTGGCCCTGGTGCTGACCGTGGTGACCGGCGTCGACTACCTGGTCCGGGCCGTGCGGCTGCGCGCGGCCGGGCGCCGGGTCACCGGGAGCTGAGCGTGGACGAGAAGGCCCTGGTCGCGGCCCTGACCGCGCGGGGCGAGACCGTGGCCGCCGCCGAGTCGCTGACCGCCGGGCTCGTCTGCGCGACGCTCGCGACGGTGCCGGGCGCGAGCGCGGTCCTGCGCGGCGGGCTGGTCGTCTACGCCACCGAGCTGAAGAGCGCGCTGGCCGGCGTCGACGCGGAGCTGCTGGCCGAGCACGGCGCCGTCCACCCCGAGGTCGCCGCGCAGCTCGCCGAGGGCGCGCGCGACCGGTGCGGGGCGACCTGGGGCCTGGGCCTCACCGGCGTGGCGGGGCCGTCTCCCCAGGACGGCGTGGAACCAGGCACCGTGCACGTCGGGCTCGCCGGGCCGGGAACACGTACAGTCCGTACGCTGGCGTTGAGCGGTGATCGGGACTTGATCAGGACCCGATCGGTCCAGGCCGCGTTTGCCCTGCTCGGGGAACATCTGACGTGAAACGGGCGTTCGCCCTTGGCGTACGGGCACACCAACTCCTGCGCCCGGGGCGCCGCTCTGGGTAACGTAGGGGGTACTTGTACGGAAGGGAGGCGCGTGATGACCGTGCTGTTGCGTGAGGCGATCGGTGATCGGCTCCGTCATGCCCGCACCAACCAGCGTCGTACGCTGCGCGACATCTCCCGCGCCGCCAGGGTCAGCCTCGGCTACCTCTCTGAGGTGGAGCGGGGCCAGAAGGAGGCGTCGAGCGAGCTGCTCGCGTCGATTTGCCAGGCCCTGGACCTTCCGCTCGGCGAGCTGCTGCACAAGGTGGCGGCGGACGTTTCGGCCCTCGACAACGTCGAGGTCGCACCGGTCGACGAGCGGATCGTGGAAGGCGCGCCCCGGGAGAAGCGGGGCGCCGAGGCCTCGGCGGCCGGCATCGAAGGCGGTCGCCTGATGTCCGAGCTGATCGGCAACGACCTCGCCGACCTGCGGGTTTCCCCGGCGCCGAGGATGAACACGACGTTGCGGACGACGATCGGGCAGCCGAAGCTGGCCTCGACCATCGCCGCATAATCACAGGTCGGACACGACGACGGCCCCGGGCAACCCGCCCGGGGCCGTTCGCGTTGCCTACTCGGGGTGATCAGGGCGATCCCTGAATTCCGCCGGGTCGCCTGGAACGGACGTGGCCGACCTGACACGATGGAACCCAACGCCGGGGTCGGAGCGTTGCAGATGCAGGGGAGTGACGCCCCACCCCGAGTACCTAGGCCCGTGGGACGCAAGAAGGCAGGCGGAGGAGATGGCCAACCCGTTCGTGAAGTTCTGGAAGTACATGATGGCGGCGTTCTCGTCGAAGATCGACGAGCACGCCGACCCGAAGGTACAGATCCAGCAGGCCATCGAGGAGGCGCAGCGCAACCACCAGGCGCTGACGCAGCAGGCCGCCTCCGTGATCGGCAACCAGCGCCAGCTGGAGATGAAGCTCAACCGGCAACTCGGCGACGTCGAGAAGCTGCAGGCCTCGACCCGGCAGGCGCTCGTCCTCGCGGACGAGGCCCGCTCGAAGGGTGACGAGCAGAAGGCCGTCGAGTTCGAGAACGCCGCGGAGAGCTTCGCCACGCAGCTCGTCACGGCCGAGCAGAACATCGAGGACCTGAAGACGCTGCACGACCAGTCGCTGCAGGCCGCGGCCCAGGCGAAGCAGGCCGTCGAGCGCAACTCGCAGATGCTGCAGCAGAAGCTGGCCGAGCGCACCAAGCTGCTCTCGCAGCTGGAGCAGGCGAAGATGCAGGAGCAGGTCTCCGCTTCGCTGAACCAGATGAGCCAGCTGGCCGCGCCGGGCAACACGCCGTCGCTGGAAGAGGTCCGCGACAAGATCGAGAAGCGCTACACCACGGCTCTCGGCCAGGCGGAGCTCGCCCAGAACTCGGTCCAGGGCCGCATGATGGAGGTCCAGGCCTCCACCACGCAGCTGGCCGGCCACTCGCGGCTCGAGCAGATCCGCTCGTCGATGCGCGGCGAGTCGGTCGCCCAGGTGACCGACGGCGGCAAGACGGCGGCCCAGAAGCCGGCCAGCAGCTCGGCCGACATCCAGCGCGAGATCCAGGCGCGCGTGCAGGCCGAGCAGGGCAAGAACCCGGCCTGACGCGGGTAGCCGTTTCGAAGGGGGCGAGCATGGGGCAGCAGGGCAGACGACGCGACTTCGGCGAGTTCAGCGCGAAGCTGGAGAAGCACATCGAAAAGCTGCCCGACTACGCCGTGCGCGCCCAGGAGAAGCTCCAGAAGGTGCAGAAGTACTTCCCGCCGGCCGACCAGGCCGGCGGGAAGCCCGCACCCCAGCGGCCCCGGCCGAACCCGCTGCAGCGGCCGCCGGTCCGCCGGCCCGACGTGTCGGCGACGTTCTCGACGATGGCGAACCAGGTGCCGGCGTTCGCCGAGGCCCGCGCCAAGTGGGACCGCTGGAACCACCCGGCCGCGAAGCTCGAACGCCGCAAGCGCCGGACGTCCCGCGCGATGACGTTGTGGATCATGCTGACGATCCTGTGCGGCGTCCTCACCGTGGCGGCCGGGATGGGCTGGATGAGCGCCACCGGCGCCCCGATGATGCCGCAGGCGATCACGGCGTTCGCCGGCGCCGTCGTGTTCGGGACGTTCGGCGTCCGAAGCGGACTCAAGCTCCGCGAACTCAAGAACACCCCGCTGCCGTCCGCCCCGGCCGGTCCGCCGCCGCTGCCGCCCGCCGGCTCCGCCGCGCGCGAGCCGATGGAACGGCTGGCGGAGTGCGAAGCGTCCCTGGGCGAGCTGCTGCGCCAGCTCTCGGTACCGTCCTCGGTGGGCACGACACCGGTGTCCGAAGTGTCCGTCGCGGACGCCCGCCAGACGGCGACCGAAGCGGCGGCCGCCTTGCGCGGCCTCGCCGGCCGCATCCAGGCGATCGAACGCGGCCGCAACTCCGCGCCGGCCCGCGAGCAGGCGGCGCTGGACGCGGCGGTCGGCAAGCTCCGCGAACAGCTGGACGACGGCCTGGAGGGTTACCGCGGGCTGGTCGCCGCGGCCGGCCACACGGTCGCCGCTTCGAGCGATGGGCTTGTCACGTCCAAACAGGCTCTCACCGACGCCACTGACCGTCTCGCGGGCCTCGCGATGGCGTTGCGCGAGCTTTCCTGACGCCAAACCGGCCCCGATCACGCGAATCCGGCCTTCGTTGCGCCGCTTGAGGTTCCAAACTCGGCCGTTCGGGTGCCCCCAACCGGGCGAACCGGACCTTGGTCACCCGGCGTGCGTGATCGTGCGTTTCACCCCGGCGTCGCGCCCTGTTCACCTCCCGGCTCCGAAACCCGCGCGTAATCGGAAACTGATGGCGACGGAAACGTAAGCCACCTAACGTTTCTGTCATGCAGTTAGAGGTGTCACTCGCCGGGAGGCCCGCCGTGGACTGAGGTTCGCCGGCGCCGACCGTACACAGTGGACTTTCTCGACCGCCGAGGAAAGGACGCCCCGTGAACACGCTCCCGCCGGATCCGGACCCCGTCCCCGCCACCCCGCCCACCGCCTCCCACCGCGTCATCGCGGCCTTCGAACGCATCACCGAAGCCGACCGTCCCGACCTCTGGTCCACCCTCCGCGCGGTCGAGGACGTCCTCGTCGACGCGAAGGCCGTCGACGAGCGCGTCAAGGCGGGGGAGGACCTGCCGCTCGCGGGCACCGTCTTCGCCGTGCCGGAGCTGATCGACGTCGCCGGGCAGCCGTCCGGCCGCTCGGTCCCCGAAACCAGCGCCACGATCGTCTCCCGGCTCACCGCGGCCGGCGCCGTCGTGCTCGGCAAGACCGGCGCCGGAACCGTGGCCTCGGCCTGGGAACCCACCAAGGCCGGCGGCCGCGGGGCGGCGGTCGCCGTCGCGCTCGGGATCGTCGACCTCGCCCTGAGCACGGCGGGCGCGGTCCCGGCCGCGCTGAACGCCGTCGTCGCGCTCAAGCCGACCCGCGGCCTGCTGCCGATGACCGGCGTCCGCTCGGCCGACGCCGTCTCGGTGTACGCGACCGGGCTGATCGCCGCCCGCCGCGCGCTCGCCCTGATGACGGGCCCGGACGGCGTCTCCCCGACGCGCACCTGGCCCGCCGACGTCCGCCTCGGCGCCGGCGAGCACCCGCGCATCGCCTACCCGAAGAACCTGCCGTTGAGCGCCGCCGCGGCGATGGCGTTCGACGCCGTCGTGAAGCGGCTGACGGCGGCCGGCGCCGTCCTGACCCCGATCGTCCTCGGCGAGCACGACTTCGGAGACGCGCTCCTGCTGCCCACCGTGCCGGACCACCCGGACCTGGTCGAAGCCCTGGCCGACCCGGCCGGCGTGCGGCACCGCCTGGCCGCCTGCACGGCGTTCGCGAACCTCCTCGACCTGGCGACGGTCACCGTCCCGGTGCTGCCGGGGGACAAGCGCCCCTTCGGCGTCACGTTCCTGACGCGGGCGTTCGAGGACCAGATCGGCCTGGACCTCGCGACCGTCTGCACGGACGAGCCCATGACGCCCTACCCGGAGCCGGGCGAGGACGTCGTCGTGTTCGGCGCGCACCTGCGCGGCCAGCCGCTCAACGCCGACCTCACCGCGCTCGGCGCCCGGTTCACTGGACCGGTCCGGACCACCGAGGGCTACCGGATGGTGCTCCTGGACACCGAACCCCCGCAGCCGGGCGTCCTCGAAGGCGCCACCACCCTCGACGGCGAACGCTGGCGCCTGTCCCCGGCCGCGTTCGAGCGGTTCGCGGCCACGCTGAAAGAGCCCTTCGTGCTCGACCGCGTCCTGCTGGACGACGGCACCGCGCCCCTGGCCGTCCGGTGCCTGACGGCCGAAGGACCTGGTCTGGACCGCTACGAGTCCTGGCGCGGGTACGTCCGGTTCACCTCGACGGCCGGGCTGCGAGGCCCCGGCTGACCCGGCGCACCAGGCCCGGGCCGTGCAGCGCGAACCCGGTGTAGAGCTGCACGAGCGACGCCCCCGCGTCCACCAGCCGGACGGCGTCGTCCGGGCCGGTGATCCCGCCGACGCCGATGATCGGCAGGCTCCCGCCGGTGTGGTCGTGCACGAACCGCACGACCTGCGCCGCGCGGGCGGTCAGCGGCCGGCCGGACAGGCCTCCCCCCTGCCCGGCCAGGCTGCTCTCCGACGGCGCGATGCCGTCGCGCGACAGCGTGGTGTTGGTGGCGATGATCCCGGCGACGCCGTGCTCGAGCGCGACCTCCAGGAGCTCGGCGAGGGCGTCGTCGGTCAGGTCCGGCGCGACCTTGACGAGCACCGGCGTCGGGGTGCGCCCGCCGGCGAGTTCGACGGACGTCGTGCGCAGCTCGCCGAGCAGCTCGGCGAGCGCGGCGCGGTCCTGCAGCTGTCGCAGCCCCGGCGTGTTGGGCGAGCTGACGTTGATCGCGAAGTAGTCGGCGTACGAGTGCAGCGCACGCAGGGAGAAGCGGTAGTCCTCGACGGCCTCGTCGAGGGGCGTGACCTTCGACTTCCCGATGCTGACCCCGAGCGGCACGCCGGGTTTCCCGCCGCGCGCGAGCTTGGCGGCGAGCGCTTCGGCGCCGTCGTTGTTGAAGCCCATCCGGTTGATGATCGCGTCGCTGGCGGGGAGGGTGAACAGCCGCGGCTTCGGGTTGCCCGGCTGCGCCAGCCGCGTCACGGTGCCGACTTCGACGAACCCGAACCCGAGCGCGGCCCACGCGGGCAGCGCGCGCCCGTTCTTGTCCATCCCGGCGGCCAGGCCGACGCGGTTGGGGAACCGCAGGCCGAGGACGTCGACCGGGTCGTCGACGCGGAAGGCGCCGCGGGGCGCGACCTTCCCGAGCCGGGCCAGGACGCCGATCGTGCGCTCGTGCACCAGCTCGGGGTCGTGGTAGGACAGCCGGTACAGCGCCGGGCGGACGATCTTGTCGAAGAGCACGCCCCCATGCTGCCAAACCGCCGGCAGTCCGCTACCCGAGCGTCGCTTTCACGTGAAAGCGACCACTAGTCACGGTCTTTCCACTCGTCTTCGAGCATCGCGTAGATCAGCTCGTCCGTCCACTCGCCCTTGACGATCTCGTTCTCCTTCAGGTGCGCTTCGCGGCGCATCCCGAGGCGTTCCATCAACGCGGCGGAGGCTTCGTTGCGGCCGTCGCACCGGCCGATGATGCGGTGCAGCCCCAGGTCCTCGAAGCCGAGCCGCAGCAGCTCGGTCGTCGCCTCGGCGGCCAGGCCCTTGCCGTGGTGGTCCGGGTGGAAGACGAACCCGATCTCGCCCTGCCGGTGCTCGCTGCTGAGCCACTCGAGGTTCAGGTCGCCGATCAGCTGCCCGGTCGAAGCCAGCTCGACCGCGACGGCCAGGAACTGCCCTTCCTTCGTCAACGTCGAGCTGTGCACCCGTTTCGCGAGCGCGGCGGCCGATTCGGCGCGGCTGCGCGGACCCCAGTAGAGGTAGCGGGCGACGTCGGCACGGGACTGGAAGGAGTTCAGCGCGTCGAGGTCGTCGGGCGTGAACGGGCGCAGGAGCAGCCGATCCGTGGTGATCGGGTAGTCGGGCCTGAGCATGCGTCCAGGCTAGCGAGCTTCAGCCGTCCGGGGGACAGAACGAGACAACGCAGTCGACAAACCGGCCGGTCGGATCGGCGGGCGGTCGTTCCCCGACGACCGGCGGGCTGACCTGCACAAATGAGCGCATGAAGGAACCCCCGGGGTGTCTCTCGAACGCCGTCAAACGGTCGAGCCCGAGCCGGACTGGTGCTCGGAAACCCCGGGGGCACGGTGACTGCCTGGTATTCGCTATCAGGCATCACGTGGAGCAGGCGATGAGCCGAAGGTGGCTCAGCTGTAACGCTGCTCAAAGTCCTCCACGTGCCATCCGCTAGCGGACAGCCACCTCACAAGTCCTGTTGGAATACAACTTAGGACCACCTCCTCTCTTGTGTACTTCCACGCTAGGCGAAGATCCCGGTGTCCGGCAACGTCATTTCTGTGATCTCGGTCCGCAGGAGGGCTTTCCGCCGGTCGTCGAGGAAGGACGCGTCGACGGCGTTCTCCGCCGGCCGCACCAGTTCGTGCGCCGTCAGCCCCAGCGTCTCGGCGACGCTGTGCAGCCCGGCTTCCCTGGCCCGGGTGAAGTACAGCTCGAACCGCGCGCGTCCGACGCCGGGTTCGGGGCCGCCAAGCCGAAGGACACCAGGCCTTCGGGACGTTCGCGCAGCGCGAACACGAGCGTTTCCCGCCCGGCCCGGTGACGGGAAGCGGGTGCGACTCAGGGAGCGAGGTCGCCGGGTTCGGTGTCGGCCCCGTGGAGCGGGAGCTTGAACGTCGTCACCGGGCCGGCTTACTGCGGCGGATAGGGCCCGTGCTGGTCCTTCGGGCAGAACCACGTCGGCCGGCGCCGGACGTCGTGGCCCTGCGTGCGCACCAGGAGCTTGCCGCCGCAGCGGAAGCAGCCCTGGCGGGTGCGCTCGTAGACCCAGTTCTTGCGGTTGCGGTCGAGGTGGCCGGTGGTGCTCTGGTCGAAGCGGCCGGAGCGGGCGTTGGCCAGCAGCAGCTTCCTGGCGAGCGCGACCGTGCGGCCGGCGTCCACTTCGGACACCGGCGTCCACGGCGTGACGCCCAGCAGGAAAGCGATTTCGCACTTGTAGAGGTTCCCGACGCCGGCCATCACCCGCTGGTCGAGCAGCGCGAGCCCGAGTTCGCGTTCCGGCTTGGCGGTGAAGTTCGCGATCGCGAGGTCCGCGTGCGCTTCGGTCCACTGTGGATCGAGCAGGTCCGGGCCGAGGTGGCCGACCAGGTCGGTTTCCTTCGACGTGGCCACGAGTTTGAGGTCGTGCACGCGGAAGCCGATCACCTGGGTGTCGGCCGCGGTGAAGATCACGCGGGCGTGGTGCCCGGGGCGGCGCCACTTCGCGCCGGCCGGGTAGACGTCCCACATGCCGTCCATCATCAGGTGCGAGTGCAGCGTCAGGTCGCCGGAGAAGCGGGTGAACAGGTGCTTGCCGACCGTCCCGACGCCGAGCACCTCGCGCCCGGCGAGGTCCACAGTGGCCAGTTGCGGCACGCGGAACTCGCCTCGCAGCAGCGTCTTGCCCGCCAGTGCCCGGTCGAAGCGCTTTCCGACGAGGTAGACGGTGTCACCTTCGGGCACGGCTCACCCCGCGGATTCGGACACCTCGGCCGGGGCCTCGGGCGTCTCGGGCGCGGGGCCCTCGGGCCAGTCCGGGCCTTCGGGCTCCTCGCCGGCGATGCGGTGCCGGCCGGCCCGGTTGGAGCGCAGGATCTTCGCCAGCACCATGTTGAACGTCAGCGCGATCTCCTGCGCGCCCGGCGAGTGCCACTCGTGGATCGGGCTGCACGCGCCCTGGGCCTGCTGCACGGCCAGCCGGTCGGTGATCGCCGTCGGCATCACCAGGGAACCGAAGTTCTCGCGCAGCTCGGCGATCCGGAACTGGTGCTCGTAGGACCGCACGCGCAGCTTGTTGACCAGGACGCCGATCGGGCGCAGGTCCGGGTTGAGCTCCTTGCGGATCTTCTCGATCGCTTCGAGGGCCCGGTGCGCGCCGGCGACGGCGTACATCGTCGGCTCGGTGACGATCAACGCGCTGTCCGCGCCGACCAGCGCGGACTTCGTGAGACGGCCCAGCGACGGCGGGCAGTCCAGGATCACCAGCTCGTACGGCGTTTCGCGCAGCGGCTCGCGGTGCAGCTCGTCGAGCGCGCGGGAGAAGTTCGCGAGGCGCTCGGGGTCGGCGTCGGGGTCGTTGAGCATTTCCAGCTCTTCGGCGCCGACGAGGACGTCGACGTCCTCGCTCCAGACGCTCGGCGCGATCGCGCGTTCGAGCATCGCCCGGGTGGGGTTTTCCAGCACGTCGGCGAGGGTCGCGTCGGTGTACGGCGGGTCGAGCGAGGTCGTGGCGTTGCCCTGCGGGTCGAGGTCCACGACCAGCGTCCGGGTGCCCCTACGCAGGGCGGCGGACGCGATACCGAGGGCGACCGTCGTCTTGCCGACGCCTCCCTTGAGGCTGAGTACGGCGACCGTGTGCACGTTCACCAGCCTACGGGTGTGCGCGCGGGGCGCCGCCGGGCTAGGGGCGTTCACTCGAAGGGAGGAGCCCGGGAGGCGGGCGGGAGCGGGCACTACCCTGTGCGGCATGAAGACGGAGACCGTGGCCGCCCGGGGTTCGGGCGCCGTCCGCCGGGTGCTCGAGGCCGAGATCGAGGCCGCCCGCGCCCGGGGCGCCGAGCACCCCCGCGTCGTCGACGTGGGCGGCGGCAGCGGCGGCTGGGCGGTGCCGTTCGCGGCGGCGGGCTGCCGGGTGACCGTCGTCGAGCCGAGCCCGAACGCCCTCGCGACGCTGCAGCGGCGCGCCGAGGAGGAGGGCGTCTCCGAACTGATCACGGTCGTCGCGGACGACTCCGACGCGCTGGGCCGGCACGTCGAGGCCGGCTCGGCCGACCTGGTGCTGGCGCACGGGCTGCTGGAGATCGTCGACGACCCGGCCGCGGTGCTCACCGCGCTGGCCACGGCGGTCGCCCCGGGCGGCGCGGTGTCGGTGCTGGTCGCGAACCGGCACGCGGCGGTCCTGCACCGCGCGCTGGCGGGCCGGGTGGCGGAGGCGCGGCAGCTGCTGGAGAGCGCTGACGGCGTCGCCGCGGGCGACACGGTGCTGCGCCGCTACTCGGCGGCCGGCCTGCGTGCCGACCTGGAGACGGCCGGCCTGGACGTCACGCTGCTGCAGGGCGACCGGGTGATCTCCGACCTGGTGCCCGGCGACGTCCGCGAGGACGAGCTGGCGGAGTTCGAACGGGCGGCCGCGGGCTCACCGGCGCTGCGGGACATCGCGGGCCGGCTGCACGCCGTCGCGCGGCTCGCCTGACTCCTCCGGCGGGTTTCGGCCGTCTCGCTCGCGGGTGGTCCGAAACTGTCGGTGGTGCCCGGTAGCGTCCCGGGGTGTGGGGCGAAATGCTGAACTGCCGGGCGGGATGGCCCGGTTCCGGGTGCGGCCGGGCGAGCCGGCGCCGGACGACACCGGGTGCGGGATGCTGCACGTCGACATGGACGCGTTCTTCGTGTCGGTGGAGCTGCGCACCCGGCCCGAGCTGGCGGACCAGCCGGTGGTGGTGTCCGGCGGCGGGCCGAGAGCGGTCGTGGCGGCGGCCAACTACCCGGCGCGCAAGTTCGGCGTGCGCTCGGCGATGCCGTTCTCGACGGCGAAGCGGCTGTGCCCGCACCTGGTCAACATCCCGCCGACGGGCGGGCTCTACAGCGAGGTCTCCCGTGGGGTGATGGGGATCTTCCGCGAGCTGACCCCGCTGGTCGAGCCGTTGAGCCTGGACGAGGCGTTCCTGGACGTCAGCGGCGCGTTGCGGCGCTTGGGGGCGACACCGGCGTCGCTGGGCGCGGAGGTCCGTTCCCGGGTGGCGGCCGAGCACGGGATCACGTGCTCGGTCGGGGTGGCGAAGGTGAAGTTCGTCGCGAAGCTGGCGTCGGGGATGGCGAAGCCGGACGGCATGGTGGTGGTGCCGGCGGCGGAGACCCTGGCGTTCCTGCACCCGCTGCCGGTGTCGGCCCTGTGGGGCGTGGGCGCGCGCACGGAGGAGAGCCTGCGCAGGCTGGGGCTGGACACGATCGCGGACGTGGCGGCGTTTCCCCCGGACCGGCTGAAGAAGTCCCTGGGGGTGGCGGCCGGTGAGCACCTGTACCGGCTCGCCCACGGAGTCGACGAGCGCGCGGTGGTGGTCGATTCCCCGGAGAAGTCGATCGGCGCGGAGCACACGTTCGACGTGGACCGCCACGACCGAGGGGCGTTGGGTCTGGAGCTGCTACGGCTGTCGGAGCGGGTTGGCGCGACCTTGCGGGCGCGCGGGATCCGCGGGCGGACGGTGTCGATCAAGGTGCGGTTCGCGGACTTCAGGACGATCACGAGGGCCCGCACGCTGGTGTCGGCGACGGACGTGGCGCGCGAGATCCACGCGGTGGCGGTGGCGTTGCTCACGGAGCACGCGCCGACGGGTGCGGTGCGGTTGATCGGGGTGCGCGTGGAGGGGTTGGACACCGGGGAGGCGGGGGAGCAGCTGGTGTTCGAGTCCCCGGCGCCGCGGTGGAGGGATGCCGAGGTGGCCGCGGATGTGGCGCGGTCGAAGTTCGGGTCCGCGGCGGTGCGGCCGGCTTCGTTGCTGGCGCCGCGGGAGGGGTGAGGCTGCCGGGCCGGTTCGCGGGTGGGGGGCAGAGGGTGGGCGGGGCGAGCCGGTGGTCTGCGCCGCAGCCGTTCCGCGCTGCCGGATCTCCTTTTCCGGCCCTCAAGTCCGCGTCCCACCGCACCTCACACCGATCCCACCTCAACCCGCGCACAGCGCGTGATCTCCCACCCCGTCGGCCATCCCCCACATCGCCGTCGACCGCGTCAACCGGTCACAATCAGCGACGGTGACCGTCCGCAACCCCGATCCGGAAGGATTTAGCCCAATTCGATCCCTTCTGGATGCGGGATCGGGTAGTCGTCCGGGCGCGGGCCTCGTATCCTGGACAGTGCCACCCCGCCTGGGGTTGGCTGTTGGGTCCAGGACGTTGCGCGGCCCGGCGCCCGCGACAGCTGTGCCGGAGGAGGAAAGATGCCACTCTCCGAGCATGAGCAGCGGCTGCTCGATCAAATCGAGCGCGAGCTCTATGCCGAGGACCCCAAGTTCGCATCCACGGTGCGTGGCACCCGGTTGCGTCGCCCCGCTCGCCGACGGCGTATCCAGGGCATCGCCCTGTTCGTAGTGGGCGTGGCCCTGCTGGTGCTGGGCGTGGTGGTGCCGCAGTTCCGGGTGGCCGACATCCCGCTGATCAGCGTGCTCGGGTTCCTCGTGATGTTCTTCGGGGTCATGTTGGCCGTCACATCGATTCGGCACGGCGCCGAAACGGACGGCAAGGGCGGTGGATCGGGATCTCGCGGGGCCAAGCAGTCGGGCCGCCGGAGCTCGTTCACCCAGCGGATGGAAGAGCGCTTCCGCCAGCGCTTCGAGGAGCAGTAGCGCCGCAAGACCAAAAGATCCGCGTCCCGGTGTGGGACGCGGATCTTTTTGTGTGCTCAAGTGGCCGGCCCCGCCCGCGGTGACAACGGGTGACCCCCGGCCGGGTGACGTCAGTCGCGGCCGCGGAACAGGGACTTCGGGAACAGCCGGCCCTTCCAGGACAGCGGGGCGTTCCGGTGCAGGCTTCGCCGGAAGTGGTCGAACGCCGAGGGCAGCGTCGGGTCCGCCTGGCCGTCCTCGCCGTACCAGGACTTCTCGACCACGCCGATGACCGTGCGGAGACCGTCGCGGCCTTCGTCGTCCAGGTGGTGCTTCGCCGCCAGCTTCTGGCCCGCCACGCGGACCGTGTCGCTCGGCGGGATCGGCAGCCCGCGGTCGGCGCACTCGGCCCGCAGCTCGGACCACGCCGCGTCCGCCGCGCCCGGGCGCTGCGCGACGATCTCCTGCAACCGACGCCTCCGTCCGACGTCGCGCGCCGCCGACGGGCCCAGCAGACCCGCCAGCAGCAGCACCACGATCAGGCTGAACCACCAGGCCACCAGCCACGTCAGCACGCCCAGCACCGCCACCCACAACGCGGCGGCGATCAGCGGCAGCCAGTTCTTGAGCACCGCACCCAGCCCGGACGCCGCGGGCTCGCGGTCCGGTCGTCTGCGCCGCCCGCCGACGACCACCAGGACCGTCGCCACCAGCGCGAGCGCGACCAGCACGCCGACGAGCACCCACACCGCGGCGGGCGTGCCCTCGTCGGTCGTCTGCTGGTCCTGCGCCTGCGGGTTCTGCTCGGTGTCGCGAGGTGCGCCGGTCGGCGCCGCGCTCGACTGGACCGTGCTCGGCGCCACCTGCGTGTCGTCGGGCTGGTTGCCGTCCTGCGTCCCGGCCTGCAGGTACGACGGGGTGATGCCGCGGCCGTCGGACAGCGGGGTCGGGTCGAACGTCACCCAGCCCTTGTCGCCGAAGTACGCCTCGACCCACGCGTGCGCGTCCTGCGTCGTGATCGACAGGTAGTCGTTGACCTGCACGCCCGGCGTGAACCCGATGGCCACCCGCGACGGGATGCCCGCCACCCGCAGCATCACGGCCATCGCCGACGCGAACTGCTCGCAGAAGCCGCGCTTGCCGTTGAGGATGAAGTCGGCGAGCGCGTCGGCGTCGTTGGCCGGCGCGGTCTTCGTGTCGTAGACGAACCCGTTCTGCGCCGTGAAGTACCGCCAGATCGCCGACGCGCGGTCGAAGTCGTTGGACTCGCCGGCGATGAGCTGCTGGGTCTTCGCGCGGACGCGGTCGTCGACGCGGTCGATCTGCGTGTAGCGCGGCGGCAGGTCGTCCACGCGCGGCGTCACGCGCAGCTCCTGGGCCGTCGGCTCCTTCAGCGACGCGTATTCGGTGTACGCGGGCGGAGCTTCGCTGCGGGTGGTGAAGACCGTGCCGCTGACCTGGTCGTAGAGGTAGCCGTTGGCGGCGCCGTCGATGACGCGCGGCGCGCCGTACACCGGCAGCCAGTTGTCGCGCCAGCTGGCCGGCTCGACGTCGATGCGGCGGGCGGCGCCGGTGCCGTCGTCGCCCGGTGCGGGCGGCAGCTGCGGCCCGACCGGGACGCCCTGCTGCGAGCGGCCTTCGTCGTGCAGGCCCCAGCCCTTGTTGGGGTAGTAGGTGTCCAGCGTCATCGCGCGCAGCAGCCGCCGGTCGGTGCCGAGGCCGCGGACCTTGAACAGCTCGCGGTTGGCGCCCTGGTCGAGCATGCCGCGCAGCTCGGTGAACGGCTGGATGCCGAAGCCGCCGGAGCCGGCGCCGGGACCGTCGCCGCCGTTGCCGAACGGGATCCGCCCGACCGTGCCGACCCACGTGATCGCGCCGCCGAACAGGCCGAGCACGATCGCCGCGGCCACGACCGCGACGGGCGCGGACAGCACGCTCGGCTTGCCGCTGCGCCCCGGCGCTTCCCGGGTCCGCCAGCGGCGGTGCCGGTGGTTGCCGTCGACCGCCAGCAGGCCGGCGAACGCGGCCCCGCCGAGCAGGAACGTCCACCACGGCAGCATTTCCTCGGACAGCGCGGCCGGCACGGCGTAGACGCAGAGCAGGACGAGCCCGGTGGCGGCGGGCGCCGCGGCGGCGACGGTCAGCGTGTCGACCAGGACCGCGACCAGGCCGATCAGGATCGTGATGAGGCAGAGGATCGGCTGGCTGCCCTCGACGGGTGGCAGGCCGACGCGGATCTGTTCGGCGGCGGCCGTGAGCGTGGTGCCGATCTCGCCGAACGCTTCCGGGCCGGGGATGACCTGCAGGATGCCGTGCGTCGTGAAGGCGCCGGTGATGAGGAAGAGCAGGACGACCAGCTGCCCAAGTCCGACGAGCACCGTGGGGACCTGCAGTGACCGCAGCGCGAGCCCGGTGGCGGCGATCAGCAGGACGGCGACGAAGAGGTAGCCGAACCAGGCGAGCCCGGAGACGACGCTGGTGACTGAGGTGGCGGCGCAGAGGGTGGCGATCCCGGCGGCGGCGGGCGCGAGCAGGCTGCCGCGCCAGGCGGAGAGGGGGTGCTGGGAAGACGGCCGCTTGGGCGCGTTGGACGAGGAACCGGACGGGCGGGGCGGGGCGGCCGTGCTCATCGCGAACCACCCGTCTGCGAGGAGGAAGCTGTCGGACCGGCGTTCATCGCGGACCGCCGATCAACGTTCCGCGGCGGGCGCCGCTGCGGCACAGCTCCGCCCACACCTGCGGCATCGGCGACCCCGGCCCGGCGATCACCACGCCCCAGCCGGCCGCGCGCAGCAGCGCCGCCGAGTCCTCCGTCGCCGCGGCTCGTTGCTCCGGGGCGGTCACCCCCGCCGACCACGTCGGCGTGTCCAGCAGCACCGCCAGGCTCCGGATCCCGCGCGGGCGGAACTGCGCCAGCTCGTGGACCGCCTCCGTGCTCACCGTGCCGAGCACCGCGATCAGCTCCTGGCCCTCGCCCGGGTCGCCGGCCAGCGTGATGTCGCGCTGGTGGGCCGGCTGCAGCGCCGCCAGCGCGTCGAGCACCACGTTGTCGTAGTGGTCGCCGCCCTCGCCCGGGGTGTCCGCGAGCGTCGCGCCGTGCTCGCTCACCAGCCGGACGCGGTGCCCGGAGCGGCGCAGGTGCACCGCCGCCGACGCCGCGAACGACACCGCCCACTCCAGGCTGGCGGCCGGGCCGCTGCCGTGGTGGGCGGCCGCGCGGTGGTCGAGCAGCACCGTCGTGCCGCCGCGCCACGGCCGTTCCTCGACGCGGACCATGATCTCGTCGCGGCGGGCCGTCGACCGCCAATGCACTTTCCGCAGGTCGTCGCCCTGGCGGTACTGGCGGACGATCACGTCGGCCTCGCCCTGCCCGGCGTGCAGCCGGACCGTTCCGTCGTCGCCGACGCCGATTCCGGCACCGCTCGGCAGGCCCCACAGCGGGACCACCCGGGGCACGACGACCAGCCGCGAGTGCCCGATCAGCTCGCGTTCGAACTCGCACAGCCCGAACGGGTCGGTGATGGTCGCGCGCAGCGGCCCGACCTGCTGGATCCCGCGCAGCACCGGCTGCAGCGGGTAGCGCAGCGCGACGCGCCGGTCGTGGGGGAGCCGTTCGACGACGAACCGAGGCCGCGAGCCCAGCGCGTACGGCACGCCGTCCTCGAGCAGGATCTCGCCGGCCGGCAGCCGGCCGCTGCGCCACAGCTCCAGCTGCACCTCGCCGGCGCCGCCGACCGCGACGCGCTGGGGGTGCAGCGCGCGGGTGGCGCCGATGCGCAGCCGCGTCGCCGAGATGAACACGGCGACCAGCAGCGGCAGCGCCACCACGAAGACGGCGACCCGCAGCAGGTCGCGTTCGTTCAGCACGAACGAGCACACCGCGGCCGCCAGCCCCGCGGCCAGCAGGCAGCGGCCGCGGGTGGTCAGGCCGGACAGGGCACGCAGCACGTCGTCCTTTTCCCTTCGCCGGTGCGTCTACTGGGGGCGGGAGCCCTGCGGCACCGGCACCCGGTGCAGCACCGCCCGCACGACGTCGGTCGCCGACCGGCGCGCCGCGTGGGCCTCGGTGGTCAGCACCAGGCGGTGCGCGAGCACCGGCACCGCGACCGTGTGCAGGTCGTCCGGCACGACGTAGTCGCGCCCGGACAGCGCCGCCTGCGCCCGCGCCGCGCGGACCAGGTGCAGCGTCGCGCGCGGGGACGCGCCGAGCCGGATCTCCGGCACCTGGCGGGTGGCCGCGACGACGTCGACGGCGTAGCGGCGGACCTCCGGCGCGATGTGCACGCCGCGGACCGTCTCGATCAGCCGGTGCACGGTCTCGCCGTCGGACACCGGCTGCAGGTCGTCCAGGGGGTTGTGGCCGGCGTGCTCGTCGACCATGGCCAGCTCGGCCTGCTGGTCGGGGTAGCCGATGGAGACCCGCGCGGTGAACCGGTCGCGCTGGGCTTCGGGCAGCGCGTACGTGCCTTCCATCTCGATCGGGTTCTGGGTGGCGATCACCATGAACGGCTCTTCGAGGTGGTAGGTCGAGGTGTCGACGGTGACCTGGTGCTCTTCCATGCACTCCAGCAGCGCCGACTGCGTCTTCGGCGAAGCGCGGTTGATCTCGTCGCCCACCACGATGTTCGCGAACACCGGGCCGGGGCGGAACTCGAACCCGCCGCTCTGCCGGTTGTAGATGGAGACGCCGGTGACGTCGCTCGGCAGCAGGTCCGGCGTGAACTGGATGCGGCTGACCGTGCAGTCGATCGACCGGGCGAGCGCCTTCGCCAGCGACGTCTTCCCGACGCCGGGCACGTCCTCGACCAGGAGGTGGCCCTCGGCGAGCAGCGTGACCAGCGCGATCCGGATGACGTCGGGCTTGCCGACCAGGACCCGCTCGACGTTGGCGGCGATCCGCCGCGCGGTCTCGTGCAGTTCGTCCAGCGACACTCTAGCGGGGCGGCCGTGGGCCCGGCCGTTGCCCGTGGACTCCGCCGGGTAAGGCGGCCGTCCGGCTGCCTGCTCGCCCGATCCGGGCGTCGCAGACTGGATTCTCGACGTCACTCGACCTCCTGGTGGCGCATGGCCGCGCGCACTGTGCGCACCGCCGGGCCGAACGGCCCCCATCGCTGCTGTCCGCGCGCAGCGACCAGCCTTCCATCCAGTGTGTCAAACCCGGGCGAACCTGGGGGCGGAACCCCGCGAAGCCCCGGGGAGCACGCCCGGCACGACGGTTGATGACACTGCGCAAGCAGGGACGATACCCCGAACGGGTGTGTTGTCACCCGATTCTGGGCGCTCCCGCTGACACCCCGCTCTGTTCTATGCTCCGATACGAGTTCGCCCGGCTACGGAGAGGCGTGACCGCTGATGAGCGACGTGCGTACGCAGCCCCCGTTCGACCTGCGCGGCTTCGCGGTCGCGCCCGAGCTGGCCACGGACGCCTACACGAAGCTCGGCCAGCTGCAGGACGTCGTCGGCGAGATGGTGCGCGAGGCCAAGGTGCTCGGCCGGACCGTGCCGCTCGGCGGCGGGTACGCGGGGGAGGTCGGCAAGTTCATGGCCGAGTACGGCATCGGCGGGACCGGCTCGGCCGTCCAGCAGCTGACGGCGTTCGGCAAGGAGCTCGACACGCTGAAGCACCGGATCGGCCAGGCGCTGGCGAAGTACCAGCACGCCGACGAGCAGGCGGCGGACGGGGTGGACTGCACGGGTGGCTGACCGGGTGCACGAGGAACGTGAAGCCGGCCGGGTTCCGGCGCCGAGGCGAGTCCGGTGGCTCGCGCCTGCCCTGCTCCTGCCGCTCGCCGCGTGCGGGCAGCAAGCCGGCCAACCGGCCACCGCCGGGCACACGTCGGCGCAGGCCACCGCCACGGCCGCGCCCCCGCCCGTCGCGTGGACCGGGCTCGCCGCGATGGACCCGTGCACGCTGCTTTCCCCGCAGGACCGCTCGGCCGCCGGGATCAGCGTCCTCGGCAAGCCGAAGGACATCGCCGGCGCCCGCGCGTGCGACTGGAGCGTGCCCGGCACGTTCGGCGTCACCGTGACCCTCAGCGACACCGACGGCCTGGCCGACCTCGAGGTCGCGAAGAAGACGGCCACGAAGACCAAGGTCGGTGCCCACCCGGCGCTGCAGGTGGCGGACAAGAAGGCCGCCGACGGCACCTGCGCGGTGCTGCTCGGTGTCGGTGACGCGGCCAGCGTCCAGATCGACGTCAGCAACACCGGCTTCTCGGACACCCCGCTCGCGTGCCGCCGCGCGGGCACGGTGGCCGGGCTGGTCGAACCGAAGCTGCCCTGAGAGAGGTGCGCCGTGCCCGAGCCCCCCGATCCGACCGCGCGGTACGAGTCCTACACCCACGAGGCCATGGCGGCCGAGGTGGAGCGGGACAACGACCCGGTCGCCGCGGGCGAGGCGGGCGCGCGCTGGGACGGGCTGGCGAAACGGCTGCACGAGTCGACGGCCGACCTCGCCGCGCTGGTCTCGTCGTCGGAAGAGAACTGGCGCGGCCAGGCCGGTGACGCGGCTCGAGCGGCGCTGGGCCGGGCCGCGCAGTGGCTCTCGCACTCGGCCGCCGTCTCGGCGTCGGTGGGCAGCGCGGTCGGCGCGCAGGCGGACGCGGCCGCGCGAGCCCGCGCCGACATGCCACCGCCGGTGCCGTACGACCCGGCGTCGATGATCCGGGACGCGGCGTCGTCCGGAAACCTGTTGGTGCTGGCCGGGCTGGCCGACGAGATGGCGGCCCGCCGGGCCGAGGCGGAAGCGGCGCGTCAGAAGGCGATCGACGTCATGCGGACACGCGACGCGGCGTTGCGCGGCCACGTGCCGGCCGCGGACTTCGAGCCGCCGCCGACCCTGGGGCCGGCTTGATCCGCGTTTCGGCGTCGGCGTTCGACATCCTCTGGACCGACCTCGGCCACGACCGCCCGCCGGAGCCCCTGACGGTGCGCAGCGTCGGCGGCACGGAGCAGGAGCGCGCCGAGGTGCGGAAGGCGGTGTACGAGAACCTCGCGGGCCGCGGGCTGTACGACGGGTCTGCTGTCGAGCCGGCGTTGGCGGCGCGGCTGGAGGTACTCGCGGGCGCCGAGGTGTACGTGGCGTGCGAAGCGCTGGCGGACATGACGGCGTCCTCGCCGTTCCGCGCGGTGACGGCGGTCCGCGGCCGCCGGGGCGTGCTGGCGACCCAGCCGGAGCAGACGATCGCGCTGGAGGCGATCGCCCCGGGCGAGCTGTGCACGGCGATCGTGGACGTGTTGCCGGAGTTGACGGCCGGACCGGGCTACGGGATCAACCTGTCGGCTTCGGCCCTCGCGGATCCTTCGGGGGCTTCCGCGGCTTCCGCAGCTTCCGCGGCTTCGGTTCAGGTTCAGGAGGTGCTGGCGATCCAGGCTCGGCCGGTTTACGCGGCGGGGCAGTTCAGTGTTTCCCGGCGGGGGGCTTCGGGGCGGGTCTCGCGGGTCGGGGGGTTGACGTGGTTCGACACGGACGTTGGGGCTTACTGCGCTACGAAGACTGCTGGGCGGGGTGGGCAGGAGTGGGTGAACGTGAGTCCCGTCGACAGCGGGCGGTTGGCTTCGCGCATCGCGGCTTTGGTGACCCCGGAGGACTGACCCCGGCGGACCACCCCGCTCACTGCCGCGACCTTCGACGTCGCGAATGACTCATTCGCGACGTCGGAGGTCCCGAATGAGTCATTCGCGACGTCCGGTCAGCCTCACTGGCGGGCGTGGGCGAGCTGCTGCCGCGCGATACGCCGATACGAGTTCGCCGGCGACGGCGCGAGGGGCCTGCCGCAAGCGGCTCGGCAGGGTCTGCACCACCGCTACTCCGGCAGCGGCGTAGCGGTTGTTGCGCGCGAGTGTCGCCGCGTAGCCGGGTTGTCCGAAGTGGAATTCGTACGAGTCGATCTCCCACGCCAGGGCAACCTCGTCGCACCAGGCGTCCGGGGTGGCGATGTAGTGGCCGTGCTCGTCGTGGATGTCGAAGTTCCAGACCGGCTCGGGCAGGCCGGTCCGGCGCCACAGGGCCATGGCGTCGGCTTCGGCGGGAGACCTGGCGCCGCGTTCGATCTCCTGCAGCGCTTCTCGGGGAAGGGCGCTGCCTCGATCGCTTCCCGCCTCCAGTTCGGCGGACAGCTCTGCCGGAGCCACTCGCAGCTGCTGGACCGCCTCGGCGAGCAAGGCCCTGATCGGCGCGCGTTCGGTGAGCCGGCGGCACCGGTCCAGCACCGACCGGACCACCGGAGCCAGGGGCAGCCCTTCGAGCCAGACCGGCTCGGGAACCCGGGTGGTGCGCTCGACGACGACATATCCGCTGCTCATCGCCTTCCGGTGGGCCGGTACCAAGAGGTGGACCGGTTCACCCGGTTCGGCGTGGCGCTTCAGGCCTTGGCGACGGCACGACTCGAGCCCCGTGACGACGGCGTCGTCCCCGCAGTACAGCAACGCACCTTCGAGGAGTTGCCGCCGCGTCGGCACGCCGGTGCGGAGCAGGATCACGCCGGGCAGGAGCCGTTGCCACGGCTGGCCGGGACGGCACCGCCGGTAGCTGGTCCGCGACGGCACTCCGAGTTCCGCCAGCTGCGCCACGGTGATCACGCCGCGTCGGCTGGCGGCGAAAAGCACGTCGGCGTCTCTGGCCCACGATCGTCTGAGCACGGCTCGATCGTCCCGGGGCGGAACCGCCGGTACCAGAGGTTTACGTAATCTGTGGGCTACTGACGGTCACAGGTGGTCGCCTGTGGACAACCCTGCCGACCCGACGCCGCGAATGTCGCATTCGGGGCGTCGGATGTCTCCAATGCGACATTCGCGACCCCCGCGCCGGGAAAGGTGCCCGAACCAGCCACCCTCACCGAGCCCCACTTGCGTCTCCACCGGCCCCCACCCGTGGCCCCACCAAGCCCCACTCCGGGTCCCCACCCGCCCCCACACCAGGGGCCCCGGGTTCTTTCGCGGCCGTTATGCGGACGCGTCACCTACAGCTGAGGTTGCTCCGGCCCCCGGCACGGGGGATCTTGGCCACCGTCCCCCACACCACCCCCCACCTGCCCCCACCCTGCTGACCTGCGCAAACGAAACACACGACGGAGTGAGCCGCCGGTTTCACGCGTTGACTGTGGTGAAAAGTGGGGTACGGTGGTGGCCAGTGGGGCGGAAGGGAAGCCCTGGAGCCGTGGACGGTGGTTCGCCACCGGCCGCGGTAGGGAGGTGGACGCCGTGTTCCTCGGCACCCACACCCCGAAGCTGGACGACAAGGGGCGGCTCGCGCTGCCCGCGAAGTTCCGTGACGCCTTGGCGGGTGGGCTGATGCTTACCAAGGGGCAGGACCACTGCCTCTTCGTCTTCCCCCGCGCCGAGTTCGAGCAGATGGCGCGCAAGGTCGCCGAGGCCCCGTTCACCAACGAGGCGGTTCGGGCCTACCAGCGCTACCTGTTCGCGGGCACGGACGAGCAACGGCCGGACGGCCAGGGGCGCATCAGCATCGCGCCCGAGCTCCGCCGCTACGCGGGGCTCAGCAAGGAGTGCGTGGTGATCGGGGCGATCACCAGGCTGGAGATCTGGGACGCCCAAGCGTGGCAGGGCTACCTGGAGGAACACGAAGACAGCTACGCGAAGGCTCGAGAGGAAGTACTGCCGGGCGTCTTCTAGACGTGCGGTCGCGGTGCACCATCGTCGTCGGGGGACGAGGGGTTCGCCGCCCGCGCCACGGGGGAAGCCCACCCGGATGCCGTGAGGCCTCTGTCCGCTCAACAGCCCTGGTGCACCTTCCCCGGTACCAGGTCGGCAGCGGGCGGACAGGGACCTGACGGCATCCGCCATATTTCCCCCGGGCCGCCCAGGCACGAGAGGGGGAGGGAACACCATGACGGCACCCGAGCACGTCCCGGTACTGCTGGGCCGCATCGTCGAGCTGTTCACCCCCGTGTTCGCCGACCGCGACGGCGTCCTCGTGGACGCCACCGTCGGCCTCGGCGGCCACTCCGACGCCCTCCTCGACGCCTTCCCGCGGCTGCACCTCGTCGCGCTGGACCGCGATCCCGCCGCGCTCGAAAAGTCGAAAGAACGCCTCGCGCGCCACGGCGACCGCGTCGACCTCGTGCACACCGTCTACGACGGGCTCCCGGACGCCCTCGACGGCCTGGGCATCGCGAAGGCCGACGGCATCCTGTTCGACCTCGGCGTCTCGTCGATGCAGCTGGACCGGGCCGAGCGCGGGTTCGCCTACGCCAAGGACTCGCCGCTGGACATGCGGATGGACCCGACCACCGGGTTCACCGCCGCCGACGTGCTCAACACCTACGCGCCCGGCGAGCTGATCCGCATCCTGCGCGACTACGGCGAGGAACGCTTCGCGCAGCGGATCGTCAAATCCGTCGTGAAAGCCCGCGAACAGGAGCCGTTCACCACCAGCGGACGCCTGGTCGAACTGCTCTACGACGCCGTCCCGGCCGCCACCCGCCGCACCGGCGGGCACCCGGCCAAGCGGACCTTCCAGGCGCTGCGGATCGAGGTCAACGGCGAGCTGGACGTGCTCCGCCGCGCCATGCCCGCCGCGCTGAACGCACTGAGGACGGGCGGCCGGATCGTCGTCGAGTCCTACCAGTCCCTCGAAGACCGGCTGGTCAAGCAAGCGCTGGCCGAACTCGCGAAGTCCCGCACCCCGGAGGGACTCCCGGTCGAGCTGCCGGGACACGGACCGGAGCTGAAGCTCCTGACCCGGGGCGCCGAGAAGGCCGGCGAAGAGGAGATCGAACGGAACCCGCGCGCCGCCTCGGTGCGGCTGCGGGCCGCAGAGAGGATCGGAGAGCCGCGATGACCGCTCCCGCGAAGTCCCGCCGCCCGGCCGCGCCGGCGACGCGAGGCCGCAGCGAGGCCGCCCGCACCTCGACCACCGTCGAGCCGGACCCGCAGACCACCCAGCCGGGCAAGGCCGCGCCGCGCCGCGCGTCGCGGGGCCGCACGTCCGCGGCCGAGCGCGCCTACGCGCGCCGCGCCCAGCGGGCCGACCTGCTCAAGGAACGCGAGCCACGGCCGCGGCCCAAGGCCGCGCCGGTGGAGCCGAAGCCCACGTTCAAGCTGCGCCTGCCGAAGTCGCGCGCGTCGTTCGTGCTGATGATGATGGCGCTGCTGGCCGCCGGCGTGGCGACCACGCTGTGGCTGACCACGCAGGCGATCGCCGACTCCTACCGGCTCGAGCAGCTGCGCACCACGAACTCGAACCTGGCCGAGACGAAGGAGCAACTGCAGCGCGACGTCGCCAAGGCCGAGTCGCCCGCGTCGCTGGCCCCCGCGGCCCAGCAGCTGGGCATGGTGCCCGGTGGTGACCCGGCGCGCATCGTCGTCGGCCCGGACGGGAAGACCTCGCTCGTCGGCGAGCCCAAGAAGGCCAAGGCGGACACGCCGGCGGCACCCGTCGCGCCGCCGGCCGCGCCCGCCGCGGGCACGCAGTCGCAGCAGGGTGCGCCGATCGAGGGCGACCAGCCCGCCGTGCCGGCCGACGAGCAGCCGCCCGCGCAGCCGGGGGCCGGCCAGTGATGGCTGCCGGCCGGGGGCAGGCCCGCGCCCGCACCAGGGGCAGCGCGCGGCGGACCTACGCCGCCGGGACGCGCAGCGCGGCCGCGCGGCGGGGCAACGGCGGCCACCGCGGCCGCTTCTCCGCCGTGCGCCTGATCCTGGTCGCGATACTGCTCGTCGCGGGCGTGAAACTGGTGCAGGTGCAGTGGTTCGACGCCGCGGCGCTGTCGGCCGCGGCCGAACGCCAGCGCACCCAGACCATCGACATCCCCGCCCAGCGCGGGTCCATTGTGGACCGCAACGGCGCCAAGCTGGCGTTCAGCGTCGAGGTGCGCTCGCTTTCGGTGAACCTCAAGGCGTTCCACAAGAGCATGGACGACTTCGCCGTGAAGAACCCCGGCACGAAGAAGACGTTCGACAGCGAGACCGCGGCGGCCGCGAAGTACATCGCGGCCAAGGTGCCGACGCTCACCGAGCAGCAGCTGCTCGACCTGTTCCACAAGCCGGCGTCGTTCACCTACCTGGAACACAACGTCGAGCCGTCGGTCGCCGCCGGCATCGTCAAGAACTACCCGTGGATCGGCGTGGAGAAGCGCGCGCTGCGCGAATACCCGGGCGGCAGCCTGGCGTCCAACATCGTCGGCGCCGCGAACTGGCGCTCCGACGACCCCGACGTGTCCAAGCACAACCTGCACGGCCTGGTCGGCCTGGAACTCGTGCGCGACAACGACCTGGCGGGCACGCCGGGCCGGATGCTGGTCAACACGAAGAACGGCAGCGACAACGTCGTCATCCCGGGCACCGAGCGCGACCTGCAGGCCGCCGTCCCCGGTTCGGACCTCGAGCTGACCATCGACTCCGACCTGCAGTACGAGGTGCAGCGGCAGCTGTCGGACTACGTCCGGCAGTCGCACGCCAAGGGCGGGCAGGCGGTCGTCCTCGACGCGAAGACCGGCGAGGTCTACGCGCTGGCCAACGACACGACGTTCGACCCCAACGACCAGAGCACGTGGACCCCGGACGACCTCAACAACCCGGCGGTCACCACGCCGTTCGAACCGGGGTCGGTCAACAAGATCGTCACCGCGACCGGCGCGATCGACTACGGCATCGCCACGCCCGAGTCGACGATCCAGGTGCCCGGCGCGCTGCAGGTGGCCGACAAGACCGTGCACGACGCCTGGACCCACGGCACGCAGACGTTCACCACCGCCGGGATCTTCGCCAAGTCGTCCAACATCGGGACGCTGCTGCTGGCGCAGAAGATCGGCGAGGAGCGCTACTCGGACCTGCTCAAGAAGTTCGGGCTGGGCCAGCGCACCGGCGTCGGGCTGCCCGGCGAGAGCGCGGGGGTCGTGCCGGCGCGCAGCCAGTGGTCGGCGACGACGTTCGGCAACCTGCCGATCGGGCAGGGCCTCTCGATGACCGTGCTGCAGATGGCCGGGATGTACCAGGCGATCGCGAACGACGGCCTGCGCGTCGAACCCCGGATCGTCAAGGCGAAGGTGAACCCGGACGGGACGACCGTGGGAGAGCCGGCGCCGAAGCAGGTCCAGGTGGTCAGCCCGCAAACGGCGAAGACGGTGCGCGACATGATGCGCGCGGTCGCGCAGAACGGCAAGGGCCTGCAGAAGGGCACCGCGCCGTCGGCGGCGGTCGAGGGCTACCAGATCTCCGGCAAGACGGGCACCGGCCAGCAGGTCGACCCGCGGACGAAGGCCTACAGCGACCACCTCTACAACATCACCTTCGCCGGCATCCTGCCCGCCGACCACCCGCGGTTCGTGGTCGGGATCCGGCTGGACGCGCCGGACACGACGCTGCCGGTGGGGCACTCCGCCGCGCCGCTGTTCCACACCATCGCGTCGTACCTGACGCAGCGGTACCAGATCCCGCTGTCGGACGGCCCTTCGCCGGAAGTCCCGCTCATCGTGCAATAAGCACTGTGCGTCAAAGCCCCCTTACGCGGGTGAGGGGGCTTTTTCGCGTGCAACGTCCACATCGGTCCGAAGCGCCCGGGAAAGCGTTGCGGCGCAACGAGGTGCGCGCCGGTGCCTAGCACATGTCCCGAACCCGCCCGCAATCGCCGTACCGCGTGCGGGGCCCCGGAACGGCCGCCGGTAGCCTCTTGGCCGTGTCCGTGTCCTCGTCCAGTTCCCAGGTGCCGGAAAGCCCGGTGAAAGCGGTCCCCGCACCGCCCCGCCCGGCGCGCATCGACCCGGTCCCGCTGGCGACGCTGCTCGCCAGGGCGGACGCGCGGCTGATCGCCGACCGGCCCGACGCCGCCGACCTCACCGTCACCGGCACCACCCTGCGGGCCCAGCACGTGCTGCCCGGCGACCTCTTCGCCGCCCTGCCCGGCGCCCGCGCGCACGGCGCCGACTTCAGCGACCAGGCGGTCGCGGCCGGGGCCGTCGCGGTGCTCACCGACGCCGAAGGCGCCGAGCGGCCCGCGCTGCGCGACGCCGGCGTCCCGATCCTCGTGCACGCCGACCCGCGCGCCGCCCTCGGCGAGATCGCCGCCTGGATCTACGGCGAGCCTTCCCTGCGGCTGGCCGTCCTCGGCGTCACCGGCACGTCCGGCAAGACCACGACGTCCTACCTGGTCGACGCCGGCCTGCGGGCCGCGGGCCTGACCACCGGCCTGATCGGCACGGTCGAGACGCGGATCGCCGGCGAACGCCTGGTCAGCGGCTTCACCACCCCGGAGGCACCGGACCTGCAGGCGCTGCTCGCGGTGATGCTGGAGCGCGGCGTCACGCACGTGCCGATGGAGGTCTCCAGCCACGCCCTGTCGCTCGGCCGGGTCAACGGCACCCGGTTCGCGGTCGGCGCGTTCACCAACCTCTCCCAGGACCACCTGGACTTCCACAAGGACATGCAGGAGTACTTCGCCGCGAAGTCGCTGCTGTTCGACGGCCGCTCGACCACCGAGGTCGTCGTGGTCGACAGCGCGTGGGGCCAGGCCCTGCTCACGCCGCAGACGATCACGGTCACCACGGACCCCGGCACCGAGGCCGCGTGGAAGGCCACCGACATCGAGGCCACCCCGCACGGCGAGCAGACCTTCACGCTGCACGGCCCGGACGGGCTCGGCGCGCCCGCCCGGATCCCGCTGCCCGGCGAGTTCAACGTCGCCAACGCCGTGCTCGCCGCCGCGATCCTCGGCAGCGCGGGCATCGCGCTGGAGCACATCGTCACCGGCCTCGTCGAGGTGCAGGTGCCGGGCCGGATGGAGCGGGTCTACGTCGGCCAGGAGTTCACCGCCGTCGTCGACTACGCCCACAAGCCGGCCGCGGTCGCCCAGGGCCTGGACGCGCTGCGGGCCCGCGCCGAGGGCCGGATCATCACCGTGCTCGGCTGCGGCGGCGACCGCGACACCGCCAAGCGCCCGATGATGGGCGAGGCGGCGGCCCGGCGCAGCGAGGTCCTGATCGTCACCGACGACAACCCGCGTTCCGAAGACCCGGCGGCGATCCGCGCCGCGATGCTCGCCGGCGCCCGCGCCGTCGGGCCCGCCGAGGGCGGCGAGGTCGTCGAAATCGGCGACCGCCGCGAGGCCATCGAGCACGCCGTCGCCCTGGCCGAGCCGGGCGACATCGTCTTCCTCGCCGGCAAGGGGCACGAGTCCGGCCAGGAGGCCGGCGGTGTCGTGCACCCGTTCTCCGACCGCGACGAGCTGGCCGCGGCCATCCGCAACAAACTCGAGGTGAGTGTGTGATCGTGCTCAGCCTGGCCGAGCTCGCCGACGTCGTCGGCGGCCGGCTGCACCGCGCCGACCCGGGCGCGCAGGTGACCGGCAGCGTGGAGTTCGACACCCGGAAGCTCACGCCCGGCGGCCTGTTCGTCGCCCTGCCGGGGGAGAAGGTCGACGGCCACGACTTCGCCGCGCAGGCCGTCGCGGCCGGCGCCGTGGCCGTGCTGGCCGCCCGCGAGGTCGACGCGCCGGCGATCATCGTCCCGCCGCTCGCCGCGGGCGAGGCCCACGAGCGGTCGGTCGCCCTGACCGGCGACAAGGACGGCTCCGGCGCCGCCGTGCTGGCCGCGCTGGCCAAGCTCGCCCGGTTCGTCGTCCAGCGGCTGGCCGAGGGCAACCTGACGGTCGTGGGCGTCACCGGCTCGTCCGGCAAGACGTCGACGAAGGACCTGATCGCGCAGCTGCTCGAGCCGCTCGGCCCGACGGTCGCGCCGCCCGGGTCGTTCAACAACGAGCTGGGCCACCCCTGGACGGCGTTGCGCGCCGACGCGGAGACCCGGCACCTGGTGCTGGAGCTGTCCGCGCGCGGGCCCGGGCACATCGCCCACCTCGCGGAGATCGCCCCGCCGCGGATCGGCGCGGTGCTCAACGTCGGCAGCGCGCACGTCGGCGAGTTCGGCTCGCGCGAAGGCATCGCGAAGACGAAGGGCGAGCTGGTCGAGGCCCTGCCCGAGGACGGCGTCGCGGTGCTCAACCTCGACGACCCGCTGGTCGCGGCCATGGCGAGCCGCACGAAGGCCCGCGTGGTGTTCTTCGGGGAAAGCGCGTCCGCGCAGGTCCGCGCCGAGAGCATCACGCTCGACGACCAGGCCCGCGCGTCGTTCCGGCTGGTCACCCCGGCCGGGGAAGCGGACGTGCGGCTGCCGCTGCACGGCGAGCACCACGTGAGCAACGCGCTCGCGGCCGCGGCGATCGCCCTGGAGCTGGGCTCGGCGCCGGCCGAGATCGGCGCGCGGCTGTCGGCCGTGGAGCGGCGCTCGGCGCGGCGCATGGAGGTCGTCACCCGCGAAGACGGCGTCACGATCCTCAACGACTCCTTCAACGCCAACCCCGAGTCGATGCGGGCCGGCCTGAAGGCCCTCGCGGCGATGACGCGGGACTCCGGCCGCCGGTCCTGGGCCGTGCTCGGCGTGATGGGCGAGCTCGGCGCGGACGCGGTCACCGCCCACGACGAGATCGGCCGCCTGGTCGTCCGGCTCAACATCGCCAAGCTCGTCGTGATCGGCCCCGAAGCGGCGGCCATGCACCAGGGCGCGCACCAGGAGGGTTCCTGGGGCGAGGAGTCGGCACTGGTACCCGACGTCGAGGCCGCGATCGCCCTGCTGCATGATCAGCTCCGCCCCGGGGACGTGGTGCTGGTCAAGGCCTCCAAGGCCGCCGGCCTCTGGCGGGTCGCCGAAGCTCTGCTCGAACCCCGGGAAACCGACAACTCCGAGAATCGCTCGAACGGTGGTGACGCGTGATCAGCATCCTGATCGCGGCCGCGGCGGGCCTGCTGGTCTCCATCATGCTCACGCCCTACCTCATCCGGGTCTTCTCCCGGCAGGGCTTCGGGCAGGAGATCCGCGAGGAAGGCCCGCAGGGACACAAGTCCAAGCGCGGTACGCCGACGATGGGTGGCGTCGCGATCATCATCGCGATGGTCATCGGCTACTTCGCCGCGCACTTGATCAACTGGATGTTCAACTCCCGCAGCGGCGCGCCGACGGCCTCCGGGCTGCTCGTCCTGATGCTCGCGGTGGGCCTGGGGATCGTCGGGTTCCTCGACGACTTCATCAAGATCCGCAAGCAGCGCAACCTGGGCCTGAACAAGACCGCGAAGCTGGTCGGCCAGCTGGTCGTCACGATCGCGTTCGCGGTGCTGGCGCTGAACTTCGCGGACTCGCGCGGCATCACGCCGGCGTCCGAGAGCCTTTCCTACGTCCGCGACCTCGCGCTGATCACGTTCCCCGCGGTGTTCTTCGTGATCTTCTGCTACATCGTGATCTCCGGCTGGTCGAACGCGGTGAACTTCACCGACGGCCTCGACGGCCTGGCCGGCGGGTCGGCGGCGATGGTGCTGGCGACCTACGTCGTCATCGCGTTCTGGCAGGAGCGGCTCAACTGCGCCAACGGACCGGCGCCGGCCTGCTACGACGTCCGCGACCCGCTCGACCTCGCGGTGGTCGCCGCGGCGGCCACCGGCGCCTGCGTCGGGTTCCTCTGGTGGAACGCGGCCCCGGCGAAGATCTTCATGGGCGACACCGGCTCGCTGGCCCTCGGCGGCCTGGTCGCGGGCTTGTCGATGACGACCCGCACCGAACTGCTCGCCATCGTCATCGGCGGCCTGTTCATGGTCGAGATGATCTCGGTGGTCGCGCAGATCGCGGTGTTCCGGACGACCCGGCGAAGGCTCTTCCGGATGGCGCCCTTCCACCACCACTTCGAGCTCGCCGGGTGGGCGGAAACCACGGTCATCATCCGGTTCTGGCTGCTTTCGGCGATCTGCTGCATGTTCGGCCTCGGCCTGTTCTACAGCGAGCAGCTGGGCTTCGGGGGCTGACGTTGGAGATCTCCGGTCGTCACGTTCTCGTCGCCGGTGCGGGGGTCACCGGCAAGTCGATCGTGCCCGTATTGGTCGACCTCGGCGCGCGCGTCACGGTCACCGACGGCAACGCCGAGCGCCTGGCCGAGCTGGAGGGCCTCGGCGCCGAGCTGGTGCCGGGCCTCTCCGAACCTCCGGACGACGTCGTCCTCGTCGTCACCAGCCCCGGCTGGCGGCCGACGTCCCCGCTGCTGGTGGCCGCGGCCGAGGCCGGCGTCGAGGTGATCGGCGACGTCGAGCTGGCCTGGCGCGTCGGGCGGCTGCGGGAGCACCCGCCGTCGTGGCTGGTGGTCACCGGCACGAACGGCAAGACGACCACCGTGGGCATGCTGGAGTCGATCCTCAAGGCGGCCGGCTCCAACGCCGTGGCCTGCGGGAACATCGGTTACGCGGCCCTCGACGCGGTCCGCGCGGGCTACGACGTGCTCGCCGTCGAGCTGTCGAGCTTCCAGCTGCACTGGTCCTCGACTCTCGCGCCGGACGCGGCGGTCGTGCTCAACCTGGCCGAGGACCACATCGACTGGCACGGCTCGATGGAGGAGTACGCCGCCGCGAAGGGGCGGGTCTACACCCGCGCCAAGGTCGCGGTGCACAACGCCGACGACGACTGGTCCACGCGGATCGCCGAAGCGCACGCGCCGGAAAGCGCCCGCCGCATCGGTTTCCAGCTCGACACCCCGCGGGCCGGTGAGCTGGGGATCGTCGAAGACCTGCTGGTCGACCGCGCTTTCGTGGCCGACCCGGCGACCAGCGCCGAAGAGCTCGCCACGCTGTCGGACGTCCGCCCGGCCGGCCTCCACAACGTCTCGAACGCCCTGGCCGCGGCCTCACTGGCCCGCGCGCACGGCGTCTCGCCGGAGGCCGTCCTGAAGGGCCTGCGCGAGTACCAGCCGGCCCCGCACCGGGCCGTCGAGGTGGCCGAGGTCGCCGGGGTCCGGTACGTCAACGACTCGAAGGCGACCAACCCGCACGCGGCCGCCGGGTCGCTGCGGGCGCACGAGTCGATCGTGTGGATCGCCGGGGGCCAGCTCAAGGGCGCTTCGGTCGACGAACTCGTGAGCAGCATCGCTGGCCGCCTCCGCGGGGTTGTGCTACTCGGCGTCGATTCACCCGTGATCGCCGCCGCGGTCGCGCGACACGCGCCGGATGTCCCGGTGAACAGCCTCCGTCCGGGTGACCATGAACCCATGACTGCGGCGGTGAGTGCGGCCAGCGCGATGGCCCGGCCAGGTGACGTGGTGCTGCTGGCACCCGCCGCGGCGTCGTTGGACATGTTCCGCAACTACGGCGAGCGCGGCGACGCGTTCGCCGCTGCGGTGCACGTCCTCCGCGACGACGCAGCGGGGGAGCCGAGTGACGACGACTGACACCAAGCCCGTAGCACCGCCGAAGCGGCCGCGCCGCGAGCGCAAGGACAGCGGCTTCGTCGCGTTCCGGACCGCGCTGACCGCGTGGCTCTCGCGCCCGCTGGCGTCGTTCCACCTCGTGCTCGCCCTCACCGGCGTGCTCACGGTCATCGGCATCGTCATGGTGCTCTCGGCGTCGTCGGTGGCGTCCTACAACCCGAAGACCGGCAGCGGGGTGTACTCGCTGTTCACCAAGCACCTCGTGTTCGTCGCGATCGGCTCGGTCGTGTTCTGGCTGGGCCTGCGGGTCAAGCTCGAGCGGATCCGGCGGATGTCGGCCACCGCGACCGTGATCTGCCTCGGCCTGCTGGTGCTCGTGCTCACCCCGCTCGGCTCGACGGTCAACGGCTCGCAGGGCTGGTTCAAGATCGGCGAGTTCACCTTCCAGCCGGTCGAGGCCGCGAAGGTCGCGCTGGCCTTCTGGGGCGCCCACATCCTGGTGATCAAGTACAACGTGATCCACCAGTGGCGGCACCTGCTGGTGCCGGTGGTGCCGATCGCGCTGCTGATGTTCGCCCTGGTCATGCTGCAACCCGACCTCGGCGGCACGGTCACCCTCGCCGTGGTGCTGCTGGCCCTGCTGTGGTTCGCCGGCGCCCCGAAACGGCTGTTCGGCGTCATCCTCGCCGGTGGCCTGGCCGGGGTGCTCGTGCTGGCCGTCATCGCGCCCTACCGGCTCGCCCGGGTCATGTCGTTCCTCTCGCCGGACGCCGACGTCAGCGCCGAGGGCTTCCAGGCCAACCAGGCCAAGCTCGCGCTGGCCGACGGCGGTCTGTTCGGCAAGGGCCTCGGCCAGGGCGCGGCCAGCTGGAACTACCTGCCGAACGTGCAGAACGACTTCATCTTCGCCCTGATCGGCGAGGAGCTCGGCCTGATCGGCTGCGTCGTCGTGCTCGCCCTGTTCGCCGGGGTCGCGATCGTGGGCCTGCGGATCGCCACCCGCAACATCGACCCGTGGATCCGGATCGTCTCCGGCACGCTGACGGTCTTCCTGGTGGCGCAGGCCGGCATCAACATCGGCTACGTCGTCGGCCTGCTGCCGGTCACCGGCGTCACGCTGCCGCTGATCTCCTACGGCGGGACGTCGCTGGTGATCACCATGCTCATCATGGGCGTGCTCGCGAACGCGGCCCGGCACGAACCGGAGGCGGTGGCCGCGCTGCGCACACAGGGGCCGGGTAAATTCGGACGCCTGCTGCGGCTGCCCGCGCCCGATCCGTACCGCCCGCCCGCCACCCGCAAGGGGGCGGCGCGCGCCGGGGCGAAGGCGGCCAGGCCCGCGCCCCGTGCGGCGCGGCCCGCCCCGGCGCAGGAACGGCGCAAGTCGGTCCGCGAGCCGGTGCGCCGCAGCGCGGCACGGACGAGCACGGCCACGTCTCGCGGCGGGGCCGCGCGGACAACAGCGAGCCGTGGTACCCGGAGTACCGCGAACCGGAGAGGTCATTGGTGAGTAACCCCGTCAAGGGAGCCGAGCGAGCCGCCTCGGGCAGAGGGCCCGTGGTCGTGGTCGCCGGAGGTGGCACCGCAGGACACATCGAACCCGCCCTCGCCCTGGCCGACGCCGTCAAGCGGCTGCGCCCGGACGCAACGGTCGTGGCGCTGGGCACCGAGCGCGGCCTGGAGAACAAGCTCGTCCCGGCCCGCGGCTACGAGCTGGAGCTGATCCCGCCGGTGCCGCTGCCGCGCAAGCCGACGCCGGAGCTGCTGCGGCTGCCGCTGAAGGTCCGCGACTCGGTCCGCAAGACCCGTGAGGTCCTCGACCGGGTCGGCGCGGACGTCGTCGTCGGCTTCGGCGGCTACGTCGCCCTGCCGGCCTACCTGGCCGCGCGCGGGCGCGTCCCGATCGTCGTGCACGAGGCCAACAAGTCGGCCGGCCTGGCGAACAAGGTCGGCGCGCGGTTCGCCAAGCGCGTCGCGGTCGCCGTCCCGGGCACGCCGCTGCCCAAGGCCGAGGTCATCGGCATCCCGCTGCGGCGCTCGATCACCTCGCTCGACCGCGCCGCGCTGCGCGCCGAGGCCCGCGAGCACTTCGGGCTGGACCCGGACGCGCCGACGCTGCTGGTGTTCGGTGGTTCGCAGGGTGCCCAGTCGATCAACGCGGCGGTGTCCGGCGCGGCGAAGGACCTGGCCGACGCCGGGGTCGGCGTGCTGCACGCGCACGGCCCGAAGAACACGCTGGTCGTGCAGGAGTTCCCGGGGCGCCCGGCGTACGTGCCGGTGCCGTACCTGGAGCGGATGGACCTGGCGTACGCGGCGGCGGACGTCGCGATCTGCCGCTCGGGCGCGATGACGGTCGCCGAGGTGACCTCGGTCGGGCTGCCCGCGGTGTTCGTCCCGCTGCCGATCGGCAACGGCGAGCAGGCCTCGAACGGCCGTCCCGCGGTCGACGCGGGGGCGGCGCTGATGGTCGAGGACGCCGACCTGAGCCCGGCCAAGGTCGCCGAGCTGGTCGTCCCGCTGGTCACCGACGCCGACCGCGTCGCGAAGATGGGCGCGGCGGCGGTCGGCATGGGCCACCGCGAGGCCGACGAGGCCCTCGCCCGCATCGTCCTGGAGGCTGCCGGTGCTTGAGTTGCCTGAAGAGCTGCGCCGGGCGCACCTGATCGGGATCGGCGGCGCCGGCATGTCCGGCATCGCGCGGATCCTGCTGGCGCGCGGGGCTTTCGTGTCGGGCTCGGACGCCAAGGAGTCGCGCGCGCTGCTGTCGCTGCGGGCCCAGGGCGCCGAGCTGTTCGTCGGCCAGGCGGCCGCGAACCTTTCCGCGCTGTCCGAGCCGCCGTCGGCCGTGGTCGTCTCGACGGCGATCAAGGAGACCAACCCGGAGCTGGCCGCGGCCCGCGAGGCGGGGATCCCGGTGCTGCACCGGGCGCAGGCGCTGGCCGGGCTGATGGAAGGCCACCGAGTCGCCTGCATCGCGGGCACGCACGGCAAGACGTCGACGACGTCGATGCTGACGGTGGCGTTACAGCACTGCCGGCTCGACCCGTCGTTCGCCATCGGCGGCGACCTCAACGAATCCGGCGCCAACGCCCACCACGGCGAGGGCGGCATCTTCGTCGCGGAGGCCGACGAGAGCGACGGCTCGTTCCTGACGTATTCGCCGTCGGTCGCGGTCGTGACGAACGTCGAGCCGGACCACCTGGACCACCACGGCACCGCCGAGGCCTACACGAAGGTGTTCACCGAGTTCGTCGGCCGGATCGTGCCGGGCGGGCTGCTGATCGTCTGCGGTGACGACGCGGCGGCGGACGAGCTGGGGTCGCAGGCCGAGGAGCTGGGCGTACGCGTGCGCCGGTACGGCCGCACGGTGGCCGATCCGGGGGACGCCCGGATCCTGGACTACACCCCCGCGCCCGACGGCGGCGTCGTCCGGCTCCTGCTGGACGGCTCGGAGCTGTCCGTGCGGGTCGCGGTGCCGGGTGAGCACATGGCGTTGAACGCGGTCGCGGCGCTGCTGGCCGGGATCGAGCTGGGCGCGCCCGCCGCCGAACTGGCGGACGGGCTCGCGGCGTTCGGCGGCGTCCGGCGTCGCTTCGAGTTCAAGGGGCGGGCGGGCGACGTCCGCGTCTACGACGACTACGCCCACCACCCGACCGAGGTGGCCGCGCAGTTGCGCGCGGTGCGGACCGCGGCCGGCTCCGGGCGGGTCGTCGTCGTGTTCCAGCCGCACCTGTACTCGCGGACGAAGATGTTCTCGGCGGAGTTCGCGGCGGCGTTGTCGCTGGCGGACGAGGTCGTCGTGCTGGACGTCTACGGGGCGCGTGAGGAGCCGGAGCCGGGCGTCACGGGCGCGTTGATCGCCGACCAGGTGACGGCGTCGGTGCGCTACGAGCCGGCGTTCGACGTCGCCGCCGGCCTGGTGGCGGGGCTCGCCAAGCCGGGCGACCTCGTCGTCACCATGGGCGCGGGCGACGTGACGCAGCTGGGCCCGGAGATCCTCGCCGAGCTGGACAAGCGCTGAGCCGATGAGTCCGACCAGGGAACGCCGCCGTCCGTCCTCCGAGGAGGAGGCACCGGATCGCGTCACCCTGGCCCGGCAACGGCGGGGGCGGCGCTCCGAGGAGGAGCGCCGCCGCACCCGGGTACCGCGAACGGCCCCGCGCAACCGGCCGAACCGGCGGGCCGAGATCCGCCGCCGGTGGGTGGCACTGCTGTCGGTGCTGACCGTGATCGCCCTGGTGTACTTGCTGTTCTTCAGCTCGATGCTGGGGGCGCAGGAGGTTTCGGTCAGCGGGTCGCGGACCGTTTCCGCCGACGCGATCCGCGCGGTCGCGGCGGTGCCGGCGGACAAGCCGATGCTGCGGCTGAGCACGGATGAGATCCGCGACCGCGTGGCGGCGATGCCGGGCATCGCGACGGTCGAGGTGTCCCGGTCCTGGCCGAGCACGGTCGAGATCACGGTGACCGAGCGGACGGCGATCGCGTTCTTCGACAGCGGCCCGGGCGGCGACGGGGTCCACCTGGTCGACGGCGGCGGCGTGGTGTTCAAGACGGTGCCCGCCCGGCCTTCGGGGTTGCCGGAGCTCAAGCTGCCGAAGGTGTCGGCGGACGACCCGGTGACCCGCGCGGTGACGGCGGTGCTGGGCGTGATCCCGGAGCAGCTGCTGAAGCAGGTGACGACGGCGACAGCGAGGACCCCGGCGAGCGTGGAGTTCACGTTGTCGAGCGGGAAGATCGTCCGCTGGGGGACGGCGGAGCAGACGGACCGGAAGGCCAAGGTCCTCGCGGCGCTGCTGACGCAAGAGGGCAAGGTCTACGACGTCGCGGCGCCGGAACTGCCGACCATCACTTCTTGAGTATTTTTTGTGTGCCCTCGAGTTGTCGTATGCCGTACGATCTCGTACGGCATACGACAATGAGGAGGGTGTCATGACGATCCTGGTGACGGGCGCGACCGGCAGCGTCGGCCGGCTGGTGGTCGACGAATTGCTCAGCGCGGGAGTTCCGGTACGGGCGCTGACCGTCGATCCTTCGCGGGCCCAGCTGCCTCCGGAGGCGGAGGTCGTGGTCGGGTCGCTGGCGCGGCCTTCGACACTGCCGCTCGACGGCGTCGACGCGGTTTACCTGGCGCCCATGGCACGGACCGTCCGGCGATTCTGCGAGCTGGCGACCGACGCCGGCATCAAGCGGGTCGTCGCGCTGTCGGGGAGCAGCGTCGGCGACGGCCACGAAGGCTCCAGCGGCAACGAGTACGGCGCGGTGGAGGCCGCCGTCCGCGAGGCGGGGTTCGACTGGACCTTCCTGCGCCCCGGCGTCTTCATGAACAACACGCTCGACTGGGCGGAGACGGTCCGCGCGGGCGAGGTGGCGATGGCCTACGGCGACGCGACCCAGACCCCGATCGACCTCGGCGACATCGCGGCGGTCGCGGCCCGGGTCCTCACGACCGAGGGCCACACCGGCGCGACGTATGTCCTCAGTGGACCGGAAGCGCTCAGCCTGCGCGGCCAGGTTGCGACGCTCGAATCGGTGCTGGGCAGGGAAATCCGCTTCCGCGAGCTGACCCGCGACGAACAGCGCGCGCAGTGGATCGGCTACGGCGTCCCCGAAGCCGCCGTCGACTGGCTGCTCGACGGCTTCGAGGAAACCCTGCGCCACCCGCAGGTGCCGACCGGCGTGGTCGAAGAGCTGCTGGGCCGTCCCGGGACGACGTACGCCGAATGGGCCGAGGCGAACCGGGCCGTGTTCGCCTAGGCCTGCCGGCGCATTGCCTCCCCTGGCCGGGTGGCGATACCTTGCGTGGCAGTGTCGATGCGTTACGCAATCCTTGGGGTTGACGACATCAACGCGCAGACGCGGTGAACGCGATCAAGGGCACCCCGTACGAGCCCTACCTCGTCGCCCCGCGCGCCGGCGGCCGGGAGTCGGCGGACGCCGCCGTCGGCACGGCCGCCCACCGGGTGCTGGACGCGATCTTCCCGGAGCAGAAGGAAAGACTGCGCGTCCAGTGCGACGAATGGCTCGACGGCCTCCCGGACGGACCGGCGAAGCGCGGCGGCATCCGCGTCGTTCCTGGAGCCGTTCGCCGTTCCGGACGCGGCGATGTTCCGCACCCCGGGGCCGCCGGCGGTCACGAGCCGCACGTACGCCCGTGACTTCGCCGAGGTCAAGCGGCTCGGCTCGGCGACGAGCACGGTCCGCACCGCGGACCAGACCGAGGCGGGCCTCTGGTGGCACGACCGGCGGTCGGTCGCCGACACCGACGGAAACCCCGCCACCACGGCCGATCCCGGCTGGACGCCGCTGGTGATCACCCCGCCGAACCCCGGCTACCCGTCCGGCCACACCTGCCGCACGGCCGCGCAGATGACGGCGTACGCGCACTACTTCGGCCGGGACGACGTCCCGTTCAGCGTCGACAGCGGCACCACACGGCACTTCGGCAGCTTCTCGCAGGCGACGGCCGAAGTGGTCGGAGCCCGCATCTGGGCCGGCATCCACTTCCGGTCCGCGGACGTGGACGGCACCAGGCTGGGCGCGGCGGTCGGCAACCACATCACCGACCACCACCTCCGGCCGCGGGTCTAGCTCACAGCGCGCGGACGAAGGCGACCGCGCGGTGCCACCGTTCGTCGGCCGCCAGAGCCCGCTCCGCCTCCGGCAGGCGGAGCGGCACGCCGGCGGCGCGGGCGTGGTCATTGGCCACCATCGTGAACGCGCCTTCCAGGTACGTCGTCACCGTCGCGTGCAGGGTGGACTCGAGGTCGTCGTCCGCCAAGGCGGCCAGCAGCATCGTCGTCACGTCGAGGACGTGCTGCCACTCGGGCGACCCGTCGTCTTCGACGTCGAACGCGCCCAGGCGGGCCAGGTCCTCGTCCGCCGGGTCGGCCGAACCCGTGGCCCGGGCCAGCGCCGTGGTGACCGCCGCGTCGGCCGCGGTCCGCAGGTGCGGCCACTTGACCCACCCGGGGCCGGCCTGGACGTAGACCCGCGCCCAGATCGAGGCGCAGGCCGCCCAGCCGTCCGCCGGGGGGCGGGTGGCCAGCCCGCTGGTCGCCTCGGCGACCAGCGAGCCGATGTCGACCGAGGTCATTCAGCTCCTTCGATGACTCCCTTGACGATCTTCGCGCACATCTCCTCGCACGGTAGCGGCTTGTTGTACTTGGACTGGGCGATGCCCCACCGGACCTGTGTCGCGCCCTCCGGTACCGCCCTGAGGATGTTCTGCTCCGCGTGCAACGGGCCGCTGATCATGTTGGCGTCCGGCACGCCGAGCTCCCTCAGCCGGGTCTTCTGCGCCGTCGACAGCGTGCCGCCGGACCGCGCGGCGAAGAACTGCGTCGTGCCGTCGATCAGCCTGGTCTCGTGCAGCGCCACCGTGGACATCGAGTGCCTGATGTGCCCGCCCTTCTCGGCCAGGGCCAGGTCGTGCACCTCGATCGCGGCGGCCCGCAGCGCACCCGGCCGGGACAGCTCGCCGGCGGCCAGACCGGCGGCCCCCGCCGTCCGGGCGCCGCCCCCGCCGCCCAGGACCTGTGCGGTCTTGGTGGCCGCCGCCATGTGCAGCGTCGTCCCGAGCGAGACGACGGCTTCACCGCGGTCGACGGTCTCCTTGCTCAACCCCGTCGTGGCCTGGATGGCCTGGCTGGTCAGCGAGCTTTCGTCCTCGCCCGAGTAGAGCTGCCGCAGCCCGGTGGCCGCCGTGTCGGCGCCGTGGACGAACACCACGGCCCCGGCGACCGCGCCCACGCCGGTCCACGACGTCGCCGCGCCGAACGCGGCCCCGGTGGCGGATTCGGCGAACCCGCCGACCAGCTTCAGCCCGCCGACCACGCGGTTCCACGTGCTGAGCCCGTCCGGGTCGGTCAGCCGCACCGGGTTGTCGGAGGCGTAGCTGTAGGACGCCAGGTTGAACGGCTGGGTCACGCCACCGTTCGGCGCGCCGTCCAAATAGGACCCGCCGGCCGGGTCGGCGCTCTGCCAGAGGTTCGTCCGCGGGTTGTAGTAGCGGGCGCCGTAGAAGTAGAGCCCGGTCTCCTTGTCGAACTCCTTGCCGTTGTACTGGTACGGCACCGGCTCCTGGGTCCTGGTCTCCTCGACCCAGCTTTCCCCGTAGGCGAAGTACTCCTGGTGCGACGCGAGCTTGCCGCGTTCGTCGGTGACGTAGGTGGCCGACCCCAGCTGGTCGGTGTGGAAGTAGAACTGGTCGTGCTCGTAGCCGGAGTCGCTCGCCTTCTTCGACAACAGCCTTGTGTCGCCGAGGAAGTAGTGCTTGACGGCCTTCCCGTCGACCCGGCCGTAGGTGGTGCCGATCGAGACGTGGGTCTGCTTGCCCTCCTTGGCGACCCGGTTGCCGGCGTCGTCGTAGACGAACCGGACGGTGGGCTGGTCGCCCTTGTCGTCGCAGGACGCGGGTTCCTGCTTGACCGTGTCGTCTTCGTCGTCGTAGGCGCACTCGAGGCGGTTCTCCTCGTTCCAGACGAACTGGGTGCGCTTCCCGCCGCTCGTTTCGCCGGCCGCGGCCAGCACCACGGAGTCGGCGCTCCTGCCGGCGGTGATGTCGATCAGGTTGCCGCCGGCGTCGTACTTCTGGACGTCGGCGCCGATCCTGCTCGGCGCGTGCGGCCGGTCGGTGTAGGTGTACTTCTGCGTGTAGCTGGTCTTGCTCTGCGGCTGGGTCGCGCCCGAGGACGCGGTCAGCTCGTGCTTCTGCTGCTTGCTCGTGGTGTTGTTGAGCGTGTCGTAGGCGAGGTCCAGGCGGTAGTGGTCGAGCTTCGCGTTGTCGTTGCGGTACGACCCGGTCGCCGACGTCAGCCGGTGCAGGTCGTCGTAGCCGTAGGTCTGGCTGCTCGGGCCGCCGAGCTCCTTGGCACCCGGCACCGCGACGTCGTTGGTCAGCGCCGTGACGTTGCCGACCTTGTCGTAGCCGTAGGCCAGGTTCTGGAACGCGGTGCCGTCGGGCTGGGCCGACTTCAGCGTGGCGAGCCGCCGGTCCGTGTCGTTGTAGCCGTAGGTCGTCCGGACGCCGGAGCCGGTCTCCTGCAGCACCTTCTGCCCGAACTCGTCGTAGTCCAGCCGGGCCAGGTAGGTGTAGGAGCTGCTGCCCTTGACCCCGGTGAGCCGGGTGACCTGCCCGCCGGTGTCGTAGCCGTAGGTGAGCTCCTCCCCGTCGGGGTAGGTGGTTTCCAGCACCCGGTTCCAGCTGTCGTACCGGGTCGTCGTGGTGAACGACTTCCCGCGGTCGTCCTTGGTGCCGACGTCGCCGCCGAGCGTCCGGGTCTCCCGCGTCAGCTCGCCGAGCGGTCCGTACCCGCGGGTGACGGTGCCGGCGGCGTCGTGGATCGCCGTGATCCGGCCGGCGCCGTTCTCCGGGGCGCCGAGAGCGCCGTAGGTGTAGGTGACGTCGTTGCCGGTGAAGACCGGGTACCGGATCCCGGTCAGGCGCGTGAACTCGTAGTCGTACTGGATCGCCTTGCGCTGGGCGCGCAGGGCCGGCGTGACCTTGCCGACGATGTTGTCCGCCAGGTCGTAGGCGGTCTCGACCTTCCCGGAGTCCGGGCTGTCGACGACCGTGCGCCGGCCGAGGTTGTCGTAGGCCGCCTTGGTCGTGTTGCCGCGGTCGTCGACGACGGAGGTGATCTGGCCCATCGCGTCGTAGCCGTAGCTGGTCCAGATCACCGGCTGGCCGCCGGCGGGGTTGGCCTCCTTGACCGAAGTGGTCAGCTCCCGCGTGTCGGAATACGTGCGGCGCTGCTTGCCTTCCCCGTCGGTCGTCAGCGTCTCGAACCGGGTCGTACCGGACCGGTCGGGCCCGAACCCGAACGCCGTCGTGGACGCGCTGCCGTCCGGGAGCACCGTGCTGGTGGTGCGGTCGAGGACGTCGTAGCCCAGCCGCGTCGGCGTGACGGGGTCGACGGCCGGGTTGAACGCGTAGTTCGCGTCCCCCTTCGGTTCGGTGACCGGGTAGAACTGCTCGACCGGCCGTCCGGCGAAGTCGTAGACGGTGCGCCCGGACACGGTCATCACCGCTTGCGGGTCCGCCCCGGGCTCCGGCGCGACGCTGGCGTCCTTCTTGGTCTGCAGCACCCGGTCGAGCCCGTCGGTGAACTGGACGACGTCGATCGTGTCGTCGCGGACGCCGTCGGCGGTGGCGTCGAGGTGCCGGCTGACCGCGTACGGGACCGGGGCTTCGGGGTGGTACTCGAAGCTCACGGTGACCCGGTTCTCCGGGATTTCGTACGGCCCCGCCACGAACGACACCCGGCCGAACCGGTCGTAGTTCGTGTGGACGCGCTGGAAGTTCTTGTCCAGCGTGGTTTCCGGCAGGCCGTACTTGTAGTTGTGCGTGATGGCCGTGCGGTAGCCGTAACTGTCCACTGTGGTCTCGACGTGGACGCCGACCACGGGGTCGTAGCCGTAGTCCAGCCGGTACCGCTGGCCGGCCTTGTTCGCCGGCTCGACGACGGCCTTGAGGTTGCCGTTGCCCAGGTACTCCAGGTCGGTGACGGCTTTCGAGCCGTCCGCCAGCACCGCCCGGACCTGCTTCACGTCACCGGTTGTGCAGTCCACTGTGGACTCCCGGTGCCGGGTCGTGGTCTTGGCCGCGACGGCGACCACGTCCACCGCGGACGGCACGCCCACGATGCCGCGGTCGCGGCAGGCGGCGTCGGTGCCGGAGTACTGCGTCCGGGTCTCGACGTCGTCGGTCGCCCCGGTGTCCCCGGCGTCGACGACGCGGGTCAGGTTGCCGAACTGGTCGTACTCGTTCTCGGTGGCGGTCGTCTTGCCCGCCGCCGCACCGCCTTCGTAGAACCGCCGTTCGGTGCGCGCGAGGAGCGGGAACACCGTGGCACCGGTGCTCGCCGGGTCGGCGACCTTGCCGGTGGCGACGTCCCGCAGGACGTAGCTGCCGAGCGTCTCGGTGAACAGGCGCCCGGCGGCGTCGGCGGTGAAGGTGCGGGTGAGCAGGCCGCGCGTGTAGACGCTGTCCGTGCGGTACTCGCTGGTGGTGCTGCGGTGGACCGCGTCTCCCGCACCCGGGTCGCGCTGTTCGCTCACCACGCGCCCGTAGCCGAGGAACTGGCGTTCCAGCCGGTCGTACCGGCCCTCGGCGTAGCGGAAGGCGGACACCTGGAGGTCCTGGCCGTCGCCGGGGTGGCCGTCGAACAGCGTCGTGCGCGAGAGCACCCAGCGCGACTGCGGCAGGTCCTCGGTGTTGCCGTCGCGGGTGTAGTCGAGCTCGAAGCGGGCACCCAGCGGGCGCTGCACCGTGCGCAGCAGGTTGGTGCGCCCGGTCCGGTTCTCCGCGACGACCAGTTCGTCGTCCCGGGTGGAGCGGACCTGGTCGGCGTACCCGTCGCCGTTGACGTCCCGCAGCGCCACCTCGGACCGGCCGATGCCCCGCGAGGTGTCGGCGCCCGGGTTGAACACGACGCAGCCGCCGGCGAAGATGCCCAGGCAGAACCCGAAGGTGAAGTAGGCGCCCGCGCCGAGGCTCGCGTTCGTGTCGGTGGTGATCCCGGCGCTGCCGCCGAACGGCGTCGGGGCCGCGAAGCCGCTGCCGGTGTTGATCGCGACGGACAGCGGCCGGCCGTCACGGGAGAACACGCGGTCGGCGAGGCCGTCGCCGGTCACGTCCTGCAGCCCGGCTTCGGTCTCCGACCGGCCGGTGGTGGCGGAGACGCCGCCGGCCAGGCCGTAGAAGTCGGTGTTGAAACCGAGGTTGGCGGCGCTGTTGCGGGTCGTGGAGTCCGCGAGCGGGCCGCCCGGCCACGGCTCGGGCGCCGCGAACCGGTAGCCGAGGTTGAGCGCCGCCTTCCCGTCCGCGTGGACGCGGTCCGGCAGCGCGTCACCGTTGATGTCTACCAGGTCGAACGCGGCGTCGGACTCGCCGCCGCCGACACCGCCGCCGATGCCGAGGTTCGGCAGCTCGCTGCCGGACTCCGCCGTGGTGGCCGACCGGTCCGCCGAGGGCGCGGACGCGCCGCGGCCGTTGGCTTCGGTCCGCGCCGGGCTCCCGGCGCCCGCCGACGCGGTGAACGCCGTCGAGTCGGACTCGCGGACGCTGCCGGTGCCGAGGCTGCCGCGGGTCGTGCCGAGCCCGCCGGTCACGTCGGAGTACTGGATCCCGGCCGGGCCGGCGACGTCGGGGAAGCGGTCGCCGTTGAGGTCGAGGAAGTCCACCTGCCCGGCGCTGCGGCCGCGGGCGACGCTCGCCCCGGCCCCGATCGGGATCCCGGGAACGCTCGCGCCGAACGTGGTCGAGACCTGCTGCGTGCGCGCCACCCGGGACACGCCGGTCGCGCCGGCGATGTCGGCGTCCTGGGCGACGTCGATCCGGTCGGTGCCGAAGCGGGACGAGGCCGCCCCGCCGGCGGCGACCCAGGTGTTGCCGTCTTCGCTGCCCCAGCGGTCCAGTGCGGGCCGCGGCGCGAGCACCACGGCGTCCGGCCTGCTGACGCGGCCGTCGAAGCCGGGGACGTCGGACTCCTGCGGCGCGCCCGGGATCTTGTCCCGGTAGCTCGCGTCGAGCACGAGGTCGGACTGCTTGATCGGCGCCGCCGCGCGGTCGCGGTTGCCCTGGTAGCCGATGGCCGCCCAGCCGCGGTAGGGCTGCGCGAAGGCGCCCTGCTCGGCCGCGGCGTGCAAGGCGCTCGGGACGGGGGTGAACGTGACGCCGTCGGTGCTGACCGACGCCGACTGGGTGGTCAGCCGGGCCGGCAGCCCGGTGTCGAGCGTGGAGTAGTCGAAGAACAGCTCGTCGCCTTCGGTGACCGGCACGGTGAGCTGGGCGTCGGGCACCTGGCCGGCCACGACGTCGATGACCCGCTTGGCGAGCAGCGCGCCGCGGCGCTTGACCGTGAACACGACGTGCGCGTCCCCGGCGACCGCGAGTTCGGGCCGGACGACGAGGTCGCCGGTGCGGTCCGCGGTGTAACCACCCTGCGGCGCGGTCGAGCTGTCGACGGGGTAGAGGTCCAGGTCGAACGGCGGGTTGATGACCAGGGTGGGGTTGCCCTGCTGGTCGACGACCGGCACGCCGCCGTCGGCGGCGACGTAGTGCGCCTCCGGCACCCAGTGCAGCGTTCCCGCGTCGATCGGGGAGTCCACCTTCAGGCGCCAGGACAGCGTGTCGTTCGCCGACACCGGGATGTCGAGGTCGATCGGCACGGTTCCGCCGCTCGCCGCGGGCAGGGTCCGGCTGAACACCTCCGTGCCGTTGCGCGTGATCACCACCGCGACGTCGTCGGTCGTGGCGCCGACCTTGGCCACGTCGCCGGAGAGGTGCAGCGTGCCGGTCAGGGGAGCGGTGACCGTCGAAGGCCGGCCGCCCAGGGTGAAGTCGCGGGAGGCCAGGTAGCGGTGGACGTCCAGGCCGTTGACGTCGGTCGCCGGGGTCAGGCCGGTGTAGGTGACGTCCGGGTCCCAGGCGACCTGGTCGAACCGGCCGTCGGCGACGGACTGGACGCGGAAGTAGAGCCGGTCGCCGCGGTGCACGGCGACACCGTCCACACCGGACGGTTCGTGCACGGCGTGGTCGCGCGCGGTGATGCGCTGCGCCCACAGCTCGGTGTCCTCGTGCTGCACGGCCACCCGGACGCCGTCGGCGGCGCGGTCGTCGCCCGGGTCCGAGGTCAGCTTCGCCCCGCCGGCGATCCGGACGGTGCCGTCGTAGGGCGCGACCCACCGGCGGACGCTGTCGAGCAGCGGGAAGGCGTCGACCTGCCGCTCGATCTCGGCGGTCTGGTCGCCGACGATGGTCCCGTTCGCGGCGCCGCTGCCGATCGGCACCGGGGTGTCGTCGCTGTCGGCGCTGTAGACCGGGTTGCCCTGGGCGTCGAGGTGGCCGAACAGGACACCGCCGTCGTTCACGAGGTCGGCGATGCCGTCGGCGTTGACGTCGGTGAGGTACCGGTCGGTGCGCGTCGTGGTCGAGACGTGGTCCAGCTGCGCCGCCACGCCGAAGTACGCCTCGGCGCCCGACGTGGTCGACCGGGTCTCCTCCGCCGAGATGCCCGGCAGGTTCGGGAGCTTGATCGGCGTGTCACCGAACTTCGGCGTGCCGCCGGGACCGGCGAGGTTCGGCCGGTAGAAGACCCCGGCGCCGGTCCGGAACACCTTGTCCGGCAACGAGTCGCCGTTGACGTCGGTCAGCGCGAGCAGCCCCTCGGAGCTGCCGGCGCTGAACCCGGCCTTGGCGCCCGCGGAGCCGGACTTGCGGGGCACGGCCGGGTTGAACCCGACGTAGAGGTGCCCGCCGGCGCTGCGGGAGGTGGTGGCCGCGAGCGCGCTCGCGTGCCCGTCCGGAACGCTTTCGCCGAGCGAATCGCCCGGCACGCTCCACCCGAGCGCGTCGCCGAAGCCCTGGTACCCGCCGTCGGCGGTGCGGATGTCGTCGTAGTAGTCGAAGGTGTGCGTGGTGAACGGCGAGCCGTCCTCGCCGAACTGGGTCACCGACTGCAGCAGCGTCTTGTGGAACGCGCCCGTGCGGTAGTTCAGTTCGTACGCGCGGATCGGCTTGTCGTCGAGGAAGACGTCGACCCGGCGCAGCAGGTCGGCGGTGACCTGCTTGAACCCGTTGCGCCCGTCGATCACGACGTCCGGCCGCCGGGGCTCGCCGCGCTCCCGGTCGCGGGTGAAGGTGATGCTGTAGCGGCCTTCGATCTTGCCCTGGCCGGTGTAGGTGATCTTCTTCGCGTACAGCGCGATGCCGGGCACGGTGCCGCCGGTGACGCCCGGGTCGCTGACCCGGGCGTGGTGGTAGCGCACGAAGTTGTCGTGCGTGTCCCGGGTCTCGCTCAGCGCCCAGACGGCGATGGCGCCCGCGTCGTCGGTGAGGGTGGTGCTGTCCGCGGTGGCCGCGGCCGGGCCCCCGAAGATCGACCTCGTGCCCTTCTTGTCGGTGACCTCCCACCAGTATTCGCGCGGGTTGGCACCGTGCCGGACAATTCTGCGGAATTGTCCTTCGACGCGGGTGTGGAACACCTTTTCCGCGGTCCGGGCCTGCAGGGGTGTCCGATTCGCCACCGGCGTGAGCTGTTCTCCGCCGAGCAGGTAGGTCTCGGTTTCCAGGCCGGCGTCGTAGCGCGGCACGCCCCAGCGGGTGTCGATGGTGATCGACGGCAGCGGCACGTCCCAGCCGACGCCGGTCCAGCCGCCGGTGTTCGCGGAGTTGTAGCTCAGCGCCAGTTGCAGCTGCGCGTCACCCCGGCCCGGCGGCAGCGTGATCGGGTAGTTCAGCCGCGCTTCGCCGTTGTTGTTCGCCGCCGGCGGCTCGATCAGGTCGATCCCGGAGCCGGGGTCGGCCGCCTGGATTCCCTTGAGCTGGTTGGGGTCGAAGGACACGCCGTCCGGGTGGGCGGGCACGCCGGCGGTGCCTGCCCCGGGCGGGGCGGACGTCAGCAGCGGGGCGAGGCCCGCGTTCTGGGCCGGGGGCAGCAGGGCCGCGACGAGGAGGAGAACCACTCCCCGGGCCACGTGCTTGCGGTTTCTCCGAAGGGTGACCGACAGGCGACGACGAGGGTTCCAGCCCATGATCCCGAGACCTCCAGTTGGGTGGCACCGGGGTCGTCGTGTGGATCAGCTGGAGAGTTACCGTTTTTGTCCGGTCTTCGTCGATTTCGGACATTTTCGGCCGGAAAGGTGTGCGATGACTGAATCCATTGCGGCAGTGATCTACGCTTTTCGGCTGCACTGTGCACAATGGCCGGGGCGCGTCGAAATCATCGATTTCAGACTTCGGTGCGGACCATCCCCGCCAATCCGAGCAACGGGAGCGCGCCGGCGAAGACGACGACCGCCGTCCACCCGCCGAGGTGGTAGGCGACCGAGCCCGCCTGGGAGCCGATCGCGCCGCCGACGAAGAACGTCCCGAGGTACACGCTGTTGACGCGGGCGCGGGCCGACGGGTCCAGCTGGTAGATCACGTGCTGGCCGGTCACCAGCGTCGCCTGGACGGCCATGTCGACCGCGATCGCGGCGATCGCCAGCAGGATGACGCTGTGCGCGCCGAAGCCGGCCAGCGCGAAGGCCGCCGCGCACAGCGCGAACGCGGCCGCGGTGAGCCGGCGGCCGTGGCCGTGGTCGGACCACTTGCCGGCCAGCGGGGCCACCAGCGCGCCGGCCGCGCCCGCGAGGGCGAACAGGCCGACGCCGAGCTGGCTGTAGTTGAACGGCGGAGCCGTCAGCACGAACGCGATCGTCGTCCAGAAGGCGCTGAACGCCCCGAACATCGCCGACTGGTACAGCGCGCGGTGGCGCAGTGCGGGGTGTTTCTTCCACATCGCCAACGTAGAGCGCAGCAACTGTCCATAGTGGACGTCCGTTTTGGGCGCCCGCGCCGGCAGGATGAACCGCAGGACGACGGCGAGGGCGGCCATCGCGGCCGCCGAGATCAGGAAGACGACGCGCCAGCTGGTCACCTCGGCCAGCAGGCTGGCGACGACGCGGGAGAGCAGGATGCCGAAGAGCAGCCCGCTGACGACGCGCCCGACGATCCGGCCGCGGATGGCGTCGGGCGAGATGTCGGCGGCGAAGGGGATGAGGATCTGCACGACGACCGACGCCGCCCCGACGGCCAGCGAGGCGATCAGCAGCACGGCGAACCCGGGCGCGACCCCGGTGACGACGAGGCCGGCGCAGGCGACGGCGAGCAGCGTCGCGACGAGCCCGCGGTTCTCGAGGCGGTCACCGAGCGGGACGAGCAGCAGCATCCCGGCGGCGTACCCGAGCTGGGTGGCGGTGACAACTCCACCGGCGGCGGCCTCGCCGACGCCGAAGGTGTGCCGCAGCTCCGCGAGCAGCGGCTGGGCGTAGTAGAGGTTCGCGACGGTCAGTCCACAGGAGACGGCCAGCAGCAGCACGAGCCAGCTGGGTGGTGCTTCCTGTTTCGTGTCGGTCATCGCGCCCCCCGTGGAACCGGTTTGATCGGTTCCGACGGTACCAGTCAGACCGGTTCCGGCGTACTGTGACCCGTATGACGGACCGTTTCCGCTCGGGCGCCGGCCGGCTGTGCCTCGACTTCGTCCGGACGCTGCGCCATCGGGGCACGAGTTCGGAGTCGGAGGAGCTGCCGGACGCCGAGGCTTGGGGAGCGTGGATCGACCAGCTGGGCCCGTTCGCGACCCCGGTCCACCCCGCTTCGGCAGCGGACGCGCGGGCCTTGCGGGAGGCGGTGTACGAGTTGCTCACCGGCGAGGTGCGGGAGGGGGTGCGCCGGCGGGTGAACCGCTTCGCGGCGTTGCCGGTGCCTGCTCCTTCGTTGACGCCTGCGGGGGGACTTCGTTGGCAGGCGGCGGATCCCGCGGAGGCGATGCTGGCGCTTCTGGCGCGGGATGCGGTGGACTTGGTGACGTCGCCGGAGTTCGCGCGGGTTCGGCGCTGCGCGGGGGAGCGGTGCGGGGCGTTGTTCCTGGACACGTCGAGGCCGGGAACGCGGCGGTGGTGCTCGATGGAGATCTGCGGCAACCAGGCGAAGAAGTCGACATATCGAGCCAAGACGACGACGCGGGCCTAGCGCCCCAATGTGGCCTTCGGTGCGTGAGACGCACCCAAGGCCGCCTTGGGGCGCTTGGGGTCAGTTGAGCGCCGCGTCCAACGTGATCGTCGTGCCCGCCAGGGCCTTCGACACCGGGCACGTCTTCTCCGCCGTCTCGGCGTACTCCGCGAACTGCTCCGCCGTCACGCCCTCGATGGACGCCCGGAGCGTGATCGCGATGCCGCTGATCTCGAAGCCGCCGCCGGCCGCCGGGCCGAGCGTCACCTCCGCGCTCACGTCGATCGAGTCCGCCGTGAGCGAAGCGGCCTCCAGCACGCCCGACAGGTTCATCGCCAGGCACGACGAGTGCGCCGCCGCGATGAGTTCCTCGGGGCTCGTCTGGCCGTCCGGGTTGCCCGCGCGGGTCGGGAACGACACGCTGAACGTGCCGGCGTTGGACGAGTCCAGCGTGACCTCGCCCTTCCCGGTCTGCAGTCCGCCGACCCAGTGGGTGGTCGCGTCACGGCTGGGCATCAGGGCCTCCATGTGTGTAGGCGGTGGCCGACTCCGTCAGCCGCCGCAAGGTCGCTATCAGTTCTCGCCGCGAAGCGTCGTCGAGGCCCAGTGCGCAGCCGATCGCCGACGGGACGCCCGCCGCGCGGGTGCGCGTCGCACGGCCCTCTTCGGTCAGGCTGACCACCACCGTGCGCTCGTCCTCGGGCAGCCGCGCCCGCGTGACCAGCCCGTTGGCCTCGAGCCGCTTGAGCAGCGGGGAAAGCGTGCCGTAGTCCAGGTGCAGCGCCTCGCCGATCTCCTTGACCGGCCGGGCGTCGGACTCCCACAGCACCAGCAGCACCAGGTACTGCGGGTAGGTGAGCCCCAGTTCGCCGAGCAGGGGACGGTACGTGTCCGTCACCGCGCGCGACGCCGCGTACAGCGCGAAGCAGGCTTGCTCGTCCAACAGGAACTCATCCGGCACGTCCGTAAACCTAGACCACGATTACATCGTGCGCAAGGTAAAACTGTCGGACCCCTCTGGCAGAGTCCCCGCCATGACCCGACCCGAACGCCCGGAGGTCCCGCTCACCGGCGGCGAGCGCGAAATCCTGACCGGCCTGCTCGACTACCACCGCGCCACCGTCGCGTGGAAGTCCGGCGGCCTCACCGAAGACCAAGCCCGCCGGTCGCACCTGCCGAGCGAGCTGACGACCGTCGCCGGTCTCGTCGCGCACCTCACGCTCAACGAGTGGTTCTGGTTCGCCGTGGTCGTCGACGGCGAGGAGGACACCTGGGAAGCCAAGCTCGAACAGGACCCGGACGCGGAGTTCCGGGTCCCGCCCGGGACGACCGTGGACCAGCTCCTCGCCGACTACGAAAGGCAGTGCGCCCGCAGCCGCGAGATCATCGCGAAACACGACTTCGACGACGAGGTCACGCACAAGGACGAGACCTTCAACGTCCGCTGGGTCCTCACGCACATGATCGAGGAGACCGCGCGGCACGTCGGTCACCTCGACGTGCTGCGCGAGCTCACCGACGGGCTCACCGGGGAGTGACCTTCTTGGGCGGCAACGGGAAGAACCCGCTGGTGCGCTCGACGTACTGCGCGTACGCCGGGCGCGTGCGCGCCATCCCCTTCTCCAGCATGGGTTTCCCGGTCCCGCGGGCCAGGGTGAACGTCATCGCGACGGGGGAGAGGACCGTCAGCGCGCCCGGCCACGTCGAGCACGCCAGCAGGTAGAGGCCCCACCACACGCACGCGTCGCCGAAGTAGTTCGGGTGCCGCGTGTAGCGCCACAACCCCGTGTCGAGCACGCGACCGCGGGACGCCGGGTCGGCCTTGAACCGCCGCAGCTGCTCGTCGCCGATCGTCTCGAAGGCGAAACCGACCGCCCACACGGCCACGCCCAGCCAGCCCAGGACGCCGATCCCCGTGCCGTCCACCGCGAACTGCACCGGAAGGGAGACGAAGTACAGCACCACCGCCTGGAACAGGTAGATGCGCACGAACATCTTCAGCGGCCCGTGACCCATCCGCGCGTACCGCGGGTCCTCGGGCAGCTTGTGGTTGCGCAGGTGCAGGTGCACCGACAACCGGACACCCCAGACGACCGTCAGCAGCACCACGACCAGCCGCAAGTACAGCGGGCCGTCGCCGAACGGGAACGCCGCCACCGCGACGATCGCGAACCCGAGCCCCCAGAACGTGTCGATCGTGTCGTACCGCTTGCGCGCCCGCGCGATCCCGAAGGTCACGACCACCGCCACGAGCGTGACGGCGGCCGTGACGAAGAGCTGCGGCATCAGCACCACTCCCGCGTCGCCGGCAGGCCGCTGCGGCCGTGCTCGTCGGGCCGCACGGAAAGGATCTGGTCCACGCCCATCCGGTTCTCCTCGAACGCCAGTGCCCCGCCCGCCAGGTACAGCCGCCAGACCCGCGCGCCGGTCTCGCCGATCAGCGCGACGACGTCGGCCCAGTTCTCCTCCAGGGTGTCGGCCCAGGCGCGGACCGTCCAGACGTAGTGCTCGCGCATCGCGTGCACGTCCCGGACTTCCAGGCCCGCCGCCTCCAGGTGGTCGACGGTCCGGCCGACCGGGCGCATCGTCATGTCCGGCGCGATGTACCGCTCGATGAACGCACCGCCGCCGGGGGCGACGTTCCCGCGCGACATCTGCTGGATCAGCACCCGGCCGCCGGGCTTCACCATGCGGTGCAGCGTCGCCGCGTAGGTGGGGTAGTTGACCTCGCCGACGTGCTCGCCCATCTCGATCGACGCGACCGCGTCGAACGGCGCGTCCGGCAGCTCGCGGTAGTCCTGCCGCCGCACCTCGACGCGGTCTTCGAGGTCGTGCTGGGCCAGCCGGGCGCGGATGTGCTGCAGCTGCTCGGCCGACAGCGTGATGCCGACGGCCTCGACGCCGTGGTGCTTGGCCGCGTGGACCAGCAGCGAGCCCCAGCCGCAGCCGACGTCGAGCAGCCGCATCCCCGGGCGCAGGCCCAGCTTGCGGCAGATCAGCTCCAGCTTGTCGTGCTGCGCCTGTTCGAGGCTTTGGGACTCGGAGGTGAAGTACGCGCTCGAGTACGCCATCGACTCGTCCAGCAGCAGCTGGTAGAAGGCGTTGCCGAGGTCGTAGTGGTGCGCGATCGCGGACTTGTCGCGCAGCAGGCTGTGCAGCTTGCCCGTCAGCCGGGCCTCCTCGGCGGGCGGCTTCGGCGGCGGCCCGACGACCCCGAGGCGGGCGGCGAGCCGGACGGCTTCGGCCCATTCGCGCGGGCCGAGTTTCGCCCGCTTCAGCTCCCCCGTGCGGGTGAGGGACCAGATCCGGCGGAAGCCGTCCGTCAGGTCCCCCTCGACGTCGAGGTCGCCGGTGACGTAGGCGCGGGCGAGCCCCAGCTCGCCGGGTGCGTAGAGGAGGCGGCGCAGGGCGCGGCGGTTGCGCAGCACCACCGTGGGCGCGTCCACCGGGCCGGCGCGGGTTCCGTCCCAGGTCCGCAGGCCGACGGGGAGCTGCCCGCCGAGGAGCTGTTCGGCGAACGAGGCGAGGCGGTGCGCGGTGCTGTTCGGCATGTCCGGGATTCGCTCTCCGCGGCGGCGTGGATTGGTCCGCCACCCCGCCAATCCGGGAGGGCCGCGGTCCCGAAGGACCGGTGTGGAGATCACGGGAGAACGCATCGCCGTCATCGGCAGCGGGGTGGCCGGGCTGACGGCGGCATACCTGCTGCAACGCAAGTACGAGGTGCTGCTCTTCGAGGCGGACGACCGCCTCGGCGGGCACGCGCACACGCACGACGTGCCGAGCTCGAACGGCGGCACGATCGGCGTGGACTCCGGCTTCATCGTCCACAACGAGCGCACCTACCCGACGCTGCTGCGCCTGTTCGGCGAACTCGGCGTGCACACCCGCGACACCGAGATGTCGATGAGCATCCGGTGCGACGGCTGCGGCCTGCAGTACGCCGGCGCGAAGGGGCTGCCGGGGCTGTTCGCCCAGCGCGGCAACCTCGCCCGGCCCCGCTACCTGCGGATGCTCGCCGAGGTCAAGCGGTTCCACCGGCACGCGAAGCGGCTGCTGGCGGCGAAGGACGCCGGCGACGTCACCCTCGGCGCGTTCCTCGCCATCGGCGGCTACACCCGCTACTTCGTCGACCACTTCATGCTGCCGCTGGTCTCGACGGTCTGGTCGGCCGACCGCAGCGACACCCTCCGCTACCCGGCGCGGTACCTGTTCGAGTTCCTCCGCAACCACGGCATGCTCAGCGTCAAGAACTCGCCGGCCTGGCGGACGGTCGCCGGCGGGTCCCGCGAATACGTCGAACGCGCGGCGAAGCAGCTCACCGCCGTCCACCTGTCGACGCCGGTGCGCTCGGTGCTGCGGACCGCGGGCGGCGTCGAGATCCGCGACGACGCCGACACCCCGCACCGGGTCGGCAAGGTCGTCGTCGCCACGCACGCCGACCAGGCCCTGTCCCTGCTGGCCAACCCGACCGAAGCCGAGCGCGAAGTGCTCGGCGCGTTCCGCTACTCGGCCAACGAAGCCTGGCTGCACACCGACACGAGCGTCCTGCCTTCGCTGGCCGACGCGCGGGCCGGCTGGAACTACCGCGCGCCCGTCTGCGGCGCGCCGACCGGCGCGGTCCAGGTCAGCTACGACATGAACCGCTTGATGCGCCTCGACGAGCCGACCGGGTACGTCGTCACGCTCAACCCCGGCGACGGTCCCGAAAAGGAGCACCTCGTCGCGCGGATGGAGTACGAACACCCCGTCTACACTCCGGAATCCGTTGCGGCGCAACGACGGTTGCCCGAACTCAACGACGGCGTGCTCGCCTACGCCGGTGCCTACCACGGCTGGGGCTTCCACGAAGACGGCTGTTCTTCGGGGGCCCGTGCCGCCGAAAGCCTGGGAGTCGTCTGGTGACGAACGCGCTCTACGACGCCACGGTCGCGCACGTGCGGCGGATCGACCCGCCGCACGCCTTCGCGCACCGCGTGTACCTGTGGCACGTCGACCTGGCCGACCTGCCGCGGCTGCCGTGGTGGCTGCGGCCGTTCGCCCGCTTCGACGCCCGCGACCACTTCGTCGCGGGCGACCCGCGCGGGATCCGGGAAAAGCTCGACGCGTGGCTGGCCGAGCGCGGCGTCGACCTGCGCGGCGGGCAGGTCGTCATGCTCGCCGCCGCGCGCGTGCTCGGGTACGTGTTCAACCCGATCAGCGTCTACTGGTGCCACGACTCCGAAGGCCGTCTCGAGTGCGTCGTCGCCGAGGTGCACAACACCTACGGCGGCCGGCACGCCTACCTGCTGCGCCCGGACGAGGCCGGCCTCGCCCGCGCGGCCAAGGAGTTCTACGTCTCGCCGTTCCAGGAGATGGACGGCGAGTACCGGATGCGCCTGCCGCGCCCGGAAGCGTTGCTCGACCTCACCGTCGCGTTGCGCCGCGGGACCTCGACGCCGTTGGTCGCTACGCTGCGGGGAGTTCGCCGCCCGGTGAACCCGCGGTGGCTGGCCCGGCTCGTCCTGGCCCGGCCACTGCTCCCGCAGCGGGTGTCCGCGCTGATCCGCCGCCACGGCGTCGCGTTGTGGCTGCGCAAGGCCGCGGTCGTGCCGCGCACCCCGCAGACCGCCGGAGGACAGCTCCATGGATGAGCAGGCCCGCCAGCGTTCCCTGGCGCCCGTCCCCGAAGCCGCGCCGGCCGGTCCCACCGCGGAGGAGCTGATGGTGCGCGTCGCGAAGGGCGACGAGCGCGCCTTCGAACTGCTCTACGACCAGCTCGCCGGGCCGATCTTCGGGCTCGTCCGGCGGATCGTGCGCGACGCGGCGCAGTCCGAAGAGGTCGCCCAGGAGGTCCTCGTCGAGCTGTGGCGCACCGCGACGCGGTACGCCCCGGACAAGGGTTCGGCGCTGAACTGGGCGATGACCCTGGCGCACCGCCGCGCGGTCGACCGCGTCCGCTCGGCGCGCGCCAGCACCGAGCGCGAGCAGAAGGCGACCTTCGAGGCCGCCCGCGGCCGCCCGTTCGACGAGGTCGCCGAGTCCGTCACGGCGCGGCTCGAACGCTCCCAGGTGCGCCGGTGCCTGTCCTTCCTGACCGATCTGCAGCGCGAGTCCGTGCTGCTCGCCTACTACCAGGGCTATACGTATCGCGAGGTGGCCGAAGTGCTGTCGACGCCGCAGGGAACCATCAAGACGCGGCTGCGGGACGGGCTGATCCGCCTGCGGGACTGCCTGGGGGTGACCGCTTGAGCACGCCCGAAATGCACACCCTGGCCGGCGCCTTCGCCCTCGACGCGGTCAACGACGTCGAGCGCGCGGAGTTCGCCCGCCACCTCGAGCAGTGCGACTCCTGCGCGCAGGAGGTCGCCGAGCTGCGCGCGACCGCGGCCCGGCTCGGCGCGGCGATGGCCGAGGAGCCGCCGCCGGAGTTCAAGGACCGCGTCCTGGCGGCCATGCACGCCACTCGCCAGCTGCCGCCGCGCACCCGGCCCGGCGCGCACGAGCGCTCCCGCCGTTCGGCGCGGGCGCCGCGCTGGGCGGTCGTCGTGGCGGCCGCGGCCGCCGTCGTCGGGCTCGCCGCGGGCGGCGTCTTCGGCGGCATCGCGCTGACCCAGCAGCAGGAGCTGCAGACCGCGCAGAGCCGGCTCGACCAGGCTCGGGACCGCTACGAGCCGGTGGCGGCGCTGCTCGCCGCGCCGGACGCGAAGACCGCGCACGGCGAGGCGCCCGGCGGCGGCGGGGTGACGGTCATCCTGTCGAAGTCCCTGGACCGCGTGATGGTGATGGACGCCGGGCTGCCGGCGCAGCCGGGCGGGAAGGTCTACGAGGCCTGGCTGATCACCGGCACCGGCGCGCCGCGGTCGGCCGGGGTGATCGCCGCGTCCGACGACGGTGGCCTGGTCGTGGCCCAGGGGATCGGCAACGCCGACCACCTCGCGGTGAGCCTCGAACCGGCGGGCGGATCGCCCAGCGGATCGCCCACCGAGGTGCTCATGAGCATGCCCGCGCCGGCCTGACCGGACCGCCATAGCAGATCGGGCCGGGGCCGTGTTCGCGGCTCCTCGCTCTTGCGCGCTCGAACGTGTTGTGGCAAAACACCTTTGCGACACACGGCGTGCCTACTGGATTAGAGCCTGCCTGGTGCCTACCGTCCTGCCTAACGTCGGTGGTTGACATAACTCTCAATCTGGGGTTTAGGTTGAGTGTTGATCACCCGCCGGCGGGCTGTACGGGCACAACGATCAGGAAGGCGGACTTCGATGACGCCCCCGCACAACTACCTTGCGGTGATCAAGGTGGTCGGCATCGGCGGTGGCGGCGTGAACGCCGTGAACCGCATGATCGAGGTCGGCCTCAAGGGTGTCGAGTTCATCGCGGTGAACACCGACGCCCAGGCACTGCTCATGTCCGACGCCGACGTCAAGCTGGACATCGGCCGCGAACTCACCCGGGGCCTCGGCGCGGGCGCCGCCCCCGAGGTCGGCCAGAAGGCCGCCGAAGACCACCGCGAAGAGATCGAAGAGGTCATCAAGGGCGCCGACATGGTGTTCGTGACGGCCGGCGAAGGCGGCGGCACCGGCACCGGTGGCGCCCCGGTCGTGGCGCAGATCGCCCGCAAGCTGGGCGCGCTGACCATCGGCGTCGTGACCCGCCCGTTCACCTTCGAGGGCAAGCGCCGCGGCAAGCAGGCCGAAGACGGCATCCAGCAGCTGCGCAACGAGTGCGACACGCTGATCGTGATCCCGAACGACCGGCTGCTGCAGCTCGGCGACATCGGCGTGTCGCTGATGGACGCGTTCCGCTCCGCGGACGAGGTGCTGCTGTCCGGTGTCCAGGGCATCACCGACCTGATCACCACCCCGGGCCTGATCAACCTCGACTTCGCCGACGTCAAGAGCGTCATGTCCGGCGCGGGCTCCGCGCTGATGGGCATCGGGTCGGCCAGGGGAGAGGGCCGGGCCATCCAGGCCGCGGAGAAGGCGATCAACTCGCCGCTGCTGGAGGCGTCGATGGACGGGGCGCACGGCGCGCTGCTGTCCATCGCGGGCGGCTCCGACCTGGGCCTGTTCGAGATCAACGAGGCCGCGTCGCTGGTGCAGGAGTCCGCGCACCCGGACGCCAACATCATCTTCGGCACGATCATCGACGACTCCCTCGGCGACGAGGTCCGCGTCACGGTGATCGCGGCCGGCTTCGACGCGGGCGCGCCGACCCACAAGAAGCTCGACCCGCCGGCGTTCGGCTCGCGGGCTTCGGGGACCACCGCGTCGGCGTCGGCCGGCCAGGTCTCGAACCCGCCGACCCCGCCGTCGGGGGCCACCCCGGTGCCGTCGGCGGGCAGCTCCGGCTACCCGGTCGCGCCGCCGCGGTCGCACACGCCGCTGCCGTCGGCATCCGGCCAGAACACGGGCGGGCTCCCGCAGCCGGGCGGCGGCTCGCGCGGCTACTCGCCGCTCGGGTCCAACGCTACCCAGGGCAGCCTGCCGGGCCGCGCGATGCCGGTCCACGACGACCCGTCCGACGACGAGGTCGACGTCCCGCCGTTCATGCGGCGCTAGACACCAGGCTGAAGGCCATCGCCCGCTGACTAGAGTCGGTGGGCGGTGGCCTTCAGCGATGTTCAGGAGGATTCGTGCGGGTTCGGCGAGTGGTCACGACCAGGGCGGGCGGCGCGTCGCGGCCGCCGTACGACACCTTCAACCTGGGGGACCACGTCGGCGACGACGAGGGGAACGTCTTCGCCAACCGCAAGCGCCTCGCGGCCGAGCTGGGGCTGGCCGAGGACAAGCTGGCCTGGATGGAGCAGGTCCACGGCCGCACGGCGACCACAGTGGACGGCTCCGAGACCCGCGCGGCCGAGGCGACCGACGCCCTCGTGACGGCGACCCCGGGCGTGGCGCTCGTGGTGCTGGTCGCCGACTGCGTCCCGATCCTGCTGGCCGACGCCGAGGCCGGGGTGGTCTCGGCGGTGCACGCCGGCCGCGTCGGGACGCGCGTCGGCGTCGTGCCCGCGGCCGTCGAAGCCATGCGGAACGCCGGTGCCGAAGTCGGCCGGATCGAAGCCCTGCTCGGCCCGGCCATCTGCGGTGACTGCTACGAGGTCCCGGCCGCCATGGCCGCCGACGTCGAGAAGCACGTGCCCGGGAGTGCCTGCAAAACCCGCAAGGGCACGCCGGGGCTGGACCTGCGCGCGGGGCTGTGGCAGCAGCTCGCGGGCCTGGGCCTCGGCAAGATCGGCGTCGACCCGCGGTGCACGAACGAGGACAAGACGCTCTTCAGCTACCGCCGCGACGGCACCACCGGGCGCATCGCGGGCATCACCTGGATCGAGGCATGACCGACCGCAAGGCCGAGCTGGCCGCGAACCTCGCCGAGGTGGAGGAGCGGATCGCCGCCGCCTGCCGGGCCGCCGGACGCGCGCGCGACGAGGTCAAGCTGATCGCGATCACCAAGACCTTCCCCGCCTCGGACGCCGCGTTGCTCACCGACCTCGGCGTGGCGAACCTGGGCGAGAACCGCGACCAGGAGGCCGGGCCGAAGGCCGCCGAAGTCGCCGACTCCCGGCCGGACGCGGCGCCGCGCTGGCACATGGTCGGCCGGCTGCAGCGCAACAAGGCACGGTCCGTCGTCGGGTGGGCACACGAAGTGCAGTCCCTGGATTCGGCCCGGCTCGCCGACGCGCTCGCGAAGGCGGTGCGTGCGGCTCGGGACGCCCAGATACGTGACGAACCCCTCGACGTGCTGATCCAGGCCAGCCTCGACGACGACCCGGAACGCGGTGGCTGCCCGCTGGACGAGCTGGGCGCGCTCGCCGAGCTTGTCACTCACACGGGTGAACTGCGGCTTCGCGGCCTGATGGCTGTCGCACCGCTCGGCGCCGACCCCGCGGCCGCCTTCGAACGGCTCGCTCGCGCGGGTGAGGGCCTCCGCAAAGATCACCCGAATGCCGCAGACGTGTCCGCCGGGATGAGCCATGATCTCGAACAGGCGATCACGCACGGCTCGACCTGTGTGCGTGTCGGAACCGCGTTGCTCGGTGGACGCGGTTTAGCCTCGCCGTAGGGAGCCCGCGCGGCCGGTCACGTTTAGTGGTCGTCCGTACGGGGCACTGACGGCGTGGAACACAAGTCGGTGCGGGAGCGGCTAGGGCTAGGGAGAGGCATGAGCGCGCTGCAGAAGCTGAAGGCCTACTTCGGGATGGTGCCCGCGGACGACGACGGCTACGACGACGGGGACGACTACCGGCGCGGTTACGACGACGACTACGACTCCTACGAGGAGCTGGCGCCGCGGTCGTCCCGCTCACGGTACCGCGACGTCGACGACACGTACGACGAGCCCGTCAGCCGCAGCCGGTCACGCTCAGTGGCCACCGCCGAGCCCGCTGTCCACGGCGCGCTCGCGATCGACCGGCAGCCGGAGCCCGTGGCGCGCCTGCGCCCGGTCACCGAGCCCGTCCGGCCGCCGCTGCGCGATCCGCTCAGCCGCATCACGACGCTGCACCCGACGAGCTACGTCGAGGCGCGGGCGATCGGCGAGCACTACCGCGAAGGCATCCCGGTGATCATCAACCTCACCGAGATGGAGAACGCGGACGCCAAGCGGCTCGTCGACTTCGCCGCCGGGCTGGCGTTCGCGCTCCGCGGGTCGATGGACAAGGTCACCAACAAGGTGTTCCTTCTCTCACCGCCCGATGTGGACGTCACCGCGGAAGACCGCCGGCGGATTGCCGAGGGCGGATTATTCTTGCGCGGCTGAAGTCGCGGTTACCGCTGAGCGCAAGCAGACGTGATTTTGTCGACTCGATGCCGCGTCGACCCCTCAGGCTGCGTCTTCTCCGGGGACGCATGGTTAGAGTAGGTACGTGGAAGCTGTGTGGCTGGTCGTCTGGTACGTGCTGTTCGCCTTCTGGCTGCTGCTGACGGCGCGGATCGTGATCGAACTCGTTCGCACCTTCGCGCGTGAGTGGCATCCCGCCGGGGGGGTTGCGGTGACGCTCGAGACCATCTACACAGTGACGGACCCGCCGGTTCGGCTGTTCAGGCGAATCATTCCGATGGTTCGAATCGGCGGCGTCGGACTGGACTTGTCGATTATGGTTCTGCTGCTGGTTGTGTTCTTCGCGATGCAGCTGGCGACTCCAAGTTGATCGGGGAAGAACTTGGAGGGACCTGCAGGCCATGGAGTGCGTGAGGTGATCTGATGTCGTTGACCCCCGCTGACGTGCACAACGTCGCGTTCAGCAAGCCGCCCATCGGCAAGAGGGGCTACAACGAGGACGAGGTGGACGCGTTCCTCGACCTGGTGGAGACCGAGCTGGCCCGCTTGATCGAGGACAACAACGAGCTGCGCCAGCAGATGGAGCAGCTCGACGCCGAGCTCGAGTCGACTCGTGGCGAGCTCGAGAACGCCAAGGCGAACGTCGGCGCGCCCCCGATGCGCGAAGAGCCGTCCCGGCGCCTCGCGCCGGTGCCGCCGCCGCAGTCCGCCATGGAGCAGACCCAGGCGCACTCGATGGTCGGCGACAGCGCCGAGCCGAACGTGCAGGCCGCCAAGGTCCTGGGCCTCGCGCAGGAGATGGCCGACCGCCTGACCGCCGAGGCGAAGACCGAGTCCGACGGGATGCTGGCCGAGGCCCGCACCAAGTCCGAGCAGCTGCTCTCGGACGCCCGGGCGAAGTCCGACTCGATGGTGAACGAGGCGCGCACGCGCGTCGACACGATGCTGAACGACGCGCGGACCCGGGCCGAGACGCTGGAGCGCCAGGCGCGCGACAAGGCGACGACGCTGGAGCGCGAGTCGCAGCGGAAGTACACCGAAACGATGAACAGCCTCAACGCCGAGAAGGGCGGGCTGGGCAAGAAGATCGAAGAGCTGCGCACGATCGAGCGGGAGTACCGCACGCGGTTGCGCGGGTTCCTCGAGTCCCAGCTGCGCGAGCTCGACGACCGCGGCTCCGCCGCACCCGCGTCGGCCTCGTCGGGCTCCGGCCAGTCGTCGGGTTCGTCCAGCGGCGGCCAGGGCTACTCGTTCGGCCCGCGGGCCGAGGCCGGCTGAGTTTTCCTTCCCGTGGCGCACCCCGGTCGGCGGGGTGCGCCACGGTTCGGAGTCGACGCGGTACCGCACGTGGGCGGGTCGGCGGACGATCTTGCCCTGTTCGTGCTGTAATTCAGCGTGCTTTACATCGTGCTGGTACTGGTACTGGCGGCTCTGGGGTTGCTCGTCACCGCGCTCATCACCGCGTCTTCGCTGTGGGCGTGGGTTTCCATCGGCCTCTCGGTGCTCGCGGGGCTGATCCTGGTCGCCGACTGGCTGCGCCGCCGTCGCCGGTCCGCGCCACCAGCCGCCGCCGAGCCCGAGCCGGCACCCGCCGCCGAACCCGAACCTGTCTCCGCCGAACCCGCGGAGAAGCCGGCCGAGGAAGAGCAGACCGTCCTCATCCCGGCCGCCGGCGACCTGGGCGACCCGGCCGAACCGGAGCCCGAACCGGCTCCGGTCGAGGCCGTGGAGAAGCCGGCCGAAGCCGACGACGAGACCGGCGCCGACGGTGATCCGGGCGAAGAAGAGACACCGGCGGCCGACATCGCCGTCCTGGCCGACCTCGAGGACGAGGTCGTCGTGGTCGACGAACACCCGCGCTACCACCTGCGGACCTGCATCTGGCTGGGCAGCCGCGACACGATCCCGATCGGCGTCGGCGAAGCCCGCCAGCTCGGCTTCACCCCGTGCGACCGCTGCAGCCCCGACGCCACCTTGGTGGCCGCGCACCGCTAAGCGGCGAGATCGCCCAAACCGAGGTGGGTCTCCAGCGCCCGCGACCCTTCCGGCGTCAGGCGCAAGGCGCGGTGGGCCTGGCCACGCCGTCGCACCCAGCCCGCGTCCACGAACCGCGTCGCGACCGCCGCGCCCAACGCCCCCGCCAAGTGGTGGCGCTGCTCGCTCCAGTCCAAGCAGAACTTCAGCAGCGGACGACGTCCCGCCGCCACCGCGTCCAGGTCCACGCCCAGTTCGCCGAACACTTCGCGAGCCGCGGGACCCAGCGTGTACGGGTGTTCGCGCAGCGGAGCCGAAATCCGGTCACCCGGCCGCCGTCGCGTGTCCACGGCCCCGGACAGCGCCCCTCGATCGAGTAGCGCCGACGTCACCGCCACCCCGAGCCGGCCCGCCAGGTGGTCGTAGCACGTCCTAGCCGTCCGCAGCGCCTCAGCTCGCGTCCCTTCGCGCAGCGACGACACCGGTTGTGCCGGCGAGAACCGCGCCAGCGTCTCCATCAGCTCGGCGGTGTCCGGGCCCGCCAGCCGGTAGAACCGGTGGCGTCCCGACTTCTCCGCGACGACCACCCCCGCGTCCCGCAGCTTGGCCAGGTGCGCGCTGACGCCCTGCGCGGACAGCCGGGCTTCGGCTGCCAGCACGGACGCCGCCAGCGCGCGGCCGTCGGCCAGCGCCAGCAGCACGCGGACCCGCGCCGGGTCCGCGAACAGCGCCGCGGTGCGGGCGATGTCGGCGTCGCCTTCCATACCCCCAGGATGCCCCCGGCACACTTCCACCGCGACGGAAGTGTCCGCGCGGTCCACTGGGGACATGCTCCTGCTGACCATGTGCGCCGGGATGTTCCTGGTGCAGCTGGACGTCACGGTCGTCAACGTCGCGCTGCCGAGCATCGGCACCGACCTCGGCGCGGGCCTGGCCGCGCTGCAGTGGGTGGTCGACGGCTACGCGGTCGTCCTGGCCGCCCTGCTGCTGACCGGCGGCGCCCTGGGCGATGTCTTCGGGCACCGCCGGGTCGTCGTGACGGGCTTCGCGCTGTTCGGCGCGGCCTCGGCCACGTGCGGGTTCGCCGGGTCGGCACCGTGGCTCGTCGCCGCGCGGGCCGGCCAGGGCCTGGGGGCCGCGCTGCTGCTGCCAGGCACGCTCGCCGTGATCACGAACGCCCATCCGGGACCCGCCGAGCGCGCGCGAGCCCTCGGGATCTGGGCGGGGGTGTCGGCGCTGGCGCTGGCGGCGGGCCCGGTCCTCGGCGGCGCCATCGTCGCCGCGGCGGGTTGGCGGCCGGTCTTCTGGCTCAACGTCCCGATCGTGCTGGCGGCCGCCGTCGCGACCCGGCGGCTCGTGCCGCGCGGTGACCGCGGGCCCGGGCGGGTCGACGTCGCCGGCATCGCGACGGCCGCGCCCGCCCTCGGCGCCGGGGTCTACGCGGTCATCGGCGGGAGCGTGCTCGCCGGGGTGCTGGCGGTCGTCCTGCTGGGGACGTTCCTGGTCGTCGAACACCGGTCGGCGCACCCGATGCTGCCGCTCGACGTCGCCCGGCGGACGGCGGCCGCGAACTTCGTCGCGGCGGCGATGAACTTCGTCGGCATCGGCACGATCCTCGTAGTGACGTTGTACCTGCAGGGCGTGCGGCACGCGTCGCCTTTTGAAGCCGGGCTCGAAGTACTGCCGTTGTTCCTCCCGCTCTCGGTGCTGGCGCCGGTCGCGGGCCGGCTGGTCGGCCGCTTCGGCCCGCGTCCGCTCATGGTCGCCGGACTCGCACTGGGTGCGCTCGGGATGCTGAACCTGGTGCTGGTCAACGAGAACAGCGGCTACCCGGCGCTGCTGCCGACACTGCTCGGGCTCGGCGTCGGGATGGGCCTGCTCACGACGGCGGTGGTGACCGCCGCCGTCGCCGGCCTCCCGCCCGGCCGCTCCGGCGTCGCCAGCGGCATCAACAACACCGCCCGCCAGGCCGGCGGCGCGCTCGGGGTGGCCGTGCTGGGTGGTGGCTTCGCCGACGGCCTCCACGCGGTCGGCCTCATCGCGGGTGCGCTGTGGCTGGTCGCCATCGGTGTGACGCTGGCCTGGGTACGTGCCCCTCGTGACAACCCGGTTGCGCGGGCCGGTTAACCTGGTAGCAGCAAGGCGCCGATCCGGCCATCACCGGGGAGCCTCCGGAAGAACCGAGCTCCACGCTCTCAGTAGAACCGGACGGGTGCGGCCCGTGACAGCCGTTCAACGAGCGGCCCGCGGCGGGGTTTGATCACCGCAGCGGGCAAGCGGGGTGGTACCGCGGTGCGCCGCCAAGGCGTTTCGTCCCCGTGTGGGTGACCGGGAGCCGGTCGTCCGTACGAGAGCGACGAACCGAGGAGCACCGGGATGTACCCCCAGGCCCAACTGGACGACGGCGCGGGCGTTCCGTCGCAGCCGTCCTTCCCCGCGCTGGAGAAGCAGGTCCTCGCCTACTGGGAGACGGACCGGACGTTCCAGACGACCATCGACGCCCGCCCGGCCGGCGACCACGGCGACAACGAGTACGTCTTCTACGACGGCCCGCCCTTCGCCAACGGCCTCCCGCACTACGGCCACCTGCTCACCGGGTACGTCAAGGACCTGGTGCCGCGCTACCAGACCATGAAGGGCCGCAAGGTCGAGCGCCGGTTCGGCTGGGACACCCACGGCCTGCCCGCCGAGCTCGAAGCGATGCGGCAGCTCGGCATCACCGAGACGTCCGAGATCGAAGAGATGGGCATCGCGAAGTTCAACGCGGCTTCGCAGGAGTCCGTCCTCCGCTACACCGACGAGTGGCGCGAGTACGTCACGCGCCAGGCGCGCTGGGTCGACTTCGACAACGACTACAAGACCCTCGACGTCACCTACATGGAGTCGGTGCTCTGGGCGTTCAAACGCCTGTGGGACAAGGGACTCGTCTACGAGGGCTACCGCGTCCTGCCGTACTGCTGGCGCGACGCGACGCCGCTGTCCAACCACGAGCTGGGCATGGACGCCGACGTCTACCGCAACCGCCAGGACCCCGCCGTCACGGTCGGCTTCCGGTTGGAGGGCAACGACAACGAGCTCGACGGCACCTACCTGCTGATCTGGACGACCACGCCGTGGACGCTGCCGTCGAACCTCGCGACCGCGGTGCACCCCGAGGTCGACTACGTCGTCGTCGAGAGCGAAAACCAGCCCGGCAAACGGTTCCTGCTCGCCGAAGCGCGCGTCGCCGCGTACGCGCGTGAACTCGGCGAAGAGCCGACGGTCGTCGCGCGCTACACCGGCACGCAGCTGCTCGGCACCCGCTACGCCCCGCCGTTCCCGTACTTCACCGGTACCGAGAACGCCCACCAGGTGCTGGCCGCGGACTACGTCACGACCGACGACGGCACCGGGATCGTCCACATCGCCCCGGCCTACGGCGCCGACGACAAGGTCGTCACCGACGCCGCCGGCATCCCGCCGGTCACGCCGGTCGACGCGCACGGCAAGTTCGACGCGACCGTGCCGGACTACGAGGGCCAGCAGGTCTTCGACGCCAACCCGAACATCGTGCGGGACCTCAAGAACGGCACGGGATCCGCGGGTCAGCAGGGTGCCGTGCTGCTGCGGCACGAAACCTACGACCACTCCTACCCGCACTGCTGGCGCTGCCGGAACCCGCTGATCTACCGCGCGGTCTCGTCGTGGTTCGTCGCGGTGACGCAGTTCAAGGACCGGATGGTCGAGCTCAACCAGCAGATCACCTGGTACCCGGAGAACGTCAAGGACGGCCAGTTCGGCAAGTGGCTCGAGAACGCCATCGACTGGTCGATCTCCCGCAACCGCTACTTCGGAACGCCGATCCCGGTGTGGCAGTCCGACGACCCCGAGTACCCGCGCACCGACGTCTACGGCTCGCTCGACGAGCTGGAGGCGGACTTCGGCGTGCGGCTGGACAACCTGCACCGGCCCTACATCGACGAGCTGACCCGGCCGAACCCGGACGACCCGACCGGAAAGTCGACCATGCGCCGCGTCCCGGACGTCCTCGACGTCTGGTTCGACTCCGGCTCGATGCCGTACGCCCAGGTGCACTACCCGTTCGAGAACGCCGAGTGGTTCGAGCACCACTACCCGAGCGACTTCATCGTCGAGTACATCGGGCAGACGCGCGGCTGGTTCTACCTGCTGCACGTCCTGGCCACGGCGCTGTTCGACCGGCCGGCGTTCCGCACCTGCGTCTCACACGGCATCGTGCTCGGCTCCGACGGCGCGAAGATGTCGAAGTCGCTGCGCAACTACCCGGACGTCAACGAGGTCTTCGAGCGCGACGGCTCCGACGCCATGCGCTGGTACCTGATGGCGAGCCCGATCCTGCGCGGCGGCAACCTCGTCGTCACCGACAAGGGCATCCGCGACGCCGTCCGCCAGGCCGTGCTGCCGCTGTGGAACTCGTACTACTTCCTCGCGCTGTACGCCAACGCCGAAGGCGTGGAAGGCAAGTGGCGCACGGATTCGCCGAACGTGCTCGACCGGTACGTCCTGGCGAAGACGCACGAGCTCGTCACCGACGTCGAGTACGCGATGGACCACTACGACGTCGCCGGCGCGTGCCAGACCGTGCGGGACTTCCTCGAGGTCCTCACGAACTGGTACGTGCGCCGCTCCCGCGACCGCTTCTGGGCGGGCGCCCAGGACGCGATCGACACGTTGCACACCGTGCTCGAGGTGACTTCGCGGGTGACGGCGCCGCTGCTGCCGCTCACCACCGAGGTCGTCTGGCGCGGCCTCACCGGCGGCCGCTCGGTGCACCTGGCCGACTGGCCGAACGCGAACGACCTGCCCGCGGACGCGGCGCTGGTCACCGCGATGGACCGGGTGCGGCAGGTGGCGTCCTCGGCGCTGTCGCTGCGCAAGGCGAACAAACTGCGCGTGCGGCTGCCGCTGTCTTCGCTGGTCGTGGCGGCCGACGACGCCTCTTCGCTGTCGCCGTTCGCCGACATCCTGCGCGACGAGGTGAACGTCAAGGCGGTCGAGCTGACCACCGACGTCGCCGCGCACGGCGGGTTCGAGGTCGCCGTCAACGCCCGCGCGGCCGGCCCGCGGCTGGGCAAGGACGTCCAGACCGTCATCAAGGCCGTCAAGGCGGGCGACTGGTCGTTCCAGGGCGGCGCCGTGGTCGCGGCCGGCATCACGCTGCGCGAAGGCGAGTTCGAGCGGCGGCTGGTCGCCAAGGGCGGCGGCGCGGCGGCCGAGCTGCCCGGCGGCTCCGGGCTGGTCCTCATCGACACCGACGTGACGCCGGAGCTGGCGGCCGAGGGCCTGGTCCGCGACCTGATCCGGGTCGTCCAGCAGGCTCGCCGCGACGCCGGGCTGGACGTCGCCGACCGGATCGCGCTGACCATCGACGCGCCGGCCGACGTCGTCGAGGCGGCTCGGGTGCACGAGAAGTTCCTCGCGTCGGAGACCCTCTCCACGTCGGTGACCCACGCCGCGGTGGCCGACGGCTCCGCCGGCACGGTCGGCGACGGCACGAAGGTCACGGTCGCGGTGGAAAAGGCCTGACTTGCCGTGGGTGGCCGGTAAGATCAGCCGGCCACCCACGGCGGGTGGCGTTCCTCGGGGGAGGGGATCGCGGAAATGAGTCCTGCCAGAAGACGCGGCATCCTGATCGGCGGCGCGCTGCTCGTCGTCGTGATCGTCGTGGCGGCGTTCTTCCTGCTGAACGGCGGAGACGCGGCGCCGACGGCGGAAGCCGGGGCCACGAGCGTCGAGAGCCCGGGCGCGGCCGACCCGCACTCGGCGATCACGGAGTACCTGCAGGACGTCGCCGAGAACAACCCGGACGCGGCGGCCAAGCTGACCGACGCCGCGCCGGCGGCCGCGGTGGCGCTGCGGGACGCGCGGAACACGCTGAGCCCGAGGTCGGTCGTGGCCAAGCTGACCGTCCTGCAGCCGACCCCGGCCGGGGCCACGCGGACCGGCGGGACGTTCAGCCTGTCGTGGGCGCTGAAGCCGGGCAACTGGACCTACGACGTGCCGTTCGAGCTCGCCCAGACCGGCGGCAAGTGGCTCGTGCACTGGGCGCCGTCGCTGCTGCACCCGAAGCTCGAGGCGGGCCAGCGGCTGGTGATCAGCACGTCCGTGCCGGACACGACGGCGGTGGCCGACCGCGACGGCAAACCGCTGCTGGTCAACGGGTCCGGCGGCCTGCGCGCGGTCGACGGCGACCCGGCGCCGCTGCTGCGGTCGGCGCTCGGCGGGCAGGTCACGGCGGCGAGCGGGAGCGGCTTCGCCGTCCAGCGCGTCGACACGAGTGGCAAGAGCGTGGAGACGCTGTTCGGGAAGGCCGACGGCGAGGCGAAGACGCTGACGTCGAGCCTGAGCCTGACCGCGCAGAAGTCCGCGCAAGCCGCGGTGGACGGTTACCAGGGCTCGGCCATGATGGTCGCCGTCGACACCGGCTCGGGCGACATCCTGGCGGTCGCGCAGAACTCGGCCGCCGGTAAGGAACCGAAGGCGCTGCACGGCCTGTACGAGCCGGGTTCGTCGTTCAAGATCGCGACTTCGGTCGCGGCGATCCAGCAGAACGGTCTCAGTGCGACCTCGCCGGTCGACTGCCCCGGCGTCGCGACGGTCGGGACGCGGACGGTCAAGAACGAGGGTTTCGAGCTGGGCGCGACGAACCTGCAGACGGCGTTCGCGCGGTCCTGCAACACGACGTTCGGGCAGCTGGCGCTGGACCTCCCGGCCGACGGGCTGGTGAAGGCCGCGAACGAGCTGGGCCTCAACGCCGACTACGAGATCCCGGGTATCGACACCGAGCTGGGCAAGGTCGAGCCGCCGGTGAACAAGGACGAGCAGGTCGAGGACGGGTTCGGCCAGGGCCGGATCCAGGCGAGCTGCCTCGGGGGAGCGCTGATGGCGGCCACGGTCGCGTCGGGCAAGGCGATCACGCCCCGGCTGTGGCACGACCTGGACACCACGGTCGTCAAGGGTTACTCGCCGCCGCCCGCGGCGGTGCTCGGCCAGGTGCGGAAGATGATGCGGGCCGTCGTGACCAGCGGAACCGGCCGCGGAGCCGGGGTGGCGGGGGAGGTCTACGGCAAGACCGGCACCGCCCAGTTCGGCGACGGTTCGGACGCCACGGGGTGGTTCGTCGGGTACCGGGGGACGGTCGCGTTCGCGGTGCTCTTGGAGGACTCGAACGACTCGGGCCCGGCGGTCACCTTGGCGGCGAAGTTCCTCAAGGGCATCTGACCCGGCTCGAAGCGGCACTTTCATAGGGAAAGTGCCGCGCCGAACTTTCCCTATGAAAGTGCGCGGCCCTTCGGCCAAGGCGGAGCTTTCACGTGAAAGCTCCGCCCCCTGGTGGCAGCTTTCACGTGAAAGCTCCGCGTCGGTTCGGCTCGGTCCGATGTCTTGAATGAGTCATTCAGGACGCCGGAGGTCTTGAATGAGTCATTCAAGACCTCTCGGCGGCTCTGCGACGCTTCGGCCGTGGGCGAAGTGCCGCCGCCGTACCTTGGGGGCATGGAGACGATCGCCCTTGCCGAGGTCGCCGCGGTGCTCGCCGACCCGAGCCGGGCCACCATGTGCCTCGCCCTGCTCGACGGGCGGGCCTGGACCGTCGGCGAGCTGGGCAAGGCGGCCGGCATCGCGCTCTCCACGGCCAGCGAGCACGTGACCCGGCTGGTCGACGCCGGGTTCGTCGTCCGGGTCAAGCAGGGCCGGGCGAGCTACGTCCGGATCGCCGACCCCCGCGTCGCCGAGCTGATCGAGCACCTGGCCCAGCACGCCGAGCATCGGCCCGTGACCGGCCTGAAGTCGTCGCTCCGGGTGAAACGGCTCGGCTTCGCGCGCACTTGCTACGACCACCTCGCCGGGGTGCTCGGCGTCGCCGTCCGCGACGGCATGCTCGCCAGCGGCCTCGTCGACACGGCCGACGGGCTGACGCTGACCGCCCGCGGCCGCGAGGTCCTGGCCGGCCTCGGCGTGCCGGTCGCCGCCGGACGGCGGCCACTGCTGCGCGACTGTCTGGATTGGACGGAACGCCGCGACCACCTCGGCGGCGCGCTGCCCGCGGCGCTGCTCGACCGGGCGGTCGAGGCGGGCTGGGTCGGCCGTGACGGCCACCGCGCGGTGAAGGTGCATCCGAGCGCGGTCAAGCCGTTCGCCGCACTCGGTGTCGATCTCGCTGCGCTCGGTGGGCCTTGCTGCGCCGCTGGTTATTGACCCGACCACAGCCACGGCCGAAGAGTTCGATCCAACGGTCGCGTACTGCTCGGGCGGCGGCCTGCTTCTGGCTGGGTCAATAACACACCGAGTGTCCGACTCGGGCCGGCGGTGCACGAACGAGTTAACCCACCCGCTTCACTATTCTGAGTGCCCACGGCACTCGGAGGGAGGCGGCATGGACCAGCTCCCCGTGTTGCTCGGCGTCGGCGGCGTCGTGCTGCTCGCGTCCGTGCTCGCCGTGCGCGTCTCCATCCGGCTCGGCCTGCCGTCGCTGCTGCTGTACCTCGGGATCGGCGTGCTGCTCGGCGAAGCCGGCTTCGGCATCCGGTTCGACAACCCCGGGCTGACCCAGTCGCTCGGCCTCGCCGCGCTTGTCATGATCCTCGCCGAGGGCGGGCTGACCACGCGCTGGTCGGCCGTGAAACCCGCGCTGGGCCTGGGAATCGTACTGTCCACAGTGGCCGTCGTGGTGAGCATCGCGGTCACCGGCGCGGCCCTGCACTTCCTGCTCGGCCTCGACTGGCGGATCGCCCTGCTGTGGGGCGCGGTGCTCGCCTCGACCGACGCGGCGGCGGTGTTCTCGGTGCTGCGCACGGCGGGGATCGGCAAGCGCCTGGTCGGCGCACTGGAGCTGGAGTCCGGCATCAACGACGCGCCGGCGTACATCGCGGTCGTCGTGCTGGCCGAAGGCACCACTGTGGACTGGACGCTGCCGCTGCTGGTCGTCTACGAACTGGGCGCCGGCCTGGCGATCGGGCTGGCGTTCGGTTGGCTGGGCGGGATCGCGCTGCGCCGGGCCGCGCTGCCGGCGACCGGCCTGTACCCGCTCGCGACGGTCGCGGTCTGCGTGGTGGCGTACTCGTCCGGGCAGCTGGCGCACGCGTCCGGGCTGCTCGCGACGTACGTCGCCGCGCTGGTGCTGGGCAATTCGCGGCTGCCGCACCGGTCGGACACGCTGTCGTTCGCCGAGGGGCTCGGCTGGCTGGCGCAGATCGGGCTGTTCGTGCTGCTCGGGCTGTTCGCGTCGCCGAGCCGGCTGTTCGAAACGGTGGTGCCGGGCCTGGTCGCCGGCGCCGTGGTGCTGCTGCTGGCCCGGCCGATCTCGGTGGTGCTGTCGGTGCTGCCGTTCCGCCTGCCGTGGCGAGAGCAGGCGTTCCTGTCGTGGGCCGGCCTGCGCGGCGCGGTCCCGATCGTGCTGGCGATGATCCCGCTGTCGCAGGGGCTGCCGGGCGCGCAACGGCTCGTCGACGCGGTGTTCGTGCTGGTCATCGTGCTGACGCTGGTCCAGGGCGCGACGCTCGGGCCGCTCGGCCGCAAGCTCGGGCTGGCGAAGAAGTCCGAGGCGCACGAGGTCGAGGTCGACTCGGCGCCGCTGGACGAGCTGGGCGCCGAGCTGCTGCAGGTCCGCATCCAGCCGGGCTCGAAGCTGCACGGCGTGTACTTGTCGGAGCTGCGGCTGCCGACGGGCGCGACGGTGAGCCTGGTCGTCCGCGAGGGCGCGGGTTTCACGCCGCAGAAGACGAGCCGGCTGCAGGAGCACGACCAGCTGCTGGTGGTGACGACGGCCGCGGTCCGCGACGCGGTCGAGCGCCGGTTGCGAGCGGTGGACCGGGCGGGCCGGCTGGCCCGCTGGCGGGGCGAGTCGGGCCGGTAACCCCGTTCGTGGCCGGGCAGGCGCGCATCGGCCGACCGATTCGTTCGCCGGCGCGCGAGCTGTCCGCGACTGCCGCGAGTTGCCTGGCCGAGCCCGCTAACTTCCCGCCGGGCGTACGACCCGCCGACTCCTGCGCACCGCCTTGGGCTGCGCGTTGTCCGATGCTTGTCCGCTTGCCGCACCCACCTGGTGATCTTTTCCCGCGAGGGTGATCTTCCGCGTCCGCAATCTTCCCCATGATCCCCCTTTTGGCCTACTCTGCGCCCCTATCGGGTTAGTTCGAATGGGTGAGCGTCAGGCCAAAGGGGTACGCACAGTGACAATGCTTCGCAGGACCGCGCTCGCCCTGGGAATGGCCGCGGTCCTCGGCCTGCTCGGCGCGCCGGCCTCGACCGCCGACGTGGCTCCGTTCCCGGTGCTCGCCCTGCCGTTCGAGGCCGGCCAGCAGGTCTACTCGGCCGGCATCCACTCCGACGACGGCGGCACCGGCGTCAAGAACGCCATCGACTTCAGCCCGGCCGACCGGACCGTCCGCGCGCCGCTGGCGGGGACCGTTCACCTGCAGCACTGCCCCGGCGGCGACTGGGTCACCGTCGACCACGCCGGCGGCTGGCGGACCGGCTACTACCACCTGGAGGGCATCGCGGTCACCGACGGTGAGCACGTCGAAGCCGGGACCGTCCTCGGGTCGACCGGCAACGCGCTCCCGTGCGGCGGCAGCAGCACCGGCGCCCACGTGCACTTCACCCTCTGGACCGTGAGCGGGGCCGCCGAACCCGTCGACGGCAAGACCATCGGCGGCTGGCGCTTCACCGCGGGAGCCGAGCAGTACGCGGGCACGGCTACGCACCTCGCGGACAACGCCGTGACGCAGCTCCCGGGGCGGTTTCGCGCGAAGCTCTGAGACCTCACGGTGTGTGAGCGGCGTCTCAGAATGTGAGGCGGGGGTTGGCCGCCGGGCGCGTTCTCGGTTACCTTCGGGCTCAGGTCATGAGTGCCAGCGCGAAGCCCCGGCTTGCTGGCCGGCAACCCTCCTACCGCGGTGGGGTGCCCCGGGTGAAGACCGGGCCGGTCGCGCCGTGCGACGGGCAAGCGCGGGCCCCTCGCCGGGGTCCCCCGGACCGCCGAGGAGGCACCGATGACTCTCGCCATCGACCGCACCAGCACCACCACCGCTCTGGCCGACGCCGGCACGCTCGCCCCGGCCGCCCGCGCCGCCGCCGGAACCGCGCCCGTCGCCCTCGCCGCCGAACCGGCCGCCCCTATCGCGGAAACCCTTGTCAAGCAAGCCATCCCGACCGTCGCCGGCGCCGCCCTGCGCGTCCCGCTCGTCACCGGCGAGACCATCGGCTACGCCAACCTCGACCACGCCGCGAGCGCCCCCTGTCTCGACGCCGTCCGCGCCAAGGTCGACGAGTTCCTGCCCTGGTACGCCAGCGTCCACCGCGGCGCCGGCTTCGCGTCGCAGGTCTCCACCAAGCTCTACGAGCGCACCCGCGACGTCCTCCGCCGCTTCGTCGGCGCGCGCCGCACCGACACCGTCGTCTTCACCCGCAACACCACCGACTCCTTCAACCTGCTCGCCCGCAGCCTGCCCCGGCACACCACGGTGATCGTCTTCGACACCGAGCACCACGCCGCGCTGCTGCCGTGGCAGGGCCCGAACGTCCGGCGGATCCCGACCCCGCGCACCCGGCTCGCGGCAGTGTCCGCTGTGGACGAAGCGCTCGCGGATTCCCCGCAGGGGCCGCGATTGGTCGTCGTCACCGGAGCGTCCAACGTGACCGGTGAGCTGCTCCCGGTCGCCGAAATCGCCGCTGTGGCGCGGAAGCACGGCGCCCGCATCGCGCTCGACGCCGCCCAGCTCGCCCCGCACCGCCGGATCTCGATCAAGGAACTGGACGTCGACTACGTCGCGCTGTCCGGCCACAAGCTCTACGCGCCCTTCGGTGCCGGTGCGCTGATCGGCCGCGCCGACTGGCTGCGCGCCGCCCGGCCGTACCTCGCCGGCGGTGGCGCGACCAAGCTCGTCACCGAGGACGCCGTCGTCTGGAACACCGGGCCCGAGCGCCACGAAGCCGGCTCGCCCAACACCGTCGGCGTGTACGCGCTCGGCGTCGCGTGCGAGACCCTCGCCGAGAACTGGGCCGCGGTCGAAGACCACGAGCAGGCCCTGCTCACCCGGCTGCGCAAGGGACTCGAAGGCATCCCGGGCTGCGCCGAGCTGCGGCTGTTCGACGCGCCGGTCGACCGGGTCGGCACGGTCAGCTTCGTCGTCGACGGCTTCGACCCGGGCTGGGTCGCCGCGGTGCTGTCGGCCGAGTACGGCATCGGCGTCCGCGACGGCGCCTTCTGCGCCCACGTCGCGGCCAAGCGCCTCATCGGCGTCACCGGCGGCGACGGGCAGCAGGCGATCCGCGTCAGCCTCGGCCTGGGCAGCACGGAGGAGCACGTCGACCGCGTGGTCCGGGCACTGCGCCAGATCGTCGCGCGCGGCGCCCGCTGGGAGTACGCGAAGGTGGACGGCCGCTGGGCTCCGGTCGGCGACCCGCGGGAGCTGCCGCCGTTCTGCTGAGCACTAGCCTGGTGCGATGGGGAGAGGGCAGCGTTTCTGGTTCCCGCTGGCACTGCTCGGGCTGGCGCAGATCGGCATGGCGGCGGTGCAGCTGCTCGCCCGGCGGAGTCCGGCCGAGGGCCAGTTCGTCAACATCGTCTCGCTCCCGATGAGCCAGGAGAACCTGCACGCGACCGCCGACATCGGCCGCGGGCAGTTCCTGACGCCGGACCCCTTTTACGCGCCGGGCGCCGGCCTGCCGACCGGCCCGGTCTGGCTCGTCACGCTCGGCGTGGTGCTGCTCGGCACGGCGATCTGGTACGCGGTCGCCGCCCGGCCGGTCCGGACCGGGTGGTTCGTCCTCGGCACGGCCGGCGCGCTCGTCGCCGTCCCGCTGCTCGACCTGGTCGGGTCGTGGCAGTTCCGGCTCGGCGACGGGCTGCGCGGACCGCTGCTGGCCACCCTCGGCCTGCTGGTGCTCGCCGCGTACGAGCGCAGCAAGCTCGTCCTGCTCACCGCGGCGGGGTTCGCGGTCATCGCGGTGGTGCTCTCGGCGGACCTGGTGGGCGTGCTGCTGTCGGCGGTCGTCCTGCTCGCCGCGGCGTTCGCGGTCCTGCTGCGCCGGGCACCCGATACCCTGCGGTGATGGGGAAAGCACGCCGGTCCTGGTTCCCGTTGGCGGCGCTGGGGTTCGCCCTGCTGGTGATGGTGGCGGTCGAGCTGCTGCCGGCGGAAGGCAACTTCGGGTTCGTCGCCGGACGGGGGTACGAGCTGAGCCAGAGCCTGTCCGGCCTCGGCACCGGCGAGGTGTCCGGCACGGGGCTGCCCGACAACCAGCTCTCGGGCGTCGCCATCGCCACCGCGGTCGACGTGGTCCCGTCGGCGAGGCTCGGCTGGCTCGCCGGCCTCGCCTGCGTGGTGCTCGCCGTGGCCGGCTGGTACTGGCTGTCCCTGCGCCGGGCCGGGACGCCGCCGCGGCCGGTCCGCTTCGTGCTCGGCACCCTGGGCGCGCTGGCGGCCGTCCCGCTGCTCGACCTGGTCGGCGCGCTGGAGCTGCGGCTGCCCGGGGACGTGCGCGGCCCGCTGCTGGCCGCGCTCGGTCTCCTGGTGCTCGCCGCCTACGAACGCAGCTGGTTCCTCGTGGCCGTCGACGCCGTGTTCCTCCTGGTCGCGGTGGTTTTCCCGGCCCCGGCGGCCGGTGCGCTCGTGGCCGCGGGCCTGCTGTTCGCCGCCGCGTTCGCGGTGCTCCTGCGCGGGCCGGTCACCGCCGCCGACGCGGCTTGACCAGCACCGTGGAGAATGGAGTGGTGAGCACCGAGCCCAGCCACTCCGAACCCGACACCGAACCCGACGCCGCCGAGGTCGCGCCCGAGACCGTGCAGGAGACGCCGGAAGAGCCCGCGAAGCCGCTGCCGAAGCGCCGCGTGGGCTGGGTGTTCGCCGTCGCCGTCGTGTTCTGGGCGATCGACCTGGTGACGAAGAACCTGGTCGTGGCCAACCTGGAGGGCAAGGAGCCGGTCAAGATCCTCGGCGGGCTCGTCTACCTGCAGGTGATCCGCAACCCCGGTGCCGCGTTCTCGATGGCCACCGGCATGACGTGGGTGCTCGCGCTGGTCGCGCTGGCCGTCGTCATCGCGATCGTCTGGCTGTCGCGGCGGTTGCGCTCGATCGGCTGGGCCATCGGCCTCGGCCTGGTGCTCGCCGGCGCCACCGGCAACCTCACCGACCGCATCTTCCGCGCGCCCGGCGGGCTGCAGGGCCACGTCGTCGACTTCATCTCGGCGTTCGCCCCGAACGGCAAGGGCTTCGCGATCTTCAACATCGCCGACTCGGCCATCTGCGTCGGCGGCGCGCTGATCGTGCTGCTTTCCCTGCTGGGCAAGGACTACGACGGCACGTCGACCAAGGACAAGAAGAAGGTCGAGAAGACGCGGGAGGAGCAGGCGTGAGCTCGCGGATGCTCCCGGTGCCCGACGGGCTCGACGGGATGCGGGTCGACGCCGGCCTCGCCAAGCTGCTCGGCCTGTCCCGCACAGTCGTCGCGGAGCTGGCCGAATCCGGCGACGTGCTGCTCGACGGCCGTCCCGCCGGCAAGTCCGACCGGCTTTCCGGGGGCGGCCTGCTGGAGATCACGCTGCCGGAGCCGGCGAACCCGGTCGAGGTCGTCGCCGAGCCGGTCGAAGGCATGCGGATCCTCCACGACGACGACGACATCGTGGTGATTTCGAAGCCCGTCGGCGTCGCCGTGCACCCGAGCCCGGGCTGGACCGGCCCGACGGTCGTCGGCGGTCTCGCCGCGGCCGGTCTGCGCATCGCGACGTCGGGCGCGGCCGAGCGCCAGGGCGTCGTGCACCGGCTCGACGCCGGCACCACCGGCGTGATGGTCGTGGCCAAGAGCGAGCACGCGTACACCGTGCTGAAGCGCGCGTTCAAGGAACGCACGGTCGACAAGGGTTACCACGCGATCGTCCAGGGCCACCCCGACCCGACGCGCGGCACGATCGACGCCCCGATCGACCGCCACCCGCGTCACGACTACAAGTTCGCGGTCGTCCAGGGCGGCCGCCCGAGCGTCACGCACTACGAGGTCGTCGAGGCGTTCCGGGCGGCGTCGCTGGCGCACATCAAGCTGGAAACCGGGCGCACGCACCAGATCCGCGTCCACTTTTCGGCGCTGCGCCACCCCTGCGTCGGCGACCTGACGTACGGCGCGGACCCGGTACTGGCCCGGCACCTCGGCCTGAGCCGCCAGTGGCTGCACGCGAAGACGCTCGCCTTCGCGCACCCGGCGGACGGCCGCTGGGTCGAGTTCGAGTCCGAGTACCCGGACGACTTGGCGAAGGCGCTGGAGATCCTGCGGGACGAGAGCTACTAGTCCTCGATCGACCAGGTCAGCGTGCGCTCGTCCGGCTCCGGCCGCGGGCTCCAGCGCACCGAGACCACCCGCGTCGCGTCCGGCAGCACATAGACCGTGTGCCCGCCCAGGGTTTCTCCTGGCTTGACGCCGATCTTGTGCGGCGGCCGCGACGTCAGCGACACCGGCGCCTTGCCGATCGCGGCGCCGTCGGCGGCGAGCAGCTCGAGGTAGTTGTCCGGCAGCGAGGCGAACGGGATCGACCCGCGGTTGGTGATCTCGGTGTGTACGACGACCGCGCGTTCGCCCGCCTCCAGGCGGTAGCCCGCCGCGCTGAAGAGGTAGTCCGCGGGGTCCTGGACCTCCAGCAGCTGCACCGTCAGCTGCTCGCCCTCCAGGCCCTGGGTCTCCATGACCTCACCGAGCTTGCCCTTCTTGCCACCGCCGGCCGGGCGGGCGGGCTCGTCGCCGCGGGCCCACGACGCCGTTTGAGGGAGGCCCCACGTGCTCACGACGGGGTCGACCGGAACCGGTGGTGGGGCGAACCGCTGTTGCTGTTGTGGCGGCGGACCGGGGTAGCGCCCGGACGGCGTGCCTTGGACGTTGTAGGGACCCGAAGGCGCGCCTTGGACGGCGTACGGACCCGAAGGCGCGCCCTGGACGTTGTAGGGGCCCGAGGGCACGCCCTGCACGGTGTACGGACCCGACGGCACGCCCTGCGGACCGGGACCGGGCGGCATCGGCGGCGCGGCCTGCTGGGGCACCGGGTGCGATGGCGGGGCGAACTGCTGCGGGGCTGGGCCCTGCTGCGGGACCGGCCCCTGTTGCGGGACTGGGCCCTGTTGCGGGGCCGGGCCTTGCTGTGGGGCCGGGCCTTGCTGCGGGGCCGCGACCTGCTGCGGGGGGCCTTGCTGCGGCGGCCGGTTCGCCCACGACGGCGGCGCGCCCGCGATGGCCGCGCGCAACCCCTGCGGATCGCTCTCGACGCCGACGAGCAGCGGCAACCCACTGCCGGACAACGCGACCAGCCGGTAGGCGACCTCGCGGGGATCCATGCCGACCTTGGCCGCCAGCTCGTGCACCGCGGTCTTGCCGGAATCGGCGAGCGCGGCGAGCAGGCGGATGTCCACGGGATCGGTCACGGCCACCCGCTGAACGCTACCGCCTCGCCGATCCGCCCGCGCCGACCCCGCCCGCCGCTGGTGTTGCCTGCGCCGGTCCGGCCCGGGGCGCGCATGCCCGCTCCGGCCTCGCCAGCGCTGGCCTTGCCGGCGCTGGCCCGCCCGGCAGGACGGCCCTTGCCCGCACCGACCTCACCCAGCGGGTCACGCCCGCTTCGGCCTCACCCGCGCCGGCCTCGCCTGCGCCGGTCTGGCCCGGCGGCTCATGCCCGCGCCGGCCTCGCCCACCCGGCGGCGCCCGCGCCGGCCTTGCCGGCGCTGGCCCGTCCGGGCGGCTCATACCCCCGCCGGCCTTGCCCGTGCTGGCCTCGCCCAGCGGGTCACGCCCGCACCGGCTTCACCCCGCGCTGGTCTTGCCTGCGCCGGCCGGCCCGGCGGTCATGTCCGCGCCGGCCCAGCTCAGCGGGTCACACCTGCTCTGGCCTCACCGCACCGACCTCACCCGCGCCGGACCGGCCGCGTCGGCCTGGCCCGGCGCGGCCGACACCCGCTCCGGCCTCACCTGCGCCGGCCTCGCCCGCGCCGGGCCCCGGCCGCGCCGGCCTCGCCTGCGCCGGCTCAGGGCGCGCATGCCCGCGCCGGCCCTACCCGTGCTGGCCTTGCCCGCACCGACCTCACCCGCGCCGGCCGTGCCTGCGCCGGGCCGGCCTGGCGGCTCATGCCGCGCCGGCCCGTCCGCGTCGGCCTGGCCCGGCGGCCGAGACCCGCTCCGGCCTCACCTGCTCCAGCCTCACCCCCGCCGAGCCCCGCCCGCGCCGACCTCGCCCAGCGCCTCAACTCCCGCGCCGCCCCCACCCACCCCGGCCCCGCCCCGCGGCTCACCGTTCTTGTCGGTGATCTCCGTTAGGGTCGGTCGGGAGCACAACGAAGAAGCTGGGGGTCCTGCCCATGACCGCGGTCACCGAACTCGCCGAGGAGTTCGTCGAAGCGCTGTTCGCCGCCGATCCGCTGACGCCTGCCATCCTGGGCGTGCGGCCGGCCGAGCCCGGGCTGCCGGACTTGTCCGCCGAAGCCGAGCAGGCGCACCGCGCCACGCTCGCGGGTTTTGCCGAGCGGGCTCGCGCCCTGGACGCCGGGGAGCTGTCGGCCGAAGACCGCGTCACCCGTGATGTCCTCATCGCCACGGCGGAAGACCGCGTGGCGGCCATCGACAGCCGGATGGCCGAGTTCACCGTCACCGACATCATGGTCGCGCCCGCGGCGTCGCTGCTGATGGTGCTGCCGATGACGACCGTGACCGGCGGCGAAGCCGCGGAAGCGCAGCTCGGGCGGCTGGCCGCCGTCCCCGAATATCTGCGCCAGGCCGCGCGGCGGCACGCCGAGGGCATCGCCGCCGGGCGCACCCCGGTGGCGCACCTGGTCGAGGCCGCGATCGCGCACCTCGACCGCTACCTCGCCGCGCCGGACGCGGACCCGCTGCGCCGCCAGCCCGCGCCGGACGAGGAGTTCGGGCGACGGCGCGACGAGCTGCTCGCCGACGTCGTCCGCCCGGCCTTCGCCGAGTACCGCGCGTTCCTCGACACCGAGGTGCGGCCGCACGGCCGCCCCGCCGACCGGCCCGGCCTGAAGTGGCTGCCCGGCGGCGATGAGGCGTACGCGCGCCTGGCGAAGGTGCACACGACCACCGACCGCACCCCCGAAGAGCTGCACCGCATCGGCCTCGACGTCATCGACTCGCTGGCCGCCGAGTACCGCGAGCTGGGGCAGAAGGTGTTCGGCACCGACGACCTCGCCGAGATCTTCGAGCGGCTGCGCACCGACCCGGCCCTGCGCTGGAATGACGCCGAGGAGCTGCTGGAGACCGCGCGCACGGCCGTCGCCCGGGCGACGGCGGAAGCCCCGAAGTGGTTCGGGCACGTGCCGTCACAGCCCTGCTTGGTCGAGGCGGTGCCGGAGGAAGCCGCGCCCGGCGCGCCCCCGGCGTACTACCTGCGCCCCGCCGCCGACGGCTCGCGCCCGGGCATCTACTTCGCCAACACCTACGAGGCCACCGAGCGGTTCCGGCACTCCGCCGAGTCGGTCGCGTTCCACGAAGCCGTGCCGGGGCACCACTTCCAGCTGAGCGTCGCGACCGGCCTGACCGAGCTGCCGCTGCTGCGCCGCATCGGCAGCTTCACCGCCTACACCGAGGGCTGGGGCCTCTACAGCGAGCGCCTCGCCGAGGAGATGGGCCTGTACTCCGGCGACGTCGCCCGGCTCGGCATGCTGACCGCCGACTCGATGCGGGCGGGCCGGCTGGTCGTCGACACCGGCCTGCACGCCCTGGGCTGGAGCCGGCAGCAGGCCGTCGACTACCTCGCCGAGCACACGCCGATGGCCCAGGTCGAGATCGAGGCCGAGACCGACCGGTACATCGCGTGGCCCGGCCAGGCGCTGGCGTACATGGTCGGGCGACTGGAGATCCAGCGGATCCGCGCCCGCGCCGAGGAGCGGCTCGGGTCCCGGTTCGACGTCCGCGCGTTCCACGACCTCGTGCTCGCCGGCGGCGCGCTGCCGCTCTCGGCGCTCGCGTCCGTGGTCGACGAGTGGGTGGCCGGCCACGGCGACACGGCCAACGGCCTGGCCGCCGAGCTGGTCGAGCTGTCCTTCGAGCACGAGCCGCTGTACCCGTCGGTCTTCGGGCTGCCCGGCGGCCACGACCGGCTCGCCGACCAGACCCGGGCGGCGCAGGAGAAGTTCCGCACCGCCTACCGCGAGCTCGCCGCCCGCGCCCGCGCGCTGCCCGCCGACGAACTGAGCGCCGAAGAGGCCGTGACGCGCGAAGTCGTGGTCGCCTCCGCCGAGGTGGAGGCCGACCGGCTCGGCGCCCGCAGCGCCGACATCGCGGTCAGCGACGGGCTGACCGCGCCCGCGCTTGGGCTGCTGCTGTACCTGCCGTACTACAAGCTGGACGACGAGAAGAAGGCGCGCGGCTACCTGGCCCGGCTCGCGGCGAGCGCGATGTTCCTCGAGCAGCTGACCGAGCGGCAGCGGGAAAGCCTGGCCGACGGGCTCGTGCCGCCGGCCTACCTCGCCCGCGTCGGCGTCGAGTACATCGACCGCTACCTCGCGGCGCCGGAGTCCGACCCGCTGAAGGTGGGCACGACCGCGGCCGTCGAGGGCTTCGAGGCCGAGCGCGACCGGCTGCTCGCCGAGGTCGTCCACCCGGCGTACGCCCGCTACCGGGACTTCCTGCGCACCGAGGTCGAGCCGGTCGGCCGGCCCGACACCGCGCCCGGCATCGGGCACGTGCCGGGCGGCGCGGAGCGCTACGCCGCGCTGATCCGCGCGGAGACGACGACCGAGCGCACGGCCCAGGACCTGCACGACACCGGGCTGGCGCTGATCGAAAAGCTCGCGGACGAATACCGCCAGCTGGGGCAGAAGGTGTTCGGCACCACCGATCTCGCCGAGATCTTCGAGCGCCTGCGCACCGATCCGGCGTTGCGCTGGCGGGACGGCGAGGAGCTGCTCTCCGCGGCCCGTGACGCCATCGCCCGCGCGGAAGCGGTGGCACCGCAGTGGTTCTCGAGCATCCCGGCGGAGAAGTGCGAAGTCGCGCCGGTGCCCGAGGCCGACGCGGCGAGCGGCACGATCGCGTACTACCTCCAGCCGTCCCTCGACGGGACGCGGCCGGGGACGTACTACGCCAACACGTACGAGGCCCACAAGCGCCCGCGCTTCACCAGCGAGGCGATCGCGTTCCACGAAGCCGTGCCGGGGCACCACTTCCAGCTCAGCCTGGCCCAGGAGCTGACCGACCTGCCGCTGCTGCGGCGGATCGGCATGTTCAACGCCTACGCCGAGGGCTGGGGTCTGTACGCGGAGCGGCTGGCCGACGAGATGGGGCTGTACTCCGACGACGTGGCGCGGCTGGGCATGCTGACGCAGGACTCGATGCGGGCCGGCCGGCTCGTCGTCGACACCGGGATGCACGCGCTGGGCTGGAGCCGGCAGCAGGCGATCGACTACCTCGTCGACCACACGCCGATGGCGCGGATGGAGATCGAGGCGGAGATCGACCGGTACGCCGGCTGGCCGGCCCAGGCCCTCGGGTACATGGTGGGGCGGCTGGAGATCCAGCGGCTGCGGGCCGAGGCCGAGGCGGCGCTCGGCGACCGGTTCGACATCCGCGCCTTCCACGAAGTCGTGCTGGGCCACGGCATGCTGCCGCTGTCGGCACTGGCCAAGGTCGTCACGGACTGGGTCGCGGCGCGGGGCGACACCGCCGACCGGCTGGCCGACGAGTGCCTGGAGCTGATGTTCGAGGCGCAGCCGCTGCTGCCGTCGCTCTACGGGCTGTCGGGCACCCACGACAAGCTGGCCGACCAGTCCGCCGAGGCGGCCGCCCGGCAGCGCGCCGGGTTCGCCGCGCTCATCGCGCGGGCCGAGGCGCTCGGCGAGTTGCCGCCCGCCGAGCGCGTCACGCGGGACGTCGTGATCTGGCAGGCCCGCACGCTGATCGACACGCTCGACTCGGGCCGCGCGGACATCGCGGTGAGCGACGGGCTGGCCGCACCGGCCCTGGAACTGCTGATGATGCTGCCGCAGACGGTGCTCGACGACGAGGCCAAGGCCCGCGGCTACCTGAGCCGGCTCGGCGCGGTCGGCACGTACCTGGACCAGCTGATCGAGCGGCAGCGGGCGGCACTCGCCCAGGGCCTGACACCGCCGGAGTTCCTGGCGCGCATCGGCGTCGGGTACGTCGAGCGGTACCTCGCGGCGCCGGAGTCCGACCCGCTGAAGGTGCCGGTCCACGGGCTGGAGGCCGAGCGCGACCGGTTGCTGGCCGAGGTCGTGCGGCCCGCGTACGCGCGCTACCGCGACTTCCTGGCCGACGAGGTCGTGCCGGTCGCGCGGCCGGAGACGTCGCCGGGCGTCGGCGACCTGCCGGGCGGCGCGGAGCGCTACGCGGCGCTGATCCGCGCGGAGACGACGACCGAGCGCACGGCCCAGGACCTCCACGACACCGGGCTGGCGATCATCGAACAGCTGGCGGGGGAGTACCGCGAGCTGGGGCGGAAGGTGTTCGGCAGCACCGATCTGGCGGAGATCTTCGACCGGATCCGCACGGACCCGGCGTTGCGCTGGCGCGACGGCGACGAGCTGCTGGACGCCGCCCGGGCGACGATCGCCCGTGCGGAAACCGTGGCGCCGCAGTGGTTCCTGCGCGTGCCGGAGCAGAAGTGCGAGGTCGCGCCGGTGCCGGCCGCCGAGGCGGAGAGCGGCTCGATCGCGTACTACATCGACGCGTCGCTGGACGGTTCACGCCCGGGCACGTACTACGCGAACACGCACGAAGCCGACCAGCGGCAGCGGACGCTGGGGGAGGCGGTGGCGTTCCACGAAGCCGTGCCGGGGCACCACTTCCAGCTGACGCTCGCGCAGCAGCTGACGGGAGTCCCGCTACTGCGCCGGATCGGCATGTTCAACGCCTACGCCGAGGGCTGGGGCCTGTACGCGGAGCGGCTGGCCGACGAGATGGGGCTGTACTCCGACGACGTGGCCCGGATCGGCCTGCTGACGCAGGATTCGATGCGCGCGGCGCGCCTGGTGGTCGACACCGGCCTGCACGCGCTGGGCTGGAGCCGCCAGCGGGCGGTGGACTTCCTGGTCGAGAACACCCCGATGGCCCGGATCGAGATCGAAGCGGAGATCGACCGGTACGCGGGCCACCCCGGCCAGGCACTGGGCTACATGGTGGGCCGCCTGGAGATCGAGCGGCTGCGCGCGGAGGCGGAGCGGGCACTGGGCGACCGGTTCGACATCCGCGAGTTCCACGACACGGTGCTGGGCAGCGGAACGATCCCGCTCCCGGTGCTGGCGGACGTGGTGGCGGAGTGGGTGTCGGCGCGCGCGAAGTGAAGGCGGCCGGGCCCGGCGGCAGTGACTCGCCGCCGGGCCCGATCCCCGAAGACGAGGAGCACACGTGACCTGGCTCGACCTCGCCGGCGACACCCCGTTCGGCCTGGACAACCTGCCCTACGGCGTCTTCTCCGTCGGCGGCGCGCTCGAACGGCGCATCGGCGTGCCCGTCGGCGAGCACGTCCTCGACCTCACCGCCGCCGCCGAAGAGACCGCCGCCCCCTTCGCACCCCTGCTCACGGCGGGGGTTCTCAACCCCCTGCTCGCCGCCGGGCCCGACACCTGGCGGGAAGTGCGCGAAACCCTCCGGGACTGGCTCACCGAACCCCGGTACGCCGACCAGCTCCGCCCGCACCTGCACCCACTGGCCGAGGTCGCGACGCACCTCGCCTTCGAGGTCGCGGACTACGTCGACTTCTACTCCAGCGAGCAGCACGCCCTCAACGCCGGGCGGATCTTCCAGCCCGACCTCGCCGAGCTGCCGCCCAACTGGAAGCACCTGCCCATCGCCTACCACGGCCGGGCGGGCACCGTCTTCGCGTCCGGTACGCCGGTCGTCCGCCCGCACGGGCAGCGCAAGCCGCGCAACGCCGATGCTCCGTCCTTCGGGCCGTCGCGGCTCCTCGACATCGAAGCGGAAGTCGGGTTCGTGGTCGGCACACCGTCGGCGCCGGGCACGCGGGTGTCCACTTCGGACTTCGCCGGGCACGTCTTCGGCGTCTGCCTGGTCAACGACTGGTCGGCCCGTGACATCCAGGGCTGGGAGATGCAGCCGCTGGGCCCGTTCCTCGGCAAGTCGTTCGCGACGTCGGTGTCGCCGTGGATCGTGCCCCTCGCCGCGCTCGAACACGCGCGGGTCGACGGCCCGCCGCAGGACCCGGAGCCGCTCGAATACCTGCGCACCACCGAAAAGCAGGGCCTCGACCTGACGATCGAGATCCGGCTCAACGGCCACCTCGTGTCCAGCCCGCCGTTCGCGACGCAGTACTGGACCCCGCCCCAGCAACTGGCGCACCTGACGGTCAACGGCGCGAGCCTGCGCACCGGCGACCTGTTCGCCTCGGGCACCGTCACCGGCCCGGGCCGCGGCCAGCGCGGCTCCTTCCTGGAACTGTCCTGGGGCGGCCGGGAACCGCTCGACCTCCCCGACGGTCAGACCCGCACGTTCCTGGAGGACGGCGACGAGGTCACGATCACCGCGACGGCCCCCGGGCCGGGCGGCGCGCGGATCGGGTTCGGGGAGGTGCGCGGCACGGTCGTCCCCGGCTGAGGCGTGACGATCCCCCCCCCCCCCGCCGCCGGGTCCGGACTGCGGAGGACACGTGCGGATGAGAGGGTCGGCCGGTGGGGAAAGCCGTCGTGAGGAAACCGCTGCGGCGGGCCGGGGCCACGCTCGCCCGCTACCGCGAACGCGACGGCGACCACTACGCCGCCGCCGTCACCTTCTTCAGCCTGCTCGCTCTGGTGCCGCTGGTCATGGTCGCCGTCTCGGTGGCCGGGTTCGTGCTGGCCGGCGACCGGCTGCTGGCCACCGAGCTCGATCGGGTCATCGACGGCGCGCTGCCGCCCGAGATCGCCGGGCGCGTCAACGACGTCGTGCACACCGTCGTGGGGGAGCGCGGGCGGATCGGGCTGCTCGCGCTGACCGTCGCCGCGTACTCGGGCTGGAGCTGGATCAGCAACGTCCGCGACGCCGTCACCGCGATGCTCGGCCAGGAGCGCACCGCCCGGCCGCTGCTGCGCGGGATCGCCGCGGACGTCCTGGCGCTGGTCGGGGTCGGGCTCGCGATGACCGTGTCGTTCGGGCTGGCGGCGCTCACCGGCGCGGCCGGGACGTGGCTGCTCGGCCTGACCGGGCTGACCGGCGGCTTCGCGCACTTCGTCCTCGTCGCGGGTTCGCTGCTGCTCGGCCTCGCGGCGAACTGGCTGGTCATCGCGTGGTGCCTGGCCCGCCTTCCGCGCCGTCCGCTGCCGTTGCGCTCGACACTGCGCCCGGCCGGGGCCGCCGCGGTCGGGCTCGCCGCGCTCCAGCAGGCGGGCGGGCTGTACCTGCACCTGCTCGGCCGGTCGCCCGCGGTCGCGGCGTTCGGCACGCTCGTCGGCGTGCTGCTGTTCGTGTACCTGGTGGTCCGCTGGCTGCTGATGGTGACGGTGTGGCTGACGGTCCGGGACGAGCCGCCGGCGGGCACGCTCGCCGCCGACGTCCGCTACGCCGGGACGACGCTCGGCGCCGGAGCGTCGGCGGAGCTGGTGGTCCGGACGCTGACCGGCCGCTGAGTGGCGGCGCGCACATCGCCCCCGCGCGAGACGCCCGGCCCCAGTAGGCTCTCCGGCTAAGCGCTTGCTTTGACGAGAAAACGGGGGACTGATCCCCGATTTGGTGTTCGCATGCGCAGGATCATAACCACGTCGTCCCACGTGATCGTCACCTAAGGTAGTGAACCTCAGAGCCACGGCTTGGGTGTTGGTCGAGGCGCCCCGGCCGCTTGCCGCCTCCCTCACCCGACGACCGTTGCCAGCATCGCCAGGTCGTTCGCGTGAGAAGGCGGCCAGGTTGCGATTCTGAATAGGCTGGCCGACGTGGCGGCAGCGGCCACGCTGGCCAACCCTGCTATCGGCTGTGAGTTCCGGCGCTTGGTTCGTGGCCCCGGCTACTGTTTGTTTGGCAACATGTACAGTTTTGCGACGGATCGAAGGTCGGACCCACCTCGATCCCGCTGATTTGTCTTCGCCACTGACTCGCGCTGGCCGGGCGATGCCCTCCGTCGAAGCTTGGTCGATCGTGACCCTGGTGCGTGATTCGGTGTCGCCGATGATGGGCAAGTGAGGACGCTGGTCTATCGTGATTGGTGGAAGGGCGAAGACGCTGTGGCTGCTACCAACGGCCTCAAGCGTCTCCGCCCAACGTGGAGATCAGCTGAGCTGGTACAGGACCGTCAACAAGACCAGTACCAGTGCAGCCGCGGTGCCGGTTACCGCTCTTGCGGTGACCGGGCCGCTCACTCGCACCGTGATGATGAAGCGAGCATCCTTCTTCTTGCTCCCCACGCTCTCACCTCCCTCTTCGTGGGCAGCTGCGCCACGCGAGGTCGATTGGCGAGGGCGTAAGCCTAACGTCCCGAATGTGCTCCGGCATACGCGACACCCGTCAAGTGTCCACAATGGCCGTTGCACAACTCTGCCTAAGGCGCAAAATCGCTGGTAGGAGAATTGGATAGCTCTGGTATCGACCGTTAGCTAACACAACGGCGGCCAATCCAGTGGGACCATGTCAACCAAACTGGACAGTGGCCAGGCAGTCCTCTTCGGCAGCGTCCTTGGACCGGCTGAGCCCGTAGCCGCCTTCGTGCCACTCCCGAGGCGGTGCGTGCTGTGCACGCTGTTCGACCTGCCCGAGACGCCGGTCGAACTCGGTCCCGAAGCAGTCGTCGTGACCGCACAGGCGGATCTGAATCAGCGTCTCGTCGAGCTGCGGGCCGCGTCCGCGGCGGCCGGACTCGACTCGAACAGGCTGCCGGGGCAGCACCTCAACGTGACCGAGATGATCAAGACGGTGAGCTAGCTAGTACATGCCGACCAGTGCGGTGACGCTGGCATTTGGCACGGAGCGGCCCGGTTGTGGCGGCTGCAGAGCAGCCACTGTCGGTAAGAACTGCCTCGTACGGCGAGGCTGTGCGCCCGACATCGCCCGCCGACTCGTGGGCTGACGCCAGGTTGTTCCGCAAGGTGAGCGTGTCAAGACCGTCGATTCTTGGCACCCGCTCCTGATCGACGAAGGTGGCGGTGCATCGCGGGATCGCCCGCCCCGCATCACCCGCCGGCTTGCGAACCAAACGTGGCAGGCTGAACGACGATCGCCCCTCGCCGCCGGGGTTCGTACGGCGGCGAGGGGCGACCAAGGTGGAGGTCAGGCGGTCTTCGAGGGTCCAGCCCAGCGCGTCGATGATGGACTGTTCGGAGATGCGACCCGAGCGGTCAACGCGACTGATCGCGTAGGTCCAATTCGGCTCCTTCGGAGACGGGAAGACGTCCGGCAAGGCGGGCGGGGTGGTCGAGGTCACCTTGGCTGGCTGGCCTGGGCGTGAAATCCGGACGGCCGAGTGGATCAAGGCGGGCACTGGCTGTTCAGGCACGTGACCACCGCCACTCGGTCAGGTGTCCATCACGTGCTGAGATCAGGGGGCGCAGGGAGCAGCGAGCCGTGCGTGAGGTATCACGTAAAGAGCGACTTAGCGCTTGCTCAGCAACGGAGGTGGTCATGCGGATCGGGACCGCGATCAACTACGCCGGAGGCTTCGCCGACAGCGTGGCGGACATCGTCGAGCTGGAGAAGGTGGGGCTCGACGTCGCGTTCGTTCCCGAGGCCTACTCCTTCGACGCCGTCAGCCAGCTCGGCTACCTCGCGGCGAAGACCGAGCGCGTCCAGCTCGCGTCGGGCATCTTCCAGATCTACACACGCACGCCGACGCTGACCGCGATGACCGCCGCCGGGCTCGACTTCGTCTCCGACGGGCGGTTCATCCTCGGGCTCGGCGCCTCCGGCCCGCAGGTCATCGAGGGGTTCCACGGCGTGAAGTACGACGCGCCGCTGGCCCGCACCCGCGAGATCGTCGAGATCTGCCGTCAGGTGTGGCGCCGCGAACGCGTCGTGCACGACGGCAAGCACTACACGATCCCGCTGCCGCCGGAGCAGGGCACCGGCCTCGGCAAGCCGCTCAAGCTGATCAACCACCCGGTGCGCGAGCGCATCCCGGTGCTGCTGGCCTCGCTCGGCCCGAAGAACGTCGCGCTCACCGCGGAGATCGCCGAGGGCTGGCAGCCGATCTTCTTCCACCCGGAGAAGGCGGCCGACGTCTGGGGCGAGTCCCTCGCGGCGGGCAAGGCGAAGCGCGACCCGGCGCTGGGCGAGCTGGACACGTTCGTCAGCGCGGCGCTCGCGATCGGCGACGACGTCGAGCCGCTGCTCGACCACCTGCGCCCGATCGTGGCGCTGTACGTCGGCGGCATGGGCGCGCGGGGCAAGAACTTCTACAACGACCTCGCCCGCCGCTACGGCTACGAGGCCGAGGCCAAGCTGATCCAGGACCTGTACCTCGACGGCAAGAAGGAGGAGGCCGCGGCGGCGGTGCCGGTCGAGCTGCTGCGCTCGATCTCGCTGGTCGGCCCGGCCGGTTACGTGAAGGAACGGCTGGCGGCGTTCAAGGAAGCCGGCGCGACGACGCTCGTGGTCAACCCGATGCTGCCGGGCCGCGAGGCGCGGGTGTCGGCGGTGGCCCAGCTGCGCGAGCTGCTCGCCTGACCGGCACCGAGCGCTAGACCGGCGTCGCGTACACCGCCACCCGCGGCGAATCCATCCCGGAGAAGTCGTGGCGTCCGTCGCTGGTGATGAGCCGCAGCTCCGGGCCCGTCCCCTCCGGGGCGACCAGCGTGCTGTCCGGCTCGTCCGGCGCGAACGTCTCCGTCCGGCGGACCGTGAACCGGGCTTCCCGGCCGTCGTCGTCGCGGACCAGGACCGCCGCGCCCGGCTGCAGCGTGCCCAAGCGGGCGAACGCGCCGCGCGAAAACCCGAATCCCGCGTGCCCGGACAGCACTGCGACCCCCGGCGCGCCCGGGGCCGGCCCGTCGGCGAACCAGCCGACGCCCGGCGCCGTGCCCGGCTGCTCGCGGCGGCCGGCGACGTGGCCGAGGTCGACGAGGTGGCTCACGGCGAGGCCCAGGTCGGGGATCACCAGCACGGCGGGCAGGACGCCCGTCTCGGGGCGGTCCCCGGGCGCCGCGCCGGCGGTCATCGAAGCGCCCGGCGCGAGCACCGTCGTGACGCCGAGCAGGACACAACCGAGCCCGGCCACCACCGCGAGCACGGCGGCGGCCGGGCCGACGAGCTTCCCCTGCCGCACGCCCTTAGATCGGAGCCGCGAAAGCGGGCGTTACCGAATCGTGTCCAGCCGTGCTCCGGTTCACTCGATCGGGCCACCGCACTGTGACCTTCGCGTCAACAAAGCACGTCCGGAGGAGGTGAATCCGACAATTCCCGGCGAACTACCGCGAACTCCGGCAGAATCGCTGGTTTCGAGCAGTCGAACTGGGGATATCCACCGAGGTGGAAGTGAGGTGCGCCGAGTCGTGCGGAAAATCGAAGAGCCCGCGGTGGGCGTACTGGACGTCGGATCGTTCAGCGCCCGCCTCGTCGTGGTCCCGGTGGACGGCTCGCCGCGCGAGCCGGTGCTGAACCACCAGACGCGGCTGCGCCTCGACCGCGCGCTCGACGACCGCGGCCGGCTCACCGACCGCGGGATCGCCGACGTCACGGCCGCTGTCGCCGCGGGCATGACGGCCGCCTACCGCCACGGCGTCACCGACGTCTACCCGTTCGCGACGTCCTCGATCCGCGACGCCGCCAACGCGGCCGACGTCGTCCGGCACGTCGCCGGCGAAACCGGCGTCGAGCTGCGGTTCCTCTCCGGCCGCTGCGAAGCCGAGCTGACCTACCTGGCCACCCGCCGCTGGTACGGCGCGGAGGTCGGACCGCTGCTGGTGCTCGACATCGGCGGCGGCACCGTCGAGCTCGCCGCCGGCCGCGGCGACCAGGCCACCTTCGCGCGGTCGCTGCCGCTCGGCGCGCGGTCGATGACCCGCGACTGGCTGCCGTCCGAGCGGGTGTCGGCCAAGCAGGTCAAGGCGCTGCGCGCGCACGCCCTCGACGTCGTGACCACCGCGCTCGGCGCCGCGGACGTCGACGACCCGACGGTCGTCGGCTGCTCGAAGGTGCTGCAGCAGCTCGCGCGGCTGTCCGGGGCGCGGCCGACCAAGTGCAAGGAACTGCGGCTCGAAGACCTGCGGGCCTGGATCCCGCGGCTCGCCGCGCTGCCGCCGTCCAAGCGCGCGAAGCTGCCCGGCATCTCCCGCAGCCGCGCGCACCAGGCGCTCGCCGGCGCGATCGTGGCGGAGGCACTGCTGACGGTCGCCGGCGGCAAGGTCGCGATCTGCCCCTGGTCGACCCGCGACGGCCTGCTGCTCACCCTGCAGGACCGGGCGCGGGGAAAAGCCGGCAACGGCGTCGCGGCCTGACCTCTGGCCGTCGCCGGGAAAACCGGGTATCCCGGAAAGCATGAGCGAGCAGCAGCGCATCCACGCCCTGGACGACGAAGACGACGAACTCCCGAAGCTGCCGACCCCCGGCAAGCTGACGCACGACGTGCCGACCGCGCCGGACCCGGACGTCAACCCGGGCGGGACCGAAGAGATCCCGGCCCCACCCGGCCGGGAGGCCGCGAACGACCTCCCGGGGTGACGGCTCAGCCGTAGTAGACCTCGCTGATCGGGTTCGCCGGCTCCGCGTACTGGCGCACCTTCTCCGAGTCGCGCCGCATCGGGGCGCGGCCCGGCGGCTGCACCGGCGGCTCGCCCGCGTCGATCTTCGGGATCGCGAACCGCTGCGGCTCCGCGGTGAGCGTGATGCGCTCGCCGTGGTGCAGCACTTCGAGGGGGTCGCCGTCGAGCACGTGGTAGGTCGCCTGGTCGCGGTCGATCTCGACCTGGAACCGCGTGCCGCGGAACATCAGCCGGAAGGTGATCCGGTCCAGCTGCGCCGGCAGCCGCGGCGCGAACGCGAGCGTCCCGCCGTGGTCGCGCAGGCCGCCGAAGCCCGCCACCGCGCCTTGCCACGCCCCGGCCAGCGACGCCATGTGCAGGCCGTTGCGCACGTTGTTGTGCACGTCGTGCAGGTCGGTCAGCGCCGCTTCGGCGAGGTAGTCGTAGGCCAGGTCGAGGTGCCCGACCTCGGCCGCGACCACCGCCTGCGTCCCCGCCGAGAGCGAGGAGTCGCGCACGGTCCGCGCTTCGTAGTAGGCGAAGTCGCGGGCCTTCTCCTGCGGGCTGAACGAGTCGCCGCACAGGTGCAGCGCCAGCACCAGGTCCGCCTGCTTCACGACCTGCTTGCGGTAGAGGTCGAAGTACGGGAAGTGCAGCAGCAGCGGGTAGTGCGCGAGGTCGGTGTTCTCGTAGTCCCACTCGTCGTGGTCGAGGAACCCCTCCGACTGCGGGTGCACGCCGAGCTCTTCGTCGTAGGGCAGGTACATCGCCGCGGCGGCCGCGCGCCACGTGTCCAGCTCGACGGTGTCGACGCCGAAGTGCGCCGCCACGTCCGGGTGCCGCTCGCACGACTCCGCGGCGGCCAGCAGGTTCCGGCGCGCCATCAGGTTCGTGTAGACGTTGTTGTCCGCCACGGCCGAGTACTCGTCGGGCCCGGTGACGCCGTCGATGCGGAAGTCGCCGTGCCGGTCGTGGTGCCCCAGTGACGCCCACAGCCGCGCGGTCTCCAGCAGCAGCTCGGTGCCGTAGTCGCGTTCGAACTCCTCGTCGCCGGTCGCGTTGAGGTAGCGCAGGACGGCGTCGGCGATGTCCGCGCTGACGTGGAACGCCGCCGTGCCCGCCGGCCAGTACGCCGAGCACTCGGCGCCGTTGATCGACCGCCACGGGAACGCCGCGCCGCGCAACCCCAGCTGGTGCGCGCGTTCCCGCGCTTTGTCCATTGTGGAATGACGCCAGCGCAGGGCGTCGCGCGCCGCGTCCGGCATCGTGTAGGTCAGCACCGGCAGGACGAACGACTCGGTGTCCCAGAAGGCGTGCCCGTCGTAGCCCGGGCCGGTCAGGCCCTTGCCGGCGATCGCGCGGCTTTCGCCGCGGGCCCCGGCCTGCAGGAGGTGGAACAGCGCGAAGCGGACCGCTTGCTGCAGCTCGGGGTCGCCGTCGACCTCGATGTCCGAGGTGGCCCAGAAGTCGTCGAGGAACTGCTGCTGCTCGGTGATCAGGCCCTTCCAGCCGGTCTGGCGCGCGCCCGCGAGCGCGGCTTCGACCTGCGACCGCAGGGCGGGTACCGAGCGCTGCGCGGACCAGCCGTAGGCGAGGAACTTCGTGATCCGCAGCCGGCCGCCCTTCGGCACGTCGACCGCGACGGTGAGCCGCGCGAGGTCCTCCTCGGAGTGGATGCGGGCGCGGATCCCGTCGTCCACCTCGATCTTGTGGTCCATCGCCGCGGCCATCCGCAGCCCGGAGCGGCGGGTCTGGTGCACCAGCACGGCGTTGTAGTCCGACGCGCGGTGGAACTCGCCGACCAGCGGCGAGTTCAGCGCGGCGGCCACCCGCGGGTCGCTGGTGTCGGACTCGATCGGCTCGTTGGCCAGCAGGTCGGACTGGACGACCAGCTGCAGGTCCTCGTCGAGCGGCTCGACCTCGTACCGGATCGCGGCGATCGCGCGCTGGGTGAACGACACCAGCCGCTCGGTGCGCACGCGCACGCGCCGCCCGGTCGGCGACGACCACTCGGTGGTCCGGCTCAGCGTGCCCTTGCGGAAGTCGAGCACGCGGTCGTGCGCGGTGGCCGCGCCGTAGCGCATGTCCAGCGGCTCGTCTTCGACGAGCAGCCGGATGATCTTCCCGTCGGTCACGTTGACGACGGTCTGGCCCTCTTCGGGGTAGCCGTAGCCCGCCTCGGCGTAGGGGAGTTCGTGCTGCTCGTAGAAGCCGTTGAGGTAGGTGCCGGGCAGCCCGCGCGGCTCGGCTTCCTCGAGCGTGCCGCGCAGCCCGATGTGCCCGTTCGACACCGCGAACGCGGACTCGGTGCGCTGCAGCGCGTCGACGTCCATGCCGCGCCAGCGCAGCTCCCACGGCGAGCATTCGTAGCCGCGGGGTTCTTCTTCGGTCATCAATCCTCCAGCAGGTCGGCGAGGTCGTCGACGACGATGTCGGCCCCGTGCGCCTTCAGCTCGGCGGCCTGGTCGGCCCGGTTCACGCCCACGACGTACCCGAAGCCGCCGGCCTTGCCGGCCTGGACGCCGGACTGGGCGTCCTCGAACACGGCCGCGTGCGCGGGTTCGACGCCGAGCGCCGCGGCGCCGGCCAGGAACGAGTCCGGCGCGGGCTTGCCGTTGAGGTGGCGCTCGCGGATGACGAGCCCGTCGACGCGGGCTTCGACGTACTTGCTCAGGTCGGCGCCGTCGAGCACCTTCGCGCCGTTCGCGGACGACGTCACCACGGCGATCCGCAGGCCGGCCGCCTTGACCGCCTCGAGGTAGCGCACCGAGCCGGGGTAGGGGTTGACGCCCCGCTCGTCGATGATCTTCAGGACCAGCTCGTTCTTGCGGTTGCCGACGCCGTTGACGGTCGGGGCGTCCACCGGGTCGTCGGGCGTGCCTTCGGGCAGCTCGATCCCGCGCGAGCGCAGGAACTCCCGGACGCCGTCGGCGCGCGGGCGGCCGTCCACATAGGTCGCGTAGTCCCGCGGGGTGAACTCGCGGAAGTCCTCGCCGTCGCGGGCGCGCAGGAATTCGTCGAAAGTCCGTTTCCAGGCTTCGCTGTGGAGTACGGCCGTACCGGTGAGCACTCCGTCGAGATCGAACAGGCAGGCGGTGATGGTCTCGGGCAATCCCGTCATGCGAGCACGCTACCGGTCACCCCGATCGGGTGTGGGCTCCTGGGGGTGCGGCCGCACCCGGTGGATGAGTTCGTGCACGGTCGCGTCCGCGAGCCGGTAGCGCACGACGCGTCCGGTGCGCTGCGCGGTGACCAGCCCGTGCGCCCGCAGCAGCCGCAGGGCCTGCGAAACCGCGGTGTCGGTCATGCCGGTGACCGCGGCGAGGTCGGTGACGCTGATTTCGCGGGCGTAGTGGATCGAGACGAGCAGCGCCAGCCGGGACGGGTCGGCGACGACGGAGAAGCGCTGGGCCCATTCGTCGATGACGGCGCGGTCGCCCAGCCCGTCGACCGCGGCCGCGACGCGTTCCGGGTCGATCAGCTTGCGGTCGGTGCTCACCCCCGGATGATTCCACCCGCCCCGCGGCCGGACCACCGGTGGCCTGGGTCACGCGCGCTTGACGCCGGCGGGCGCGCCGGGGGAAGCTGCGGTTAAGACAGTTGTCATAGTCGAGGAGCCGGGATGACCGACGTCGAAGCGCAGGTCCGTTCGAAGACCATCACGTGGCAGGACCCCCTGGCGACGGCTCGGCTCGGCGCCACCATGTCCGGGTTCGACTACCTGACGGCGGTCGCCGAGGGGCGCGTCCCCGGCCCGCCGATCGCCGCGCACTTCGGGCTGCGCTGGGAGCACATCGGCCACGGCGAGGTCGTCGCGGTCGCCGAGCCGGACGAGTCGCTGTACAACCCGATCGGGATGGTCCACGGCGGGGTCGCGGCCACGATGCTGGACTCGGTGGTGGGGTGCGCGGTGCACACGACGCTGCCGGCCGGCGTCGGCTACTCGTCGGTGGAGCTGAAGGTGAGCTACCTGCGCGCCATTCATGCGGGCCGCGGCGAGATCCGCGCGACCGGCCGGGTAGTTAAGGAGGGGTCGCGGATCGCGTTCGCCGAGGGGGAGATCCGCGACGCCGAGGGCAAGCTGCTGGCCACGGCGTCGGGGACCTGCGTCATCACGCGCTGAGGGGCTGCTTGACGTCCCAGTGCTCGACGAGGAGACCGTTCTCGACGCGCAGGATGTCGACGACGGCGCTGCCGGCCACGTGCTGGTGCACGAAGACGAGATCGTCTTCGGCGGCGACGTGCTTGATTTCCGCGGTGACGCCGGCCAGTGGTGAGTTCTTGACGGCCTCGGTGAAAGCGTCGCGCCCGTCGGGCAGGCCGGGGTTGTGGGTGACGAAATCGGGGTGCAGCGCGGCCTTCGCGGCTTCGAAGTCCTTGTTCACGAACAGGTTCTCGAAGCAGTCGAGGACGATCTTGCGGTTTTCGTTCATGGTCCGATTCTCGCGTGGGTGTCGATTACGTCGCGGGTAATCAGCGGGGCGGGCGGACGCGCCGGGCGCGGATCGCGTCGTCGCCGCCGAAGCGGCCGATGACGGCGGCGAGGAGTTCCCGGGTGTCGGCGACCCGCTCGGCGCCGAACTCCGTCTCCAGTTCGTTCTGGAGTTCGCTCCTGAGCTTGCGCGTGGCTTCGACGGCGGTCCGCGCGTGCTCGGTGAGGTGCAGGAGCTTGGTGCGCGCGTCACCGGGGTCGGGTTCGCGGCTGAGCAGCCCCCGGCGTTCGAGGTCGGCGACGGCCTTCGACGCGGCTTGCTGGGTGACGCCCATGCGGTCGGCCAGCGCGGTGATGGACAGCGGCGCGGCCAGGACGTGCTGGATGACGACGCCGTCGTTGAACCTCAGGTCCCCGAGACCCCGATCGGCGAGCCGCCGCTGGACCTCGTCGGTCATCGCCCAGCCGGCGAAGAGCGCTGTCAGCGAGAGGTCGAGGGTGCTAGGATGCACAACCATGGTTGTGGAATCTAGCAGAGTGCCGGCCGAGCTGGCCGGCGCGTTCGTGCGCGTGGCGCACCGGATCGTCTGGTGCACGCTGGTGACCGTCGACGGCCGGGGCCGGCCGCGGTCGCGGGTCGTCCACCCGATCTGGCAGGAGGGGCCGGCTGGGCTGACGGGCTGGCTGTTCACCCGCCCGACGCCCCTGAAGGTGGCGCACCTGGCGGCGTCGCCGTACGTGTCGTGCTCGTACTGGGACCCGCAGCACGAGGTGGCGGTGGCGGAGTGCCACGCGGAGTTCGCCGACGACGAGCCGGCGCGGAAGTACCTGTGGGAGCTGTTCGCGTCGACCCCGGAGCCACTGGGTTACGACCCGAAGATCCTGGGCGGCGAGGACTTCCGCGACCCGAAGATCACGGTGCTGAAGCTGACGCCGTGGCGCATCTCGACGGGCGGCGAAGCCTGGCGCGCGGCTTGAGCCGCGCCCGCGGAGGTCATGCCGGGTCGCCGAAGAACCGGCCTCGCTCGCACCGCTCGTCGATGTGCGCGTTCTCGGCCTCGGTCAGCTGCCGGATTTCGTGCGCCGGCACAGCTCAAGCCGCCCCGACCCGGCGGTCGAAGACCAGCCCTTCGGCCGCCCGCAGTCCCACGCTGATCGCCCCCGCCAGCACCGCGTCCTCGCCCAGCTCGCCCTGGACCACCTTCGGCACCAACGGCGTGAACGCCCGCAGCGCCCGGTCCAGCGGCTCCAGCAGCAGGTCCGCCGCGGTCCCCATCCCGCCGCCCAGGACGATCAGCTCCGGGTCGATCACCGCCGCCACCGAGGCCACCGTGTACGCCAGCCGGTCGGCCTCCGCTTCCAGGGCCTGGCGAGCCAGTTCGTCGCCCTCGCGGGCCAGGCGGAACACCTCGCGCGCCGATTTCGCCGTGCCCAGGCCGAGTTCGCGGGCGCCGCGGACCACCGACTGGGCCGCCGTCGCCTCCTCCAGGTGGCCGCGGGCCGGCGGCGTGCCGTCCTCCGACGACGAGCGCGTGCGGCCGTACGGGAGGTAGCCGATCTCGCCGGCCGCGCCCGTCGCGCCGCGGAACACCCGGCCGTCGACCATCATGCCCATGCCGACGCCCGTGCCGATCGTGATGCAGCCGAACACCGACGCCCCGCGCGCGGCGCCGCTCTCGCCCTCGCCGACCGCCGTCAGGTTCGCGTCGTTCTCCACCATCAGGTCCGGGCCCAGCTCGGCCTCGAGGTCGTCGATCAGGCCCGCCCGGCCCCAGCCCGGCAGGTTCGGCGCGTGCCGGAAGCAGCGCTTCTCCGGATCGGCGACGCCGGGGGAGCCGACCACGCGGACAACGATGTCGGCGGCCGACAGCCGCGCCTCCGCGACCGCCGAAGCCGCGATCTTGCCGACCGCCGTGACCAGCGCCGCCCCGGAGCGGGCGCTGTTGCGTTCGTCCCGCCGGGCCACGATCTTGCGGCCGAGGTCCGACACCGCGACGCGGATGTGCTCACGCCCGATGTCGACGCCCAGCACGTACCCCGCGGTCGGGTCGGCCTCGTACAGCACGGCCGAGCGACCGGTGCCGGTCGACGTCTGCCCGGTCGGGCGCGCCAGCCCGGCGGCTTCGAGCGCCAGCAACGCCTGGCTCACCGTCGGCTTCGACAGCCCGGTTTCCTTCGCCACCTGCGGCCGGGTCGCGGCCCCGCTGCGGCGCAGCAGGTCGAGCACCGCCCGCTGGTTGATCTTGCGCATCCCGGCGGGGGTCCCGACCGTTGGAGCGATTACGCCGGCCACCCGTGCCCGCCTCCACTCGTTCTCGTGCTTCCTGCCACGCTAGCCGTCCGAGTCCCGGTTTCGCCGGAATACGCCCGCTTCGGGACCCGTTGACCGGGGCATGAGCACTCCGGTACGCGGCCGGGTCCGCGTGGCACAAGGCGCGAAGCGGGTACGCGTGTTCCTCGGCGGGCAGCTCGTCGCGGACACCGTGCACCCCCTTCTGGTGTGGGAAGTCCCGTACTACCCCACGTACTACTTCCCGCGCGCGGACGTCGTGAGCGGCGTTCTCGCCCCCTCCGGCCGGACGTCGCACTCGCCCAGCCGCGGAGAAGGTGTTCTGTCGACGATAAAGGTCGGCCGGGCCGAGGCGGTGGACGGCGCGCTGGAGTACCCGGATTCGCCGATCGAGGAGCTGCGGGACCACGTCCGCTTCGAGTTCGGCGCGTTCGACTGGTTCGAAGAGGACGAGCAGATCTTCACGCACCCGCGCGACCCCGGCGTCCGGGTGGACGTCCTGCCGAGCTCGCGCCACGTGCGCATCGAGGTCGACGGCGTCACGGTCGCCGACACGGTCCGGCCGCACCTGCTGTTCGAGACCGGCCTGCCGACCCGCTACTACCTGCCCCGCGTGGACGTCCGGATGGACCTCCTGGACAAGATCGGCACGGTGACGCACTGCCCCTACAAGGGTGCCGCTGAGCACTTCGACGTGAGCGGCCACGAGGACCTGGCGTGGAGCTACCCGACGCCGCTGCCGGAGAGCACCCGCGTCGCCGGCCTGGTGGCGTTCCTCGACGAGAAGGTCGACGTCTTCGTCGACGGCGTCCGGCAGGAGCGGCCGAAGACGAAGTTCGCCTGAGCGGTGCTCAGGCCGCGTGCCGGCCGTGGGCCTGGCGGCGGAAGACGCGCGGCCTCGGCCGTCCCGCCGGGGCATCCACTGTGGACCCGGAGACCGACGTGCCTCCGTCGTCGGCCGTTGCCGCCGGCAGGGGTGCGCCGCCCCGGTCGCGGTGACCTCGGTGGACCGCCCACAGCAGCACCAGCCCCAGCACCACCAGGACGTGCGTCGCGAGGCGGGCGAGCGTCACCTGGCCCGCCGCCAGGTCGCCCGCCGACAGCACCAGCAGGACCCCGACGAACCCGGCCAGCAGCGGCAGCTGGCCGCCCGCCGTCTTCGGGCGGAGGACCGCCGTGAGCAGGCCGATGCCCACCGCCAGGTTCCACGCGCCGCTCTCGTGGCCGAGGTGGGCGGCGCCGTGCCCGCCGTCCGTGCCCAGCAGCTGCGCGAACGCCAGGCCGAGCTGCCCGATCGCCACCAGGCCCAGCGCGATCCGGGGTCCCCAGCCCTCGCCGGACGGCGCCGGCGTGCGCTCGAGGATCGCCGCCGTGAGGTCCGGGACCGCCGGCGCCGGGCGCAGCACCATCGCGCGGCGCAGGCCGGCCGCGGCCGCGAACCACTCCCGGCACGCCGCGCAGCCGTCCAGGTGCCGGTCGACGCCCGCGGGCTCGTCTTCGCCGTCCAGCCGGGCCGAAAGCCCTTCGCGGCACTCCTCGCACTTCACCTCCCAGTAGTCGGACGGCGGGTCCCTGCGGTTCCCGATCACTGCTGACTCCGCCTTCCTCCCCGCCGCCACCCTCAACCGAGGCGCTTCGCGCCGCTGTATCTTCCTCACATGACTCGCGGTGAGGACGACGAACGCGTCACCAGCCTGGCCATGGCCGCCGGCCGAGGCGACCGGGGCGCCCTCGAAGAGTGGGTCCGCGAGACGCAGGCGGACGTCTGGCGCTTCCTCGCCCACCTCACCGACGCCGCCGCGGCCGACGACCTGACGCAGGAGACCTACCTTCGCGCCTTCGGGAGCCTTCGCCGCTTCGCCGGGCGCTCGTCGTCGCGGACCTGGCTGCTGGCCATCGCGCGCCGGGTCGTCGTGGACCAGATCCGGGCCGCAGGCGCCCGCCCGAAGATCGCCGACACCGACTGGGAGGCCGCCGCCGAGCGCACGCGCGACCCCGCGGCCGGCTTCGAGGAGCTCGTCGAGCTGGGCCTGCTGCTCGACGGCCTGGAACCGGAGCGGCGCGAAGTCCTCGTCCTGACCCAGGTCCTCGGCCTGTCGTACGCCGAGGCCGCCGACGTCTGCGGCTGCCCGGTCGGCACGGTCCGCTCCCGCGTCGCCCGGGCCCGCGACGACCTGATCCAGGCCCGGCGCGCCCGCGGAGCCGGCTAGCGGACGCCCGGACCGTAGCGCCGCGCCGCCACAGCACCAGTCACGGTCCGAAATGGACCGATAAGCGGGACCAGCGCCGCCGCGCCGTAGGTGTCTTCGGCCCACGACCGGCGTTCGTCCACTTCGGACGTCACGCAGATCAGCCGGCCGGTCGCCCGCGTCGTGATCACGCCGTCTCGGACGCCGGGCCGGAAAACGGCGGGACGCGCGCCGCGTCCCGCCGTCGGGGTCAGCCGTCCGAGGACTGCTTCCAGAGGTTGATGCCGGCTTCGGTCGCGTGGCCGTCGATCTCGGTCAGCTCCTCGGAGGAGAAGTCGAGGTTGCCGAGCGCGCCGACGTTGTCCTCCAGCTGCTTGACGCTGCTGGCGCCGATCAGCACCGACGTCACGCGGCTGTCGCGCAACGCCCACGCGAGCGCCAGCTGCGCCAGCGACTGGCCGCGCCGGCCCGCGATGTCGTTGAGCGCGCGGACGCGGTTCAGGCGGTTCTCGTCGAGCGTGCCCGGGTCGAGCGACTTCCCCTGCGCCGCCCGCGAATCCGCGGGGACGCCCTTCAGGTACTTGTCGGTCAGCAGCCCCTGCGCGAGCGGCGAGAACGCGATGCAGCCCGCGCCCACGTCGGCCAGGGTGTCGAGGAGCCCGTCCTCTTCGATCCAGCGGTTCAGCATCGAGTACGACGGCTGGTGGATCAGCAGCGGCGTGCCGAGCTCGCGCAGCAGCCGCGCGGCTTCGGCGGTCCGCTCGGAGCTGTACGACGAAATCCCGACGTAAAGCGCTTTCCCGGCGCGGACGGCGGCGTCGAGCGCCCCGACCGTCTCTTCCAGGGGTGTCTCGGGGTCGAACCGGTGAGAGTAGAAGATGTCGACGTAGTCCAGGCCCATCCGGCCCAGCGACTGGTCCAGTGAGGACAGCAGGTACTTGCGGGAGCCCCACTCGCCGTACGGGCCGGGCCACATGTCGTAGCCGGCCTTGGTCGAGATCACCAGCTCGTCGCGGTACGGCTTGAAGTCGGTGGCCAGCAGCCGCCCGAAGTTCTCCTCCGCCGAGCCGTAGGGCGGGCCGTAGTTGTTGGCCAGGTCGAAGTGCGTGATGCCGAGGTCGAACGCGCGGCGTGTGATGTCGCGCTGGGTCTGCAGCGGCTTGTCGTGGCCGAAGTTGTGCCACAGCCCGAGGGAGATCGCGGGCAGCTTGAGCCCGGAACGCCCGCAGCGCCGGTAGGGGATCGTTTCGTATCGGCCGGAAGCCGCAACGTAGGTCACGCGCCCGATGCTAGCCCGCCCGTCGGGTACGCTCCTGGTGAGCGACCGCTTAGGAGGCACGTGGTGGGCACCGGATTCTTCACCTCCGTCGACGACGTGTCGGCCAAGCTGGCCGAGGCCGGTTACCTGGCGTCGACGGCCGTGGCGACGACGGTGTTCCTCGCCGACCGGCTCGGCAAGCCGCTGCTGGTCGAGGGCCCCGCCGGCGTCGGCAAGACCGAGCTCGCCAAGGCCGTCGCCCAGGTCAGCGGCTCGCGGCTGGTGCGCCTGCAGTGCTACGAGGGCATCGACGAGGCCCGCGCGCTCTACGAGTGGAACCACGCGAAGCAGCTGCTGCGGATCACCGCCGGCCGCGACGAGACGTGGGAGCAGGCGCGCACCGACATCTTCGGCGAGGAGTTCCTGCTGCGCCGCCCGCTGCTGACGGCGATCTCGTCGGACGAGCCGACCGTGCTGCTCATCGACGAGACCGACAAGGCGGACATGGAGGTCGAGGGCCTGCTGCTGGAAGTGCTCGGCGACTTCCAGGTCACCGTGCCGGAGCTGGGCACGATCACCGCGACGCGCGCGCCCTTCGCCGTGCTGACGTCGAACGCGACGCGCGAGCTGTCCGAAGCGCTGCGCCGCCGGTGCCTCTTCCTGCACATCGACTTCCCGGACGAGGACCTCGAACGCGACATCGTCCGGCTCAAGGTCCCGGGCATCGACGCCGCCCTCGCCGATTCCGTCGTCCGGGTGATCGCCGCACTGCGCGCGATGGACCTGCGCAAGCTGCCCTCGGTCGCCGAAACCATCGACTGGGCGCGCACGCTCCTCGCGCTCGGCGCCTCGACCCTGGACGACGACGTCGTGCGGGAGAGCCTCGGCGTCGTTCTCAAGCACCAGGACGACATCGCCAAGGCCGGCGCCGGCTTGAAGCTCGAACAGGTCCTGGACGCGTCGTGACCGGCGGCGTGCCGGAGCGGCTCGCGTCGTTCGTCCGGGCCCTGCGGACCCAGGGCATCCCGGCCGGCCCCGCCGAGACCGTCGACGCCGCGGCCGCACTGGAGGTCCTCGGCCTGGACGACCGCTCGCTCGTCCGGGAAGGCCTGGCCGCGGCGCTGGTCCGGCGCGGCGGGCAGCGCGCGGTCTTCGACGCCGCGTTCGACCTGTACTTCCCGGCCGGGATCGGCGCACCGGAACGGGCTCGCGAAGAGCCGTCGACGCTGGAGGAGCTGCGCGCGGAACTCGCGACGGCGCTGGCCGACGGCGACCAGCAGGGCCTGGCCCAGCTCGCCGGGCTGGCCGTCGACATGCTGGGTCAGTACGGCTCGACGTCCGGACCGGGCGGCGGCTTCTCGGCCCACCAGACGCTGGAGCGGCTCCAGCCGCAGACGCTCATCGCGCGCGTGCTGGCCGCGGTGCGCGGCGGCGGCGCCCGGGGCGAGTTCACCGACCGGCTCGACCGCGACGAGATCCGCCGCCGCGTCGAAGGCTTCCGCGGCCAGGTCCGCACCGAGGCGCGCCGGCGGGCGGCCGAGGTCCGCGGCCGCGAGCGCGTCGCCAAGCACGCGATCGCGCCGTCACCCGACCGCGTCGACTTCCTGATCGCCAGCCGCACCCAGCTCGCCGAGCTGCGGCGCACGATCCAGCCGCTGTCCCGCAAGCTCGCGACGCGCCTTGCCGCCCGCCGCAAGCGGACCACGCGCGGGCAGATCGACCTGCGCCGCACGCTGCGGCGATCGCTCTCCACCGGCGGGGTCCCGCTGCGCCCGGCCTACCGCCACCGGCGGCCCGGGCGGCCGGAGATCGTGCTGCTGTGCGACCTGTCCGGCTCGGTGGCCGGCTTCGCGAACTTCACGATGCTGCTGGTCCAGGCGCTGCGCGACCAGTTCAGCAAGATCCGCGTGTTCGCGTTCGTCGACAGCGCGGACGAGGTCACCCACCTGGTCACCACCGGCGCCGCCGACCCCGAGCACCTGGGCGCGCGCATGCTGTCCGAAGCGGCGCTGGTGCGCTGGGACGGCCACAGCGACTACGGCGGCTCGCTGCGCCAGTTCACGGCGAACTGGCTCGACGCGGTCGGCCCGCGGACGTCGGTGCTGATCCTCGGCGACGCCCGCACCAACGGCGGCGACCCCAACCTCGACGCCGTCCGCGAGATCAAGTCCCGCGCCCGGCACGTCTACTGGCTGAACCCGGAGCGGCGGTCCCTGTGGTCGACCGGCGACTCGGCGGCGCTGGAGTACGCCGAGGTCGTCGAGATGCACGAGTGCCGCACGGTGCACCAGCTCGGCACCCTGGTCACCCGCCTGCTGCCGGTGTGAGCCAGGCGTCGATGTCTTCGAGGGCCGTTCGCTTCGTCGCTTCGGGGGCGAAGGACGCCGTGACGCTCGCCCGCGCGAAGTTCGCCATCGCGGTGTCGTCGTAACCGAACGCGTCGCGGACGCGCGCGTACTCCGCGGCCAGGTTCGCGCCGGTGACCGACGGGACGTCGGTGTTGAGCGTGACCGTCAGGCCGGCTTCGACGAGCCGGGGGAGCGGGTGCTCGGCCGGCGACGGGACCAGGCCGAGCGTCACGTTCGACGACGGGCAGACCTCCAAGGCCAGCCCTCGTTCGCGCACCTCGGCGACGAGCGACGGGTCGTCGAGGACGCGGATGCCGTGGCCGAGCCGTTCGGTGCGGCCGACGTCGAGGGCTTCGCGGATGCTGTCCGGGCCGGCGTCCTCGCCCGTGTGGTGCAGCAGGTGGAGGCCGGCCGCGCGGGCCTTCTCGAAGACCGTCGCGAAAGGACGGAGGGAGTGGTTTTCCTCGCCGGCCATGCCGATCGCGAAGACTTCGTCGTACTTCAGTGCGAGGTCGAGGGTGCGCTCGGCCCGGTCGACGGAACGACGTCGCGAATGGTCCAGCAGCAGCCGCCATTCCAGGCCGGCGGTGCTTTCGTTCAGTCCTTTGAGGACGGATTCCAGCGGCATCGCGAGGTCGCCGAGGCGTTCTCCGTGCGAGGCCGCGGTGAACGTGATCTCGGCGTAGCGCGTGCCCTGGGCGACTTCGTCTTCGCAGTACTCGCGGGCGATGCGCTCGAAGTCTTCGGGACGCCGGAGACACGAACGGATGAGCCCGTTGTAGTCGGCGAAGGCGCGGAAGCCGTCGAACACCGGCGCCTCGGGCGGGACGTCGACGCCGTTCGCCTCGCCCAGCTCGCGGAGGGTGCCCGGCCGGATCGTGCTCTCCAGGTGGACGTGCAGGTGGGCCTTCGGCAGGGCCGCCAGGTCGCGCATGATCGCGAGCCTAAAGGCGCGCGGTGGCGGCTCGCGCGGCATTTTCCGGACGCCGTCACGGGCCCGTCACTCTCCGCGCCGAGGTTTGGCGGTCGTCACACGGGGAACCTCCGGGTGGTTCGTCCGCGTTGTCAGGATGACCGGAACCCGATGAGGGAGGACCACCGTGCCGTTGATGCGCAAACTGACCATGCTGGCCGGGGCCGCTGGCGCGGCCCGTGCCTACGCGAAGAAGAACCCCGAAAAGGTGAACCAGGTCGTCGGCAAGGCGGCCAAGTTCGTCGACGACAAGACCAAGGGCAAGTACCACCAGCAGATCGCCGGCGCGGTCCGCAAGGTCAACTCGGTGACCGGCCCGGACGGCCGCCCGGGCCCGGCCGCCCGGTAGGTCACTCCGCCGTCAGCACCTCGAGGACGCCTTCGCCGTACTTGGCGAGCTTGTTCTCACCGACGCCGCTGACCGTGCCCAGCGCGGCCAGTGACGACGGCCGCTGCGTGGCGATCTGACGCAGGGTCGCGTCGTGGAAGACGACGTACGCGGGCACCCCTTGCTCCTTCGCGACGCCGGCCCGCCAAGCGCGCAGGCGCTCGAACAGCGGGGCCGCCTCCGCCGGCATGTCCGCCGCGGGGGCGGCCTTGCGCGCGCTGCGGACCCGGGCGGCCGCGGCGCGCTCGGGCTCGCGGCGCAGCAGCACTTCGCGGCCACCGCCCAGCACCTCGGCGCTGGCTTCGGTGAGCACCAGCGAGCCGTAGTCGCCTTCGACGGCCAGCAGGCCCTGGGCCAGCAGCTGCCGGACGACCGCGCGCCACTCCGGCTCGCGCAGCTCGGTGCCGATGCCGAACGTCTTGAGCGTGTCGTGCTGGAACTGGGTGACCTTCGGCGTGGTCTTGCCGAGCAGGATGTCGATCACCTGACCCGCGCCGAACTTCTGCCGCCGTTCGTTGCGCAGCCGCACGATCGTCGACAGGAGCTTCTGCGCCGGGATCGTGCCGTCCCACTTCTCCGGCGGGCTCAGGCACGTGTCGCAGTTGCCGCAGGGCTCGGCCTGCTGCCCGAAGTAGTTCAGGATCTGCACGCGCCGGCATTCGACCGTTTCGCACAGCGCGAGCATCGCGTTCAGGTGCGCGCCGAGCCGGCGCCGGTGCGCCTCGTCGCCCTCGGACGTGTCGATCATCTTGCGCTGCTGCACGACGTCCTGCAGCCCGTACGCCAGCCACGCGGTGGACGGCAGCCCGTCCCGGCCCGCGCGCCCGGTCTCCTGGTAGTAGCCCTCGACGGACTTCGGCAGGTCGAGGTGCGCGACGAACCGGACGTCCGGCTTGTCGATGCCCATCCCGAACGCGATCGTGGCGACCACGATCAGGCCGTCCTCGCGCAGGAACCGCGACTGGTGCTTCGCGCGGGTGCGCGAGTCGAGGCCCGCGTGGTAGGGCACCGCCGGGATCCCGTTCTGCACCAGGAACTCCGCGGTCTTCTCGACCGAGTTCCGGGACAGGCAGTAGACGATCCCCGCGTCGCCCTTGTGCTCGGTCTGCAGGAGTTCCAGGAGTTGTCGCTGCGGCGAGTTCTTGCCGACGATCCGGTACTGGATGTTCGGCCGGTCGAAGCTGGCGACGAAGTGGCGGGCTTCGTCGAGCTTCAGGCGCGCCGAGATCTCCTGGTGCGTCGCTTCGGTCGCCGTCGCGGTCAGCGCGATCCGCGGCACGTCCGGCCAGCGTTCGTGCAGCGAGGACAGCGCCAGGTACTCCGGCCGGAAGTCGTGGCCCCACTGGGAGACGCAGTGCGCTTCGTCGATCGCGAACAAGGAGATCTTGCCGCGGTCGAACAGCCGCGCGGTGGACTCCATCGAGAGCCGTTCCGGTGCCAGGTAGAGCAGGTCGAGCTCGCCGGCCAGGAACGCCGACTCGACCTCCTGGCGAGCCGCGTAGTCCTGCGTGGAGTTGAGGAACCCGGCGCGGACACCGGCGTTGCGCAGCGCGTCGACCTGGTCCTGCATCAGCGCGATCAGGGGCGAGACCACCACGCCCACGCCCGGCCGCACCAGCGCGGGAATCTGGTAGCACAACGACTTCCCGCCGCCGGTGGGCATCAGCACGAGCGCGTCGCCGCCCGCGACCACGTGCTCGACGATCGCCGCCTGGTCGCCGCGGAAGCTGTCGTAACCGAACACGCGCCGGAGGGTCTCCAGCGCGTCGGACACGGTCGCGAGGTCGGTGTCTGCCACCCGGCCGACTATAGAGCGGGGGTCCGACAGTTGCGGCCCGGCCCGCCGCGGGGTGGCAGACTGGGCGCGTGGAGTACTGGCCGGTCCCCGATCTGGCCGCGCATTTCGCCGGTGCGTGGCGGTTCGACCGTGAAATCCGCACCGCCGACGGCGATCCGGCGGGAGACGTCACCGGCACCGTGACCTTCACCGAGGAGGACGGTGTCCTCGTCTACCGCGAAGCCGGCGAACTGCGGCTCGGCGGGTACACCGGACCCGTGACCCGCGAGCTGCACTACCGGCCCACCGCGCCCGGCCGCGCCGACGTGCACTTCGACCACGGCGGCTTCTTCCACGCCGTCGACCTGCGTGCCGGGCACTGGGACGCGGACCACCCCTGCCGCGACGACTTCTACCGCGGGAGTTACCGCGTGCTCGACGCGCGCCGCTGGCGGCAGGAGTGGGCGGTCCGCGGGCCGGCGAAGGACCACGTGATCGTCACCCGGTTCAGCCGGCCGCCGGGCTGAGCAGGTCGGCCAGGTCGATCCGGCGGAGGAACTCGCTCCGGATGCGGTCGCCGACCTCGGCGACCAGCCACCCGCCGTCGTCGGCCGGGTCGACGTGCACCCGGAACGGCCGCCGCCCCTTCGGCAGGTCCACCACGCGCGCCAGCTCTTCGGCGACGACGGCGACGTCCGCGTCCGCCGGGGTGATCTCGGCCAGCTTCGCCGCGACGTGGTCGGTCAGGCCTGCGTACCGCTCTTCGTAGGCCTTCGCGACGGCCTCGTCGGCCGGGTGCCCGGAGTTCGGGAAGTGGTTGGTGCCCGCGGTGAACGCACCCGGCACGACGATCGTGGTGTCGATCCCGAAGCGCGCCACTTCGGCGGCGTAGGAAACCGCGAGGCTGTCCATCGCCGCCTTCGCTGCGAAGTACGGCGCCAGGTAGGGCGGGGTGCCGCCGCGGACGCTGCTGCTCGACACCCACACCAGCAGCCCGTCGCCCTGGGCGCGCAGGTGGGGGAGGGCGGCGCGGTTGACGCGCTGGGTGCCGATCGCGTTGGTGTCGTAGAGCTGCGCGAGCTGCTCCGGCGTGAACGCCTCGGCCGGGCCGAGCACCATGTGCCCGGCGTTGTGCACGACGACGTCCAGCCTGCCGTGCTCGGCGACGATCCGTTCGACGGCCGCGTCGGCCGAGTCCTGGCTGGAAACGTCCAGTTCGACGGACCGCAGGTCGACGCCGTGTTCCCCGGCGAACGCCGCGGCGGCTTCGACCTGGGGCGCGTTGCGGCCGGTGGTCGCGCGCATCCCGGCGTAGACGGTGTGCCCGGCGCGGGCCAGCGCCCGGGCGGAGAGGGCGCCGATCCCGCTGGAGGCGCCGGTGACGACGATGATCACGACGTCCCTCCTCAGACGATTCCGCCGTTGGCGCGCAGCACCTGGCCGTTGACCCAGCGGGCCGGGCCGGCGAGGAACGCGACGACCTCGGCGATGTCCTCGGGCTTGCCGAGGCGCTCGAGCGGCGGCTGCTTGGCCATCCGCTCGACGGTCTCCTCGTCCTTGCCGTCGAGGAACAACGCGGTCGCCGTCGGGCCGGGCGCGACGGTGTTGACGGTGATGTCGCGGCCGCGCAGCTCGCGCGCCAGGATCATGGTGATCGCCTCGACCGCGCCCTTGGTCGCGTTGTAGATGCCGTAGCCCGGCAGGTTCAGACCGAGCACTGACGTCGAGGTGGTGATCACGGCACCGCCGTCGCGGACGCGCTTGGCGGCCTGCTGGGCCACCGCGAACGTGCCGCGGATGTTGGTGCGGTGCACCCGGTCGAGGACCTCGAAGTCGGTGTCGGCGATCGGTGTCGGCGCGTTCATCACGCCGGCCAGGTGGGCGACGACGTCCACGCCGCCGAACGTGGCCTCGGCGGTGTCGAACAGCTCCGCGACCTGGGCGGGTTCGGCGACGTCGGCGCGGACGGCGATCGCCCGGCCACCGCGCTCGGTGATGGCGTCGACCGCGGCCTGCGCCTCCTTTTCGTTGCCGGCGTAGTTGACGACGACGGCCATGCCGTCGGCGGCCAGGCGCTCGGCGACCTGGCGGCCGATGCCGCGGGAGCCGCCGGTGACGATCGCGACGCGGGACTCGGTGGTGGTGCTCATCGCTGCCTTCCTTCTGCTCGTAACGCTGCTTCCCTCTTGCTGTTATCGACGATAGCACTCCGATGGTAACAACGCTAGTCGTTGACTGTTATCGTCGTTACATCGCCGGTGGCGCCTCGGCATCCGGCGGTATCCGGGCCGCCGGTCGGCCGAATCGCGGATAAACGCAGTTTTCGGCTCTCCGGTTGCGGGCACACCGGTCGCATCGGGGGCGACATCCGTGAAGGAGATTGCGCAATGCCCACATGGCTGATCATCGTGATCGTCGTCGTGGCCGTCGCGGTGCTCGGCGCCGTGATTTGGCTTGTGACGCAGGAGATGCAGCGCAAACGGCTGCAGCAGCGGTTCGGCCCGGAGTACGAGCGGGTCGTCAAGGAAAGCGACAACCCCCGTGCGGCGCAACGGGAACTCGCCGAGCGGGAACGCCGGCACAAGGAGCTCGACATCCGCCCGCTGTCGGCCTCGGCGCGCGAGCGCTACGCCCGGGAATGGGCGCAGGTGCAGGAGAAGTTCGTCGACCAGCCCGCCGAAGCGGTCAGCGAAGCGGACCGGCTCCTCGTGGCGCTGATGGGCGAACGCGGCTACCCGACCGAAGGCTACGAGCAGCAGGTGACCGACCTTTCCGTCCGCCACGCCAAGACGCTGGAGCACTACCGCGCCGCGCACACGACGCAGCAGAAGCGTGACGGAGCGTCCACAGAGGACCTGCGCGACGCGATGGTGCGCTACCGGACCGTCTTCGAGGACCTGCTGACCGACGGTGCCGACGACGAGCACCACGACCACGACCGTGACCATGACCGCGACCGTGACCGGGACGACGACCGCGAGCACGACCACCACGAGCGCCGGAACGGCCACGACCACGACGGCGCCGACCGTCGCGACACCGCCAAGGAAGAACACCAGGCGTCCGCGCAGCCGCGGACCGAGTGGAACGGAGGACGCTGACCATGACCGAACACCTGACCCGGCACAGCGCCGACCACGACGACGACTTCGCCCGTGACGACGTGACCCGCGACGGCACCGCCGAAGTCCCCGACCAGGAGCGGACCGACTTCCGCGAGCCGGGCACCGACGTGGACCGCGGCACCGACCTGGACCGCGGCGCCGACGTGGACCGCGGCACCGGCCAGGACCAGAACCTGAGCACCGCCGACCTGGCTTCGGCGTCGGCGGGCCCGGACACGGCCGGCACGACCACGGAAACCAAGCCGGCGCAGTCGGGTGGCGACGTCGAGACGCCGCCGCTGATCGACGAGGACAAGGTCACCGGGTTCCGCGACCGCTGGCAGAACGTGCAGACCGGCTTCGTCGACGACCCGAAGCAGGCCGTGCAGCAGGCCGACGAGCTCGTGGCCGCCGTGATCAGCGCGCTGGCCACGACGTTCGCCGAGCACAAGGGCGAGCTGGAAGCGCAGTGGCAGCAGGGCGAACCGGCCACCGAGGAGCTGCGGATCGCGCTGCGCCGCTACCGCTCGTTCTTCGACCAACTGCTGCCGCGGTAGCCGGATCCGTTTGCCGGCGGGCATGATCGGGTAGCACGCCGGTGAACGGGTTCAGCAACGGGAGGCAGCCGATGAACGTGGCCGATCTGCTCGTCGACGGGTTCGGCCGGGTCCGGGAGAACGTGCACGCGGCGGTGGAAGGGCTCACCGCCGCGCAGCTCCGGACCCGGCTGGACGACGAGGCCAACTCGATCGCCTGGCTGGTGTGGCACCTGACCCGGGTCCAGGACGACCACGTCGCGGACGTGGCCGGAGTCGAGCAGGTGTGGACCGGCCAGGACTGGCTTTCCCGTTTCGGCCTCCCGTTCCCCGCCGGCGACACCGGCTACGGCCACCGCCCGGCCGACGTCGAGGCGGTGCGGGTGGACGATCCCGGCCTGCTCACCGGCTACTACGACGCCGTGCACGAGCAGACCGTCCGGTTCGTCGAGAACCTGGACGCGAAGGCGCTCGACCGGATCGTCGACGAGGCGTGGGACCCGCCGGTATCGCTGGGCGTCCGCCTGGTCAGCGTCCTCGACGACGACATCCAGCACGCCGGCCAGGCGATGTTCGTCCGCGGCGTCCTGGAACGCCGCTAGGCTTCGTAGCCGTCGCCGCGGTGGCCGTCCAGGCGCTGCGGGCCGGGCCCGTCGGCGCCGAGCCGGTCGCCCGGGTTGGCGAGCCGGCACTTGGCCAGCGACATGCACCCGCAGCCGATGCAGTCGGTGAGCTGGTCGCGCAGCTGTTCCATCTGGCGGATCCGCGCGGTGAGGTCCTCCTGCCAGCACTTCGAGATCCGCGCCCAGTCGGCCCGGGTCGGCGTGCGGTCGTCGGGCAGGAGCGCGAGCACCTCCCGGATCGCCGACAGCGGCATGCCGACCCGCTGCGACATCCGGATGAAGGTCACCCGCCGCAGTGCGTCGCGGCAGTAGCGGCGCTGGTTCCCGGCGGTGCGGCGGCTGCGGATGAGACCTTCGTCCTCGTAGAACCGCAGGGCCGAAGCGGGCACCCCGCTGCGCCGCGAGAGTTCGCCGACGCTCAGGTCCGGCAGCGTCCGGGCTGTGGCGTTCACCATGCTTCCCAGCCAACCACAGGCGCGCGCTTGACTTCAAGCGAGCTTGAAGTCTGATCCTGGCCCGGACGGCAACAACGCCGCTGTGCCAAGGAGGAAGTGTGTCCGAAGCTCCCGTGCGGGTCGCGGTGATCGTGGGAAGTGTCCGGGAAGGACGGTTCGGCCCGGTGGTCGCGGACTGGCTGGCCGGCGTCGCCGAACAGCACGGCGGGTTCGCGGTCGACGTGGTCGACCTGGCCGAGTCCGACCTACCGCTGGCGCTCCCGGCGTTCGGAGCGACGCCACCGCCGTCGGTGGCCGCCGAGGTGGCGAAGGTGTCGCCGCGGCTCGAGGCGGCCGACGCATTCGTCGTGGTCACGCCGGAGTACAACCACAGTTACCCGGCCTCGCTGAAGAACGCGATCGACTGGCATCGCGGCGAGTGGGCGGCCAAGCCGGTGGCGTTCGTCTCGTACGGCGGGATGTCGGGCGGCCTGCGGGCGGTCGAGCACCTGCGGGCGGTCTTCGCCGAGCTGCACGCGGTCACGATCCGCGAGACGGTCAGCTTCCACGGCGCCCACACGCGCTTCGGCCCGGACGGCACCCCGACGGACGACGCGGCGGCGATCGCGGCGAAGGCGATGCTCGGCCAGCTGGGCTGGTGGGCGCGATCGCTGACGGAGGCCCGCGCGGCCCGGCCGTACCCCGGAGCTTGACTTGAAGCCCGCTTGAAGGCCGACGATGGCGGGCATGACCTCGGAGCTACTGGCTCGGCTCGACCTGGCGGACTCGCTGCCGGGCGCGGCGGACCTGCGCGAAGCGACGTATGAGCTGCTGCGGTGCGGCCCGGGCGACCGGGTGCTGGACGTCGGCTGCGGCGGAGGCCGGGCGGTCGCGGAGTTGTGCGCCCGCGGGGCGCGCGCGGTGGGCGCGGATCTCGACCCGCGAATGCTCGCGGCGGCCCGGGCGCGGAGTGCGGGTGGGCCGCCGGGCTTTCCGGCGGCTGATGGCTCGGCGGTCCCGGCACCTGCCCTCGCGGCCCGGGCGCGCGGGTCGTCTCCGGCGGCGGAGTTCGTCGAGGCCGATGTGCTCCGGTTGCCGTTCGCCGATGGTGAGTTCCGCGGCTACCGCGCCGACAAGGTGCTGCACGAACTCGCCGATCCGGCGGCGGCCGTCGCCGAGGCGCGGCGGGTGCTGGCTCCCGGCGGGCGGATCGTGTTGTGCGGGCAGGACTGGGACACCCTCGTCCTCGACTCGGACCGGCCGGCCTTGACCCGCGCCCTCGTGCACGCCCGCGCCGACGCCGTCGCCGGTCCCCGGGCCGCCCGGCAGTACCGGGCCCTGCTCGTCGATGCCGGGTTCACCGAGGTCGCCGTCGAAGTCCGGACGGTCGTCGACACCGACGGCGGCCTCCGGCCCCTGCTCGACGGTCTCGCCGCCGCGGCCCGGGACACCGGCGTCGCGACGGACGCCCAGCTCGACGCCTGGCTGGGAGAGCAATCCACGCGCGCCGACGCCGGGCGGTTCTTCCTGGCCGTCCCGATCTTCGTCGCCTCGGCGACGAAACGTCCACAGTAGACAGTGCTCAGGACGCCTGGCACGCCTGGTACGGCAGCTGGACGTCCGGCCCGGAAACGGCGATGGTGCCGTCGATCGAGTACCCGCCGTCGGCCGCCAGCGCCGCGAACGCCGTGCACACCAGCTGGTTGACCCCGACCCCGGCGATCGGCTTCAGGGGGAACGAAACGTCGATCGTCGCCGGCGGGCCGGGGACCAGCGCGATCGATCCGGCCCGGCGCGGCAGGGCCGACACGTACCCGTCGGCTCGCTCGGCCTCGGTCGGTCCGTCCAGCAGAGTCGACAAGGCCGCTTCGGCACCCCTCCCGTTGACGATCGGGCGCGTCACCGGGGCCACCCGCCCGTCGAGGACGAAGTAGAGGATCACCTCGGCGTCGCGGCCCGGGCCACCCGGGTTGCGCAGCGTCGGAGCCGGCCCGGCCGGGACGACCCCGGTCGGCTTGACGCCGCACGCGCTCACCAGCAGGACCACGGCCAGGACGAGGAGCTTCTTCACCGCATCTCCCCGAACCCGGACCGGACCTCGCGCGGCAGCCGCAGCTCGAACCGGGCGCCGGTGCCGGTGTTGGCCGCGACGATGTCGCCGCCGTGCAGCCGCGCGTTCTCGCGCGCGATGGACAGCCCGAGCCCGCTGCCCTCGGACCGCGCCCGGGACGTGTCCGCCTTGGCGAACCGGTCGAAGATCCGCGGCAGCACCTCGTCCGGGATGCCCGGCCCGTGGTCGGTGACGGTCAGCACGACGGCCCCGGCGTCGGCCCGCAGCACCACCTCGACCGGCGGTGCGCCGTGCCGCAGCGCGTTGCCGACGAGGTTCGCCACGACGATGTCCAGCCGCCGCCGGTCGAGCGCGGCCGTGATCCCCGCCGGCAGGTCGGCGACGACAGTGGCGTTTTTGGAGTTTTCGGAGTCTCCGGACCCGGGCTCCCAGCCGCGCGCGGTGAGGCTGTCGGTGACCGCGGCGGCGACGTCCAGCTCCTCCCGGCGCAGCTCGGCCCGGCCGGCGTCGAACCGGGAGATCTCGATCAGGTCCTGCACCAGCCGGGTCAGCCGTTTCGTCTCCGCCGAGACCAGCCGCGCGGCCACCGCGGTGTCCGCCGGGAGCTGGCCCGCGTCCTCGTCGAGGACGTCGGTGACCGCGTTCATCGCCGCGAGCGGCGTCCGCAGCTCGTGCGAGACGTCGGCGACGAACCGCCGCGCGTCGGCCTCCATCGCGCGCAGCGTGCCGACCGTGCGCTCCAGCTCCGCGGCGGTGTTGTTGAACGTCGTGACCAGCTGCGCGAGCTCGTCGGAACCCTTGACGCGCAGCCGCACGTCGAGCCGGCCGCGGCCGAGCTGGTCCGCCGCGGTGTTCAGCGCGCGCACCGGCCGCAGCACCTGCCGCGCCGCCAGCAGCGCCACCGCCACGGCGAACGGGAGCGCGAGCGCGGCCGTCTGCCACGCCGTCCGGGTCAGTTCCTCGATCGCGGCCTGCTGCTGGCCCAGCGGTGCCATCGCGTAGACCTCGAGGCCGCTCGTCCGCCCCGACGCGGTCTGCACCGGGATCCCGACGAAGAACATCGGGAACCCCTGGACGACGACCCGCTGGAACTGGATGTTCGTGCTGTTCGCCACCGCCTCGCGCAGCGACCCCGGCACGTCCTGCGGCGCCATGCCCGACGTCGAGTGCAGATCGCGGTAGACGACCAGCGCGCCGCTGGGCTTGAGCGCGCTCGAGAACGCGTCGAGCGTGGCCTGGGTCGGCGGCAGCGACACGGTCGGCAGGTACGCGACGATCTGGTCGCGCAGCTTCAGCATCGTCTGGTCCTGGATGCCCTCGAGGATGGCGTTGCGCGCGGAGACGTAGCTCGCGCCGGCCGCGGCCGTGGCGCCGAGGATCATGATGACCGCGAACGCGGCGACCAGCCGGGGCCGCAGCCCGGCGAGCCACGAGCGGATCCGCCGGATCACGACCGGCCGAACCGGTAGCCGAACCCCCGGACCGTCTGGACGTACTCCGGCTTCGCCGGCACGTCTTCGATCTTCGCGCGCAGCCGCTGCACGCACGCGTCGACCAGCCGCGAGTCGCCGAGGTAGTCGTGGTCCCAGACGGCGGAGAGGATCTGCTGGCGGCTGTACACCTGCCCCGGCGTGCGCGAGAGCTCAAGCAGCAGCTTCAGCTCGGTCGGGGTCAGCGACACCGGCGCTCCGCGCTTGGTCACCTCGAGCCCCGCCCGGTCGATCACCAGGTCGCCGTGGCGTTCCTCGGGTTCCGGCGGCTCGCCCGGCCGCTCGGCGACGCCCCGCCGCAGCACCGCCCGGATCCGCGCGTCCAGCACCCGTGGTTCGACCGGTTTGGCGACGTAGTCGTCGGCGCCCGCTTCGAGCCCGGCCACGACGTCGAAGTCGTCGCTGCGCGCGGTGAGCATGATGATCGGGATCGGCCCGGACGCCCGCATCCGGCGGCACGTCTCGAAGCCGTCCATGCCGGGCAGCATCAGGTCGAGCACGACGATGTCGGGCCGGTGCCGCACCAGCACCTCGATGCCGAGCTCGCCCGATTCGGCCGTGTGCACCACGTGTCCCTGCCGGCGCAGGGCCAGCTGCAGTCCTTCCCGCACCGCCGCGTCGTCTTCTACCACCAGTACCTCGGCCACGGCGCCATTATTCGGAAAAGCGCACGTCGTGGCGACCCGGGCGGATCTTGTAGCAAAACCATGACATCGCGCTGACGGGATCCCGAAATGCCGCCACCAGACTCGGGGACATGGCAGTGACCATTTCCGAGACGCGACCTGTTCCCGTCCGCCACGCCCTCGTGACCAGGGCGGTGTCCCGCACCGCCGTGCTCGCGGCGAGCGCGGCCGGGTTCGCCTTCGCCTTCGTCGCGGCCTACGTGCTCTTCGTCCGCACCGAGGCCGGGCGCAGCGTCGAGAACGGCGTCGTCCGCAGCGCCCAGTCCGCGGGGACCACAGTGGACTGGGCCGGTCCGCTGCGGCAGGCCGACCAGGTGGTCCTGCTGGGCGGCGTGGCGGTGCTGGTGCTGGTGATCGCCCTGGTGCGGCGCCGGTTCGCCCTCGGGATGACGGCTCTGCTCCTGCTCACCGCGCCACTGGTGGTGGCGCAGCTGCTCAAGCTGTACGTCCTGGACCGGCCGAGCACGGGCGACCGGTTCGGCGTGGCGAGCCACAACAGCTTCCCGAGCGGGCACGTCAGCGCGGCGATGGCCGTGCTGGTGGCGCTCGCGATCGTCCTGCCGCGCCGCTACCGTCCGCAGGCCCTGGTGCTCGGCGGCGTCGGCGTCGCCTGGGTCGCCGCCGCGACGGTGGCGCTGGGCTGGCACCGGTTGAGCGACACCGTCGGCGGCTGCCTCCTGGTCGCCGCGGTCACCTGCGCCGGGGCGGCGGTGGTGTCCGCCCGCCGCCCCGACGGTGACCGGGTGCCGCCCCTGCCGGTGCTGTGCGGGCTGCTCGCCCCGGTCGCCCTGGTGCTGGTGGGGTACTTGGTGCTCGGGACGGCGACGTCCGGTGCCGCCCAGTTCGTCGCCGCGATGGTGCTGGCCGCGCTGTCGGCGATGGCGGTGGTGGTGCTGCTGGTCGGGCCGCTGCGGCGGGTGGCGTTCGACCCGGCCGAGGCCAGGGTCCGGCGGCTCCTGCGCCGCTGACCGGGCCAGTTTCGGCGGATTGGCCCGCGACAGCGGTGGCCGCCGCGCCTAGCGTCGGGCACGTGCATCCGAGGCTCGCCGAAGACCTGAACTCCCTGCCCGATCTGCTCGACGCCGCGCGCGAACTCGCCGGCGAAGCGCTCGCCGGGCTGCCCGAGCGGCCGGCCGCCGTGCCGCCCGGTGACGTTCCGCGGGCGCCGCTGCCTGGTGACGGCGCCGGAGCCCGGGGTGCGCTGGAGGAGTTCTCGCGGCGCTGGGAAGCCGGTTTCGCGGGCAGCGCCGGGCCCCGCTACCTCGGGTTCGTCACCGGCGGGACGACCCCGGCGGCGCTCGCCGGGGACTGGCTCACCTCGGCCTACGACCAGAATCCCGCCAGCGGCACGGATTCCACGGCCTCGGACCTCGAGCGCGAGACCGTCGGCTGGCTGGCCGAGCTGTTCGGGCTCGGCCCGGAGTTCTCCGGCGCGTTCGTCTCCGGTGCCACGATGTCCACCGTCACCGGTCTCGCCATCGCCCGCGAATGGCTCGGTGAACGCGCCGGGATTTCGGTGTCGGAAGACGGCGCCGCCGCGCTCGGCCCGGTCACCGTGCTGTCCGGCTCGGCGCACTCGAGCGTGCTGAAGGCGATGTCGTTCCTCGGGATGGGCCGGTCGGCGCTGCGGAAGCTGCCGGTGCTGCCGGGGCGTGAAGCCGTCGACGTCGACCAGCTGGCCGCGGCGCTCGAATCGCTGGACGGGCCGGCTGTCGTCGTCGCGAACGCGGGCACCGTGAACACCGTCGACTTCGACGACCTGCGCGCGATCGCCGCGCTGAAGCAGCGGTACGGCTTCTGGCTGCACGTCGACGCCGCGTTCGGCGGGTTCGCAGCCCTGGCACCGGAGCACGCGGCGCTGACCGCCGGCCTCGACCAGGCCGACTCGGTGGTCGTCGACCTGCACAAGTGGCTCAACGTGCCCTACGACTCCGCCGTCCAGTTCACCCGCCGCCGCGACCTGCAGCTGCGCGTGTTCGGCAACACCGCCGCCTACCTCGGCGAGATCGGCGAGAAGCCGGACTTCCTGCACCTCACCCCGGAGAACTCCCGCCGGCTGCGCGCCCTCCCGGCCTGGTTCTCGCTCGTGGCCTACGGCCGGGACGGGCACCGCGAGATCGTCGAGCGCTGCGTGTCGCTCGCCCGCGACCTCGGCGCGCGCCTCGACGGTTCGCCGCACTGGCGGCTGCTCGCGCCGGTGCGGCTCAACGTCGTCTGCTTCGCCCCGGCCGTCGAACGGGACATCGATGCCCTCGTGCACGCCATCGCCGAGGACGGCACCACGTTCCTGACGCCGACGGTGTACGACGGCCACCCGGCCCTGCGCGCCGCCTTCAGCAACTGGCGGACGACCGCGGCCGACGTCGACCGCGTGTTCGCCGCGCTCGAGCGCGCGGCCGCCGGTTAGCTGCGGTCCGACTTCGGCATCAGGTACTTCCACGGCGAGGCGCCGGCGCCCAGCTCGCACGGCACGTGCACCAGCGCCGGCCGGCCCGCGGCGAAGGCCTTGTCGAGCGCGCCGCGCAGGTCGTCCGGGGTGCGCGCGGTCAGGCCGAGCGCGCCGAACGTCTCGGCGAGCCGGGCGAAGTCCGGGTTGCGCAGCCGGCCGCCCAGCGCGCGGCCCTCGAACAGCCGCTCTTGGTCGAGGTGGACGTTGCCGTAGTAGCCGTTGTCGAACACGACCGCCACGACGTTGAGTCCATATTGGACGGCCGTCGCCAGCTCCTGCGCGGCGAACATGAACCCGCCGTCCCCGGCCACCGACACCACCGGCCGGCCGGGGAAGGCCGCCTGCACGCCGAGCGCCGTCGGGTAGCCGAAGCCGAGCGTGCCCTGGTGGCCGCACGTGACGAACGTGCGCGGCGAATAGACCTCGAACCCGAAGTAGGACGCGAAGCCGACTTGGCAGATCTCCTCGACGAAGAAGCCGTCGCGCGGCAGCACGTCCCGGATCGCGCGCAGGTACTCCAGTTCCGGTCCGACGTCGGCGAACCGCTCGGCCACGGCCGCCTTCAGCGTGGTGAACTCCGCGGTCCGGTCCGTCCTCTGTGGACCCGCGGCCTCGGTCAGCGCGGCCGCGGCGTCGGCGGCGTCGGCGACGATCGCGACGTCCGCCTCGAGCCGCGTCGCCTGCCTCGGGTCGATGTCGAGCAGGATCGTCTTCAGGCCGGCGGGCTTGTCCGGCCAGCGGAACCAGGACAGCTCCATCCGCGAGCCGATCCCGACCACGACGTCGGTCTCCGCCCACCGCTCGAAGCCGGAGACGCACGTGAACCCCAGCGGGTGGTCGTCGCCGACGACGCCCCGCCCGCCGCGGAACGGAACCACCGGCGCCTGCAGCCGTTCGGCCAGCGCCCGGACCTCGGCGGCCGCGTGCCGGGCGCCGCCGCCCACCATGATCATCGGATGCTTCGCACGGCTCAGCAGGTCTGCGGCTTGCTCGACGGCGGCCGGGTCGACGACCGGGCGCGGGAGCGGCCGCGGACCGGCGGGTTCGGCCGGGGCGCGCAGGCCCAGCACGTCCCAGGGCACCGCCAGCGAGACCGGTCTCGGCCGCCCGCCGGAGGCTTCGCGGAACGCCGTCGCCAGCGCGTCCGGGATCTCGGCCGGGTGCTCGACCAGCGCCGACCACTTGGTCATCGTCCGCAGGGTGGCGAGCTGGTCGGGCATTTCGTGCAGGTGCCCGAGCCCGCGGCCGAGGTACGCGCGGGGGATCTCGCTGGTGAGGCACACGACCGGGGCGCTGGCACCGTGCGCCGAGAGCAGCGCGGCCGAGGAGTTGAGGACGCCGGGGCCGGGCACGACGGTGTAGACGCCGGGGCGCCCGGTCGCCTGCGCGTAGCCGAACGCCATGTAGGCCACGGTCTGCTCGTGCCGGGCGCCGATCACCCGGATGTCCTCGCCGGCGCGGGCCAGGCTGTCGAACAGGTCGTAGGTCTGCACGCCGGGCAGCCCGAACACGGTGTCGACGCCGTGGGCCCGCAGGCCGTCGACGATCAGGTCGGCCGCGGAGGGGGCGGGCGGGGAACTCGGCATCGGCACGGCCTCCTGGGCGTCGTCCGTCGGCGGGACCATATATGGTTTCCTACATGATCAGCGCGTCCTCGGGAAGACCGGTCACGAAGTCCCAGCTGGCCTACGAGACGATCAAGGCCAGGATCCTCGACGGCCGGTACGGGCCCGGGTACCGGCTGGTGCTCGACCAGATCGGCCGCGAACTCGACGTCAGCGCGGTGCCGGTCCGCGAGGCCCTGCGCCGGCTGGAGGCCGAGGAGCTGATCGAGTTCGAGCGGAACGTCGGGGCCCGGGTGGTGGCCATCGACCCGACGGAGTACCGGCACGCGATGCAGACGGTGGCGATCGTCGAGGGCGCGGCGACCGGCCTCGCCGCACCGCTGCTCACGCCGGCGGACCTCGCTCGCGCCCGTGCGCTGAACGAGCGGATGCGCCGCAGCCTGGCCGAGTTCGACCCGCTGACGTTCACCGCTTTGAACGCGGAGTTCCACGAGGTGCTGTTCAGCGCTTGCCCGAACCCGAACCTGGTGGACCTGGTGCAGCGGTGCTGGACGCGGCTCGCGGCGGTGCGGGACAGCACGTTCGCGTCGGTCCCCGGGCGGGCGCCGGCGTCGGTCGAGGAGCACGAGCGGTTGCTGGCGCTGATCGAGGGCGGCGGTTTGCCGGCGGAGGTCGAGCAGTGCGCGCGGGAGCACCGGTTGGCGACCTTGGACGCTTATCTCGCGCGGGAGCGGTGACGGCTCATGCGGTTCACGTCGCGTTCGTGAGGGTTGCTTGAGCCGCCTTCGGAGTGTCAGGGTCGGGGATGCCGATCTTCTCCGCGCCGGACGGGACCGCGCTCTCCTTCCGTCTTCTCGGGGTCGGTGGCCCGCCCGTTGTCTGCCTGCCCGGTGGGCCCATGCGTGCCGGGGCCTACCTCGGTGACCTCGGTGGGCTCGGCGCTCCGCTGGCCGTGCTCGATCCGCGGGGGACGGGGGCCTCCGAGGCGCCCGCCGACCCCGGCACCTACCGGTGCGATCGGCAGGTCGAGGACGTCGAGGCACTGCGCAAGCACCTCGGCCTCGACCGGCTCGACCTGCTCGGGCACTCCGCCGGGGCCAGCCTGGCCGTCCTCTACGCCGCCCGGTATCCCGGCCGGCTGCGGCGGCTTCTGCTCGTCGCGCCGAGCCCGCGGGCCGTCGGGTTGCAGCTTTCCGTCGACGACCGGCGGCGGATCATGGCCCGGCGGGCCGGTGCACCGTGGTTCGACGCCGCCGCCGCGGCGTACGACGCGATCGCCGCGCGGACGGCGACCAGTGCCGACTGGGCCGCCGTCGCGCCGATGTACTACGGCCGCTGGGACGACGCCGCCCGACAGCACCAAGCCACCGAGGCCGGGCAGCGCAACGGTGCCGCCGCGCGCGTCTACAACGCCGACGGTGCCTTCGAGCCCGAGGTCACGCGGGCCGCGCTCGGGGGTGTCGAGTGTCCCGTGCTGGTGCTCGCCGGGGACTTGGACTGGATCGCCAGCCCGGCCGTCGCGCGTGAGTTCGCCGGGCTCTTCCCGGACGGCCGGGTCGTCGTCCTGCCCGGCGCCGCGCACTACCCCTGGCTGGACGACGCCGCCGGGTTCGGATCAGCCGTCGCGGGGTTCCTGGGGTGACGCGGGGTTCCGGCGCGGCTTGATGCGGACCGCCGGCAGCTGGGGCGCCGGCAGCCGCTGTGGCGTGCCCGTGTAGCCGGTGACGCTGCCGAACTGGTCGGATTCGGCCTCCCACGCCTCGCGGAAGGCCGCGATCTCCTCGTGGCTCCGGCCGACGAAGTTCCACCACATCAGGATCTCTTCTTCGAACGGGGTGCCACCGAGCAGGAGGAACCGGGCCGGCGCCGTGCCGCGGTTGCTCAACGTCAGCGAGCGCACGCCGGTGCCGACGTACCCCAGCTCCGCCGCGCGGACGCGGGTGCCCGCGACGACGACGTCGCCCGTGTCGACCAGGACGCCGTGCTCGAAGCGGGGGTCGACGCCGAGGGACATGTGGGCGTCCGGGCCCAGCACGATCTCCGCGCCCAGCAGCGGGGTGTAGGTCGGGATCGGGGAGGTGCGCCCGGCCAGCGACCCGAGGAACACCCGGATCTCCGCGCCTTCGATCCGGTTCACCGAGGGCACGTAGTGGTCGAACGCGCGTGCCGTGTGCCGGTGCCGCTCGGGCAGCGCCACCCAGAGCTGGACGCCGTGCAGCGTCTTGGCTCCCGGGGTCGAGACCTCCGAGTGGCAGATGCCGTGGCCGCCGGTCATGAGGTTCAGCTCGCCGGGGCGGACCACGGCGTGCGAGCCGAGGCTGTCGCGGTGCTCGATCTCGCCGGCGAACAGCCAGCTCACGGTCTGCAGGCCGGTGTGCGGGTGCGGGGCGACGTCCATCGCGCCGGCGACTTCGGTCGGGCCGTAGTGGTCGGCGAAGCACCAGGCACCGATCAGGGAGCGGGACCGCTGGGGGAGGGTACGCCGGACCCGCATCGCGCGGGGCCCGCCCAGGGGTACCTCGCGCGGGGTGAGGACCTCGACGGCCGGGTGCTCGGGGTCGGCGGTCGTGGGCTGGTCGCCGCAGGCGAGCTCGGCGGGGGTCGCCTCGGTGTTGCTCATGTCCGCCACGGTAGTCGCGTTGCTCGCTGGGGCTCGGGTGCCGGGCGGGCCCGCGGCAGGGCCGGCTGCGGGGCGGGGCGGGGCGGCTGCGGGCGGGGCAGAGCCCGCAGCCGCTCACCTGCGGCCGCCCGCCGGGCCGGGCGGGGCGGTGCCGGCGGCCAGGCGCGCTGGTGACTTGGTGGCGCCTGCTTGGCCACGGTGGATGAGCTGGCCGGGGTAGGCGCGGCGGCAGGCCGGTGGACTGGTGGCGCTCACCCGGCCGCGGTGGACCCGGGCGAAACGGTTCGGCCGAGTGGGCCGCTTGGGGCGGCCGGATGAGTCCGCGGTTCGGGGCGGGGCCAGCGGCCGCCCGCCGGGTTGGACGGTCGCGGGCCGGGAGGGGTAGAGCCGGTGGCCACTAGCCTGCCGGGCCGGGTGGCCGCGGGGCGACGCGGACTCGGTGGCGGATGCCGGTGGGCCCGGCGGTGCCCGGCCCGGCCGCGGTGGATGACCCGCCAGGCCGGCCGGCGTCCACCGGGACCGCCCCGGGCCGAATGCGGCCTTTGCTCTATGGAGTTTTCAAGCTTCGCGTCGCCCTTCAGGCGGCGTGGTGCTTCTGGCGGGCCGCCACTATCGCCCGGCCTTCGACCGTCAACATCGCCGGGACCAGCTCGCCCGGCAGGCCCGGGCGGGCCGCTCGGACCAGGCCCTGGTGGGCCAGTGCGTGGGCCGCGAACTGGTCGCCGCACGAGAGGCCGTCGATGAACAAGTCCGGCTCGCTGCTGCACGACACCCGGCCGCGGCCTGCTCCGACCGCTCGCAGCATCGCCAGCATCCGGTGGTTCACCAGGGGGCGCACGGCCGGTGTTCCGCTCTGCTCGTTCATCTCGGTCCCTCCCGCTCGTGGTTCGACCTCGTCCTGCTCATGCGTCGAACCAGCTGCCGGGATTTCGACAAGGGGTTTCCGTCGATGGTCACCGCCGGCGGTCGAGGCCCGGTCGACTCAGAACGGAGGCTCCGCTCCGGCCGCCACCGGTACCGGCTCCGGCGTCCACGAACTCGTCGCCTCGCCGCTCGCGGCGCGGCTCAGCCTGGTCACCTTCGCCGTGGCGTAGCGCAACGCCGGGCCGACCTCGTCGACGTCCAGCTCCGTCACCGTGCGCTTCTCGCCCTCCTTCGTGTCGAACGACCGCTGTCTCAGCCGGCCCTGGACGAGCACGCGGGCTCCGCGTCTCAGCGACTCCGCCACGTTCTCCGCGTACTGCCGCCACACGTTGCAGCGCAGGAACAGCGCGTCGCCGTCGCGCCAGTCGCCGGATTCGCGGTCGAACGTGCGCGGGGTCGACGCGACCGTGAAGTTCGCGACCGCGGCGCCGGACGGGGTGAACCGCAGTTCGGGGTCGGTCGTCAGGTTGCCGACCACGGTCACCAGCGTTTCGCCTGCCATCGGGATCCTCCTTCTCCTCCGGGTGCGGGGTGCACCGCTCTCGCCGATGAGGAGAGCACGGGGGTCCGACAGTTCCGGGCCGGGCGACGAGTGCCGGCACCCGTCCGGGTCGGTTTTCCGATGGCGTTCCGGAAGGCGCCGGGCACGCTCGCCCGGCGGCAGGCGGACCTTGCACGCTGTTCGCGATCGGGTGCGGAGAAGCCACGCGGTGCGTCCTGGAAAGTGGCCGCACGCTGGGCAGAGGGGACCGGGAAGGCGCCGCCGCGTGCGAGGACCGGGCATGTGCGCTGCCGGCCCCGCACGCGCCGCGGGACAAGGACGTGCAGGAGGCGCGGATCTCACTCGGACGGGTGGTCTTGTGCCGGAGGTCGCTCGCCGCGGCTCACGGGCGGTACGCCGGGACTACGGCCTCGATCGCGTGTCGAATGGCGAAGTTCGTCCCGGCGCTACCCGAATGTCCGAAATGGACGGGAGGATCACTGACCCTGCTGGGGGAACTGACCCGGGTACTGCTGCTGCGACGGGTGCTGCGGCTGCGGGAACCCCTGCGGCTGCGAAGGGTGCGACGGCTGCGCCACGCCCTGCTGCGGGAACCCGCCCGACGGCGGCTGCTGCGGGTAGCCCGGCTGGGCACCCTGCTGCTGGCCCTGCTCCTCCTGCGCCTGCAGGCGGACGGCGTCCTCCTTCGGGATCCGGTTCTCGATCCCGCAGAACGTGCACTGCGCCGAGTACTTCACGCTGATCGGGAAGAGCGGGATGAAGAACAAGGTGAACTTCGTGACCGCCTTGCGCACCGCGTGCGAAGCGGGGTTGCCGCACCGGCCGCACAGGAAGGTCGTCATCGCCAGCACGTAGATCCGCGTCCGCCAGCCCCAGATCAGCATCGGTACTTCTTTCTCCCAAGGTCTTCCGTTCGCCGGGCAGCGTCGCACACCGGTGCGCCGCCGCGTGGCGGTTTCGCCGAACTCGGGGACTAGATTGTGATCATGCCGAGCGACTTCGCCCTGAAGACCATGAACGCCGTGCACCGCGGCCTGATCAAGCTCACCGGCGGGCGGGTGGGCTGGCAGGCCGGGATGCCGGTGCTGGAGCTCACCACGGTCGGCCGCAAGAGCGGGCAGCCGCGGACCGTGCTGCTGACCTCGCCGCACCAGGACGGCGACACGCTGGTCGTCGTCGCTTCGCGCGGCGGGGACGACACGCACCCCGCGTGGTTCCTCAACCTGCGCGACAACCCGGACGTCGAGGTGTCGCTCAAGGGCGCCCCGAAGCGGCCGATGCGTGCCCGGGTCGCCGACGCCGGCGAGCGCGCGAAGCTGTGGCCGAAGATCTCCGGCCAGTTCAAGAACTACGCCGGCTACCAGACCAAGACCGAGCGCGAGATCCCGCTCGTCTTCCTCGAGCCGCGCTAGCTCCGCGCGGTCAGGTACGCCGGGTCCGGTCCGGGGATCGGCTGGTCCGGCACGCCCGCGAGCAACTGGCTCATCGCGTGGAAGTACGGCGGCGCGGCGACCGTGCCGCCGAACGCGCCGTGGCCGCAGTCGCCCAGGTGCACCGGCGTACCGGGGCAGATCTCACGCGGGTGCGAGCCGTCGGCGAAGACCATGGACGACACCGCGTAGCCGTCGACGCCGCCGACGAACGCGACGGACTCGCTCTGCTGCGTCGTGCCCGTCTTGCCGATGTCGGGACGCGTCCATCCCGCCGCGTGGGCGGCCTGCGCGGACGTGCCGCTCGTCGTGTCCTTGCTCAGGCCCGCTTCGAGGGTGTTCGCGACGCCCGTCGGGATCACCTGCTCGCACGCCTGCTGGGCCACCGGCACCGCGTTCCCGTTCCGGTCGGTCACCGACAGGATCGGGCTCGGCGGGCACCAGACGCCGCCGCTCATCAGCGTCGCCGACACGTTCGCCATCTCCAGCGGGCTCACCGGGCTGTTGCCGAGGGTGAACGAGAGCAGGTTCCGGAAGTACTGCGACTGCGGCTCGCTGTACTGCGGGTTGCCCGACGCCGGGTTCGGCGCGGCCCCGGCGTCGTTGGTCGCGAGGGTGGAGCGCAGTCCCAGCTTGTAGGCCATGTCGAGCACCGCGGGCATCCCGACCTGGCTCTCCAGCCCGACGAACGCCACGTTCGGCGACGTCGCCAGGCCGTCGGCGAGGCTGATCGGATCGGCGTAGTGGCCGTCGTTGTGGACGGTGTAGCAAGCCGAATGCGAGTCCGGCACGGGGAAGCACTGGCTGTCCGGGTTGGGCAGCGGCGTCTCCAGGCCCGCCTTGCCGGTGACGAGCGCCGCGGCCGAGGTGAAGATCTTGAACGACGAACCGGCGCCGAACTCGTTGCTCGCGTCCGCCACGATGTCCGTGGACGTCTCGCCCTGCGCGGGATCGGTGCCGTAGTTCCGGTTGGCGACCATGGCGAGCACCTGGTGGCCCGCCGAACCCGGCTGCACGACGGCGAAGGTGTTCGCCACGCCGTCCTGGGTGGTCGGCACGTTCGCGTCGACGGCGTCCTTGGCCACCTGTGAGACGCGCGGGTCGAGCGTCGTCTTGATCGTGTAGCCGCCGGTCGCCAGCTGGTCGGCGGTGAACCCGGCGTGCACGAGGTAGCTCTCCGCGTAGGCGCAGAAGAACCCGGCGTCCGGGGCCGCGCCCATGCACGTCGAGGACGGCGCCACCGGCCCGTCCGGCAGCACGCCGAGCGGCGCCGCCTTCGCCGTCGCCGCGTAGGAAGCGGGGATGGACCCGTTGGTGACCATGTCGTCGATGACGAGGTTGCGCCGCTGCAGGGCTTTGCCCGCGTGCGTGTACGGGTTGTAGACGCTCGGGTTGTTCACCATTCCGGCGAGAAGTGCCGCCTGCGGCACGGTCAGTTTGTCCGCTGTCGTCCCGAAATAGGCTTTCGCGGCGGAACCGACACCGTAGACGGTTCCGCTGAATTCCACGACGTTCAGGTAATCGGCGAGGATGTCGTCCTTGCTCATCGTGTCGTTGAGCTGGACGGCCATTTTGGCTTCCCGCAGCTTGCGTGCGAGGGAGTCCTCGCGATCGGCCGCCTGGGCCACCGGGTCGGTCCGGTCGACGACGTTGATGAGGTAGTTCTTGACGTACTGCTGGCTGATCGTCGACGCGCCCTGCAGCGCGCCGCCGGTGCTGTCGTTGACCGCCGCGCGGAGCATCCCCTGCAGGTCGACGCCGCCTTCGGTGTAGAACCGGCGGTCTTCGACCGCGATGATCGCGGCCTTCATCGTCGTCGCGATCCCGGCCGCGGTGACCGGGAGCCGGTACTGCGCGTAGAGCGTCGCGATCGGGGTGCCGTCGCGGTCGGTCACCGTCGTCGTCAGCGGCGGGTCGGCCGCGGCGAGCTGCGCGGAAATGGCGTCCACGGAATCGCTCACCTGGTTCGACAGCAGACCGGCGCCGATGGCAGCGGGCGCCATCGTGCCGGCCACCAGAATTCCGGCGAGAACGCACAAACCGGCAAAAGAGGCCACGCCAGGACGACCATTCACGGAACCGAGATTAGCCATCCGGGAATGAAGCTTCCGTTCGGTGAGACATGTGCCTCACCGGGCCAACCGGCCGAGCAGTGCCGAAGCGACGGCGATCGCGGCGACGGTCGCGACGGCCAATACGCCGAAGTCGAGCCCGAGGTGGGCGGGCGTGCCGATCAGCAGCCCGCGCAGCGCGTCGACCTGGTAGCTCAGCGGGTTGACGTGGCTGAGCACCTTCAGCCACGACGGCATCAGGTCCACCGGGTACAGCGCGTTCGACCCGAAGAACAGCGGCATCGTGATCGCCTGCCCGATGCCCATCAGCCGTTCGCGCGACAGCACGATCCCGGCGATCACGATGGACAGGCAGCAGAAGAACGCCGACCCGAGCACGAGCACGACCGCCATGGCGAGCAGCTTCAGCGGGTTCACGGTCAGCCCGACGCCGAGGATCGCGGCGAGGATCAGCACCATCAGGGCCTGGACGAGCGCGCGGACGCCGGCGGCGAACGCCTTACCGGCGACGAGCGCGGCCCGCGGGGTCGGCGTCACCAGGAGCTTGGCGAGCACGCCCGCGTCGCGTTCCCAGATGATCTGGATGCCGTAGAAGATCGAGATGAACAGCGCGGACTGGGCGAGGATGCCGGGCGCGAGGTAGTCGAGGTAGGGCGTCGAGCCGGTCGGGATCGCCTTCAGCCGGGTGAACGTCTCCCCGAAGATCAGCAGCCACAGCGCGGGCTGGATCGCCCGCGTCAGCAGCTCGGTCTGGTCGCGGCGCAGCTTCTGCAGCTCCACCAGGCACATCGCGCCGACGCGGGCGGCGAGGACGCGCGCCTGGCGCAGCGGGCCGGGGTCAGCCGAGGCGGCGGGCGGTGCGGCGAGCGGCACGGACACTGCGGATCCCTCCTTCGTCGGTTTCGAGGCGGTCGCCGGTGACCGCGCGGAACACGTCGTCCAATGTGGACCCCGGACCGAGGTCGGTCTCGAGGTCCGCGGGGGTGCCCAGCGCCCGGATCCGGCCGGTGTGCATGAGCGCGACGCGGTCGCAGTACTGCTCGGCCTCGTCCATGTAGTGCGTGGTGACGAGCACGGTCATGCCGGTGTCGGTGCGGATCTGCGTGATCCGCTCCCAGACGGCGGAGCGGGCGACGGGGTCGAGCCCGATCGTCGGCTCGTCGAGGATCAGCAGCCGCGGCGAGCTGACGAGGGCCTGGGCGAGTTCGAGCCGGCGGATCATGCCACCCGAGTAGCCCTTCGCGACGCGGTCGGCGTCGTCGGCGAGCCCGACGAGGTCCAGGGCGCGGCGCACCTCGCCGGCGCGCCGCGCCCGGGGGACGTCGAAGAGCCGCGCGAACAGCGCGACGTTCTCGCGGCCGGTCAGCGCGCCGTCGGCGGACAGCTGCTGCGGGACGTACCCGATCAGCCGCCGCACGGCCATCCGGCGGCGCGCGACGTCGATGCCGAAGACGGTGATGTGCTCCGGCGCGGTGGGCAGCAGCGTGGTGATCATCCGGAGCGTCGTGGTCTTGCCGGCGCCGTTCGGGCCGAGCAGCCCGAACACCTCGCCGGGCGCGATCTCCAGGTCGACGCCGTCGACCGCGCGGGTCGTCCCGAACGAGTGGCTGAGCCCGGTGCACCGCACCGCGGGTTCGGTCATGGCTGCTCCTTCAGGATGCCCATCAGCTTTTCGAGGGCCGGCAACGCCTGTTCGATCGCCGTGGTGTCCTCTTCGGACAGTCCGGCGAGCGCGTCGGCGACGAGCCCGGTGCGGGCGCGCCGCCACGCGGCCATTCGTTCGCGGGCCGCGCCGGTGACCTCCAGCCGGGTGGCGCGCCGGTCGGCGGGGTCGGGCTCGCGGCGCAGCAGGCCGGCGTCGACGAGCTGGTTGACGAGCGTGCTGACAGAGTTGGTGGCGAGGTGCAGTTCCCGCGCGGCCGCGGCGACGCCGATGCCGGGCCGGTCGGCGACCACGCGCAGGACCTCGACCTGCGCACCGGGCAGGGGCGCGCCCGGCACGTCGGCGCGCACCCGGCGGCGCACCACGCGGCGGATCCCCTGGACGGCACCCAGGAGCCGGTCGGCGAGTTCGGTCATGCCGCCAAGGTAGCTCTGACTCAGAACTATTAGCAACGCTAAATGTCTGGTTGGCGTGGAAGCTCCCGAACAAGTGGCTCGGCCCGCCGGGCGAAAGGGATACCGCTGATCGGCCGAACCTGACCCGGAGTGACCGTTCGGCGGCGAAGTGCTGCCGTTCGCCGCGTGATCGGCGGGTTCCGGTCCGGAACCACCGGGAGCGGGCGCATGCTGTCCTTTCCGAACCCCGCGTCCCCGCGCCTGACGTCCACAGTGGACATTGCCAGTGCGCCCGGCCCGGCGGTCTTTTCCCGACCGGAGACACGACACATGACCTTGCTGGACAACAAGCTCGTCCGGTGCTGGACGTCCCGCCCGCACCTGCAGTCCCTCTACACCCTCGCCGCGGCCGCCCCACGGATGCGCGCCGCGCTCGGCCTCGCGCCCACCGGCGGCGGCACGGTCGGCTTCAAGGTGGACGGGGACGCGCTCGCCCGCACCGACGCGGAGCTGATCGCCGCGACGTCGGCCCGGCTGCCGGTGCACCCGCTGGTGACCCAGGACCTGCACGGCCGCTCGACGGTCCGCTGCTGGCGCCGCGACCGCGACCTGCGCGTGCTGACCGGCGACCTGGTCGACGTCGCCGACCGGCTGGCGCGGGCGGGCTACGGCGGCTGCCTGCGGTCGGCGACGGTCGAGTTCGCCGAGCCGACCGGACGCCGCGACCGCAAGCTCGCGCTGGTGTACCTGTTCGACCGCGGCACGTTCCACACCGCGGCGGCGTCCGGGACCGCGCCGCTCGACCGCGCGCTGGAGCTGCGCGCCCGCGCCGCCCTGCACGGCGCCCTGCCGTTGGAACCGCACGCCCATCGCCGGTTCGTCGTCTGAAATTCCCGCGTTTGTCCAGGTCACGGGCTTCTGCGAAGATGCTGCTCTCGTTCGAGGAGAAGGAGATCGCAGTGGCTTCCGTGCTCAACCCGTACCTGAGCTTCCGCGCCGAGGCGCGGCAGGCCATGGAGTTCTACAAGAGCGTCTTCGGCGGCACCCTGAAGGTGAACACGTTCGGGGAATTCGGGTCACCCGAAGGGGCGGACGCGGACAACGTCATGCACGCCCAGCTGGAAACCGACGCCGGCTACACGCTGATGGCGTCCGACACCCCGGCCGGGATGGAGTACAACCCGGGCACCAACATCACGGTCAGCCTCAGCGGGGACGACGCCGGCGCCCTGCGCGGCTACTGGGACAAGCTGAGCGAAGGCGGCACCGTGACGGTTCCGTTCGAAAAGCAGATGTGGGGCGACGAATTCGGTGCCTGCGTCGACAAGTTCGGCATCCCGTGGATGGTGAACGTGGTCCACCAGGCCTGACGGTGCGTTGCAGCACACGCCCGCGTCGGTGACGATGAAGGGACCGGCGTGGTCCCGCGCCGGGGCGAAGGAGGCCCGATGGCGGGTTCCCCCTGGACGTGCGCGCAGTGCGGTGCGGTCAACGACCCCGCCGCCGGCCGGTGCGGCACCTGCGCGAGCCTGGCACCGGGCCGGGCTCGCGCGCGGGCGCTGTGGGTGCTGCTGACCCTCATGCTCGTCGCCGGCGTCGCGGTGGCCGGGGCCCTGCTGTTCACCGGGCGTTCGGAGCCGGAGCCGGACTCCGCCGGGCCGTTCCCCTCCTACACCACCCCCGCCGTGCCCACCACGAAGACCGTGGTCACGACCGCGAACGCCCTGACCCCACCGCCGTCGCCGACGACCACCGCGTCACCGGCCGCGAAGCCGTGTCCGGGCGACGCCGCCCGCTACCTCCCGGGTGGCGAAGGCACCGCGTTGCTGGTCGCGCAGACGCCGAAGTCGCTCATCACGATCTGCCGGGTGCCCGACGGCCGGATCTTCTACGACGGCCAGGCCCGCGGGCAGGCGGCCTCGGACGACACGCACATCGTGCTGCCGGCGGAAGCTTCCGGCGACGGTTTCGTCGCGAAGAACGGGGACTACACCTACCAGGCCGGCGGCGGCAGGCTGGTCGTGTCGGCCGGGTCCGGCGTGCTTTCGGACGAGGAGCTGACGACGGTCGGCTGAGCGCTTGCTCAGGATGTGGGAGCACCGCCGCCCGGCCGGCGGGTTCGATCATCCTGGACGCATGGCTTCTCCGCTGGACAACCCGACGTGGACGTCGCTGAACGGCCCGCACGCCCGCTTCGCCGAACGACGTGGGCGCGTGCTGCGCTACGCCGAGGACGTCGCTCCGTTCCTCGGCCTGCCCGACAACCCGGGTGAGCAGGACTGGCGGGACGTCGCCGAGCTCGGCGGGCCGGGTGCGGTCGTCGTGCTCGCCGCCACCGCCGCCCGGCCGCCGGCAGGCTGGGAGGTGCTCGACGCACTGCCCGGCGTCCAGCTGGTCGACGAGGGCGTCGCGGCCGCGCCGGACCCGGAGGCCGTGCGCCTCGGGCTCGCGGACGTGCCGGAGATGCTCGACCTCGTCGAGCGGACGAAGCCCGGGCCGTTCCGCAAGCGGACCGTCGAACTCGGCACCTACCTGGGGATCCGGCGCGAGGGGGCGCTGGTCGCGATGGCGGGGGAACGGCTGCACCCGCCCGGCTACACCGAGATCAGCGCGGTCTGCACGGACCCGGCCTACCGCGGGCAAGGGCTCGCGACGCGGCTGGTGCTCGCCGTGGCGGCGGGCATCCGCGAGCGCGGCGAGACGCCGATGATGCACGCCGCCGCGAGCAACACCTCGGCGATCCGGCTCTACCTTTCGCTCGGGTTCGCCTTGCGGCACCGGCCGGATTTCGTCGCGGTGCGCGTGCCGGGCTAAGCACCGGTCGAGGAGCCCGGCCGCACGATCATCAGCACCGTCACCGCCGCCCACAGCAGGTTGAAGACGCCGGTGACCATCGCGAGCCGGCCGAGTTTGCCCGAGGTGGACTCTTCGGCCAGGAACCGCTTCTGCCGCGGCAGCACCAGGAGCGCGAGCACCGCGGCGGCGACGGCGGTCAGCCCGATCGACGTGAGCAGCCAGGGGTCGCCCATCACGTGCATCGTGCCGGCGACGCCGAACCCGAACACGGGCACCGCGATGGCGGCGTAGGCGTACACGCGGCAGATCCGGTGCAGCATCGTCGCGACCTTGACGTCGCCCTTCCGGACGGCGGCGGGGAACATGCTGGCCGCGACGGCGACCGGGCCGACGGCGAGCACCGCCGCCAGGACGTGGACCGAGAGCAGGAATTTCGACACGCGCCGAAACTAGTGGCCCGAGGGCGAGCCGGGGAGTGGCTGGAATGCCACAAACCGCCGGGTTCCGGCCAACTCCGGCCGGCTGTCGAATCCGAGTGCCCCTCTTCGACGAACGGGTAGGGAAAGGGGAACGCGATGACCACCACGACGTGCACCACCACCCGGGTCCGCAGCCTGCCGGTCCTGCTCGCCACCGAAGACGACGCCGAGGACATGGGCCTGCTGGCGCCGGACGACCGCCTGACCTGCCACGTGCACGGCCGGTGGATCCACCAGTGCGTCGCCTCGCCCGCGCACGTCAGCCCGGTCACCCGGCACCGCTGGTGCCGCGGCTGCCGCACCGAGCTGTGCGTCGCCGTCGACGAGCTGACGCAGCGGGTCGCGATGACCTGCCCGCGCTGCGGCCACGGCGGCAGCGCCGCCACGACCCGGCTGACCGCGGCCTGCCGCGCGAGCCTGGCCGCCGAGCGCGACGCCCGGTACGCGGCTTAGGAAGACACGGCTTCGAGCCCGAGGTCGTCCAGTCCCGCGTAGACGTCCGGACGTCGGGTGCGCAGCCAGGCCGCGAGCCCGAGCCCGCCGGCCACCGCGACGGCCAGCAGCCACGGCAGCAGCGCGATCGCCGGCGCGTCGGACCCGGCGAGGGTGGGGAAGTTGAGGAACGCCAGCGTCGTCACGGCGATCAGGCCCAGTCCGCCGAGGCCGGGAGCGACCGCGGTGCGCCAGAGCCGGGGGTCGTGCCGCTTGCGGAAGAACGCGACGACGGCGACGCCGGCCAGCGCCTGCAGGGCGATCACGCCGAGCGTGCCGATGCCGGTCATGCTGGCCGTGAGGTCGGCGAGCGGGTCCAGCCCGGCCAGCGCGTACACCGCCGCGATCAGCGTCGCCACCCCGATCTGGGTCCCGCTGGCGACGTACGGCGCGCCGTTCGCCGCGTTCGTCCGGCCGAGGACGGCGGGCAGCACCCGGGCCCGGCCGAGCGCGAACAGGTAGCGCGTCGCGGAGTTGTGCAGCGCCAGCAAGGCCGCGAAGAGGCTGACGACCAGCAGCAGCATCATCACGTCGGTGAGGAACGAGCCGAGGTACGTCCGGCTGATCGAGAACACGAGGTCCCCGGTGGCGAGGTGGTCCTGCGCGGTCTGCCCGGCCGCGGCGACGCTCGTCGCGCTGACGACCGCCCACGTCGTGAAGGCGGCGAAGACGCCGATGAGGACGATCGCGGTGTAGGTCGCGCGGGAGATCGTCCGGTGCGGGTCGCGGGCCTCTTCGCTGAACAACCCGGTCGCTTCGAAGCCGACGAAAGCGTTGAACGCGAACAGGAACGCGATCCCGACCGAGCCGGTGAAGACGACGCCGGGCGCGAACGCGTGGACGTCCAGCCCGGTCCGGACGGCGACCGCGACGTCGAGCACGAGCAGGATCGACACCTCGAGGACCAGCGAAACGCCGAGCACCTTCGCGCTGACGTCGACCCCGCGCCGCCCGAGCGCGAACACCGCGGCGGCGGAGGCGAGGCTCCACAGCTGCCACGGCGTGTGCCACCCGAAGACCTGCTCGACGACGTTCGCGGTGAAGAACCCGCTCGTGCCGACCGCGCCGGCGACGAAGCAGTTGTAGCCGAGCAACGCGATCAGCGCGGCGACCAGGCCCATCGGGCGGCCGAGGCCCTTGGTGACGTAGACGTAGAACCCGCCCGCGCCGGTGACCACCTTGCTCATCTGCGCGTAGCCGACGCCGAAGAGCACGAGGATCACGGCGGCGAGCAGGAACGCGCCGGGCATGCCGCCGCCGTTGCCGAGCGCGATGCCCAGCGCGGCGATGACGACGATGCCGGTCAGGGGCGCGACGGCGGCCAGCACGAGGAAGACGACACCCGGCGTGCCCAGCGCGTCCCGGCGCAGTGCGTCGGACATGGGATTCTCCTCCCGCGAGGGTTGTCCGCGCATGGTGCGCCGCCGGGGAGGCCGTGGTCTTGGACCCGAGCGCACGGCCGTTGCCTAGCCCGGCACCCACATCGTCACGCGGGTGCCGCGGCCCGGCTGGGAGTCCACCGTGCCGTGCCCGCCGACCTCGGCCAGCCGGGCCTTGATCGACTGGGTGATGCCGAAGCCCGGCGGCCGGTCGCGGACGTCGAAGCCCTGGCCCTGGTCGCGGGCGACGACCGCGATCCCGCCGTCGCGCTCCTCCACACGCAGCACGACCTGCTTCGTCCCGGAGTGCTTGACGGTGTTGCGCAACGCCTCCCGCACCGCCTCGCACATCGCGGTGCGGCGGTCCTGGGACAGCTTGTGGTCGTCGGCGAAGTCCGCGGCGACGAGCTGGGTGCGCAGGCCGTCACGCGCCATCTCGGTCGCGACGTCGGCGAGCTCGACGGCGAACCCGCGCGTCGTCCCGGTCGGCACCGGCTCGGTGATCTGGCGGCGGATCTCGGCGGCCTCCGCCTTGGCCACCGACCGCACCTCCGACAGCCGGCTCACGGCGTCCGTGTCGTCGCCCGGCGCCGAAATGGCGAGCGCTTCCAGGGTTTGCAGCACATGGTCGTGCATGAGCCGCCGGGTCCGGCGGCGCTCGGCCTCTCGTCCGCGCCGGATCCCGATGTCGACGGCGAACCGGGTGCCCGCGCCGAGCAGGATGAGGATGCCCGCGGCGATGACGATCGCCACCGCCAGCGCGACCATGCAGCCGATCGAGCGGGTCACCGAGAGCTGGTCGGTCAGCGGCAGGCCGCCGGCGAGCGTGAGCAGCGCCCGGAGCGGGGCGGCCGCCACCAGCAGCCACAGCGCCGAGGGCAGCCCGGACGTGCCCGCCCACATGGCGACCGCGCCGACCAGCCACGTCCACGACACGTCGACCGCGAACGGCTGCACCGACGCCGGGGCCGTCATGGCGACGGCGAAGTTGAGCAGCACTCCCACGGCCAGGTCCAGGGCCAGGGCGCGGCCGGTGATGCGGTGCCGCAGGCCGCCCGCGCGCAGCACCCAGGCCACCGCGGCGGTGTTGGCCGCGACGGCGAACACGGTGGCGGCGAGCACCGGGCCGAGCCCGAGCTTGCCGTTGGCCGCGGCGAACCCGATGAACACCTTGACGAACGCCGCGATCCGGTAGGTCAGCGGCACGACGACCCAGTAGCGGGCGGCGCGGGCGAGCGTCGCGTCGCCGACGGCGGCGAGGTCGCTGTTCTCGTCCGGGGGCTCCGCGGGCTCCGGTGGTGTGCCGCTGCGCAGCAGCGTGCGAACGAGCGCGCGCGGCGGTGCGGCGGAGCCCGCCTCGGGCATCGGTGGTCCCCATTTCGTCCGGCCGTCCGGGCGAACTGAGCCTGGCAGCGCGGCGGGGGAGTCGTCAACCGCTTGCGGGGTGGGTCAGTAGGTGTGGAACAGCGTGTCTTCGCCCGTGTACTCCGGCCAGCCGGGCGAGCCGGTGGCGGCGAAGCGGTACCACGCGCCGTTGAGGTCGTGGGCCAGTTCCCGGGGCGCGTGCTCGCCGAGCAGCCCCCGCGGCCCGGACAGCGGGCCGAGGGAGTCGAACACGAAGGGCAGTTCGAGCCCGTGGCACGCGCCCAGCGCGCCGTCGTGCAGCGGTGAGCCCCACTCGAACTCGTACCGGAAGGTCCGGCCGCCGTGGTTTTCCGCGAGGTCGCGCACCCCGTCGCGGAAGACCAGGTCGGTCAGGGCACTCACGAGGACGTCGCCCGCCGGCGCGTCCGAGCCGAGGCCGTAGCGGGTGAGCACGCCGGCCGGGTCGGGGTGCGACACCGCCAGCGACGCCACGGCCTGGTCGTCGGTCACGGCGTCGAGCGCGCCGGTGGGCACCAGGTAGAGCCGCATCTCCTCGCTGCAGCTGCCGACGACCAGGTCGACGTCGCTGCCGGCGCCCGCCTTGATCGCCTTGGCCGGGTGCTGCGGCAGGACGTCGTCGCCGACCACCGGGAGGAACGGGCTGAGCCCGTACCCGCGGTCGTAGCCGAGCGCGTCGCGCAGGTCGGGGGCGCCACCCGGGCGCAGGACGGCGTCCTGGGCGTCGAGCAGCTGCTCGGTCGAGACCTTCCGGAACGCCTCGGCGGTCGGTTCGGCCTTCAGCTCGTCGGCGATCACGCGGGCGAGGCGGCGCGCCTGGACGAAGTCGCGCACCATGTCCGGGTGTCCACTCTGGACGATGGCGCGGTGGAAGAGTCCTTGCGACAGCGGGGAAGCGAGCAGGCACGCGACGCTCACCGCGCCGGAGGCCGCGCCGAAGAAGGTGACGTTCCCGGGGTTGCCGCCGAAGCCTTCGATGTTTTCCTGGACCCAACGCAGGGCCGCGAGCTGGTCGCGCAGCCCGAGGTTCGTCGTGCCGCCTTCCAGGGGCAGGAAGCCGTCGACGCCGAGCCGGTACTGGACGGTCACGAGCACCGCGCCGGCGTGGTTGAACGACGTGCCGTCGTAGACCGGCGCCGACCCGGTGCCGCCGAGGAACGCGCCGCCGTGCACGAAGACCAGCACGGGCAGCCCGGCCGCGCCGAGCCGCGGCGTCCAGACGTCGACCGTCAGGTACTCGGGGCCCGGCCGCCAGCCGGCGCCGGTGAGGGGCGTCAGGTCGAGCCCGGGGACGTCGTGCCGGCGCTGCGGCGCGGTCGGGCCCGGTCTCAGCGCGTCGCGCACGTCCTCCCACGGCGGGGCGGGGACGGGCTCGGCGAAGCGCAGGTCGCCCTCCGGCGCGGCGGCGTACGGGATGCCGCGGAACAGCGCGAAGCCGGCGGCGGTGACTTGACCGCGGACCGCGCCGGACGTGGTGGGGACGACGGGGTCGGTCATGCCGGGTGGTCCCTTCGGGGAAGATCGGGGAGAGTGCCCGACAGCCTAGGACCGGGGACGGGCCGCCGTCATGGGCGACCGTCGCGGGAGTTGTCGCGGATGGGTAACGGCGCCGGTGCGTTCGGCCAGGTGGCCGAACGCACCGGCGCCGCCGTCAGTCTTCGAGCAGATCTTCGATGGTGATCGGGATGTGCCGCACCCGGATGCCGGTGGCGTTGTGCACGGCGTTGGCGACCGCCGCGGCCATGCCGACCGTGCCGATCTCGCCGAGCCCGCGCGCGCCGACCGCGTTGTGCAGCGTGTCCGGGTACTCGACGAAGTGGACGTCGACCTCGGGGATGTCGGCGTTGACCGGGAGCAGGTAGCTCGCGAAGTCGCCGTTGGCGAGCCGGCCGTTCGCCTCGATCTCCAGGCCCTCGTGCAGCGCGGCCGAGATGCCCCAGATCATGCCGCCCATCAGCTGGCTGCGGGCGGCCTTGTCGTTGATGATCCGGCCCGCGTCGAAGACGCCGAGCATCCGCGACACGCGGGCTTCGCGCGTCCACTTGTGCACGCGGACCTCGACGAACTGGGCACCCCACGAGCTGAACGAGTGCTTCGTCAGCTCCTCGCCGGGTGCCGACGAGCCGGTCACCTCGAGCTTGTCGCGGCCCAGCGTCCGCAGCAGCTCGCCGAACGTCATGGTCCGCCCGTCGGCGAACACGCGGCCGTCGGCGTAGGTGACTTCGGCGCCTTCGAACGGCGCGCCCGGGTCGGACGCGAGAGCCACGAGCTCGTCGATCGCCTTGGTCGCGGCGATCATGATCGCCGTGCCCGCGCTCGCCGTCGCCGTCGAACCGCCGGAGAGACCGCCCGGCGGCAGCGACGAGTCGCCGAGCTTCGGGGTGATCCGCTCCGCCGGGATGTCCAGCGATTCGGCGCCGATCAGCGACAGCACGGTCAGCAGGCCGGTGCCCGGGTCCGCGCCGCTCGTCCCGACCACGGCGGTGTCGTCGGCGTTGAGCGTGATGCCGACCGTCGCCGGGAACCGCAGGGCGGGGAACATCGCCGTGGCCACGCCCATGCCGACGAGCCAGTCGCCGTCGGTGTGCCCGCCCGGCCGGCGGTGCTGCCAGCCGAACCGGGCCGCGCCGACGCGGAAGCACTCGTCGAGGTGCTTGCTCGCCCACTGCAGGTCCTTGCCGGGCGGGGCGATCGAGTTGTTCTTGATCCGCAGCTCGACCGGGTCCATGCCGAGCGCTTCGGCGAGCTCGTCGACCGCGCTTTCCAGCGCGAACGAGCCGGGTGCCTCGCCGGGGGCGCGCATGAACGTCGTCGGCGGGACGTTCAGCGGCACGATCTTCTGGCTGATGGCCAGGTTCCGCGTCGCGTACCACTCGCGCGAGGTGCCGTGCGACGTCGGTTCGACGAACGACCGCGCGGTGTCCGTGCTGCACCACGAGTCGTGGCTCAGCGCGACCAGCGAGCCGTCGCGTTCCGCGCCGAGCTTGATGGTCTGGACCGTCGCGGCCCGGCCGGCGGTCGCGGTGAAGACCTGCTCGCGGGCGAGCGTGGACTTCACCGGCCGGCCGAGGTCGCGGGCCGCGGCGGCGGCCAGGAACGCCGGCGCCGACGTGCGGCCCTTGCCGCCGAACGCGCCGCCGACGAACGGGTTCACGCAGTGCACGGCTTCCAGCGGCACGTCCAGCGCGCTGGCCAGCTCCATCGCCTGCAGGTTCGACGCCTGGTTGCCGCTGTAGACGGTCACCTCGCCGCCGTCCCACACCGCCACGGCGGAGTGGGGCTCCATCGCGGCGTGGTTCTGCGTCGCGGTCGTGTAGGTCGCCTCGACGACCACCGGGCTCGCGGCGAACGCGTCCGCGATGGACTCGACGCCGTCCTCGAGGATCTCGAGGGTGGGCCCTTCGCCGTCGCGGCCCGGGGGCGCGTCTTCGGCGTCGGCGAGGCCGTCGGAGAGCGACGTCTTGGCCGGCAGCTCGCGGTAGGCGACCTGGACGAGCCCCGCCGCGTCCCGGGCCTGCTCGAACGTCTCCGCGACGACGAAGCCGATCGGCTGGCCGTAGTAGGTGACTTCCTTGGTCTGCAGCGGCACCCACGTCTCGCCGAACAGGGGCGAGGTCGCCGTCTTCAGCCGGAGCGGGTCGAACGGCGAGTACACGCCGATGACGCCGGGGGCTTCCCGCGCGGCGGAGAAGTCCATGGCTTCGACCTCGCCGTGGGCGATCGTGCTGAGCACGACGTAGCCGTAGGCCTGGCCGGGGAAGGTGTGGTCGGCGCCGTACTTGGCCCCGCCGGTGACCTTCAGCGGCGCGTCCAGCCGGGTGATCATCGGGAGCTCCCCTCGGTTAGTTCGAGCAGCGCGCGGACGAGGGTCCGCTTGAGCAGCGGCACCTTGAAGGCGTTGTCCCGCAACGGCCGGGCGCCGTCGGCGGCGACGGCCGCGGCGGCTTCGAACGACGCCTGCGTCGCCGGCTTGCCGCGCAGGGCCTCCTCGACGGCGGGCAGGTGCCACGGCACCGTGCCGACGCCGCCGGCCGCGATCCGCGCGTCGGCGATGACGCCGTCGCGGACGTCCAGCGCGACGGCGGCCGAGCACAGCGCGAACTCGTAGGACTGCCGGTCGCGCACCTTGACGTAGGTCGAGTTGGCCGCCCAGTCCAGCCGCGGCACGACCACCTCGGTGATCAGCTCGCCGGGCCGCAGGTCGTTCTCCAGCGCCGGGGTTTCGCCGGGCGTCTGGTAGAAGTCGCGCAGCGCCACTTCGCGGGTGCCTTCGGCGTCGGCCAGCTTCAGGCGGGCGTCGAGCGCGACGAGCGCGACGGCGACGTCACTGGCGTGCGTCGCGACGCAGGAGTCACTGGTGCCGAGGATGGCGTGCATCCGGTTGGCGCCCTCGACGGCGGAGCAGCCGCTGCCGGGCTCGCGCTTGTTGCACGGCGTCGCGACGTCGCGGAAGTACGAGCAGCGCGTGCGCTGCAGCAGGTTCCCGCCGATGCTGGCCATGTTCCGGATCTGCTGGGACGCGCTCAGCAGCAGGGCGCGCGAGATCACCGGGTACACCTGCGGGTGCGCGGCGATGGCGCTCATCCGCTCCAGCGCGCCGAAGCGCAGGCCGTCGCTCGTGTCGATGCCGCGCAGCGGGACCTGGTTGATGTCCAGGACGTGCCGCGGCGTGAGGACGTCGAGCTTCATCAGGTCGACGAGGGTCGTGCCGCCGGCCAGGAACGTGCCGGGCGTCGCGAGGGCGGCTTCGACGGTGGTGGGCGCGGTCAGCTCAAACGGACGCATCGGCCCGCCTCGCCTGGTCGACCGCCTTGACGATGTTCGGGTAGGCCGCGCACCGGCAGAGGTTGCCGGACATGAACTCCCGCACGTCTTCGACGTCCTGCTCGACGGCGGCGACCGCCGACATGATCTGCCCGGCGGTGCAGAACCCGCACTGCAGGGCGTCCTGGTCCACGAAGGCCTGCTGCACCGGGTGCAGCTTGTCCTCTGTGGACAGTCCTTCGACGGTGGTCACCGGCGCCTGCACGGTGGCGGCGAGCGTGAGGCACGAGAGCACGGGCCGGCCGCCGACGTGCACGGTGCAGGCACCGCACTGGCCGCGGTCGCAGCCCTTCTTCGGGCCGGTGACGTCCAGGCGTTCGCGCAGCGCGTCGAGGAGGGTGACGCCGGGATCGACGTCCAGGTGTTCGGTACTGCCGTTCACTTCGAGTGAGATGTCCACTGGTCTCTTTCCGCAGCTCGTCCGGATCGGTACCCGACGGTGGTGGTGGCGGCGATCAAGGGGAGCGGATAGTCATCCGCTTCACCCGGTCGCGAGGCTAGCGGATTACAATCCGCTTCGCAACGAAGTGGTCACGCTGGAGCTGCTCCAGGTCTGGGTTAGATTCGGCGGGCGGCGCTTCGCACGGAACGGAACGGGACGGGAGGGACGATGACGACGGGATCGGTCAGCCCCCGGCGCGCGGACACCCGGCGCAACCACGAGCGCATCCTCGTCGCGGCCGGGGAATCGCTGGCGCGGACGGGCGAGGTCTCGTTCAACGCGATCGCGAAGCAGGCCGAGGTCGGCGTCGGCACGGTGTACCGGCACTTCCCGACGCCGGAGTCGCTGATCCTGGCGGTCTACCAGCGCGAGGTGCGGCACATCGTCGACATCGTGCCGGTGCTGCTGGACAAGCACGGCCCGGCCGAGGCGTTCCGGGTGTGGGTCACCGACCACCTGGCGCACTACATGATGACGAAGAAGGGGCTGGCCGACGCCCTGCGTCGCGCGACGGCGTCTCGCGGCGAGCTGCCGGCGAGCGCGTACGAAGCCATGATCGGCGCGATGGCGGAACTGCTCGCGGCCAACGCGGCGGCCGGCACGGTGCGGCCGGACCTCGAGCCGGTCGTCGTGCTGCGCGGCCTGGCGGGCCTGCTGCTGCTCGACCCGGGCGGCGACTGGCGCGGCGAAGCGGCGAGCCTGGCCGACCTGCTCTGGCACGGGATGGCCCGCTAGCCGGCTTGATCCAGCCGGACGGTCACCGTGACCCGGCCCTTTTTGTCGCGCCGGGCGACGGCGTGGCCGGTCCGTTCGGTGTCGTCGAGTTCGAGGGACAGCGGCCCGCCGTCGCCGGTGAAGTTCCGCCACCACGACTTCGCGTCGGGCAACCGGACGCCGATGGTGACGACGTCCCCGGCCCGCCGGTAGCCGACGGGGGTGCTGAAGGTCCGCCCCGACCGCCGGCCGGTGTAGGTGACCTGGGTGAGGTGCCGGCGCACGAGCCGCCCCCACCGCGGCGACGCCCGGAGCGAGCCGACGCACCCGTTGACGCGGTCGACGGTGTTCTTCGGGAGCGGGCCTCGATACCCCATGACGGCCTCCTTCGCCGGTGCTGCCGCCACCGTACCGGAAAACGGAGAAGGGTGTTCCGGTTACTAGGGTGGCCAGGAAGTCGCCGGCGTTCCGCAGGTCGGCGCCCGGGCGGCCGGCGAACTCCCGGACGCGCCGCTCGGCCGCGGCCGGCCGGATCTGCTGTCACCTCGGTCGCCGAGCAGAACGGCCGCTTGGCGGATGCGCTGCGTGGCCCCGGCTACGCGGCCACCGACGTCGTGGCGCAGGGGCTGCCTGGCCCGCGGCGGAGAGTCCGATGTGGACGCTCCGGCCCATGCGGCTCAGCTCGAGGTGGGGAACGTGAACGCCGCCGAGGTGCTGGTGTGCGGCCAGCGGGTCGTGACCACCTTCGCGCGGGTGTAGAAGTTGACGCCCGCCGGGCCGTGGATGGGGCTGTCGCCGATGAGGGAGTCCTTCCAGCCGCCGAAGGAGTAGTACGACATCGGGACCGGGATCGGCACGTTCACGCCGATCATGCCGACCTTGACCTCGCGTTGGAACTTCCGTGCCGCTTCGCCGCTGCCGGTGAAGATCGCGGTGCCGTTGCCGTAGGGGTTGGCGTTGATGATCGCGATGGCCTCGTCCACCGTCTCCGCGCGGACGATGGCCAGCACCGGCCCGAAGATCTCTTCCCGATAGGCGTCCATTTCGGTCGTCACGTTGTCCAATAGGGACGGTCCGAGGAAGAAGCCTTCCTCGTGCCCGTCGACCCGCAGGCCGCGGCCGTCGACCACCACCGACGCGCCTTGCTCCGCACCGCCGGCGACGGCGTTCACCACGCGCTCGCGCGCGGCCGCGGTGACGACCGGGCCCATGTCGCTCGCGGGGTCGTCGCCGGGGCCCACCTTCACTTCGCGGGCCTTGCGTTCGAGGATCTCGACCAGCTTGTCGCCCGCCGCGCCGACGGCCACGCCGACCGAGATCGCCATGCAGCGCTGCCCGGCCGAGCCGAACGCGGCGGCGGTCAGGTGGTTCGCCGCGTACTCCAGATCGGCGTCGGGCAGGACGACGGCGTGGTTCTTCGCCCCGCCGAGTGCCTGGACGCGCTTGCCGGACGCCGTCCCGCGTTCGTGCACGTACCGCGCGATCGGGGTGGAGCCGACGAACGACACCGCCGCGATGTCCGGGTGGTCCAGGAGCGCGTCGACCGCGACCTTGTCGCCGTGCACGACGTTGAACACGCCGTCGGGCAGCCCGGCCTCGGCGTAGAGCCGGGCGACGAAGGTCGACGCCGAGGGATCGCGTTCGCTGGGCTTGAGGACGAACGTGTTGCCGGTGGCGATGGCGATCGGGTGCATCCACAGCGGCACCATGATGGGGAAGTTGAACGGGGTGATCCCGGCGACCACGCCCAACGGCTGCCGGAAGTCGTGGACGTCGACGTCACGGGAGACCTGGTCGGAGAAGCTGCCTTTCAGGGCGTCGGCGATGCCGCAGGCGTACTCGACGACTTCGCGGCCGCGCACGATCTCGCCTCGGGCGTCCTCGATGACTTTGCCGTGCTCGCCGGAGATGATCCGCGCGAGTTCGTCCTCGTGCTTCACCAGCAGCTCGCGGAAGGCGAACATCACCTTGGTCCGCTGGGACAACGAGGAGTCACCCCACGCTTCGAAGGCCTTGCTCGCGGCCGCGACCGCCGTGTCCACATCGGACGGTTCCGCCAAGAGGACCCGGGCTTGCTCGCTTCCGGTGGCCGGGTCGTAGACCGGCGCCGTGCGGGTGGAGCCCGCGGAGGTGGCGGTGCCGTTGATCCAGTGGTCGATGGTGTTCACGGTGGTCCTCCGGGATAGTGGCGCTGAGCCGCGGTGCAGGTTCACAACAGCCCCACCGCGGTGTCGACGGCCTTCGCGACGTCGCCGTCGTGCGGGTAGAGCAGTGACCGCCCGACGACCAGGCCCTGCACGGTCGGCTGGGTCAGCGCGCGCTGCCAGGCGGCGAAAGCCGCGTCCGGGTCCTTGACCTCCCCGCCGAGCAGGACGGCCGGCAGGGTCGAGGACGCGAGGACGCGTTCCATGTCGTCCACGACGGGCAGTTTGAGCCAGGTGTAGGCCGACGAGCGGCCGAGCCCGGCGGCGATGGTGATCGACTTGATGACGGCGTCAGGGGAGAGGTCGTTCGCCAGCCGGCCGTCGGTCCAGACCGACAGGAACGGCTCGACCATCGCGATCAGCTTCCGGTCGGCGAGGTCGTTGACGGCCTTCGCGGTGTTCTCCAGGACGCTGGGCGTGGCGGGGTCGTCGAGGCAGATCCGGGTCAGGGTTTTGCCGCCGTCGAACCGCATCTTCTCGATGGCTTCGGCGTCGTAGCAGGCGAACCGGTCGTCGATTTCGAAGCTCGACCCGGCCAGCCCGGTCCGGTTCATCGACCCGAGCACGGTCTTGCCGTCGAGCACGCCGAGCAGCAGCAGGTCGTCGATGACGTCCGCGGTCGCGAGCACGCCGGTGACACCGGGGCGTTCGAGTGCGAGGCACAGCCGTTCCAGCAGTTCGCCGCGGTCGGCCATCGCCGTGGGGTCGCCGCCGACGGCGTTGGCGCCGCGCGCGGGGTGATCCGCGGCGATGATCATCGTCCGGCCCTTGTCGTTGAACGGCGACACGGCCCGGACCCGGTTCGCGGCCGCCTCGGCGATCGCTTCCGGGTCGTGCACCCGTTTGGCGACGAGACGCCGCACCACGTCGTTCACAGTTCCGCTCCTCCTCGGCCGGTTCGCGATCGACGATGCCAGCGGCGACGCGACTTTGTCAAGACATATGGACATCACGTCATCCCTACCGGTGACGGGATGGCGGTAGGCTGCCGTCGATGAGCAACCCGCCGTCGTCCCGCGTGGACGTGACGTTCCCCCCGGCCTGGGACCCCGGCCGGGAGATCGTGCTGGACCCGGGCAGCCCGGAGCCGCTGTACTTCCAGGTCTCCCGGCAGCTGCAGCACGCGATCGAGGACGGCAGGCTCCCGGCGGGGGCCCGGCTGGGCAACGAGGTGGACCTGGCGGCGAGCCTGCGGCTGTCCCGGCCGACCGTCCGCCAGGCGATCCAGACGCTGGTCAACCAGGGCCTGCTCGTGCGGCGCCGCGGCGTCGGCACGCAGGTCGTCCGGACGAAGGTGGCGCGGCCGCTGCGGTTGAGCAGCCTGTTCGACGACCTCGCCGGGATCGGCGGAAAGCCGGAGTCGGTGGTGCTGGCCAACGGCGTCGAGGAGGCGGCCGCCGAGGTGGCCGAGCTGCTGGAGGCCCCGGGCCTGACGCACGTGCGGCGGCTGACCCGCATCCGCTCCACCGACGGCGAGCCGCTGGCGCTGATGAACAACTACCTGCCCGACGGCGTCCTCGACCCGACGGACGGCGAACTGCGCGAAAAGGGTCTCTACCAGCTGCTGCGCTCGGCGGGAGTGCGCCTGCACGCGGCGGAGCAGACCATCGGCGCCCGGCTGGCGACCGAGGAGGACGCGGAGCTGCTGGGCGAGGAGCCGGGGGCGGCCCTGCTGACGATGCAGCGCACGACGTACGACGATTCGGGCCGCGTGGTCGAGTACGGCTGGCACGTCTACCGGGCGTCGCGCTACTCGTTCAACCTGGCGCTGACGAACGGCCCCCAGTAGTCCCGGGGCGGGCGGGAACCGCCCGCCCCGGGGTTCACCGGGTCATCGCCGGCAGGGGTTGCCCGCCGGGTGCGCGGTGGTGCCGTGCACGTCGGCCTGGGACTCCGCGAGCACGATCTTCGCGAGCGCGGTGTCCAGCGCGACCGCCTGCTGCTTCACGACGCCGCCCGAGACGGTCTGGCCGTTCAGCTTCAGCGAGCCGATGACCAGTGGGATGGTCAGCGGTGCGGAACCGACCGCGACCGACACGCCGTTGATCTTCAGCGAGGCCACGTTCGAGCTGCCGGTCAGCGCCGGGGCGAGCCCGCCCGGAGCCGGCTGGCAGGTCGCCGCCGCCTGGGACTGGATCACGCCCAGCTCGATCGTCAGCCCGATCGTGCTGATCACCGTCTTGTCGATCTTGGCCGACGCCTGCGCGTGGTCGCCGGCCGCCGGGGCCGCGGACTGGTTGTCCGGGGTCACGTCGGTCGAGGACGTCAGCGCGTGGGTCTGCACCTTGATCAGGCCCGCGTTGAGCGTCGCGTCGAGGACGGTCGCGCTGTCGTCGGCGCAGGGCAGGTTCTGCGGGTTGGCCACGGCGGCGGTGATGCCGATGACGTTCGCCGCGGTGCCGGTGCAGGAGAAGGCGCCGTCGCGGTCGTCGTCGAGGATCGTGCCGATGCCCGTCGGGTCGACGAGGCCGGCACCGGCCGGGGCCGAGAGGGTGACGGTGAACGTCTCGTCCGGCTCGTCGACGGTGTCCGGGTTGACCAGGACCGTCACCGGTTTGCCGGTCTCACCGGGGGCGAAGGTGACGTCGCCGCTGGTGGCGGCGTAGTCGGCCGGCGCGGTGGCGGTGCCGTTCGCGGTGGCGTAGTGGACGGTCACGGGGTTCGGGGCGGGACCGCCGAGCAGGGACACGGTGAACGTCGCCGGCACCGGGGCGCCACCGGAGCCCTCGGCGACCGTGACGTCGTTGATGCTCAGGCCGAGCACGCGCACGGTCGTCGTCTCGACGTACCCGCGCGAGACACCGTCGACCTGGTAGTCGACCGTGCAGTGGTACGTACCCGGCGCGGCGCTGCCCGCGGCGGCGATCGTCTCGGTGAACGTCGCGACGTCGCCGCTGGTCACCTTCCGGCTCGCCGGGGCGTTGGTCACGGTCAGCTCCGGATCGCAGGCCGTGACCTTCGGGGCCACCGTGACCTCGATGGACTTGATGCCGTCCAGGATGGCCTGCGACACCTGGCTCGACGGCACGTTGTTCAGCAGCACGCCGCCGGTGGCTTCGGTGATCGCCGTGGCCTGCCCGTCGGAGTCGAGGGCGCCGACGTTGACCGCGACGACGCGGATGTTCGCCGCCTTGAGCGCGGCGATCGTATCGGCCAGGGAGTGCCCGCCGCTGGGGTCGTGCGACGGGGCGTCGCCGAACCAGGCGATGATGCGGGTGCCGTCGGGGCGGAAGGTGACCGCGCCGGTGGCCAGTTCGTAGAGCGCGTTGAGGTCGGCTTCGGGGAAGTCCCCGCCGCCGGAGGCCAGCCACTGGTTCGTGCCGGCCTGGACCGCGGCGGTGTCCGCGGTGATGCCCTGGTTGACCTTGAACGGCACGGAGTCGGTGAAGTCCTTGTACTCGGCGACGCCGAACTGGGCGGTCGGTTGCGCGGCGAGCACGTCACCGGTGATGGCGTTGGCGTTGGTCCGCACGTTCGAGATCGCGCCGCCCATGCTGCCGGTGGTGTCGGCGAGCAGCACGAGGTCGGGGTTCGGCGGCACGGCGGAGGTGGTGACGTTCTTGGTGACGGTGGTGCTCTCGCCGGCGGCGAGCGTGAGGTCGACGGTGGCCGGGTCGACCCCAGGTGGCGCGGCGGCCGCGACCGCGGCCGGGGCGAGCAGGGCGCTGACCGCGGTCAGCGCGACGAACACTGATCTTCGCGACATGGACTTGCCTTTCGATCACGGCGCGAGCCGAGTTCCGGTGGGTTGCCTGAGGAAGACGAAACGCGGCGGAATTCGTTAGCGCGTCACCCGAATCGCCCTGTGTCAAGGCGCTCAACGGGCTACGGCGGCGATTCCGGGCTACTCAGACCAGGGTTTCGCTGCGCCAGGGTGTCGAAAGGACAGCGCGGGATACCACACTTCTGTGTGGTGCGGGCCGCGTTTTCGGCACCGGGGGTGGCGGTGGATCCGCTCGATCCGGTGTTCCGGCACGCGAATCACCACCGAATGGCGTAACGCGAAGCCGGTCCGGCGCGGCCCCTAAGGGGCTCGTGGACCCGCGCCGGCGGCGGGTAGAACTCAAACGCCAACCCCGATCTCGAGTCCTTCACCGAGGAGATCAACCATGGCCACACGCCGGCCGGCCGTCCGCGCCTTGATCCTCGCCTTGGTCGTGCTCTGCCTGGCACCCGTTCCGGCCGTGGCGGCGGTGACCGGCCCGAAGTACGCGGTCGCCGGCCTGCACCGGCCGGCCGAGCTGCTCGTCGACAAGTGGGGCGTGCCGCACATCTACGCGGCCGACACCAGCGACCTCTTCTTCGCGCAGGGCTTCAACATCGCCCGCGACCGCCTGTTCCAGATCGACACCTGGCGCCGCCGCGGTCTCGGCACGCTCAGCGAGGTGCTCGGTCCGTCCTATGTGGAGCAGGACCGGGCCGCCCGGCTGTTCCTCTACCGCGGCGACATGGACGCCGAGTGGGCGTCCTACGGCCCGGAGGGCAGGCTGGCCGCGACCCGGTTCGCCGAGGGCATCAACTCCTACGTCGACTGGCTGGGCCGCAACCCGTCCGCGGTCCCGCCGGAGTTCGCGAAGCTCGGCTACCAGCCCGCGCGCTGGCGCCCGCAGGACGTCGTGCGGATCCGCACGCACGCCATCGGGGAGAACCTGATGTGGGAGGTCGCCCGCGCGAAGCTGGTCTGCCTGGCCGGTCCCGGCGCGAGCCGCTACTTCCGCGCGCTCTACCCGGCCCACGAGGCGGCCGTGCCGGCCGGGCTCGACCCGTGCTCGGTGCCGGACGACGTGCTCAAGGTGTACAACCTCGCGACCGCCGCGGTGTCCTTCACCGGCAGCGGGTTCCAGACCAAGGACATCGCCGACGCGACGTCGGGGAGCAACGCCTGGACGATCGGTCCGGGCCGGACCGCGTCGGGGCGGCCGATCCTGGCCAACGACCCGCACCGCGGCGCGGACGCGCTGCCCTCGGGCCGGTACGTCGCGCAGCTGTCGGCACCCGGCCTGAACCTCGCCGGCGCGGGCGAGCCGTGGAACCCGGGGATCGCCATCGGGCACAACGAAAACATCGCGTTCGGCCTGACCAACCTGCCGATCGACCAGACCGACCTCTACGTCTACGAGCTCGACCCGAACGACCCCACCCGCTACCGCTACGGCAACGGCTGGGAAAAGATGACGACGGTGACCGAGCCCATCCCGGTCCGCGGCGGGGCGCCGGTCGCCGGGTCGCTGTCGTTCACCCGGCACGGCCCGGTCGTCAAGGTCGACGAGGCGGCGCACAAGGCGTTCGCGGTCCGCACGGCGTGGACGCAGCCAGGCAGCTCGGCGTACCTGGGCAGCCTGAACTACCAGCGCGCGACGAACTTCGGCGAGTTCACCGCGGGCATGCGCAACTGGGGCACGCCGGGTTCGAACCTGGCCTACGCCGACGTGCGCGGCAACATCGGCTACGTCCCGGCGGGCCTGACGCCGCGCCGCACGGGCGCCGGCTACGACGGCCTGCTGCCCGTCCCCGGCGACGGACGTTACGACTGGAACGGCTTCCACGCCAACAGCGAACTGCCGGGCCAGTACAACCCGGCGTCCGGCTTCTTCGCCTCGGCCAACGACTACAACATCCCGCCGGGCTGGCCGGTGGTGTCCAACTACGAATGGCAGCTGCCCTACCGCAAGCAGCGCATCGACGAGCTGATCAAGTCGACGCCGCGCGCGACCGTCGCCGATTCGCTCGCGCTGCAGAAGGACGAGAAGTCGCTGGTGGCCACGCAGATTCTGGAGTTCGTGCGCGGTCTGTCCTCTTCGGACCCGGACACCGCACAGGCGCTCGCGCTGCTCCGCGGCTACGACGGCGTGGCGTCGGTGGATTCACCGGGTGCGGCGCTGTTCGAGACGTGGATCATGAAGTACCTGCACTGGGCGTGGGCGCACGTGGTGCTGCCCCAGGCCGCGGCGGACGCGCTGGTGAAGACGATCAACCCGGACTTCAGCCTGGTGATCGCCTCGTTCAAGGACCCGGCGGGCTGGCTGGGCCCGGACGGCGCGGCGGTGCGCGACAAGCTGATCCTGGACACGCTGCCCCTGGCGTTCCGCGACGTGGCGGCCAAGCTCGGCACGGACACGTCGACGTGGCACTGGGGTTCGCTGCACTACCAGGAGTTCGTCCACCCCCTGGGCGGCCCGAACGTGGGCCCGACCCCGGTGGGCGGCTCGTACCACACGATCCACCCGTCGTTCTTCCACCCGCTGACGTACCAGCAGATCATCGGGGCGACGTTCAAGATGGCGCTGGACGTGGGCAACTGGAACGGCTCGGCGGCGATCAACGCGCCCGGGCAGTCCGGTGATCCGCGGAGCCCGCACTACAGCGACTTGAACGCTCTTTGGGCTTCGGGTGGTTCGTTCCCGTTGCTGTACAGCCGGAGCGAGGTCGAGCGGAACCTCGACGTCCGGATCCGCTTGGAGCCTGCTGCGTAGGAAGTTCGGCGGGAACGGGCCCTGACTGTGGTGGTCAGGGCCCGTTCTGGCGTCGCTGCCTGTTCGGGCAGCCGGGTGTGCACCAAAGGTCGTTCGCCGTGGGCTGGTGCGTGCCCGGGCGAGGACGGACGATGCACGAGGTGCAGGCAAGCGAGCGCCAGTCACCCGACGCGTCGCGCGACGACGCGTCCCGAGCCCGCCGCGGCGCGCCGGGGCACAGCGAAGGACAGGACGAGCCCGGCTTCCGCCCTGAAGCCCTCCTCGGTCTCCAGACGACGGCCGGCAACAAAGCCGTCAACCGCCTCGTCGATCGCCCCCACCTCGGTGCCCCCGCGGTGCAACGCGTTCCGCCGAACCAGTCGGTGAAGCCGCCGCCGGAGGCGAACCAGAGCGTCCAGCCACCGTCCGCGGACAGGCAGAACAACGGCATCACCTACCAGGGCGAGACGATCTTTCCCGAGCAGGGCAAGTGCAAAGCCGTCCTGAAGAAGCTGCTACCGCAGAAGGGCGCGAGCCTCACGTCGTCGTGGGGGAACTCGATGGCCAAGGCCGACGCCGGCGCGAAGGCGGGGTGGTCGCTCTTCGCGGACGACGACTACATCGCGCGCTGTCAATCCTCCATGGATGCCGCGGTCAAGGAGTTCGACGAAGAGAACCGCGTCTTCATGGAGAAGTTCGAAACCCAGGCCGGGAACCTCGTCGATCAACTGCTGATCAACGCCAAGGACCAGATCGGGAAGGAGCAGCAGAAGCTCGGGCTGACCGCGAAGACCGAGAAGGATCTGGACACGGGCACCAGCACGAGCTACTCCGCGGCCAACAAGGGGTACCTCGACGAGGCGAAGAAGGCAGCCGGCGTGCTCGCCGAGCTCCGCTCGACGGCCGACTACCGGGCCGGGGTCTACAAAGAGGCGCGGAAGCGGTTCGAGCAGGTCGCCGCGACCTTGCCGGCGAACGTCGACCCGAACAACCAGCTCGGCGGTGGTGCGGGTCCCGCGATCGTCACGGAACACGAGGCGGTCAGGCTCTCGTGGCAGGAGGCCGAGCAGGCGTTCGCGAACAAGGCGAAGGACGAGACGGCCAAGTACGCGTTGCTCGCGCCGCTGGTCGCGGGTGGCGAAGGAACCGTCGAGCGGCTGCGGGAGTTCTCGAAGGAGTCGAGCGAGTGGTCGGCGCAGAACATCGGTGAGCAGTTCGCGAAGAAGCTGGAGAACATCCAGACGGTGCACGACGAGCTCGGCGGGCGCTTTTCGATCTGGAAGCAGCCGACCGTCGTCTCGATGATGCACAAGCAGCTGCAGTCCGACGCCGGCCAGCAGAAGATGGTCGGCGACAAAGTCACCGAGATCAAGGTCGAAGAAGAAGATTCGAAGATGATGTACGCCGCCGTGGCGCTCGGGCTCGGGCTGCTGGCGGCGATCCCGACGGGCGGCACCAGCCTGCTGGCGGGCGTGGCGTTCACGGCAGCCGCCAGTGGCGCGGCGCTGAGCGCCTACACGGCCTACCAGGAAACTCAGGACTACCTGTTGCAAAGCGCGGCAACGGACACATCGCTCGACCGCGCGTTCCAGATCTCGACCGACGAGTCCTCGCTGTTGCCCCTGGCCATCGACATCGCGGCGGCGATCCTCGACCTCGGCGCGGCGAAGGCGGCGTTCGCGACGCTCAAGGAGGCGATCGCCGTGGCGCGGGCCGCGAAGTCGGTCGAGAAGCTGCCCGGCCTCATCACCGCACTGCACGAGGCGAAGATCTCCCCGGGCAAGCAGGGACAGGTGGTCGCCGAGATCTTCCCGGCGGGCGGCAACGTCGAGGAGGCGCTCAAGGCGATCAAGGCCGGATTCGAGAGCCTCGACCCCACGGCGGCAGGCGACCGGCTCCTGGCCGACACGATGACAAGCGTCGCGACGAAGGCCATCGACGGCGGTTACGTGATCCCGTTCCCGGCTTCCCGGGCAGCGGCCGAGGACGTGCTGACCAAGGCGCTCACCGGCCGTGACCTGAAAGGGAGGCCCGTCAAGGAGTGGGTCACCGCGCTGGTCGAGGAGGCGTTCAACCCGACGAAAGAGGCGAACCTGGGCGGCTTCTACGAGGAGCAGCTCAAGCTCATCTTCATCCGTGGCAACGTCAGCAAGGAAGTCGCCGCCTCGGTTCTCGTCCACGAGACGGTCCACTTCGGACAGGACGCCAAGAACATGCTGGAGACGATGGCGAAGTTCGAAAAGGAGCTCCAGGCGTTCAAGGCGCAACAGGCGTTTCTTCAGATGCTGCCGTCAGAGGTCCAGCTGCCCCAGGCGTACGCCGAGATCCGGGCGATGACCGATGCGCAGCTCAAGCAGTACGTCAAGCAGGGGTACGGGACGAAGATGACCAAGGTGGATCTCGACGAGATCCAGGGCAAGATCTTCGGCATGTTCTTCGCGGCCGGTAAAGCGATGTGACGGTACGTACGCCTGTGTGCCCATCGATCGGATGCGGTGTGTTCAGCCTTCGGGAACCGGCGGTTGCAGCATGGGCACGAGGAACCTGCGAGCGACCATGGCGAGCTGCTCGTCGTCATCGACGTCGAGCAGCCGGCTGGGGATCGTCAGGAACGAGGCCGAAACCCGGACCATCACCTCGGCGACGAGGTCGGTGTCGAGCTCCGCGGAGACGTGACCGGCGTGCTGCTCCTCGCGCAGCTGCCCGGCCACGAACTGCCGTACGACGGCCAGCGTCCCGCCCCCGTCCTTGGTCAGCGAGGACACCAGCAGGTCCGGTTCCACCTCCATCAGCCCGCCGATCAGCGGGTTGCTCCGGAACGCGCGCAACGAACTCACGAACCCGAGCACCAGGCGGTCCGCGACGGTTCGAGCCGCGCGGATGTCGGCCAGGAAACAGTCGAAGTAGCGGCGGAACTCCCGCTGCACCACCTGCTGCACCAGCAGCTCCTTCGTGGCGAACCGGCGGTACACGGTGATCCGTGAGACGCCGGCGCGCCGGGCGACGTCCTCCATCGTGGAGCGCTGGATGCCCAGGGAGCGGAACTGCTCGAACGCTCCGTCGAGCACTCGTGCGCGAACGCCGTCCGACTCGTCCACCTGCTCGGTGGCGTCGGCGTAGGCGCGCTCCAGCAACGACTCCAAGCCGGGGGACAGCAGGGACGAAGCTCGCTCGGGCTCCACGCGCACCTCCTCGGACGACCGGTCATCGATGACCCACACCTTGGGTCTTGTGGTCATCATCGCGCTGTGCTGTCATGATGATACGCAGATATGGAATGCGTATCTCAATATCATGGCTTTCCGGCAAGGAGGCTGAGGGAGCATGGGAGAGATCAACCGCCGACACATCCTGAGGACGGGTGGAGCGCTGGGCGCGCTGGGGGCCGTGAGCCTCGCGTCGCCCGCACAGGCGGCCCCATCGCTGTGGACGTGGTCGTCCACAGGATCGGTGGCCGCCACCGGGTCGGGCGCCGACCCGCGGTACGTGTGGGATCCCGAGGCCGACCCGGTCGCGGCCGCCGTGCTCGACAGTGGCGACGTCGCCCACGTCAACCGGCTGTTGCGCACCTGGACCCGCAACGACCAGCCCCTGCCCGCCGGGCTGCCGGCGAACGTACGGGACTTCATGGAAAGCGCGCGGCAGCTGCCGTCGTGGACCGACCAGGGCAAGCTCGCGAAGGCGTTCGACTTCAACAAGAAGCGCGGCATCTACCTCGGCGTGCTGTACGGGTTCGCCAGCGGCATGATCTCGACGGTCATCCCGCACGAAGCCCGCGCGGTGTACCACTCCAAGGGTGGCGCGGACATGAAGGACCGCATCTCCAAGACCGCCAAGCTCGGCTACGACATGACCCAGCGCAACGGCTTCCAGCCCGACGGACAGCTGATCGTCACCTGCGTCAAGACACGACTCGTGCACGCGGCGGTGCGGCACCTGCTGCCGCAGTCTCCACAATGGACCACGGGCTCGGATCAGGACATCCCGATCAGCCAGCGGGATCTGCTGGTGACCTGGCACAGCCTGCCCACGACGGTGATGCAGAAGCTGACCGCCTGGGGCGTGCCGATCGCCGGCGACGAGTCGGCCGCGTTCCTGCACTCCTGGCAGCTGTGCGGGCACATGCTCGGCATCCAGGACGAGTACCTGCCGGCGTCGTGGGCCGAGGCCGATTCGCAGGCCAGGCAGGTGCTCGACCCGATCCTCGGGCCGACGCCCGAGGGCAAGAACCTCGCGAACATCCTGCTCAACCTCGGGGCCGGCATCGACGGCGGAATCCTGACCACGCACATCCTCGGTGCGCTGACCCGCTTCATCCTCGGCGACCGGATCGCCGGCTGGCTCGACATCCCGCGCGAGCCGGTGTGGGACCCGCTGCTGCAGACCGCGTGGCCGCCGTTCATCGCCGTTCGCGAAGGCCTGCTGCCGTTCCCGCTCGCACCCGCCGCCTACTGGACGCTGGAGGAGATCATCCGTCAGATCGCTCTGCTGTTCCTCTCCGAGGGGCAGACGATCAGCATCGAGATCCCGGACACCAACCGGCCCGCCTGAGCACCGCGGTGACCACCGTTTACGAGCGGATCGGCGGCCGGGAAGCGCTTGCGGCCGTCGTCGACGACTTCTACGACCGCGTACTGGCCGACGCCGAGCTGGCGGTGTTCTTCAAGGGCACGAACACGTCCCGGTTGAAAGGAATGCAGATCGAGTTCTTCAGCGCCGCGCTCGGCGGACCCGATGAGTACCGGGGCCGGTCCATGAAGGAGGTGCACCGGGGGCGCGGTATCAGCCGGCACCACTTCGACCTCGTCGCGAAGCACCTGACGGAAGCGCTGCTCGCCGCGGGCGTGCCGGGGGAGACGGTGCGGACGGTCATCGGCGCGATCGCGCCACTGGCGTCGGACATCACGTGAATCCTCTTCCTGAGGTGAAAGGAAGCCGCCATGGCGGAAATGAGCAGGCGGAAGATGCTGGTCTCGGGTGGTGCACTGGGTGCGCTGGGCGCCTTGAGCATCGCGTCACCCGCGCAAGCGTTGGCGTGGACCTGGGCTCCGAGCGGGTCCGTCGCGGGGAACGGTGCGGGCGCCGACCCGAGGTGGGTGTGGGACGAGCAGGCCGACCCCGTATCCGCGGCGCTGCTCGACCGCGGCGAAGTGCCCGCCGTCAACGAGCTGCTGCGGACGTGGACCCGCAACGACCAGCCGCTGCCGGACGGGCTGCCGGAGCACCTGCGGGCCTTCATGGAACAGGCACGACAACTACCGGCGTGGGCTGACCACGGCAAGCTCGAAATGGCCGCGGAGTTCAACAAGTCCCGAGGGCTGTACCTGAACGTGCTCAACGGACTGGGCGGCGGCATGTTGTCCACCGCGATCGTCAAGGAAGCTCGCTCGGTCTACTACTCCAAGGGCGGCGCGGACATGGAGGACCGCGTCGCGAAGACCAGCATGCTCGGCTTCGCCGTCGGTGCCCTGGACGCCTACCGCCCGGAAGGCACCTGCGTCGTGCAGGCGGTGAAGACCCGGCTGGTGCACGCCGCGGTGCGGCACCTGCTGCCCCAGTCTCCACAGTGGACCGACGGGATCCCGATCAGCCAAAGCGACATCCTCGTCACCTGGCACACGCTCCCCACCTACGCGATGCGCAAGCTGCGCGAGTGGAAGGTGCCCATGTCGCGGGCGGAGGCGGACGCGTACCTGCACGTGTGGCAGGTGACCGCGCACATGCTGGGCGTGCGCGACGAGTACATCCCGGCCTCGTGGGACGCGGCGAACGCCCAGTCCGACCAGCTGCTGCCGCCGGCCATGGCGCCGACCCGGGAAGGCGTCGAGCTGACCGACATCCTGCTCGACCAGCTGGCCGAGCAGACCAGCCCCGGCCGGATCGACCGGCCGCTGGTCAACGCGTTCGCCCGTTACCTGGTCGGCAATCAGGTCGCGGACTGGGACGCGATCCCGCGCGAACCGCTGTGGGGCCCGCTGATCACCACGGCGTGGCCGGCGCTCGTCGCGTTCCGGGAAGGGCTGATGCCGTTCCCGCTGGTGCCCGAAGCCGCGTGGACCCTCGACGAGGCGGTGCGCCAGTACATCCTGTTCTTCCTGACCAAGGGGCGAGGCACCGTGATCGACATCCCGACCGTCAACCGGCCGAGCTGAACGGGGATGTCGGCGAGATGGGTGCAGATCTCGGCAGGCGCCGGTTCCTGGGGTACGTCCTCGCGGCGCCGACCCTGGTGGCCGCGGCGGACATCCGGCCGGCGACCGACGGGGTCCCGTCGCCGCAGCCGGCGAAGCTCCTCGACCTGAACGCGGTGATGACCGCCGCCGCGTTGCCGACCGCGGGGTTGATCACGATCGACGTCAACGCCGACGGGACGGTGTCGTTCGCGCTGCCGCGCGCGGAGGTGGGACAGGGCATCACCACGTCGACGGCGATGGTGATCGCCGAGGAGCTGTCCGTTCCGGTCGAGCGGGTGCGCGTGACGTTGGCGACCGCGCGCCCGGAGCTGGTGTTCAACCAGCTCACCGGGGCGTCGAACACGACGATCTCGACGTTCACCCCGATCCGGGTCGCCGCGGCCACGGCCAGGGTGCGGCTGCTGGAGGCGGCATCGGAGAAACTCGGCACGCCGGTGACCGAGCTGACTTTGCGTGCGGGGGTGATCAGCGATCGAGCCGGCAGGCGGATCGGCATCGGTTCGATCGCTGAACTGGCCGCGAGCCCGCGGACGGTGCAGGTGCCGGTGACGCTGACACCGCCGGAGCGGTTCAGCGTGATCGGCACCCCGCACAACCGGGTCGACGCGCGCGACGCGGTCACCGGAGGCAAGAAGTTCACGATGGACCTCCAAGTCGACGGTGCGAAACCCACGATGGTGTGCCGTGCGCCCACGATCAACGGCACGGTCCGTTCGGTCGCGAACCTGGCGGAGGTCCGCGCCATGCCCGGCGTGACGGACGTCGTCGTCATCTCCACCGGCGTGGCGGTGCGGGCCGAGACGTTCGGGCAGTGCATCGACGGTGTGCGCGCGCTTCGCGTGTCGTGGAAGCCCGGGACCGCGGAGGGGAAGTCGGACGACACGGTGCTGCGTGAGCTGGCGCTGGCCGAGCTGCCCTTCGGCCCGCGGCCCTTGGCGTCCACAGTGGAGCGCAAGTTCACCTTCAGGTTCCGGGGGAACAGCGCACTGGAGACCAACTGCGCGATCGCCGACGTGCGCCCCGGCCGCGCCGAGGTCTGGGCGGCGCTGAAGTCGCCGATCGTGGCGAGGGAGACTCTCGCGGCGAAGCTCGGCCTGCCGGTGGCCGCGGTCACCGTGCACGTGGTCGAGGGCGGTGGCTCGTTCGGCCGCAAGCTGTTCTTCGACGCCGCGCTGGAAGCGGCCGAGACGTCTCAGCGCATCGGAAAACCGGTCAAACTCATGTGGCACCGCGCCGACGACGTCCGGCAGGGACGGGTGCACCCCATGGCGACGTCGCGGGTGCGCATCGCCCACGTCGGGGAGACGGTGCTGGGCTACGAACAGCGTCACACCAGTGTTTCCACGGACCTGGGGCACGGGTTCGGCGAGGTGGTCACCGCCCTCGCGGCCCGGTTGCCGGTCGTCGACCTCGCTTTCTCCGAGGTGTTCTTCGTGCTCAGCCAGACGGTGCCCTACGAGTTCGGCGTGGTGAGCCAGCTGCTGAGCGAGGCCGACCGGGGCTTCAACACCGGCAGCATGCGCAACGTGTACTCCCCGGACGTCACGTGCGCCCGCGAGCTGGTGGTGGACGAGCTCGCGGCGAAGCTGCGCAAGGACCCGTACGAGTTCAGGCGCGACGCCCTCGGCGACGGCCGCACCCGAGCCGCTCTGGAGGCGGTCGCGAAGGCGGGGGACTGGGGCCGGCCGATGGAATCCGGTACCGCGCAAGGCATCGCGGTGCACGAGGAATACCACTCCACGAGCGCCGCACTGGTGGAGATCGACTGCCGGCCCGCCACGGTCAACCGTCCCATCCGCGACGGCGTCGCCGGACCACGCGTCACCAAGGTCGTGTTCGCGGTGGACGTCGGACTCACCGTGAACCCGCGCGGCCTCGAGGCGCAGGTGATGGGCGCGGTCATGGACGGCATCGCCCAGACGCTGACTTCGAGCTTGCACCTGCGCGACGGGTGCTTCCTCGAAGCCAGCTGGGACAACTACTTCTACACCCGCCAGTGGAACACCCCACCCGAACTCGAGATCATCATCCTGCCGAACACCTCGGACCAGCCCGGCGGCGCGGGCGAACTCGGCGTCGCCGCGTCGATGGCCGCCGTCGCCTGTGCGTACGGGCGTGCCGTCGGAGCGATGCCCACTGAGTTCCCGATCAACCACGGCACGCTGTCGTTCGTGCCGAAACCGGCCGTCCCGCCCGTTCCCGCCTCGCCGGTGGACGGGATCGGCAAGGCTTTCTGAAGGGGGTTTCGTGCCCGAGCGGAGATTCCGCGTCAACGGCGAGCAGGTCGTCGTCGACGTACCCGACGACGTGCGGCTGCTGTGGGTGCTGCGTGACGTCCTCGGCGTCACCGGCCCGAAGTACGGCTGCGGCATCAACGTCTGCAAGGCGTGCACCAGCCATCTCAACGGCAAGGCGGTGAACCCCTGCGCCATCCCCGTGGGGGAGCTGAAGCCGGCCGACGAGGTGACCACGATCGAGGGCCTGCCGCCCTCAGCCGGCGCCGACTTGCACCCCATGCAGCAGGCGTGGCTGGACCACGACGTAGCCCAGTGCGGCTACTGCCAGCCCGGCCAGATCATGGCGGCGGTGGCTTTGGTCCACCGTGTCCGCGAGGAGGGGCGCGAGGTCACCGAGGCCGACCTCGACGAGCTGCGCAACATCTGCCGCTGCGGCACGTATGTCCGGATCCGCGAAGCGATCAAAGCGGGTGCGCGCCGAATGTAGCGGAGCACCGATCGTCGTCTGTCGAGCGGACTACGCCGAGGTGGTGACGGTGCCGCGACGAGAATGGGCCCTGGCCGGATAGCACCTGGTCAAGGGCCGTTTTGTGCGGGTCATGTGGGGTGCCCCCGGTGGGATTCGAACTCACACTGGACGGGTTTTGAACGGATGTTGCAAACCGCCTCTGAGCAGGGCAGGTGCGGCAAACTGGCTCCCTGCGGGGGCCGTTCGAGGGTGCGTAGGCGACGAAGCCGCACATTCGGTCAGCCATACGCGGCTTGCGTGGCACTCCTTGAGCTCATCCCCGCCGCGCTGGCCGTGCTGGGCAAGTTCTCGGATGTGACACGGCGCTGCAACTGCTCCGGGAGACGGAAATGGAGCACCCAAGCCCACCCGCTACCGTCGCCGCTGAAGACCGCGTGAGCGGTGCTTTCATATGCAGTGGCCTCATGGCTTCCAAGCACTTAGGAGGCGTGAAAGGCCTGGTCGGAGACCCTGTCTGTTTGGCTGGGGCAACGGATTGAGAGCCTTCCTAGCCATTAGGGTCAGTCCGGGAATGTTGCGTTCAGGATCAAGTGCGCGACTGACATGTCGTGTACGCAGCACCGAACGGAAGGATTGTCGTGCTTGAGCAGCCGACTGGCCCGTCAACTGTTACACCGACTGCCTCGCTGACCCCGGCGCCTTCTACGTCAGGCTCGCCATCGGTCGCGGCTTCAACCCTGACTGCCACTAGCACTGTCGGCACTCCGTCGGGTGCCAACGATCCCGCAAGGTCGAGTGCCGATGCCGCGTGGGCCAGCTTTTGGGTCGCCGTGTTCGCGTTGATTGCGACGATCGTCGCCGCTTTGGTGGCGTGGCGTGGATACAAAAAGCAATCTCGACAATTATTGATATTGGAGGATGAAAAGCAGAAGGAGGTGCCTTCGAAGTTTGCTTTATGGATCCACTGGGCCGATAGCGGTTACGAAGTTCGTTACCACAACGGCTCTCATCTCCCCGTAAGCAACGTGTGGTATCGTTTTGCTGTCGATGGGGAGGAAACGAAAGACAACCCGTTGGGTAACTTGGGGCCGACGGCATCGCCGATCGCGCTGAGATCGGCAATTGATACACTGACTCAGATGGTAGGCGAAATTATCTGGAAGATTGACGAAGTTGCCATCTCTGAATCCCCTCAAAGGATTGGGATCGATCCCGAAACGCTTGATTTAACTCGCCACGAGCTCTTTACGGGCGCAACGGTGTCGGCGTTATGGTTCACTGATTCTTCTGGGAGAAAGTGGCTGCGTAACGCGTCGGGTGAATTGACACCCGAGCCGAACGTGGATGGTGCGCCGCCGGGATACGGTGCGACGCCTATTGATGTAGAGGAAGCGCGTCGCGGCCGCGCCGATCAGGTGAAGGAATTTCAGCAAAAAAAAGACGAGGATAAGCCAAAGGGGCGGCTGGCGTCCCTGTGGGTGCTGGCAGGGTGGCTGCGTCGCGGCTTGGGTCTTGCTGGTCGCCTTTTGCGGCGGGGGCGAAGCGGGTAGATCGGTGGGGTCGCCCGCTTGGGAAGCTGGCTCGGAATCGGGGGGAGCGGGGCGCTCAGCGAGATGTGACACGGCTTCGTCTTGCACCTCGCGGCCCTGCAAGTGCTTTCGTCGGGCTAAATGTCATCCGGAATCTGTGCCCATCGCCAAGCGGTCGGTCGGACAGTTGTGGCATGCTCGGGATTTGCCATCTGGTACTTTGGCGCAACTCAAACTTTAGCTGGATGCGTAAATTGAAAGCTGAACCTGACTTGATGGCACGGCGATTGTCCTCTTGATGTCGTCATCATAGATAAATGTAGTCCCATTTCCGATGCCGATAAGAAGTCCGGATCTAATCGGTTTATAGTCTGGTATGGTGTTATTTTCTGTTGTATATAGCAGCGTCGCGGATTCCTCGGGTTTTGTCCATCGATACAGTACGGCCCGAGGGATTAAGTCGGCACGTACTGGGTTGTTCGATTCGTAGTCTGAATTTACGGAAACCCTACCTGCTTGGTCTCCTAAGGTGTGGGCGCCATAGAAAATCAATGCAAGAGTCCCGACTCCAAGCAATAGCAAAACTATTAGCTTGAAGTGGTGTACCTTCTGGTCGATTTCCGCGAAGCGCCAGGATGCTTTGGCGAGCTTCCTGCGACGCAAGGGCTCCCTGACCTTCCATTCGATCAATTCCGTAGAACTGCTTGAGTAGGGCAGCGATATCGTCGAGTTTCGAATATTATTCCTTGATGAGGCAAGTGCAAAAGATAATATCCCGAAAATGATAATAGTCGCCGCAATGGAGCCTGTGTAGTAGAGTCTCCCAAATGCATTCAAAGGTGTAATGGACAGTTGCTCTGGTGAAAGTCCAAAGCGTGAATAGTACGCTGTAGCAGCGAGATAAGAGGCCGATTGACCTACAATGCCCGCCAATGTGATGGCGCCTACGGTATTGGCAACCGTAACCTTCGGAAAGTTCATCTAATTTCGTCCTGGTTCGATTTACTGCTGTTTCTTCGGGTGTCCTTCTGTTCTCTCCGAAGTTTAATGATCCGTATTCACCTTTCAAGGATTTGGCTACGGAACCGCCGCGCGTGTCCGAGACTGCATGCGCATGGAGAGGCCATTGGCTCATGCGTCAAGAGTCGAGTGACGCTATCCTCGGTGAACGGGACCCCGTCTGAGACTGATGACGATTCGGCAGCAGTTACCAGGACGCCCTCGACGTTGACATCGACAGCGCCTCCGTATAGGTCATCGAACACGTCGTCGTCCATTACGACTGCTGTCAATACGGTAGCGGTGAGTGTGAGTGTGTCCAATCCGATGCCGAGGCAATACGTCGTAACGCGATCTTTCTCGCGCGCGGCTTGCAGGTCGCGATATAGTGGCCAGTTCTCATAGTCGAGCGGCTCGCCCTGGCTCCCGTCTCGCTCCGGCTCTCCAAGGCTCTCCTCGGAGTACTTCCGAACCATGCTCCGCCACAGGTCGAAGTCGTTCTCCTTGTCCCACGCAGCGACCGACGAGGGCTGGAACTCGCCGGCCGGGATGAGGCCGTAGATGCCGGCGGCCGTCGCGACCTTGGCCGGGTCGCGCCAGGGCAGGAGGAACGTCGCGTTGCTGGTGTCGCGCTGGCTGCGGAGGGGCAGCGTCTCGATCGCGGGCATGACCGGCCGCCGCTCCAGGTCGCACGGGTCGCCGATCAGGCCGCGCAGCGGAAGCTCCGCCCAACCCGCGCGCGGCACCTTCCGGTTCGGGAACTGCGCGACGGCCAGCTCGTGCGCGATGGCCTCGGACAGGTCGAGCTTGTCGAAGTACGTCGCCAGGCCGAACGTCATCCGCTCATTCGACGGCGTCAGGTCGACGTCCAGCAGTCGGTAGCTGGTGCGGTTCTCGAACAGCTACGGCGGGTCCAGGTACTTGATCGCTGACGCGTAGCGCTCGAAGCGCCGGCCGGGCGCGCGGAGCGGCAATGCCTTGTCCGCCTCGGGTTCGGTGCCGGTGACCGTGGTCGGGCCACGGTGGTCCGACCACTCAAGCTTGATGTCTTCCAGGCGCACCGGTGCCGGCGGCATCCACTCGCGCCGGGCGATCAGCGGAGCCTTGCCGATGCGCGCCTCCGGCCGGTAGAGCGACGCGGCCGCCTCGGCAAGCTCGCGCGGCGACTGTTGAGCTCGCGTCGCATCCGACGCCACTCTTCCTGGCTCACCGCAACCGGGTCGACCTCGTTGACCAGCGCGGACGTCGACGGAGGAGCGACGGGCTGAAGTAGTTCCTTGGACAGCCCGAGGCGTGAGAGCGAGATGCCGAGCTGGTTGGCGACTCGCAGCAGCGTGTCCAGGTCGCGGACCTGACGTTGCCCCGTCTCGATCTTCGAGATGTACGACTGGTCCATGTTGAGGATCTGGGCCAGATCGGCCTGGTTGAGCCCGTTGGCCTTCCGGTACTCCTCCAGGACCTCGGCAAGCAGGCCGGTGTTCAGTTCGAGCTCGGTTGTCGACCTCGGCGAGAGCCACGGCTGGTCTGCTTCCACTGAGGAGCAAGTCCCTTCATCCCTGGAACTTGACCCCAGGGACCTCGCCGAGTCCACGATCGCTCCGGTGTCGGACAAGGCGCACAAGGCCGCGTTCTCCGACGAAGAGTACGCCTCACCACCGGCAAAACGTCTCTACGACCTTCGGCGCGTCTGTGCGCCGACCTGGCAGGCGGGCGGACTCCTGACCCGGTGCGCGGAGTGAACCGGCCACTCGGTCGCGGTGCTGCGTTGCCTCACTGATCCGGCGCCCGGGAGCAGGCCGACCTTCACAGCTTGATGTCGGTGCCGTTGACGTTCTTCATGTCGGTGATGGTCGGGCCGCCGAACGCCCTCAGCGTCACCGGTTTCCGGTCCTTGGGGATGTCCCAGTAGAGGTCGAACTCGACGCGCACGCCGTGCCCGAGGTCGAACTGGGCGGGCTGGCGCTTGATGAGCATCGCCTGCTCGTCCGAGGGGTGGGTGGCACCCTGGTCGTCGACGAGCAGCTGGCGTTTCGTGTCGAACAGGACGCTCGAGGTGCCGGTGTTGGTGATCACGAGCCGCAGCCGGACGTACTGGCCCTTGGGGAGCATTTCGGCGTGGCTGCCGGTGATGCTCGGCAGGCCCGCGGCCAGGCCGATCAGGGTGAACTCGGTGTCGCCGTTCTTCGCGGGCGGCACCTTGAGAGCGGTCTCGTCGGGCCGGACCTGACGCGGCGGCAGCTCGTAGGTGGTCGTCGGGGCGGGCGTGCTGGGGGCCGCTTCGCACCCGGTCAGCAGCATGAGGGCGACGACGGCCGGCAGCAGTTTCACCTGCGTGATTCTGCCCCGCCGGCCGCCGCTCCGGCTAGCTCCCGATGCTTTCGACGACGGCCTCGGCGACGGCCTTCATGGTGGTCCGGCGGTCCATGGCGGTGCGCTGGATCCAGCGGAAGGCGTCGGGCTCGGTGAGGCCCTGCCGGCTCATGAGCAGACCCTTGGCGCGGTCGATGACCTTCCGCGTCTCGAGCCGGTCGGTGAGCCCGGCGACCTCGGCCTCGAGGGCCTGCAGCTCGGAGAACCGGCTGACGGCGAGCTCGATGGCGGGCACGAGATCCCGCTTCGCGAACGGCTTGACGAGGTAGGCCATGGTGCCGGCGTCCCGCGCGCGTTCGACGAGGTCACGCTGGCTGAAGGCGGTGAGGATGACGACGGGCGCGATCCGGTCACCGGTGATCTTGGCCGCGGCCTCGATGCCGTCGAGCTTGGGCATCTTGACGTCGAGGATCACGAGGTCGGGCTTCAGATCGGTGGCGAGCGAGATGGCCTGCTCGCCATCCCCGGCCTCCCCGACCACTTCGTAGCCCTCTTCACGCAGCATTTCGACGAGGTCCAGCCGGATGAGTGCCTCGTCCTCCGCGACGAGCACCCGACGCTGCGGCACGATGGCCTCGGTAGCCTGATCGGTCACCGGGGTCCTCCTGAAGACTCGGCGGGACGGTGGGTCTCGCGGCTTCCCGCGAACCTGAAGCCTACCGGGAACGATCCAGAAGAAGAGATGGCGTTCACCACGAAGTGGCGGGCGCGACACCCGGGGCCGGTCACTGGCCGGGTTCGGTGATCCCGTAGGGTTACGACGTCACGCCCCCGTAGCCCAACTGGCAGAGGCAACGGATTCAAAACCCGTCCAGTGTGAGTTCGAATCTCACCGGGGGCACACGTCAGCCGTAAAGAAAGGGCCCGGCGCACCAAGCGCCGGGCCCCTCGCACACCACACTCAGACCCCGAGGTCGCCACCGAGGTAGGCGGCCCGCACCTTCGGGTCGTTCAACAGCTCGGCTCCACGCGCACTCTGCACCACGCGGCCCGTCTCCAGCACGTACGCCCGGTCCGACAGCTTCAGCGCCTGCTGGGCGTTCTGCTCCACCAGCAGCACCGTCGTCCCGCGCTTGTTGATCTCGCGGATGATGTCGAAGATCTGCGCGATCAGCATCGGCGCCAGGCCCATCGACGGCTCGTCGAGCAGCAGCACCTTCGGCTTCGTCATCAGCGCGCGGCCGATGGCGATCATCTGCTGCTCGCCGCCCGACATCGTGCCGCCGAACTGGTTCTTGCGTTCCGCGAGCCGGGGGAACAGCTCGAAGACCTCGTCGAGGTCGGCCTGGAGGTCGTCCTTGCGGGTGTAGGCACCCATCAGGAGGTTCTCCTGCACCGTCATGCCGGGGAACACGCCCCGGCCTTCCGGCGACTGGCCGATCCCGAGCAGCACGCGCTTGTGCCCCGGGGTCTTCGAGATGTCCTGGCCGTTGAACGTGATCCGGCCGCTGGTGAGCGGCCGCAGCCCGGAGATCGTCTTGAGCGTCGTGGTCTTGCCGGCGCCGTTGGCCCCGATGAGGGAGACGATCTCACCCTCGCCGACCTGGATGCTCATGCCCTTGAGGGCCGCGATCTTGCCGTAGTGGACGTTGATGTCCTCGACCTCAAGAAGCATCTTCGGACACCCCCAGGTACGCCTCGATCACCTTCTGGTTGTTCTGCACCTCGTGCGGCAGCCCTTCTGCGATCTTCTGGCCGAAGTCGAGCACCGCCAGCCGGTCGCTGATGTGCATGACCAGGCCCATGTCGTGCTCGATGAGCAGCACCGTGCGGCCGTCGTCCCGGATCTTGCGGATCAGCGCCTGCAGCGCGTTCTTCTCCGCCGGGTTCATGCCCGCGGCCGGCTCGTCGAGCAGCAGCAGCTTCGGGTCGGTCGCGAGCGCCCGCGCGATCTCCAGCCGGCGCTGGTCGCCGTAGGAGAGGTTCTTCGCGACGTTGTGCTCGACCCGGCCGATGCCGACGAAGTCGAGCAGCTCACGAGCGCGTTCGCGGCCGTGCTTCTCTTCCTTGCGGTGCCACGGCAGGCCGAGCGTCGCGCCGATCGCGCCCGTCTTGTGGTGCGCGTCGACGCCCACCATGACGTTCTCCAGCGCGGTCATGTTGTGGAACAGCCGGATGTTCTGGAACGTCCGTGCGATCCCGCGCTTGGTGACCTTGAACCGCTTCATGCCGTCGATGCGGTCGCCGTCGAAGCGGACCTCGCCCTCGGTCGGCTGGTAGACGCCGGTGACCACGTTGAACACCGTGGTCTTGCCGGCGCCGTTCGGGCCGATGAGCGCGAAGATCTCGCCTTCGTTGATGGTGAGGTTGACTTCGCGCAACGCCGTGACGCCGCCGAAGCGCATGGTCACGTTGTCGAATTCGAGCAGCGCGCTCACTTCGTCACCTCCGCCGAAGCCTCGGAGTCGGGGCCGGCCACTTCCGCGCCCATGGCGCCCATGCCGCCGGTTCCTTCCCGTAGTTCGGCCTTGCGCTGCCGCGACGGCAGCAGGCCCTCCGGCCGCAGCGCCATCATCAGCACCAGCACCGCACCGAAGATCAGGACGCGGTAGTCGTTGAACTGGCGGAAGCGCTCCGGCAGCCACGCGATCACGAACGCCCCGAGGATGACGCCGGGGAGGTTGCCGGACCCGCCCAGCACGACCGCGGCCAGGATGGTCGCGGACAGGATGAACGGGAAGTTGTTCGGCTCGATGAACACGGCCTTGCTCGCGTAGATCGTGCCGGCGAACCCGCCGATCATGGCGCCGATGGCGAAGGCGAGGAGCTTGAACTTGAACGTCGGCACGCCCATCAGCTCGGCCGCGTCCTCGTCCTCGCGGATCGCCGCCCACGCCCGCCCGACCCGGCTCTTGGTGAGCCGCACCGAGAAGACGATGACGAGCACGATCGCGAACACCATCAGGTAGTAGTACGGCGCCGGGTCGAGGAAGAACTCCATGCCGAACAGCGGCTCGGGGTGCGGGACGTTCGTGATGCCGCGCGCGCCGCCGATGCCGTCGGTGTTGTTCGCCGTGATCCGGACGATCTCACCGAAACCCAGTGTCACGATGGCGAGGTAGTCACCGCGCAGCCGTAGCGTCGGTGCGCCGAGGATGACGCCCGACACCGAGGCCAGGAAGATGCCGATCACCACCGTCGGCCAGAACGACCAGCCGTAGGTCGTGCCGATCGACGCCCACGTGTACGCGCCGATCGCGAAGAACGCCACGTACCCGAGGTCGAGCATGCCCGCGTGGCCGACCACGATGTTGAGGCCGACGGCCAGCAGGATGTAGGTCCCGACCGGGAAGATCAGGACGGTCGTCCAGTCCGAGTACGGCGACATGAACGCGCCGATCCACGGCGCGGGCAGGATCAGGACCAGGACGATCAGGGCGAGGTAGACGCCGTAGCGCTGCCACGCGGGCGCGTCGGCCCACCAGTCGCGCATCCCGTCGACGGGGTGGAAACCCTTGCGCGCCGGGGTTTCGTTCGTTTCGGACACTCCGTCGCCTTTCATGCGCGTGCTCGCTGGAGGGATTCACCGAGGATGCCGGTGGGCCGGAGCATGAGCACGAGGACGAGGACCACGAACGCGGTGACGTCCTTCCACTCGGAGCCGAGGAAGATGGAGCTCCAGTTCTCGACCAGGCCCAGCACGATGCCGCCCAGCAGGGCGCCGCGCAGGTTGCCGATGCCGCCGAGGACGGCCGCGGTGAACGCCTTGATGCCGAGCAGGAAGCCGACCCGGTAGTCCGTGTTCTCGTACTCCATGACGTACAGCGCCGCGGCGACACCCGCCATCGCGCCGCCGAGCAGGAACGTGATCCGGACGATGCGGTCGATGCTGACGCCCATGAGGACGGCGGCTTCGGGGTCCTGGGCGGTCGCCCGGATGCCGCGGCCGATGCGCGTGCGGCTGACCAGCTGGTCGAGCACGACCATCACGACGACGGCGGCGATGACGACGAAGACGTGGTCGGTGCGCACGACGCCGTTGCCGATCCGGAACAGCTCGTCGTGCGGTACGAACCGGGGAGCGTTCTGCTGGACCTTGCCCGCCTTGTCCGACAGCGCGGGGATGATCGCGAGACCGAACAGCTCCTGCAGGAACAGGGAGGCGCCGATCGCGGAGATCAGGGCGGCGAGCCGGGTCGCGCCCTTCTTGCGCAGCGGCCGGTAGGCCAGCTGCTCCAGCACGATGGCCGAGCCGCCCGAAGTGATCGCGGAGGCCACCGCGATGAGCAGCAGGATGCCGATCATCCCGAACACGCCCACGGTGATCGGGGCGGTGCCGCCGGCGATGGCGATGAGGATGAACAGGGACGTCATCGTCCCGATCATGAAGATTTCGGAGTGTGCGAAGTTGATGAGCCTCAGCACGCCGTAGACCATCGTGTAGCCGAGGGCGATGAGGGCGTAGATGGAGCCGGCTACCAGGCCGCCGATGGTGCTGCCCAGAAACTGGCTCTGCAGATCTTGGAACATGACGTAGTTGCCTTACCTGACGGGGCGAGGATGGTCGCCACATTGGCGGGGAGCGGGGGTGCTGTGTCCGTGCACAGCGCCCCCGCTCCCGTTAGGTGTTTCTAGCTCCGTCAGCCGTTGATCTTGGCTTCGGTCGAGGCGCCGAGGTTCTTGATGACCCCGCCGACGACCTGGTAGACGTAGATCGCGTTCGTCTGCGGCTCGCCGTTCTCCTTGAACTTGATCTGCTTCGACGCGCCCTTGAAGTCCTCGGTCTTGAGGAAGTCGTTGATCTTCTCACCGGTGGTGTTGCCGGCCTTGACCGCGTTGATGATGGCGGTCGCGGCGTCGTAGCCCTCGGTGGCGTAGATCGCCGGGTCGACGTTGAACTTCGCCTTGTACTTGGTGGCGAACTCGTTGGTGGCGCCCGCGTCCGGGATGTTGCAGGGGCAGCCGATGGCCGCCTTCTCGGCGGCCGCGGCACCCGCGCCCGAGACCAGCTGCGGGTCGAGCGAGCCGTCACCGGTGGCGAAGGTGGCCGTCACGCCGCCGTCACGGAGCTGCTTGAGCAGCCGGCCGCCCTGGGCGTAGTAACCACCGAAGGCGATGACGTCCGGGTTGGCCGCCTTGACCTTCTGCACCGTCGACGAGTAGTCCGACGCGTCCTTGGCGAACTTGTCGCGCTCGGTCGTGATGCCCTTGTCCTTGAAGGTCTTCTCGAACGCGTCCGCGAGGCCGACGCTGTACTCCTGGTCGTCCGAGATGACGTACGCGTTCTTCGGCGACTTCGCCGTGATGAGGAAGTTCGCGATGGCCGGGCCCTGGTCGTTGTCGTTCGCGACGACGCGGTGCCAGTACTTCCAGCCGTTCGAGGCGAGACCCGGGTTGGTCGCCGACGGCGACACGCTCGGGACCTTGCCCTGCTCGAGGACGCCGCCGACGGCCTTCGACTCACCGGAGAACGCCGGGCCGATCAGGGCCGTGATCTTGTCCGTCCCGATCGCGGTCTGGACCAGCGAGGTGGCCTGTTCCGGCTTGCCCTGGCTGTCGTAGTTCTTGAGCTCGAGCTTCACGCTGGGGTTCGTGGCGTTGTACTCGTCGATGGCGAGCTTGGCGCCGTTGTTGGGCGGGATCACGATCCCGGAGTTCTCCCCGGTCAGGTCGCCCATGAACCCGATCTTCAGCGTGCTGCCGTCACCACTGTTGCTGGACGAGCCGCCACCGGCGCAGCCCGCCAGCGCGAGCGACGTCGCCGCTGCGAGGGCGAGAACCCGTCCAAAACGCACTCCTGACACCGACTACCTCCCATGACCAACCAGCCGCCGGTAGGCGTTGCCCCCGACACAGGGGCTAGGTTAGGGCAGGAAGATATCCCTCTCGCCCGTCTTGTGCACAGGCGGCCTCGCTACTCTGTGTCCACATCGTGACGATCGCAACCGACGCGAATTGCACGAAAAGGCGAGCGATGTTTCGCCACGGCCCGCCGCTGGTCACGCAGCGATGCTAAGTATCGGCACTCGTTCTGCGAATGGGTGACAGCCGTGTTTCCGCGGTATGTCATCGCCCATTTCGGCGGCCGGCGCGTGACCGGTTTCCCGCCGATCCGCTGTTCACCCTGGCGGGGGTCGCCGGGGGTGGGCACCGCCGTAGGGATGCACCTTACGTCCGGTTCGGGCGGCCGATCGGACCAGCCCCCGGTGAAGTCTGCCCGAACGGTCACAACCATCGGTTGTCGTGGGCGCCGGAACAGCTGTTGGACCCGCACCCCTCCGCGGCTGTTCGCTGGGAGCAGCCGAGAGAACAGGGAGAGACGAGATGCGGGAAGCAGTCGAGGGTGTGGCGGCGGGCGTGCCGTTCGTGGCGCTGGCACCGGCGGACCCGGACGCACCGGCGGCGCTGCTGGCGGGCTGGCACCTGATGGAAGAGCCTTCGAGCGAGCAGGCCTTCACCGAAGCGGTGCCGATGACCGGGCTGCAGGCGTGGCGGGTGTACTTCGGCCTGCCCATGACCGGGGCGCGGCTGCCCGAGGGCGGTCCGGCGGAGCTGTTCCGGCTGGCGAGCGAGGACGCGGTGCGCAACGTCTTCGAGCCGGTCACCGAGCAGGCGGTGGCGGAGTTCCCGGCGGCGCTGGCCGAGCTGCGCGACCGGCTGCCGGGTGCGGACGGCCCGCTAGGCGTCTTCGGAGGCTCGGCCGGCTCGCTGGTCGCGCTGGAGCTGCTCGCCCGCGGCGACGTCGAAGCCGCCGCGGTGGTCAGCCCGGTCGCCCGGCTGGCGCCGGTGATCGGCCGCAACGAGCGCCTCTTCGACGTCACCTACCCCTGGACGCCGGAGTCCCGGGCCGTCGCTGACCGCTACGACTTCGTGCGCCGCGCCGGCGAGCTGACCGCGCCGCTGCTGCTGGTCGCCGGCGCGGACGACGACGTCGCCGTGCGCGAGCCGGCCGAAGCGCTGCGCGCGGAGCTGGACACCGAGCTGGTGACGGTCGACGGGATGGCCCACGAGTTCCCGCCGGGGACGCCGGCGGCGAAGGCCGTCGACGCGGCTTTCACCGAGTGGTTCGCGCGGCGGCTGCGAGCTTGACGTCGTCCTCCGGCAGCCAGGCGTGCTCCGGGTCGTAGGCGCACCAGTCCTCTTCACGGCTGGTGCGCCCGGCCAGCGCCAGCAGCCGCCGCAGCGCCGGGCTCGCTTTCCCGCGCCGCCAGACCAGCGACCACGGGAACAACGGCGACGGCTCGAACGGCAGCACCTTCAGGTTGAGGTCGGGCGCGAGCTCCATGTCCGCTCCGGCGAGGGTGACGCGCCGCTTGCCGTAGCGCGTCTGCTCCAGGGTGTGCCGCAGGTCGAAGCTGACGCCGGAGTCGTCGACCGGCACGCCGAACCGGTCGCACAGCTCCCGCAGGTAGGACAGCCATTCGGCGGGGCCGCGCAGGCCGGGCAGCCAGATCCCGTCGGCGCGCAGGTCGTCGAGCCGCAGGACGTCGTCCTGGGCCAGCGGGTGTTCCGGGGCGAGCAGCGCGACCAGCGGTTCGAGCCGGACGACCCGGTGCTCCAGCTCGTCGGGCAGCGGCCGGCCGATCCCGGTGACCCGCCCGGCGGCGACGTCGAGCTCGCCGGACAGCAGCGGCTCGACGGCGTTGGCGAACCCGCCGCCGGCGACCCGGTCGACCCGCAAGCCCGGGTCCCGCGCGGCGAGCCGGCGCAGCAGGGAGATGGGGGAGAGCCGGTAGTCGACGACGTCGAGGCGCAGCGGCCGGTCGTCGGCACCCATCGCGGCCACCGCCGCGTCGGCCACCCGCACCAGCTCGCGCGCGTGCGGGAGGAACCGCTCGCCGTCGGCGGTCAGCTCGACCGAGCGGTTGGTGCGCAGGAACAACGGTGTCGCGAGCGCGTCCTCGAGCTTCTTGATCCGTTTCGACAGCGCCTGCTGGGTCAGGAACAGCGCCTGGGCGGCCCGCCCGAAGTGGCGCTGCTCCGCGGTGACCACGAACGCCCGCACCTGGGCGAGGTCGAGGTCCACCCGCTCAGGCGCCCGGCGGGCGGTCCCGGACGACGCAGGTGAGCCGGGCGGTGCAGGTCCGCCTGCCCTCGTCGTCGGTCAGCACGATTTCGGCGGTGATGGTGCCGCGGCCGACGTGCAGCGGCGTCGCGACGCCGGTGACGGTGCCTTCGCGGACCGCGCGGTGGTGGGTGCACGACAGTTCCAGGCCCATCGCCGCCCGGCCGGGGCCCGCGTTCAGCGCGGCGATCGTCGAGCCCAGCGCTTCGGCGAGCACGGCGTTGGCGCCGCCGTGCAGCAGGCCGTACGGCTGGAGGTTGCCCTCGACGGGGATCGTGCCGACCACGCGCTCGGCCGTCGCTTCCAGGAGCTTCATGCCGACCTTGTCGTTCAGCTGCTGGTCCGCAGCGGCCGGGTCGATCCCCGACAGCCGGTCCACGTCGATGGGGGCGGCACTTTCGGTCACGCAACGCTCCTGTTCCTATGCGACACGTAAGAGTGTCGGACCCTCAGCCTAGACTCGGCCCCGTGAGCCCGAGTGAGAAGACGACCGTTGCCAACGCCACAGGAACCACCGCTGTCGCCGAGCGGCCGAAGCTGCTGCTGATCGACGGCCATTCGATGGCCTACCGCGCGTTCTTCGCGCTGCCCGCGGAGAACTTCAAGACGAAGACCGGGCAGGTCACGAACGCCGTCTTCGGGTTCACGTCGATGCTCATCAACCTCCTGCGCGACGAGACGCCGACCCACCTCGCGGTGGCGTTCGACCTCTCGCGCAAGACGTTCCGCTCGGAGACGTACGCGGAGTACAAGGCCAACCGCAGCACGACGCCGGACGAGTTCCGCGGCCAGGTGGACCTGGTCAAGGAGGTCCTCGAGGTGCTCGGGATCCCGTCGCTGGTGAAGGAGAACTTCGAAGCCGACGACATCATCGCCACGCTCACGACGCAGGCGACGGCCGACGGTTTCGACGTCCTCATCTGTACGGGCGACCGGGACGCGCTGCAGCTGGTCACCGAGCAGGTCACCGTGCTGTACCCGAAGCGCGGCGTCTCGGAGATGACCCGGTTCACCCCGGACGCCGTCGAGGAGAAGTACGGGCTCACCCCGCGGCAGTACCCGGACTTCGCCGCGCTGCGCGGCGACCCGTCGGACAACCTGCCGAGCATCCCCGGTGTCGGCGAGAAGACCGCGGCCAAGTGGATCAAGCAGTTCGGCTCGCTCGACGACCTCATCGACCGCGTCGACGAGGTCAAGGGCAAGGTCGGCGACGCGCTGCGGGCGCACCTGTCGTCGGTCCAGCTCAACCGCCAGCTGACCGAGCTGATCCGCGACGTCGAGCTGGAGATCGCGCCGTCCGGGCTGGAGCTGCGCCCGTGGGACCGCGAGGCGGTGCACGCGCTGTTCGACGAGCTGGAGTTCCGCGTGCTGCGCGATCGGCTGTTCGCGACGTTGCAGAGCGCCGAGCCGGAGGCCGACGAAGGCTTCGAGGTCTCGGGGTCCGCGCTCGCGCCCGGCGCGCTCGGCGCGTGGCTCGCGGCGCACGCGAAGGCCGGCGAACCGGTCGCGCTGGCGTTCCGCGCGGTGGGCACGTCGGTCCGGTCCGACCTGCGCGCGGTCGCGTTCGCCGCGGCCGACGGCGAAGGCGCGTACGTCGACGTGACGGCGATGGACCAGGCCGACGACGCCGCGCTCGCCGCGTGGTTCGCCGACCCCAAGATCCGCAAGACCGGCCACGACCTCAAGGTCCCGCTGCACGCGATCCGCGCCCGCGGCTGGGCGCTCGCCGGGCTCGCCATGGACACCGCGCTCGCCGCGTACCTCGTGCGGCCGGGGCAGCGCACGTTCGAGCTCGACGACCTCGCGCTGCGCTACCTGCACCGCGAGCTGCGCTCGGAGACCGACGGCGGCGACGGGCAGCTGTCGCTGCTCGACGGCGGCGCGGAAGGCCTGGAGCAGAAGGAGATCCAGGAGTACCTGGTCAAGGCCCGCGCGATCTTCGAGCTGGCCGGCGCGCTCGACAAGGAGCTCGAGCAGATCGGCGGCGCGCGGCTGCTCGCCGAGCTGGAGCTGCCCCTGCTGGAGGTCATCACCGAGGTCGAGATCGCCGGTGTCGCCGTCGACCTCGAGCAGCTGACGTCGCTCGAAGCGCACTACCTCTCGCGCGTCACGCAGGCCGCCGAAGCCGCGTACGAGGTGATCGGCAAGCAGATCAACCTCGGCTCGCCGAAGCAGCTGCAGGTCGTGCTGTTCGACGAGCTCGGCATGCCGAAGACCAAGCGCACCAAGACCGGTTACACCACCGACGCCGAGGCGCTGCAGGGCCTGTTCGAGAAGACCGAGCACCCGTTCCTGCAGCACATGCTGGAGCACCGGGACGCGACGAAGCTGCGGACGACGGTCGAGGGCCTGATCAAGTCCGTCGCCGACGACGGCCGCATCCACACCACGCTGCTGCAGACGATCGCGGCCACCGGGCGGCTGTCGTCGACCGAGCCGAACCTGCAGAACATCCCGGTCCGCACCGAAGAAGGCCGCCGTATCCGCGACGCGTTCGTCGTGGGCGACGGCTTCACCGAGCTGATGACCGCGGACTACAGCCAGATCGAAATGCGGATCATGGCGCACCTGTCGAAGGACGAGGGCCTCATCGAGGCGTTCAACTCCGGCGAGGACCTGCACACGTTCGTCGCGTCGCGGGCGTTCTCGCTGCCGCCGGAGGAGATCACGCCGGAGCTGCGCTACCGCGTCAAGGCGATGTCGTACGGCCTCGCGTACGGGTTGTCGGCGTACGGGCTTTCGCAGCAGCTGCGGATTTCCACCGAAGACGCCAAGTCCCAGATGGAGGCGTACTTCGCCCGCTTCGGCGGCATCAGCGACTACCTCCACTCGGTGGTCGGCGAAGCGGCGAAGTGCGGCTACACGGAGACGATCTTCGGCCGCCGCCGCTACCTGCCGGACCTCAACAGCGACAACCGCCAGCGCCGCGAGATGGCCGAGCGGATGGCGCTGAACGCCCCGATCCAGGGCAGCGCGGCCGACATCATCAAGGTCGCGATGCTGAACGTCCACCGCGCGCTCGTCGAGGCGAAGCTGAAGAGCCGGATCCTGCTGCAGGTGCACGACGAGCTCGTGCTCGAGGTCGCCGAGGGCGAGCGCGAGCAGCTGGAGAAGCTCGTGCGCGACGGCATGGGGTCGGCGTACGACCTGGCGGTGCCGTTGGAGGTTTCGGTCGGCTACGGGCGTTCTTGGAACGAAGCCGCCCATTAAGTTCACTCTGCGTCGCGACCCGGATCACCGGGTCGTGGCGCGGGTGTACTCGGGCGGCCGTCGTGGCGCGCCGTTCGTCGCGGCAATGCTGTCGACCATGGCCAGTGACTTCCAGCGACGCAAGATCTCGACCGTGTTCGGCGCGATGGACGCCGACGACGACGGCTACCTGACCGAGTCCGACTTCCGCGCGCTCACGACGAGATGGCTCGACGTCCGCGGCACCGACGCCGGCACGCCCGAGGGCGAGAAGCTCGCCACGATCATGATGGGCTGGTGGGCGACGCTGCTCGACGCGTCCGACCGCGACCGCGACGGCAAGGTGACCCTCGACGAGGTCCTCTCGGTCGTCGACGAGCTGCCGAAGATGCCGGGCGCGGTCACCGGCACGGCGGACGCGATGTTCGAGGCGGTCGACGAAAACGGCGACGGCACGATCTCGGCGGCCGAGTACCGATGCATGATCGAAGCGTGGAGCGGCGGGGCCGTCCCGACGGACGAGGTGTTCGCGCTGCTGGACACCGACGGCGACGGCCGGCTGTCCCACGACGAGTTCGCCGGTCACTGGTACGAGTTCTGGGCCGGCGACGACCCCGCGGCGGCCGGGAGCTGGGTGTTCGGCCGCGTCTAGCAGCACACGGTTTTTCCGACGTCTTTGCCGGAAATACTCACCGGCACACAACACCGTTCGGCGTTCCTACCAACGGACGACTCCGTTCGGGTGAGCCATTACCGCTGGGTAGGGAGGTCGGCGCCCGGCCGGGAGCGATCACGGCGTAGGGTCCGCCGAATGGGGTTCGAGCGTGAGCGACGACGCTGGCGGGTCCGGCTGCACGACGAACTCGGCCGGGTTTGCGGTGCGGGCACGGTGCTGGACGAGTACCACGTCCTCACGAGCGCGCACGTCGTCGAAACCGCCGGGGGTCCGCGGTCCGCGTTGAGCGTCGACTTCGTCGGCCTGGCCGAGGCGATGCCCGGTTCGGCCACCGTCGTCGAAGGCTGCTGGGTGCCCTCCGACGGCGGCGGCCGCGGCGACCTCGCCGTGCTGCGCCTCGACCGTCCCGAGTCCCGCGTCTTCCGCGCGCCGCTGCACCGCATGCCGCTCGGCGAGCACCAGCTCGTCCGCGCGTTCGGGTTCCCGCCGGGCTCGGTCGGCCGCTGGACCCACGCCCGGCTCGGCGGCCCCGAACACCCCGGCGGCCCCGGCGGCGAGTGGGTCCGGCTGTTCCGCACGTCCGAAGCCGAGCCGCTCGGGCCCGGTTTCGGTGGCACGGCGGTGATCGACGAAGCGACCGGGCACGTCGTCGGCGTCGTCGTCGGCAAGGACACCGGCACGTGGATGATCCCGGTCGAGACCATGCTCGGGCACCTGCCGCAGCTGAGCATCTGGACGTCGGGCAGCCCGGCCGTCGACGCGAGCTTTTCGCGCCCGGTCGGCGAAGCCGTCGACGTCTCCTTCGTGCAGAGCGTCGCGGACTGGTTCGCCAAGGCCGAGCCCGGCACGGTCTGGGTGGTCGACACCGGCGAGGCCGGCTCGCCGGTCGCCGCGGCGCTGCGGTTCGGGATCGTCCTCGCCGACCGCGAACGTTCCCTGGGCGTGCCCGGCCTGCCGCCGGCGTTCGGGCAGATGCCGCCGGCGGGCAGCGTCGACCTCGCCGTCGACGCGACCGGCCGCACGGCCGACGCCGTCCGCCACCGCATCGCCGACCGGCTGACGACCGGGGTCGCCGGCCGCACGTTGGTCGTCGACGCGATCGACGACTCCGCCGAACCCGACCGGCTCGTCGGCGAGGTGCTGGCACCGCTCGCGGGCCGCGCGGCCGAGCTGGGGATCAGGTTGCTGCTCGGCTTCCGGGAGGAGTCCTCGCCGGGGGTCGCGGCGATCCGCGCGGGCACGCTCGGCGCCCGCCCGGCACCGGACGACCTGGCGGGCCGGCTCGACGTGCTGACGCAGTCGGTGGAGGAGCTCGCGGAGATCGAGGCGTACCAGCTGAGGGTGGCGACGCGGTTCACCGGAGTGGCGATGCTCCCGGCCCGAGCACAACGGCTGCGGGCGACGCTGAAGCAGCTGCGGTCGGCGGAGGTCGACGGCGACGCGGAGTGGGTGGAGAAGCACATCGACGGCCACGAGCACGCGGTGGCCCCGGCGGTCGAGGACGGCCGCCGCCAGCGGGCGGTGCTGGACGGGTTGGTCGCCCGCCGCGAGGAACTGCGGGCGCGGTTGGCCGCGGACAACGAGCTGGCGCGTGACCACGGCTTGGATGGGGACCCGGAGCTGGAGCAGGCGTACGTGCCGGCGAAGAGGTTGCTGATCGACGGCCCGTGCGAGTTGACAGCGGCGGCGACGGCGGTCGATACCTACGCGGCTGCGGTCCGGGCGCGGCTCGAAGACCGGCCCTGAGCAGGGTTTCGAGCGCGGCTTGAGCGCCGAAACTGTCGGTGGTGGCCGGTAGAGTGGAAAACGGGGGGCGCCCCTGGCGGGCTGGTCCGCGAGCGGCGCGGGTTCGTCTCGGCTGAGTGCCCCTGACCATCGCTTGGGTGCCGAAACTGTCGGTGCCGGCCGGTAAAGTGGAAACGGGGGGCGCCCCGCGGGGTTGCGTCGATTACTGCGCCTGACCTGCCCTGCGGCCTGTCGGTGCTGGGGAGCGTCTGCCGCTGCGAAGCTGGTGTGGCCGGTCGGTGCTGGTGAGCACCCACCACCCCGCAGCCCGATTGTGACTACGGCCGGCGGTACCGCGTCAAGGCGGGAAAGCGTGCCTTGACCCGGCACCGCCGGCCGTGTTCTGGCTTCGGATCGGGGTGGGGGGAGGGGTCTGGGCGGGGCGCAAGGGCGTGCCGCCCCTCACGCTCCGGCCATCGGCGGCCCAAGCCGGGGCGTGCCGCCCCGAGCCGGGGCGTGCCGCCCCCCGGAGCTCCGGCTACCGGCGGCCCAAGCCGCGGATCAGCACCATCACCGCTTCCCGCACCTCGCCCCTTGTCCGCTGCGGTCCGAACACCTGCCAGTCCAGCGCCACCACCAGCATCGTTCCGAACAACCCCGCCGCCGCCGTTGGGATCTGCACCCCCTCCGGCAGCCGGCCCGCCTCCTCCAACCGCGACAGCTGCTGCTTCACGATCGAGATGATCTCCTCGCGCAGCAGGGAAAGCGTTCCGTGCCACTGCCCGGGCGTGCGCCACAGCTCGCTCACCAGGATCTGCGAAAACCCCGGGTAAGCCGCGATGAACTCCAGCGTCGTGTCGACCTGCGCCTCGATCACGTCCAGCGGGTCCGCGTCCGAAACCGCCGAATGCAGCCGCGATGCCAGCATGTCCACCCCGTACCGCAGGAGCCCGTCGACCAGGCCGTCCTTCGAACCGAAGTTGTAGTAGACCGTGCCCTTCGCGACGCCCGCCTCGGCCGCGATGTCGTCGACCGTCAGCCCCACCAGGCCACGGCTCTTCGAGAGCCGCAGCGTGGCCTCGAAGAGCTTCTGCTTCGTCCCGCCGCTCACAGGCTCAGCTCGGGCTTGAGCGCGGACACCGTCCAAACGCGACGCTTGCGCGCGGCCAGCGTCGACACCAGGATCCCGCCCACCAAATACGCCAGCAGCACGCCGATGTCCCCCAGGATCTGCACCGTCGCGCCACTGTAGAACAGGTGGCGGAAGCCGTCGATCGCGTAGCCCATCGGCAGCACCACGTGCAGCGGGTACAGCGCGTCCGGGATCGTCTGCCACGGGAACGTGCCGCCCGCGCTGACCAGCTGCAGCACCAGCAGCACCAGCCCGAGGAACTTGCCGACCGCGCCGAAGAACGCGTTGAGCGCGTGCACCACCGACGTGAACGTCAGCGACACCAGCACCGCGAACCCGATCGCGCCCAGCGGGTGGGCGATGTGGATGCCGACCAGCCACGTCACCGCGCCGAACAGCACGACCACCTGCGCGACGCCCAGCAGTGCCGAGGACAGCCAGCCGCCGACGGCGACCCGGAACGGCGCCGCGCCCGCGGTCAGCGCCCGCGTCGAGAGCGGCCGCAGGATCAGGAACAGCACGAACGCGCCGATCCACGTGGCCAGCGAGATGAAGAACGGCGCGAGCCCGGCGCCGTACGTCCCCGCCGACGCCTCGCCGTTGGCGTTCACCGCCACCGGGTCGGCGATCGTGTTGGCCGTCGCCGCGCGCGTGGGGTCGTCCGGGTTCGGGATCTGCTGGAGCCCGGAAGCCAGCCCGTCACGCAGCTTCACCGCGCCGTCCGCCAGCTGGTTCGTGCCGGTGACGGCCGTCTTCTCGCCGTCGCTGAGCTTGGCGGCGCCGTCCTTCAGCTGGTTCGCGCCGTCCGACGCCTGCGCGATGCCGCTCGTCAGCTGCGGCGACGCGGCGGCGAGCTTGGCGGCGCCGTCGGACACCTGCCGGGCGCCGTCGGCCAGCTTCGCGAGGTCGCCGTTGGCCTGCTGGATCTTGCCGTTCGCCTGGTCGACGGGGGAGCGCAGCTGGTCCGCCCGCGCGACGATCGCCTGCACCTGCGTCTCCGGCACGCCGGCGTCGCGCAGATCGGTGACGAGCTGGGTGCGGTAGGAGTCGAGCTTGCCCTGGACGTCGGACGACGCCGTGGCGGCCAGCGACGCCGCGTCGGCGACCTTCTGGTCCCCGGCGGCCACCTGCGACGCGCCGTCGGCCAGCTTCTGCGTCTGTGACGGAAGAGAAGCCGTGCTGCTCTTCAACGTCCCGAGGCCGGTCGCCAGCGTCGACGAGCCGTCCGCGAGCTTCGCGGCGCCGTCGGCCAGCTGCTGCTGACCGGACTTCAGCTGCGTGGCACCGTCGGCGAGCTGCGAAGCGCCGGTCGAGGCCTCCTGGATCTTGGCGTAGATCGTCGAGAAGCCCACGAGGAACCGGTCCGCGGCCTCGCTGCCGACCTTCTCCGCGATGGTCTTGCGCACCTGCTCGGCGACCTGCTTGGCGATGGTGCCGGAAAGGTAGTTGTTGGCGTCGTTGGTGGTCAGCGTGATCGTCGCCTGCTGCGGCTGGAAGTTGCCGACCGACAGCAGCGCCGCGGAGAAGCCGCTGGGGATGCCGATCGCGAACGAGTACTTGTCGTCGCGGACGCCGTCGCGCGCCTCCTGCTCGGACACCTCGTGCCACTGGAAGGTGCCGGACTTGACCAGCTCGTCGGTCACCTCGCGGCCGACGTTGCGCTGCTGGCCGGTCGAATCCTTCGCGCCGGTGTCGCTGGTGAAGACGGCGGCGGGCAGCTTGTCGAGCCGGCCGTAGGGGTCGTAGTTCGCGTAGAGGTAGAAGGACGCGTAGAGCAGCGGCACCAGCACGAGCGCGACCAGCGCGAGCTTCGGCATCGTGCCGGTGGAGAGGCGGCGCAGCTCGTTGCGCGCGATCCGGAAGGCGTTCATTCGGGGACTCCGTCAGTGCTCTCGGGGAGCTCTTCGGTGGGTTCAGGGGCGTGGTGCTGCGGCTCGGGCTGCTCGGCGGCGCCCAGGAGCGCGGGCGGGAACGGCAACGCGGACAACGGCGTCGTCGCGGTCAGGACGACGACGGCGAGCCCGCGTTCGGCCTGCTCGCGGGCGAGGTCCGCCCAGCTGGCGACGTCGCTGGTGTGCCGGTCGGGCGTGTCGAGGACGAGCAGCCGGACGCCCTTGCGCTCGGCGGCCAGCTCGGTGAGCAGCCGCGTCCGCAGGGTCGGGGCGAGGTTCTCGAACCGCGTGCCGGCGAAGGGCGCGGCGTCGTGGGCGGCGAGCCAGCCGGCGACGTCTTCCTTGCCGGCCGGGCGGTGGGCGAGGGCCAGCTCTTCGCCGACGACCACGCGCAGGGGGAGGGCGTCGTCGGGCTCGCTGACGCCGGGGGCGTCGACGACCGCGACGAGCTCGGCCAGGCCGGCGTCGACGCCTTCGGCGTGCACGGTCCCGGTGGTCGGCTTCAGCCGGCCGGCCAGCGCGAGGCCGAACGCGGTGACGCCGACGCCGGGCTCGCCGTGCACGATCGCCAGGTCACCCTCGCCGACGGTCAGCGAGGTGGGCGGTAACAAGGTGCCGTGGTGCCCTTCGAGGGACACGCGATCGGCTCGGACCTGCACGGGGGACTCCAGCGTTTTTGAACTGACCGGTCAGTTCAAAAACGTAGTCCTCGCGGAGGTGGGCGGCAAGATCACCGGACGCACGTCACACCCGTGGGTGACTGACGAAGGTTCGCACCCGGTGAGCTTCGGCGCCGCTTGGCGGCCCCGGGTGGGTGAGGGTGCTGCCGTGCCGGCCGGCCTGGGCGGCACCGCACCCCGCGACCGGCCACTGGCCACCGTTCACCGGAGCGCGGACGCCGGGCGGATCTCCCAGCTCGTCCACAGTGGACGATAGCCCTGCCGGTGCCAGAACACCGACGACAGCGGGTTGGTCGGGTTGTAGTAGAGGTACGTGCGGGTGGCGCCGCCCCGGTGCAGCTCGCGGTGCACGTGGGCCATCAGCGCCCGCCCGAACCCGCTGCCGCGGTCGCCGGGCGCGGTCACGACGTTGTTCACGTAGCCCCAGCGGCCCGGCGGGAGCAGCTCCGCGGCCTCGTTGCCCGGCGCCGCGTCCACCCACGCGCAGTGCGCGAGCGCGCGGGCTTCGCCGTCCTCTTCGGCCAGCCAGACGGGCGGTTCGGCCTCGGCGAGGGCCGCGCGCAGGCCGGGGCCGAGCAGCTCGGCGGTGTTGGGACGGCGGGGTGAGGCGACGAGGCCGGTGTAGTCGAAGGTCGCCTCGGCGAGCGCCACCGCGGCGGCGTAGTCGGACGGCCCGGCGCGGCGGACGGTGACCGCCGGGTCCGCTTCGGGCGGCGGAGCGGTCCGCACGCCGACCGCCGACAGGGGGACCAGGCCGTGGTCGAGGAAGGCGCGGATCGCCTCGGCGTCCTGGCTGGGCCAGAGCACGACGCACGCCGAATCGCCGCCGGCCGGCTCCGCCTCCAGCCGGCCCTTGAGCGCGCGCAGCAGGAGGTCGGCGCCTTCGGTGCCGGTGTCGCCGAAGTACGGGAACAGCTGCCACGTGTCGGCGGCCGACCACAGCATCGGGATGTCACCGGGGCCGAACCGGTGCCGCTGCAGGACTCCGGTGACCTGCGTGCCCGCCGCCGTGGCCGCGTCCAGCCGTTCGCCCACCGCGGGCGGCGCGGCCGGCGGCAGCAGCGCGTCGACCGCCGCGAAGCGCGCGCGGTGGGCGGCGAGCAGCGGCTCGGCGATGTCCATGGGGCCCCCTGGTGCGTCGGTCAGGACCAGGCTGGTCGCCGGATCCACATCGTCCACAGTGGACGATAGCCCTGCCGGTGCCAGAACACCGGCGAGAGCGGGTTCGCCGGGTGGTAGAAGAGGAACGTACCGCGCGAGTCCGGTCGCAGCAGCTCGTGGTGGGCCACGGCCATCAGCGCCCGGCCCACCCCGCCGCCGCGCGCCTCGGGCGCGACCGACAGCGTGTCGACGTACCCCCAGCGCCCCGGCCGCAGCCGCCCGTGCACGCTGTCGCCCGGCGTCGGCGAGGCCAGCGCGCACGCGGCCATGCCGACCGGCACGCCGTCGTCCTCGGCGAGCCAGACCAGCCCGCTGAAGCGCAGCGACCGGACGACCTCCGCACGCAGCAGCGGCCGCGCGTCCGGCCGCTGCCGGGCGGTGCCGACCAGCGACGTGTAGCGCCATTCCGCGAGGCGCAGGTCGGTCAGCGCCTCGACGTCTCCCTCGCCCGCGCGGCGGACGGTCACCCGCGCAGGTGCCTGCTCCGCGGGTGGGCCGGGCTTCCGCACCGCCAGGTGCGTCATCGGCGCGAAGCCGTGGGCGAGCAGGACCGCGGACGCCTCGGCGTCGCGGCTCGGCCAGGCCACCGAGCAGCCCGAATCCGGCTCCGGACGCGTCCCGCGCAGCCGGTCGCGCCACGCGCCGAGCAGCGCGGCCAGGCCCGCCGCGCCGCTGTCGCCCGGCACCGCGGTCAGGTCATGGATCTCCAGCGGGCCCCACAGCGCGGGCCACGACCCCGGCGCGTGCACGACGTGCGTCAGCAGGCCGCCCGCACGGAGCCCGCCGGCGGCCACCACCAGCGGCTCGCTCGCCGCGGGCGGGGCCGCGATCGGCGGGAGGAGCGGGTCGAGCGCGGCGAACCGCGCGTTCTGCTGGGCTTCGAGGGAGTTCACGAGCGGCGCGTGCGGAAGATCGCGGTGCCCGGGAAGAGCCGGCCGCGCAGCGGGCTCCACTGGCCCCAGACCCGCGTGTGCCCCGCCGGCCACTCGGGCTCGACCAGGTCGGTCAGGGTGAACCCGGCCGCGGCCAGCGCGCGCACGTAGTCGCCGAGCGTGTGGTGGTACTCGACGTAGGTGGCGGTGCCCTCGTCGTCGACCTCCACGTACGGCGTGCGGTCGAAGTACGGCTGGGTGACGGTGAGCCCCTGCGGGCCCGGGTCGTCCGGGAAGATCCACCGCATCGGGTGGGTCACCGAGAACACCCACGGCGCACCCGGCCGCAGCACCCGGTGCACCTCCGCGAAGACGGCGTCCACCGAGGCCACGAACGGGATCGCGCCGAACGCCGAGCAGGCGGCGTCGAAGCTGCCCGACGCCAGCGGCAGGTACTCGGCGTTGGCCTGCACCAGCGGGACGTCGAGCCCGGTGCGGGCGTTGCCGTCGCGGGCGTGGCGCAGCATGCCGGCGGACAGGTCGGTCGCCACGGCCAACGCGCCTTCGGCCGTCAGCCAGCGCGCGCAGGCGGCCTGCCCGCACCCGACCTCCAGCACGCGCTTGCCGCGGACGTCGCCGAGCAGCCGCGCCTCCGCCTCACGCACGCCCTCCGGGCACCAGACGAAGTCGGCGTCGCCGAGGAACCCGCCGTGCTCGGCCTGGTAGTCGTCCGCGTCGGCGTCCCACCAGGCGAGGTTCGCGGCGGCGGCTTCGGCGCCCCCGACCTCGCGGTAGGCGACGGCCGCGGTGCCCAGCCGGTGCTCGGCCGCGTCGTGGCGCCCCGGCGCGGGCGGCTCCTCCGGTGGCATGATGGTGGTCTCCGGTCCGCTGCGTGTTTGCTTCCGCGAGGACCTTAGCGATCGAGGGGGACCCTGATTGTGCCCCCTAGCGGCCGCCGCGTACGATAAGTGTTAGCGCAGTGGGTTCGCGCTGCCTTCCGCTCAGCTTCTGGTTGGGACTCGGGTCGCGCACCGTATGCGGGGTCATGCCGCGGTCGTTCACTGGTGGACGTTTGCTCGCAGGGTCGTCGTATGCCGCCCATCGCGTCGACAACTGCCAACCCTCGATTCCCATCCACCGGAGCAACCCGCCTAATGACCACCGACACCGCCACCGCCCCGACCGCCCCCACCGGGCCCCAGCAGGTCGCCATCAACGACATCGGGTCGGAGGAAGACTTCCTCGCGGCGATCGACAAGACGATCAAGTACTTCAACGATGGCGACATCGTCGAAGGCACGATCGTCAAGGTCGACCGCGACGAGGTCCTGCTCGACATCGGCTACAAGACCGAGGGTGTCATCCCCTCGCGTGAGCTCTCCATCAAGCACGATGTCGACCCGGCTGAGGTTGTCACCGTCGGCGATGAGGTCGAAGCCCTCGTTCTCCAGAAGGAGGACAAGGAAGGCCGTCTGATCCTGTCCAAGAAGCGCGCGCAGTACGAGCGCGCCTGGGGCACGATCGAGGAGCTCAAGGAGAAGGACGAGCCCGTCAAGGGCACCGTCATCGAGGTCGTCAAGGGCGGCCTCATCCTGGACATCGGCCTGCGCGGCTTCCTCCCCGCGTCCCTGGTCGAGATGCGCCGCGTCCGCGACCTGCAGCCGTACGTCGGCCGCGAGCTCGAGGCGAAGATCATCGAGCTGGACAAGAACCGCAACAACGTGGTCCTGTCCCGCCGCGCCTACCTGGAGCAGACCCAGTCCGAGGTGCGCAGCGAGTTCCTCAACGCGCTCGCCAAGGGCCAGGTCCGCAAGGGCGTCGTGTCGTCCATCGTCAACTTCGGTGCCTTCGTGGACCTGGGTGGCGTCGACGGCCTGGTGCACGTCTCCGAGCTGTCCTGGAAGCACATCGACCACCCGTCCGAGGTCGTCGAGGTCGGCCAGGAGGTCACGGTCGAGGTCCTGGACGTCGACATGGACCGCGAGCGCGTCTCGCTGTCGCTGAAGGCGACCCAGGAAGACCCGTGGCGCCAGTTCGCCCGCACCCACGCGATCGGCCAGATCGTGCCGGGCAAGGTCACCAAGCTGGTTCCGTTCGGTGCGTTCGTGCGCGTCGAAGAGGGCATCGAGGGCCTGGTCCACATCTCCGAGCTGGCCGAGCGCCACGTGGAGATCCCGGAGCAGGTCGTCCAGGTCAACGGCGACGTCATGGTCAAGGTCATCGACATCGACCTCGAGCGCCGTCGCATCTCGCTGTCGCTGAAGCAGGCGAACGAGGGTGTCACGCCGGACACCGAGTTCGACCCGACCCAGTACGGCATGGCCGCCGAGTACGACGCCGAGGGCAACTACATCTACCCCGAAGGCTTCGACCCGGACACCCAGGAGTGGCAGGAAGGCTTCGACAAGCAGCGTGAGGAGTGGGAGCGCCAGTACGCCGAGGCGCACACCCGTTACGAGGCCCACATGAAGCAGGTCCAGAAGGCCGTCGAGGCCGACGCGGAGGCCGCGGCCGACGCGGCGACCGGCGTCGAGGGTGGCTCGGAGAGCTACACCTCGGGCTCGACCTCGACCGACACGAAGAGCAGCGGCGGCACCCTCGCCTCCGACGAGCAGCTCGCGGCGCTCCGCGAGAAGCTCTCCGGCGGTGCGTGAGCACTAGCGCTCTGAGCTGACGAACGAACCCCCGGTCCACTGCGGACCGGGGGTTCGTTTCGTGTTCCGGGGGTCAGCGGTTGCGCAGGCCGAGGCCGGTGATCATCGCCGTGACGCCGCGGCGGTACATCTCTTCGTTCGCCTCGTCGGTCGGCGGGATGAACCAGTCCGGCAGCGGCGTCCGCGACGCCAGCATCAGCTCCGCCCCGACCAGGCCGTGCATCGCCGTCCACAGCTGGTACGCCGCCGCGCGGGGGTCCGCTTCCGGTGGGCACACCCGCTCGACGCGGGCGATGAACAACGTGAACGTCGTCCGCAGCACCGCCGACCGCAGCGCGGGGTCGGGGTCGAACCCCGGCACCGGACGCTCGAACATCAGCGCGTAGCGGACGGGGCTCTCGCGCGCGAACCGCCGGTACTCGAGCGCCAGGTGCAGCAGGTCCGCGACGCCGTCCGGGCTCGACGGCGGCAGCCCCTCCAGCAGCTCCCGGAGCGAGTCGAACGTGCGCTCGTACAGGGCGTCGAGCAGGCCTGCGCGGCCGCCGAAGCGGGCGTACACCGAGAGCGTCGACGCGCCGGCCGCTTCGGCCACCCCGCGCACCGACAGCCCCGAGACGCCGCGGTCGAACAGCACCGACAGCGCCGCGTCCAGGAAGCGTTCGCGGTTGCCCTGCTCGGCGGGGCGCATCGACAGGTGCCTGGTGGCCACGGCGCACCCCCTTCGCGCACAACGACGTCCGGGTGACCCACCCGCAGCAGAAGATACGATATCCGGCGCTTCTTGGGAATGCGGCCGATGTCCGGATGTGCGGGGTTCCCGTCCGGCGGACGCATGTCCGGGCACGGCGGACCCGGGCATCGTCACCGTCATGAACGTTCCCGACAGCGCCCTCGCGCGTGAAGCCGCCGACTACGTCCGCGACACGGCCGGCCCGCTGCTCTACGACCACTCGTCGCGCGTCTACCTCTTCGGCGCCCTCCAGGGCGAGCGGCTCGGCCTCGACTTCGACGCCGAGCTGCTCTACGTGGCCGCCCTGTTCCACGACCTCGGGCTGGTCGAAGGCCACCGCACCGACCGGCGCTTCGAGCTCGACGGCGCGGACGAGGCCCGGCGCTTCCTGCTGGACCACGACGTCGACGCCGAACGCGCCCGGATCGCCTGGACCGCCATCGCGCTGCACACCACCCCGGGCATCCCCGCGCACATGGAACCCGAGGTCGCCCTGGTGACGGCGGGCGTCGAGTACGACGTCCTGGGCATCGGCTACGACGACCTGTCCGAGCGGGACCGGGCGGCGGTCGTGGCCGCGCACCCGCGGCCGGACTTCAAGCGGCGCATCCTCGCGGCGTTCACCGAAGGCATCCGTGACCGGCCCGACACGACGTTCGGGAACGTCAAAGCCGACGTCCTGGCCCGGTTCGTGCCAGGCTTCACGCGCACGGACTTCGTGACCACGATCGAGGACTCACCCTGGGAGGACTGACCGCATGGAGCACCCCGAGCCCGGCACGGTGGTCGTCACCGCGAGCGGCGACGGCACGTACACGCAGCAGGTGACGACGGCGACGCACGAGCTGCTGGTCGACGAGCCGGTCGCGGTCGGGGGCGCGGACGCCGGGCCGAACCCGTACGAGCTGCTGCTGGCGTCGCTGGGTTCGTGCACGGCGATCACGCTGCGGATGTACGCGGACCGCAAGGGCATCCCGCTGACCCGCGCGACGATCCGCCTGCGCCACGACCGCATCCACGCGGAGGACTGCGCGAAGTGCGAGACCGAGCGCGGAATGCTGAGCCGGATCACGCGCGAGATTTCGCTGGAGGGGGATTTGGACGACGACCAGCGCGCGAGGTTGATGGTGATCGCGGACAAGTGTCCGGTGCATCGGACGCTGTCTTCGGAGATCGCGATCGAGACCCGCGAGGTCGCGGGCTGAGCGCAGGCCGGTCGGGTCGGCCGGGCAGTTCGCGGCGGCGGCAAGTCGGCCGGCGCGCGGCGGGCCGGCGGTCGAGCGAGGGCGCAAACGTTCGCGTGGAGTCTTGCCGCCCCGAAGCGGCTCGGCCGATCAAGCCCGAGCCGGGTGCGGCCGGCAGCTACGCCGCTTGGGCCGTCGCCGGCCGGATCGTCGCCGTGCCGACCGCCGGGACCCAGATGCGTTCGAGAGCCGCCGCGCGGGCCTTGCGGCGCAACCCCGCGAAGCTGTGCTTCGCCGGGACCAGCAGGGTGCTCAGCCACGTCCGGCGGTAATCCGCCAGCGCCTCGGCCACGGGGCGGTGAAGAACGCAGTGCACCAGCCCCGGCGTGCCGAGCCGGTGCCTTCCGACGTGCTTGCTGTCCGCCATCGTTCCTCCGTGTGGGCGACCCTGTCGCGCGCACGCTACGCAATCGCGCCGGAGGACGTGGGTAAGCAACGCGGCGTGTCCGGATATCGGTTGAGTCACGCGTCACGTTCTCCTTGCGGCTCACCCGTCCGTGTGCCTCAAGCGGGCCCGGACGCGCCGCCGCAGGTCACCGTCCCGAACGGGATCCACGTCCGCTCCACCGTGTAGAGCTTCGCGGCCGGCGTGTACCGGAACCACGCCTGCACCCGGTACACCCCGGACACGCACGCGACGGGCGGTGCGGGCGACGCCGTCACCGCGTCGGGCACCGCCACCGCGAGCCCACCCGCGCACAAAACGGCGGCCGCCGGCCTGCCGAACCTCATCCTCATGGCTCCCCCTCCATGTGACGGGCCAGGCGAACCCGCTGACATCGCCATCGGTAATCGATTACCCGCGTTACGGGTCCGCCGCTGCCGTCACACGAATGGGCGCACGGAAAGCCCGTCCGAAGGGGCTGACTAGGGTGATCGGCATGTTGCGTGTGGGGTTGACGGGTGGCATCGGGGCAGGCAAGTCGACCGTGGCGAACCGGCTCGCCGAGCACGGCGCCGTGCTGATCGACTCCGACCGGATCGCCCGCGAGGTGGTCGCGCCCGGGACCGAGGGGCTCGCCCGGCTCGCCGAGGAGTTCGGCGAAGAGATCCTGGCCGCGGACGGCTCGCTCGACCGGCCCGCCCTCGCCGCCAAGGCGTTCGCCGACGACGAGTCGCGCCGCCGGCTGAACGCGATCGTGCACCCGCTGGTCGGCGCCCGCACCGGCGAGCTGATGGCCGCCGCCGCGCCGGACGCCGTCATCGTCCACGACATCCCGCTGCTCGTCGAGAACGGCCTCGCGACGGCGTACCACCTGGTCGTGGTCGTCGACGCGCCGGTCGAGGTGCGGGTCCGGCGGCTGGTGTCGGCGCGCGGGATGGCCGAGGACGACGCGCGGGCGCGGATCCGGGCGCAGGCGAGCGACGAGCAGCGCCGCGCCGTCGCCGACGTGTGGCTGGACAACGGCGGTCCCGAAGACGCCGTGCTCCTCGACGTCGACGCGCTGTGGGCCGACCGGCTGGTGCCCTTCGAGGCGAACGTCCGGCTGCGCAAGCCCCGCCCGCCGGTCTCCCCGAAGATCGCCGAGTACGACCTCACCTGGCCCGCGCAGGCCGAGCGGGTGCTCGCCCGGGTCCGCGCCGCGGCGGGGGAGCTCGCGCGTCGCGCCGACCACATCGGCTCGACCGCCGTGCCCGGCCTGCCCGCGAAGGACGTCCTCGACCTGCAGCTCACGGTGTCCACTTTGGACGACGCCGACACGCTCGCGGACCTGCTGTCCGACGCGGGGTTCCCGCGCCTGGCGGACGACTGGTACGACGACGCCCTGGACGGCACCGGGACGTGGCCGAAGCGCCTGCACGTCGGCGCGGACCCGAAGCGCGCGGTCAACCTGCACGTCCGGTCCGAGGAGACGCCCGCGTGGCGGCTCGCGCTGCTCTTCCGCGACTATATGCGCGCGAACCCGGAGGAGCGCGACGACTACCGCGACGTCAAGCTGCGGCTGGCCGACGCGCACGCCGAGGACGGCAACGTCGCCGCCTACGCCGACGAGAAGCAGGAGTTCGTCAACGGCGTGTTCGCCCGCGCCGAGAAGTGGGCCGCGACCACCGGCTGGACGCCCTAGGAGCCGAGCAACCCGCGTTCGAAGGCGACCGCCACCGCGGCCGCGCGGTCGTTGACGCCGAGCTTCGCGTAGACGTGGATCAGGTGCGTCTTGACCGTCGCCTCGCTGATGAACAGCTTCTTCGCCGCTTCCTTGTTCGTCGACCCGCGCGCGACCAGCGTGAGCACCTCGAGTTCGCGCTGGGACAGCGGTTCGTGCGCCGGCTCGCGCATGCGGCCCAGCAGCCGGCTCGCGACGGCGGGGGAGAGCACCGCCTCGCCGCGGGCGGCGGCCTCGACCGCGCGGAACAGGTCTTCGCGCGGGGCGTCCTTGAGCAGGTAGCCCGTCGCGCCCGCCTCGACCGCGGGCAGGACGTCGGAGTCCGTGTCGTACGTCGTGAGCACCAGGACGCGCGCCGGGTTGCCCAGCCGGGCCAGTTCGGTGATCGCCGCGACGCCGTCGGTGCCCGGCATCCGCAGGTCCATCAGCACGACGTCGGGGCGCAGCCGCTCGGCCAGCACGACGGCTTCGGCGCCGTTCGCGGCCTCCCCGACGACCTCGAAGCCGCGGCCGGTGAAGATGCCGCGCAGGCCGTCGCGGACGACGGGGTGGTCGTCGGCGATGAGCACGGTGATCGTCATGCGGAAGCCTCCGGCGGGGCGGGGACGGCGGGCAGGACGGCCGAGATCGCGGTGCCGCCGCCGGGTTCGGACTCGACGTGCAGCGTACCGGCGAGCCGCTGGACGCGCCGCCGCATCCCGGGGAGCCCGAAGCCGGGCCCGGGTCCGGGGACGAACCCGGCGCCGTCGTCGCGGACGTCCAGAGTCACTTCCTCGTCCATGTACGACAGGGTGAGGCCGACCCGCCCCGCCGCGGCGTGCTTGTCCACATTGGACAGCGCTTCCTGGGTGACGCGCAGGACGGTCGACTCGATCTCCGGGTGCAGCGGCCGCGCGACGCCGGTGGTGGTGACCCCGGCGGGCACGCCGGTCCGCGCGCTCCACCGCGCCGCGACCCCGGCGAGCGCCTCGGGCAGCGTCGCGGAGTCGAGGTGCTCGGGGTGCAGCGCGTGCACCGAACGCCGGGCGGCCGTGAGGTTTTCCCGCGCGAGCGCGGTCGCGGAGTCCAGGTGCCGCTGCCACTCCGCCGGCTCGTCCTTGGCCAGCGCGGCGGCTTCGAGCTGCGTGATGATGCCCGTGAAGCCCTGCGCCAGGGTGTCGTGGATCTCCTGCGCCAGCCGCTGCCGCTCGTCGAGCACCCCGGCTTCGCGGGCCTGGCTGAGCAATTGCCGTTGCAGCCCTTCGTTTTCCGCCTGCGCGGCGGCCAGCTCGTCGAGCATGCGCCGGCGTTCCTCGTTCTGCCGGGCGACCGCCGCCGACAGCAGCCCGCCGCCCCCGATGGCCGCGGTCTGCACGACGATGATCGTGATCCAGACGCCCGGCCGTTCTTTCAGGGCGTGCACGGGACCGCCGTTGCCGAGGGTGTTGATGAGCAGCGACGTCATCGCCAGCGCGGCGAAGGCGAGCCACGTCGGCCGCAGCCGCATGGCGGACAGGAACGCGTAGATCATGAAGATGACGTAGGAGATGTCGCGGACTTCGAGGGCGCTGCCCAGCCCGAGGACGCCGAGGAAGGTGAGCAGGGCGAAGGCGGGCCGCTCGCGCAACCGCGCCGGCGCGAACACCACCGTGCCGAGCACCCAGAGCGCGGTCCCGGCGATCAGGGCACCGGTGACCGTCCACCAGCGGCCGTCGTGGCCGCCGACGCCGACGCTGACGCCGGACGCGACGGCCAGGAGCACACCGGGCAGGAATCGTTCGACGCGGTACAGCCACGGCTGCCAGCCGGCCGCGGTCCGCGCCGACTCCGGCGGCCACATCGGCCGGTCCCAGTCGACCCCGAGGCTCACGCTCGCATGTCTTTCAGCTCCGGCCAGATCTCGGCCCAGCCGGCGGTCCGACCGGTGAGCTGCCAGACGGGCATGTGCTCGCTCGCGTTCCGGACGCCGAGCCGGTTGCCGACCTGGCCGACGACGCGCGCGTCCCCGAAGTACTTGGCGAGTTTCGACGGGTCGTAGCCGACGAAGAGCACGGTGCCGGCGTTGTCGGCCGGCCGGCCGAAGTACCAGAAGCCGCGGCTCGGGCTGTACGCCTCGGGCAGGCCGCGCTCGGGCCCGTACCGGCCGAGGGCGCCCGCCTGCCAATAGCCGCCGGTGACGATCGCCGTGTCCGGCGGCGCGGTCCGGTACAGCTTGGCGACGTCGTCGGCGAGGTCCGGCCAGCCGAGCTCTTCGGCCGCGTACGCGGGCCGCGGCGCGGCCGGGTGGTCGACCAGCCAGTGCGCCGGCCAGACCGGCAGCGTGAACGGCAGGCTGAACAGGGCCGACAGCACGAACACCGGCCAGGTCGGCACCCACCGCCACCAGCGGGAGGGCTCGAGACCTTCGAAGTGCACGGCCGCCGCGGCCCACAGCACGCCGAACGTCCCGGCCGCGTAGTAGTACCGCCCGTTGGCGACCAGGAAGACCGCGACGACGCCCAGGGCCGTCCAGCCGAGGAACCGGTAGGGCCGCAGCTGCTTGCTGCCGATCAGCACCGCGACGCCGTAGACGACACCGAGCGCGCCGATCACCCAGCCGGCCCCGGCCAGCAGCTGCGGAACGAAGCTTTCGCGGCCGCCCGCCGCGTCGACCTCGGCACCGACCGCGTCGCCCATCCCGAGCTGCGGCCAGCCGTTCGCGCGCTGCCACAGCAGGGTGGGCACCAGCGAGCCGGCGGCGATCAGCGCGCCCAGCCAGAGCTTCGGCCGCCGCAGCAGCTCCCGCGGGCCGAACGCGAGCACCGCGAGCCCGGCCACCACCCAGAACGCGCCGATGAGCAGCTTGTCGTTGAGCGCCACCGCCGTCACGACGCCGAGCCACACCAGCAGCTTGTCGTCGCGGGCGCGGACCCAGCGCACCAGCAGCCACAGCACGAGCGTCCACAGCAGCGGGTCGATCGTCGACGTCGCCAGGTAGTGGCCGCTGCCGACGAACTGCCCGCAGATCGCGTACGCCGCCGCGGCCCGCGCCTGCGCCTTGCGCCGCCCACCCAGCTCGCGGGCGATCAGCGCGGTGACGACGACCCCGGCCGCGGTCGCCGCGATCGCCGGCAGCCGGAAGACGACGAGCGAGCCCGGCGCCAGGGTGTCCATCGCCCATGCCAGGAACGGGACGAGCGGCGGCTGGTCGGCGTAGCCCCAGGCCAGGTGCTTCCCGGCGGCGAGGAAGTACAGCTCGTCGCCGAAGTAGCCGTAGCGGCCCGCCGTCAGCAGCAACGCGGTGGCCGTGCCCAGCGCGAGCAGCGCGACCGGCAGCCGGGCGAAGGGGGCGAGTGCGGCTTTCGCCTGGTTGGGTGCCGTGGCTACGGCGTCCATCGTGCTCCTTGTCCGTGGTCGGCGCCGGTCCTTCCCGCACCCTACGTGGGGGCCCTTGAAGCCACTGTGCGGATCGTGACGCCGGGCTCACGTGTGCGTGTTCACCAGCTTCGGCCACAGCTCGGCCCACGGTTCGACGCGGCCGGTCGCCAGCCACAGCGGCACGCCGTCGAAGGAGCTCGGCTGCGCTCCCCCGGTGTCGACCTCGCCGATCGGCCGGAGTTCGGCGAAGTGCCCGAGCAGCGGCCGCGGATCCTCGCCGACGAAGAGCACGTCCGTGGTGCTTTCCGGTGGGACGACCAGGGTGGCGTAGCCGCGGTTGCCGCTGGCCGGCTCGGGGAGGCCGAGGTCGGGGCCGTAGCGGTCGAGCGCGCTCGCTTCCCAGTACGTCTCGGTCACCACCGCGGTCCGGTCCGGGTCGGGTAGCCGGGCGAACGCGCCGGCCACCGAGCGGGCGCCCTCCGGCCAGCCGATCTCGGCGGAGGCGAACAACGTGGTCGGTAGCGATGGGTGCTCGGTCAGCCAGGCCCGCGGCCAGACCGGCAGGGCGATCGGCAGGACGAGCACCGCCGCGAGTGCGTAGCACGGCCAGGTCGCCACCCACCGCCACCAGCGCGCCGGTTCCCGGCGTTCGAGCGCGACGGCGGCCACCGCCCAGCACACCGGGTACATGCCGGCGACGTAGTAGAACCGCCCGTTCACCGCGAGGAACACGACGGTCAGCAGCACGGTCGTCCAACCGAGGAAGCGGAGTTCGCGGCTGCGCAGGAGTCGCCACAGGCCGTAGCCCAGCAGGGCCGCGCCGACCGGGAGCCCGGCGACGAGCACCGCCGTCGGCAGGAACGTCAGCCTGCCACCCCACGTGCCGCCGACCTCCGCCGAGATCGCCGCGCCCATCCCCAGCTGTGGCCAGCCGTGAGCGGCCTGCCAAAGCAGTGTCGGCACCAAAGCCACGACGGCGATCGCCGCGCCGAGCCACAACGCGGGACGGCGCAGCAGCTCCCGCGGCCCGCAAACGAGGATCGCGACGCCGGCGGCGAGCCAGAACCCGCCGATGAGGAACTTCGTGTACAGCGCGACCGCCGTCACCACGCCGGTCCAGACGAGCAGGCCGTCGGCGCGGGTGCGCAGCCAGCGGACCAGCAGCCACAGCACCAGCGTCCAGAGGAACGGGTCCACTGTGGACGTCGCCAGGTAGTGCCCACCCGCCAGGAACTCCGTCGAGACGGCGAAAGTGGCGGCGGCGATCGTCTGGGCCTTCGCGCCGCCGCCCAGCTCGCGGGCGATCAGCGCGGTGAGCGCGACCCCGGCGAGCACGGCCAGCATCGCCGGGATCCGCAGCACGAACGGCGAGTGCCCGACCGCGTCCATCGCCTTGGCCAGCAACGGAAGCAGCGGAGGCTGGTCGACGTATCCCCACGCGAGGTGGCGTCCGGCGGCCAGGAAGTACAGCTCGTCGCCGAAGTAGCCGTAGCGGTTCGCCGTCAGCAGCAACGGGATCGCCATCAGCGCCGTCACGACCGCCACCGGCTTCACGGCGAGCGGCCGCACGACGGCCGGGGCGGGCGCGGTCGTCACTCCCATCGGAACACCCGCACCGCGATGGCGGTGCAGCCGACCGCGAACAGCGCCATCGCGCCGAGCTGCAGCAGCTCGGGGGCGTCGCCGGCCCAGGTGGCGCGCAGCGCGTTGAGCGTCGCCCCGAGCGGCAGGACGTCGGCGACGTGCTGGAGGAAGACCGGCAGCTGCTCCTTCGGCACCCAGACCCCGCCCAGCGCCAGCATCGGGAAGAACAGCGCGCTGCCGATGCCGCTCGCCGCCCGCCCGGTCGGCGCCAGCGCGGCCACCAGCAGGCCGACCGAGAACAACGCGAGCGCGCCGAGGACGATCGAGAGCAGGAACCCACCCGGGTTGCCCGGCAGCGGGATGCCGAGCGCCAGCCCGCCGACGCCGGCGATGAGCAGGACCACGACGACGGCGGCCGCCAGGTTGACCAGCAGCTGCGCGGCCAGCAGCCGGCTCGGCGGCACCGGGCTCGCGGAAAGCCGTTTCAGCAGGCCCTTTTCGCGGTAGGTGGCCATCGCGTTCGGGAACAGCGTCAGTGCCAGCATGGCCAGCAGGATCGTGACGGCCATCGGCGCGATCACCGTGGCCAGCGCGCTGTGCCCGCCGTACTTGGGATCCGGTTCGTTCGCGCCGGGCATCAGCCCGAACACCAGCAGCAGCGCGAGCGGGATGCCGACGACGACGGCCGGCGCACCCGGGTCGCGCAGGAACACCTTGGCCTCGGCGGCGGTGAGCTTGGTCAGGACGGTCATGGTTCCCCCTTCTATTCCGGCCGGTGGCCGGTGAGCGCGACGAAGGCGTCGTCGAGGCCGGCCTGCTCGACGCGCAGGTCGACGGCGAGCACGCCGAGCCGCGCGAGCAGCGACGTCACCGCGTGGAGCACGTTCCCGTCGCCGCGGACGACGAGGCGCTCGCCGCGCCGCTCGACCGCGCGGACCTCGGGCAGCGCCTCGAGCGCGCCGGGTTCCAGCGGCGCCGACGGCCGGAACCGCACGACCTGCTCGTCGCTGACCCGGGCGACCAGCCCGGCGGGCGTGTCGACGGCGACGACGCGGCCGGCGTCGATCACCGCGATCCGGTCGCAGAGCCGTTCGGCTTCGGCCATGAAGTGCGTGACCAGCAGGACCGTCACGCCCTGGGTGCGCACGGTTTCGATGAGGTCCCACGTGTCGCGGCGGGCCTGCGGGTCGAGGCCGGTGGTGAGCTCGTCGAGCACCGCCAGCTCCGGGCGGCCGATCAGCGCGAGCGCGATGGACAACCGTTGCTGCTGGCCACCGGAGAGCTTCTTGTACGCGGTGTTGCGGTGGTCGGTCAGGCCGAGCGTGGCCAGCAGCTCGGCCGGGTCCGCGGGAGTCCGGTAGAACGCGGCGTAGAGGTCGAGCAGCTCGCCGACCCGCAGCTTGTCCTGCAACCGGCCCTCTTGGAGCTGGACGCCGACGCGCTGGCGCAGCTCGGCCCGGTCGCGGCGCGGGTCGAGGCCCAGCACCGAGAGCTCGCCGCCGTCGGGCGTGCGGAGGCCCTCCAGGCACTCGACGGTCGTGGTTTTGCCCGCGCCGTTCGGGCCCAGGATCCCGAAGATCTCCCCGCGTTCGACGGTGAACGAGACGTCGTCGACCGCGACTTTGTCCCCGTACCGCTTGTGGAGGTGCTCGACCTCGATGACCGGCATGCCGCCGTCCCCCTTCTCGATCCGATTCCGACAGATCGAGAATCCCGCGGCGGCGGGGTGCGGCGCGTCATCAAAACGATCCACCCCGCATCCATCGTTCGGAGGATGCGGCGGCCCCTAGGGGTGGCGGCGCCAGGTGAGCGCGATGTCCTTCGTGGACAGCCAAGCGGCGAGGTCGTAGCCGTGCGAGGCCAGCCCTTCGACCGCCGCGTAGGTGGTCTCCAGGGCGAACTGCGCGTCTTCGGCGGTGACCAGGCCGGCGGCGTGGGCCTCGAGGAGCTCGTCGGTGTCGATCACCCGCAGCGAGAGCTTGTCCTTGAGCACGATGTCGACGTAGAGGTCGGTGGCGACCCAGCGCGGGCCGTCGCGGCGGACGCGGACGACGTCGAGGTAGAAGTCCTGGTCGCGTTCGTGGCCGGGGGAGAACCAGAAGTCGGTGAGCCGCAGGCCGAGCCGGGGCACCAGCCACGACTCGAGGTAGTGGAACTGGGCGCGGCCCGGCGTCGGGCGCGCCAGGTACAGGCCGAACGGTTCCTCGCGGTACTCCTCGACCTCCCGCAGGATGCCCTTGGGGTCGATGTTCGCGCGCGCGGCGGGGTCGAAGACCTCGACCTTCGGGGGGTGCAGTGCGGCCATGGCGAACATCCTGCCGGGCGGGTCACGAATCACGCAGGCTCGCCACGCGCGCCACACGTTCGGGCTAAGGTTCGCCGACTGTGAGTGAGGGGACTGGGGATGTTCGGGATCATCAGGCCGTGCCGTCATCGGCTGTCCGAGGGACTGCACGCGGACTGGCTGGCGCACTTGTGCGGGCTGTGCCTGACGCTGCGTGACGAGCACGGGCAGTTCGCCCGCGTCGTCACGAACTACGACGGGCTGATCATCTCGGTGCTGGTCGAGGCGCAGACCGCCCGCGGCGACCTGCGCCGCGACGCGGGCCCCTGCCCGCTGCGGGGGATGCGGTCGGCGTCGGTGGCTCGCGGCGAAGGAGCCCAGCTCGCGGCGGCGGTGTCCTTGGTGCTGGCGGCGGCGAAGGTCGGCGACCACGTCGAGGACGGCGACGGCGCGTTCGGCAGGCGTCCGGTGGCTCTCGCTGCCCGCCGGGTCGCGGCTCGGTGGGCTTCACAGGGGAGCAGTACCGGTGGCGGGGTCGGGTTCGACACGTCGGTGCTGACGGAGGCGGTGTCGCGGCAGGGGGTGCTGGAGCGGTCGGTCGGGTTGGGGGACTCGGCGTTGCTGGCGACGGAACCGGCGGAGCTGGCGACGTCCGCGGCGTTCGCGCGGACCGCCGAGCTGGCCGGGCGGCCGGGGAACGTGACGCCGCTGGCTGAGGCCGGGAGGTTGTTCGGGCGGGTGGCGCACTTGCTGGACGCGGTCGAGGACTACGCGGCGGACGCTGCGGCGGGGGCGTGGAACCCGCTGCGGGTGACGGGGACGTCGTGGGCCGAGGCCCGGCGGTTGTGCGACGACGCGGTGCTGGGGGTGGAGCTGGCTTTGCGGGAGGTGGAGTTCGCGCAGCCGGGGCTGGTGCACGCGTTGCTGGTGCACGAGCTGCGCCAAGCGGTGCGGCGGGCGTTCGGTCATGGCTCGGCGCACGGGCACGGCGCGGAGGCCGCGCACGGTGATGGCTTGAACGGTGGCCACGGCTCGGTTGCCGGTTGGGTGGTCGCGGATGGCTCGGGCTTCAGCCACGGTTCAGCTCCTGGTGCCGGTTCGGTCGCTGAGGATGGCGCGGGCTTCGGCCACGGCTCGGGCCCTGGTGCCGGTTCGGCATTCGCGGGTGGCCCGGGCTTCGGCCGCGAGACGGCCTACGGTGTCGGTTCGGCGGCTGCGGATGGCCCAGGCTTTTGCCATGGCTCTGCTCCTGGTGCCGGTTCGGCGGCCGCGAGCGGCCCGGAGTTCGAGGCCGGCTCGATGCTCGCCCCCGGCGAGCGGTTGCCGGGCGGGCTCGCCGGGCAGCAGCCGCCGCCCGGGTGGATTGGGCCCGGGCCGACTCCGCAGCAACATCCGCACCAGCAGCCGCCGCCGGGGTGGATTGGGCCCGGCCCGGCTCCGCAGCAAGTGCCGCCGGGCTGGGGTTCGCAGCGGCCGCAGGGCTTTCCGCCGCCGGGGCCCATTCCCCCGCCTGGCGCTCCCGGCTCGGGCGGCCGTGGGCCCGGTGGCCCGGCTGGACCTGGCGGTCCTGGCGGCCGTGGCCCTGGCGGTCCGGGTGGGCCCGGCGGCCCTGGTGGTCCGGGAGGCCCAGGTGGCCCGGGTGAGCCCGGCGGTCCAGGTGGTCCGGGAGGCCCGGGTGGACCCGGCGGCCCTGGTGGTCCTGGCGGTCCAGGAGGCCCCGGCGATTCCTCCGGCCCCGAGCCCCTCGACGGCAAAGGCGGCGGCCTCTGGTACCCGAAGTTCGCCGTCCCGCCGAAGAAGCGCAACTTCCTCCTCGGCTGCGCCCTCACTCCCTACATGTGCTGCACCTGCCAGTTCTGCTGCCGCGATCCTTATCCTGGGCCGTGGAGCGGGAAACCGCACACGACCGGCGGCTGCGACTGCGGCTGTGACGGGTGTTGCGACTGCTGCTCCTGTTGCGACTGCAACTGCTGAAGGGGGAGCGGGAATGACCATGGACGACCTGCACGACCGCGGTCGCGCGAACTTCGCCGGGCTGGTCGAAGACGGCACCAAACGGCTCGACGCCCTGTTCGCCACCGTTCCCGCGCTGGGCGAGCTGGCCGTCGGCACCGTCTACGGCCACCTGCACGAACGGCCCGCGCTCGACAGCCGGACCCGTGAGGCCGCCACGCTGGCCGCGATCGTCGCGGCCGGGATGGTGGGTCCGCCGCTGAGCGTCCACCTCCGCACCGGGCTCGCCTCGGGGCTGTCGCCCGCGGAAGTCTGCGAAGTCGTCGTACAGACGGCCGCGTTCGCCGGCTTCCCGCGTGCCGTTTCGGCCGCCGACCAGCTGAACCGCCTCTTCGAAGGCCACGGCCTGCCGATCCCGCCGCCGCCCGCCCCGCGCGAGGTCGTGCTCGCTTACCTGGCCGAGCCCGCGGCGGACGTCGCCGAGGTGCTCGCGGAGTTCCCGCGCACCGAGGTCCAGGCGACCGGGCCGGACCGGGTGCTGGTCTCGTGCTTCGGGGACGACCCGGTGCCCGGCGCCGTCCTGCACTGCGCCGTGACCGGCGGCGAAGTCACGTCCGTCACGGTGTTCCGCCCCCGCTGAGCAGGCCCGACCGGAACTCGGCCGTGACATCTGGGGCTTCCGCCCCAGGTCGGCGGGCCCCGCCAGCCGAACCCCCGGAAAATTGGCTGTGACATATGGGGCCTCCGCCCCAGGTCGGGGGCTCCCGCCACCCGCACCCCCGGAAAATTGTCGGTGGGTCGGCTTACTCTGGTCGACGTGGCTTTCGCAACCGAACACCCCGTGCTCGCCCAGTCCGACTTCCGCCCGGTCTCGGAGATCCCCCGGACCGGCGGCCGCTTCGAGGTGGTCAGTGACTACCAGCCCGCCGGTGACCAGCCGGCCGCCATCGACGAGCTCGAACGCCGGGTCAAGGCGGGCGAAAAGGACGTCGTGCTGCTGGGTGCCACCGGTACCGGCAAGTCGGCGACCACCGCGTGGCTGATCGAGCGCGTCCAGCGGCCGACGCTGGTGATGGCGCCGAACAAGACCCTGGCCGCGCAGCTGGCGAACGAGCTGCGCGAGCTGTTCCCGAACAACGCGGTCGAGTACTTCGTCAGCTACTACGACTACTACCAGCCCGAGGCGTACATCGCGCAGACGGACACCTACATCGAGAAGGACTCGTCGATCAACGACGACGTCGAGCGGCTGCGGCACTCGGCGACGATGAACCTGCTGTCGCGGCGGGACGTCATCGTGGTCGCCAGTGTCTCGTGCATCTACGGCCTGGGCACGCCGCAGTCGTACCTCGACCGGTCGTCGAAGCTGGCGGTCGGCATGCAGCTCGACCGGGACGTCTTCCTGCGCGCGCTGGTGGACGTCCAGTACACGCGCAACGACATCGCGTTCGCGCGCGGCACGTTCCGCGCGCGCGGCGACACGGTCGAAATCATCCCGGCTTACGAAGAGCTGGCGATCCGCGTCGAGTTCTTCGGCGACGAGGTCGAGAAGCTCTACTACCTGCACCCGCTGACCGGGGACATCGTCAAGGAGGTCGACGAGGTCCGGATCTTCCCGGCGACGCACTACGTCGCGGGCCCGGAGCGGATGGAAAAGGCGATCCAGGGCATCGAGAAGGAGCTCGAAGAACGCCTGGCCGAGCTGGAGAAGGGCGGCAAGCTGCTGGAAGCGCAGCGGCTGCGGATGCGCACGGCCTACGACATCGAGATGATGCGGCAGGTCGGGTTCTGCTCCGGCATCGAGAACTACTCGCGGCACATCGACGGCCGCGGGCCGGGCACCGCGCCGGCGACGCTGATCGACTACTTCCCGGACGACTTCCTGCTGGTGATCGACGAGTCGCACCAGACCGTCCCGCAGATCGGCGGCATGTACGAGGGTGACATGTCCCGGAAGCGGAACCTGGTGGAGTACGGCTTCCGGCTGCCGAGCGCGGTCGACAACCGGCCGCTGACCTGGGAGGAGTTCTCCGACCGGATCGGGCAGACGGTGTACCTGTCGGCGACGCCGGGGCCGTACGAGATGGGCCAGGCGGCCGGCGAGTTCGTCGAGCAGGTCATCCGGCCGACGGGCCTGGTCGACCCGAAGGTGGTCGTCAAGCCGACCGAGGGCCAGATCGACGACCTGGTCCACGAGATCCGCGAGCGCGCGGACAAGGACGAGCGCGTCCTGGTCACCACGCTGACGAAGAAGATGGCCGAGGACCTGACCGACTACCTGCTGGAGCTGGGCATCCGGGTGCGGTACCTGCACTCGGAGGTCGACACGCTGCGGCGGGTGGAGCTGCTGCGGCAGCTGCGGGCGGGCGACTTCGACGTGCTGGTCGGCATCAACCTGCTGCGCGAGGGCCTCGACCTGCCGGAGGTGTCGCTGGTGGCGATCCTCGACGCGGACAAGGAGGGCTTCCTGCGCAGCGGGACGTCGCTGATCCAGACGATCGGCCGCGCGGCGCGAAACGTGTCGGGCGAGGTCCACATGTACGCGGACAAGATCACCGACTCGATGAAGCACGCGATCGACGAGACGGACCGCCGCCGCGAGAAGCAGGTCGCGTACAACGAGGAGCGCGGGGTCGACCCGCAGCCGCTGCGGAAGAAGATCGCGGACATCCTCGACCGGGTGTACAGCGAGGCGGAGGACACCGAGCAGGTCTCGGTGGGCGGCTCGGGCCGCAACTCCTCCCGCGGCAAGAAGCCCGAGCAGGGCGACCGGGTGCGCAGCTCGGGAATGCTGGTGGACAAGGACGTCTCGGCGATGCCGCGGGCCCAACTGGCGGACCTGATCCAGCAGATGACCGACCAGATGATGCAGGCGGCCCGCGACCTGCAGTTCGAGTTGGCGGCGCGGCTGAGGGACGAGATCTCGGACTTGAAGAAGGAGCTGAGGGGCATGGACGCGGCGGGCATCAAGTAGCGGGCGTCCGCCGAGGGGGGAGAAAGTGGAAGCATTACACCATCGTCGGTATCATTACACCATGGCGATGAACATCAAGGACTCGGAGACCGAACGCTTGGCGGCCGAAGTCGCCGAGCTGACCGGTGACACCAAGACCGGTGCCGTCCGCGAGGCCCTGCGGTTGCGTCGCGATCAGCTCGTGGCGCGGCGCGACCTGGCCCGGAACGGCGCCGAGTTCGTGCGGTTCCTGGAAGAGGAGATCTGGCCGCAGGTCTCCCCGGAGAACCGCGGCGTCCCGATCGGCAAAGCCGAACGCGAAGAGATCCTCGGGTACGGGCCGGGTGGCGTGTGATCATCGACAGCTCGGCGATCATCGCGGCGATCATGGGTGAGCCGATGGCGCCGGTGCTCGGCGAGGTCATCGGCTCCGCGCCGGTCTGCCGTGTCGGGGCGCCGACTCTCGTCGAGACCACTCTCGTCCTCGTGCACAAGGAAGGGCCGCGGGGGAAGGCCCTCCTCGCGGACTTCCTCCAGCAGCGGCGGTTCGAGGTCGTCTCCTTCGGCGACGCCCACTGGCGTTCGGCGCAGGTGGCCTTCACGCGGTTCGGCAAGGGACGGCATCCGGCCGGGCTCAACTTCGGTGACTGCCTCTCCTACGCCACCGCGTTCGTCGCAGGGGAGCCGTTGCTCTGCGTCGGCGACGACTTCCCGCAGACCGACCTCGAACTCGTGAAGCTCGAGCCGTGAACATCGAAGCCGTCGTCGCCCACTGTCTCGGGAAGGCCGGGGCCGAAGAGACCTATCCCTTCGGCGATCACGTTCTCGTCGCCAAAGTCGGCGGCAAGGGCTTCGCCTTCATCGGCCAGGACGAGCCCGGCAGCGTCGCCGTCAAATGCGGCGCCACCCGTGACGAAGCCGCCGAACTCCGGGAACGGTATCCCGATGCCGTCACCGTCATGGACTACCTCGGCCGCTACGGCTGGAACCGCGTTGAACTCGGCGCCGGCGTCCCCGGCGCCGAACTCGAAGAACTCATCGACGCCTCCTACGACGACGTCGTGCGCCGGCTGCCGAAAGCCAAGCGCTCCTAAGGCGCCGGGGCCTCGGAATCCGGCTGCAGCATGCCGAAGATGTTACCCTCCGTGTCCTTGCAGTACGCCAGCCAGCCCACTCCCGGGACCGGGCTCTTCGGCAGCGCCAGCGCTCCGCCCGCGTCGTTCACCGCGGCCAGCGTCGCATCCAAGTCCGCTACCGCGATCGTGTTCACGTACCCGTGCACCGGGGCCGACTCCTCGGGTGCCGGGCCGACGCGCGGGACCAGCCCGCCGTCGATGCCGTCGCCTTCGCCCGTGGAAATCACCCAGTAGGGCGCCTCACCCCAGCGTTCGAACTTCCAGCCGAACACCGCCGAATAGAACGCCACCGCGCGTTCGGGCTCGCTCGCGTGGATCTCGAAGTGGACGGGACGAGGCATGTGCGCCTCCTCGGGCCGGGCCGGCAACGGTGCCGTGAGACTACGCCCGGCCCGGGGAAACTCACAGCCGTGGCCGCGCCGGAAGGGTGAGGTCCGCGTCGAAGTCCGGGAACCCCGCCGGGGCGCTGCGGGCCGTCAAGGCGGCAACAGACGGCAGGCCCGCCCAGCGCCGGACCGTCGCGGTCGCCGCCGCCGCGTCGGCCGCGGGCAGCTGGGCGATCTTCGACCCGTGGTTGCCGCCCGGCACGTAGTAGCGGTACGAATCCCGGCTGCCGAAGCCCAGCTCGAACGGCTCCGCGCCCCAGGGGTCGTTCGAGCCGTACACGAACAGCAACCGCGTGCCGCGGGACTTCACCCAGAAGTCGATGTCCGGCATCGCCAGGTAGTCGAACCGGGGCAGCCGGATCGACGCCGGCACGAACGTCTTCGGCTGGTCCGCGCCCGGGTAACGCAGCAGGTCGCGCAGGTAGCCGTCGTACGCCTCGGGCGAACCCAGCTGGACCGCCGCCTGGTAGTAGTACGGGATGTACGGCGCCAGGTCCTGGTCGGAGTAGGTGTTGAGGCTCTCGACCTTCTCGTACCAGGCGTAGACGTCGGCCGCGGGCGCGCCCGGCGCCGGCACCGTCGCGCAGTCCGCCTGCTTCTGGTACTGCCAGAACGCGAAGTACGAGTCGATCACCGAGATCTCGAGGGACTTGTCGGCCGAGCCGACGATCGAGAACGTCAGTCCACGGCGAGCCGCGTCGGCGGCGGCGATCACGCCCAGCTCGTCACGCCTCTTCAAAGCGTCCCGCTGGATCGCCTTCAACGCGTCCCGGCACCCCGGATCGTTGCCGACGCGGGAAAGGAACCGGTTGTAGACGTCGACCGGGTCGAGCACGTCGTTCGGCGCCACGTACGGGATCGTCGCGTCGACGTCGTCGGGGAAGAAGCGGCGGAAGTACGTCGCCGTCATGCCGCCCTTGCTGCCGCCGGTGGCCAGCCACTTGCCCGGGTAGATCGCCTTGAACGCCTGCACTGCGCGGTGTTCGTCCGCGGCGGCCTGCCAGATCGTCAGCTGCTTCGCCCAGTTCTCCGGCTGGGGCCGCGACGGCGTGAAGTACCGGTACTCCATCGAAAGCTGGTTGCCGTCGACGATCTGCGTCGGCTCCGACCGGTTCGGCGTGGTGCTGACGTTGTAGCCGCTGGTGAAGGCGACCGTCGGCGCGGCGAAGTCGCGGTGCAGCAGGGTGAACCGCTGCTCGAACGTGCCCGCGCCGGGGTGGCGGTGGTCGGCGGGCTGGGTGAACGTCAGCTCGAAGAACCGGTACCCGGCCGGGGCCGGGTCCTCCTTGACGACCGTCAGCCCGGGGATCCGCGCCAGCGCGGCTTCGATGTCGGTCGCCGCGCTCGCGGCGGGCGTCAGGCCCACCGCCATCAGCACGGCCGCCACGGCGGTGAACAGTCTGCGCATGGGGCACCCTCTCCGGCTCGATCCCACGTGGGACCCTCACAGAACCGGGCGCGGTCGGCAATCGGCTGTCCGGGCGCAGAATCGGTCAGGTTCCGACTTTCGTCGGGTGGCGCGCGCGTCCTCAACCGTGCGCAACCGCGGGCACCGTGCGAGTTGTCCGGGTGATCAGCGCCACGTTACGGTCCGAACCCGTAGGCACCGGCATCGAGCGAGGGGTCCGCCATGAAGGTTTCCGACTGCCCTACGACGCAGGTCGAAGTCCGCATCGAAGCGCGGCCGGCCGAGGTCTGGTCCTGGCTGCTGGACGTCGACCTGCCGGCCCGGTTCTCGACCGAGTTCCAGGGCGGCGGCTGGGTCGAGGGTGCCGAGCCCGGCCTGGGCGCGCAGTTCCGCGGCCGCAACTCCCACCCGGTCGCCGGGGAGTGGGAGACGGTCTCGACCGTGACCGGCTACGAGCCCGGGCGGCTGTTCGCGTGGGCCGTGATGGACGTGACGAACCCGGCCGCGTCGTGGAAGTTCGAGCTCGTCCCGGACGGCGACGGCACGATCCTGCGCCAGTGGGCCCAGATCGGTCCCGGCCCGTCCAACCTGACGACCATCATCGGCTCGATGCCCGAGCACGAGGAGGAGATCGTCGCGATGCGCCTCGGTGAGCTGCAGGGCAACATGCAGAAGACGGTCGAGGGCATCAAGGCGCTCGCCGAGAGCGGCGTCCGCGCCGCCTAGCCGAGCACGCCGTCCACATAGGACTTGACGGCGGCGAGCGCCGCGGGGGACCGCCACAGCCGTTCCACCTCCGGGTCGTCGGTGTGGCGGTACTCGGCGATCCGCTCGTGGAAGGGCTGGCGGATCTGGGCCTTGGTGTGCGCGAACGGCTCGGCGGGCAGCTCGCCGAGCCGGGTCGCGACGGCCAGCGCCCGCTCGAGGACGTCGTCGGCCAGCTCGTCGACCAGACCTCGGGCGAGGGCGTCCGCACCGCCGTACGTCGACCCCGAGTAGGTGAGCGACGGCAGCGGCGCGGTGCCGTACGCGCAGCGCAGGATTTCCAGCGCGGCCAACGGGAACGGCACCCCGACGAGCAGCTCGGTCACGCCGAAGGTGCCGGCGCCGAGCACGCGGTGGTCGCACGCCGCGGCGAGCACCGCGCCGCCGGCGACGGCGTGCCCGTTCAGCGCGGCGACCACCGGCCGCGGGCAGCCGAACACCGCCAGCAGGGCGTCGGACAGCAGCGGCAGGAACTCCGACACGTAGGACGCGCCGCCGTCGTGGATCCGCTTGAGGTCGACACCCGCGCAGAAGATCCGCCCGGTGCCGGTGAGCACCACCGCGCGGGCGTCGGCGGCCTCCTCGAGCCGGAGCACGAGCTCCCGGCACGAGGAGGTGTCGAGGGTGTTGCCGCCGCCGTGGTCGATCCGCAGCACGGCGAGGTCGTGGTGGCTCTCCAGCGTGATCGGCACGAGCCCGACCGTACCGGGTTCAGCTGGTGATGTCCTTGCGGGCGAACCGCCGCCCGGCGTACAGGAAGAACACCGTCCCGTAGATCACCGCCGAGAGCAGGCCGCTCGCGAGGTTGGTCCAGTCGACGTCCGTCGAAATCAAGTCCATCCACGAGAACGCGTAGTGCGTCGGCAGGTAGTTGCGGAGCCCCTCCAGCGCCGTGATCTGGTCGAGGATCTGCGACAGGATCGCCACCAGCACCGCGCCGCCGACCGCGCCCAGCGGGGCGTCCGTCGACACGCTCAGCGCCAGCGCCAGCCCGGCCACCCAGGCCAGCTGCAGGATGATGTACACAGTGGACAGTGCGATGGCCAGCAGGCTGTCGCCGAAGGACACCGCGTCACCCGTCGGGCTGATCGCGTCTCCCGCGCCGTACCAGAGCACGCCGACGCCGAGTGACACCAGTGGCAGCAGCACCAGCGCGAACGCCGAGAGCAGCCCCGACACGATCGCCTTCTGCCGCAGCACGCGCTGCCGCGGCACCGGCACGGCCAGCAGGTACTTCAGGCTCGACCACGACGCCTCGCTCGCGATCGTGTCGCCGAAGAACAGCGCCACGATCATCGGCAGCAGGAACGTCCCGGACACGAACAGCGCCAGCACGACGAAGTTCGGCGCCGACGCCGTGGCCAGGTCGACGAACCCGCCGCTGCGCCGGTTCGGGTTCGACTGCCCCAGCTCGAACGCGATCACCAGGATGAACGGCAGGATCGCGACGAACCCGAGCAGGAACTGCGTGCGCCGCCGCTTGAGCTGGCGTCGCAGCTCGACGCCGAGCCGCAGCGTCCGGCGCGCCGAGTAGCCCTCGACGGCGCCGTCCGGCCCGACGCCGGCGTGTTCGGCCGAAGCGACGTCGCTCAGCTCGTCGAGCGCGTGCGGATCGGTGTGCACACCCTCGCTCATGACTCTTCTCCGACCAGTTGCAGGAACGCGTCTTCCAGCCGGCGCCGAGGCCCGGCCTGTTCCACCGCGACGCCGGCGCGCACCAGCGCGGCCACGCCTTCGGCCCGCGGCAGCGCACCGAGGTTCGCGTGCACGAGCTCACCCTCGACGTCGACATCGGTGACACCACTGAGAGCCTTCAGCGCCGCCGCGGCCGCCGCCGGATCGTCGACCCGGAACGTCGCCTCGCCACCGGCCGCGGCCAGCTCGCCGACCTCGCCCGAGGCGACCAGCGAACCGCGGTGCATGACCACGACGTGCGTGCAGGTCTGCTCGACCTCGGCCAGCAGGTGGCTCGACACCACCACCGTGCGGCCGGTCGCGGCGTACCGCTTCAGCACCTCGCGCATCTGGTGGATCTGGGGCGGGTCGAGCCCGTTGGTCGGTTCGTCGAGCACCATGAGCTCCGGCAGGCCGAGCATCGCCTGCGCGATCGCCAGCCGCTGCCGCATGCCCTGGCTGTAGGTCCGCACCCGGCGGTCGACGGCCGTGCCGAGCCCGGCGATCTCCAGCGCCTCCCCGAAGTGCGCCTTCTCGGCGGGCCGCCCGGTCGAGGCCCAGTACAGCTCGAGGTTCTCCCGGCCGGACAGGTGCGGCAGGAACCCGGAACCCTCGACGAACGAGCCGATCCGCGAGAGCACCGGCGCGCCGCCGGTGATCTTGTGCCCGAACACGCGGATGCTGCCCTCGGTCGGCGTGATCAGGCCCATCAGCATCCGCAGCGTGGTCGTCTTGCCCGCGCCGTTCGGCCCGAGCAGGCCGAGCACCTGGCCCGGTTCGACGCGGAAGGACAGGTCCTTCACCGCGACGAACCCGCCCGCGTACTGCTTGCGCAGCCCTTCGATGACCAGTGGCGTCGCCGACAGCTCCGGGTCGACGTCGGTCGCGCGACGGCGGCGAAGGGCGGCGAAGAGCACCGCGGCCAGGCCGATCGCCAGCGTCACGGCGATGCCGACCAGCTGCCCGACCGGGGCTGGCGAGCCGACCGACGTCCCGGGCACGACCGGCACGGCCAAGGCGGTGCCGCCGGCCAGCGCGACCCGGAACACCGCGGGCGCGGCCGGCGACGCGAACGCCTGGTCGGTGGTGCCGACGACCAGCCGCAGCGAGTGCCCACCCTCGATCGGCCGGACGATGCCGGGCAGCGTCACGGTGACCTCGACCGGCGTGCCGTCGGCGGGCAGCCCGCTCACCCGGAACGGCGCGATCGCGTTCGCCGGCAGCACGCGGGAGCCGTCCTGGCCGACGTCGTAGAGCTTCGCGAACAGCACCGCGTCCGGCTGTGGGTGCGCCGGGTCCGCGGCGACCTGCAGCCGCACGGTCGACGAGCCGCTGACGACGACCTGCCCGTCGACCGGGGCCGTCGTGAACTGCGCGGCCTGGCCCGGCGGGTCGTTGCTGAACAGCGCGCCCAGCCGCGACGAGCTGCTCGCGACGCCGTTGAGGCCGGGGATCCCGCTCACCGCCGCGGGGTTCGCCCCGGCGGGGCGCACGATCGCCTGCGCGGGCCCGGACATCGCCAGGTTCCGCCGCTCGGTGGCCGGGCCGGTGAGCCCGGGGTAGGCGGCCGCGGAGACCGTGCGGACCGATGGCGTCCCGTTGGCGCGCAGGGTGCCCTGGACGTCGTAGCTGAAGCCGGTGCCCGGATCGCCGCCGTCGACCGCGCTCCACAGGAAGTCGCCGATCTTGGCGCGCAGCTGCGGCCCGGGCTTCCCGCCGTCGTGGCCGCCGGTGTACCAGATCGTCTTGACCTTGCCGCCCGCCGCGGTGATCTGCCGCGCGGTGGCGTCGGACTGGTCGAGGCCGAACAGCGTGTCGCTCTCGCCCTGCACCAGCAGCGTCGGGACGGTGATCTTGCTCGTCACCGACGCGGGGGAGACGCGGCGCAGCAGGTCGACGCTCGCCTGGCTCGCCTGCCCGGTCGTGCCGAGCTCGGTGTAGGCGCGGCAGACGGCGGCGGTGAACCGGCCGCACGGGTCGGCCGGTCCGCTCTGGCGCCCGCCGCCCGCACCCGGGGGCACCGCGGGGACGGCGGCCGCGGCGGCGGTTCCGGCGGCACCGGTCGAGCCGGCGTCGGTCTCCTGCCCGGCTTCGGGGGCTTCGGCCGACGGCGAACCGCTCGTGGCCGCACCCGAGCCCGCCGAGAAGAAGATGCCGGCCCAGCTCTTCTTGAACACGCCGTCGGTCGCGAACGCGCCGGCCGCCGGGGTGCCCGACGTCGTGCGGGCGGGCGTGGCCGCGTTCGGGACCAAGCCCTGCGCGAGGTCGTTGTAGGTGATCACCGGGGCGATCGCGTCGACGCGCTGGTCCGTGCCGGCCAGCAGGAGCGACAGCGCCCCTCCGTAGGACGCGCCGGTGACGGCCACCTTCGGGTCGCCGGTCGCGTCGAGCGTCACCTGGTGCCGCGCGACGAGCCGGTCGATCAGGCGGCTCGCGTCGGCGACCTCGCCGTCCGGGTCGTTGAGCCCGATCTTGCCGGTGCTCTTGCCGAACCCGCGCGCGGACCACGTCATGACGACGAAGCCCTTCCGCGCGAGTTCGCGGGCGTCGTCGGCCACGCTGGTCTTGTCCCCGCCGAAGCCGTGCGCGAGCAGCACCGCGGGCGCCGGCACGGTGGCGGGCAGGTAGGTGGTCGTGTCGATCTTGACCTGCTCCGCCGAGCCGGGCGCGGCGGGCATGTCGATCAACGCGTCCTGCGTGGGCACCGGCGCGGGCGCGGCGGGACGCGTGATCCAGAAGACCGCGCCGGCGGCCAGGACCACGACGACGGCGGCGAGCGCGGTGAGGCGGGCTCCACGGGTGCGTGGGAGCGGGAGTCGGGGCACGGGAGAAACCTATTTGAGGTTTGCTGAGAGTGTCGCCCGGACCTCACGTCGATCACACGCCAGAGACCGCCTGGTGGACCCAGGTGACCGAAACCACAGGACCAACCTGGTGACGTGCGCGATCCCGGCTGGCGCTCGGGCGGGGGGAACCGGCAAACTGGACGCGCTGTGAGGGGAGTATTCCTTCGCGGCGGTGTCGTCAGCACGGTGGCCCTGCGCCCCCGGCACCGTCGGCCGGTGTTTTCACCGGCGGGAGAGACCTCCGGTTAGTTGCTGCTGCGCACTATCCGGAGGTTTTGGTTCCATGACTGTCCCCCTGTGGCTGTGGATCGCCACGATCGGTGGCCTGCTCGCGCTGATCGCGCTGGATCTGGTCATCGTCGACCGCAAGCCGCACGAAGTGACCACGGGGGAAGCCGCTCGCTGGGTGATCTTCTACGTCTCCTGCGCGGTGCTCTTCGGCGCGGGCGTGTGGATCTTCGCCGGGCACGACCCGGGTGTCGAGTTCTTCACCGGGTACATCACCGAGTACTCGCTGAGCGTCGACAACCTGTTCATCTTCATGATCATCATGGCGTCGTTCAAGGTGCCCGCCATCCACCAGCACCGCGTGCTGCTGGTCGGCATCCTGCTCGCGCTGGCCTTCCGCAGCGTCTTCATCGCCATCGGCGCCGCCTTGATCGCGCAGTTCGTCTGGGTGTTCTTCCTCTTCGGCGCGGTTCTGGTCTGGACGGCGGTCAGCATGCTGCGCGGCAAGGGCGAGGACGAGGAGTACCACGAGAACGCCGTCACCCGGCAGGTGCGCAAGTTCGCCCCGGTGACCGACGACTACCACGGCCACCACTACACGGTGAAAATCAACGGCAAGCGGATGATCACGCCGATGCTGCTGGTGATCGTGGCCATCGGCTCGGCGGACCTGCTCTTCGCCGTCGACTCGATCCCGGCGATCTTCGGCATCACGCAGGAGGCGTTCCTCGTCTTCACCGCCAACGCGTTCGCGCTGATGGGACTGCGGCAGCTGTACTTCCTCCTCGGCGGCCTGGTGACGAAGCTGGTCTACCTGACCTACGGCCTCGCGGTGATCCTCGCCTTCATCGGCGCGAAACTGTTCCTGCACGCGCTGCACGAGTACCACGTCGTGCCGGACTGGCTGGACATCAACAACTGGATCTCCCTCGGCGTCATCGTCGTCGTGCTGACCGTGACCACGGTCGCGAGCCTGGCGAAGGCACGGCGCGACGAACGCAAGCAGGTCGCCGCGTAAATCCCGACTTAAGGTCGTTCGCAGCGCTAAGGATTTCCGGTACGGTCGGGGACGTGCGTCCTGCCGACATCGAAGCCCTCGTCGCCCCCGGCCGTCCCGCGCTGCGCGGGAACCTGCTGCTCACCGCGCTGAAGAAGCCCGACCTCGAGACGAACGCCGCGCACAGTTCGCTGCGGCGCGTCTCGCTCGACGGCGGGGACACCGCGTGGACGCACGGTCCGCGCGACTCGGCGCCCGCGATCTCCCCGGACGGGCGCTGGGTGGCGTTCCTTCGCGCGGGGGAGGGCAAGGGTGCCGAGGGCAGCCCGCAGCTGCACGTCATGCCGGCCGACGGCGGTGACGCGCGCCGCGTGACGTCGCTGCACCTCGGCGCCGGCGAGCCGGTGTGGGCGCCGGACTCGCGGCGGATCGCCTTCACCGCGCGGGTGCCCGAACCCGGGCGGTACGGGACCGAGGACGCCGACGGCGAGACCCCGGAGCCGGCCGCCGAGGCCCCGCGCCGGATCACGCGCATGGACTACCGCATCGACGACATCGGCTTCCTGCGCGACCGCGTGCAGCGGCTGTTCGTCGTCGACGCGCTCGACGAGGACGCTCCGGAGCCGGAGCCGCTGACCGGCGACGGCTTCGACGTGACCAGCCCGGTCTGGACGCCGGACGGCACCCGCGTGGTTTTCACGGCGCCGCCGGACTGGGGCGCGGCCGAGAGCGACTTCCGCGACGTCTGCGCGATCTCCGCTTCCGGCGGCGAGCCCGAGCTCGTCGTGCGGGGCGAAGGGTTCTCGGAGCGCCCGGTGTTCGCCGCCGACGGCACGTTGTTCTACTTCGGACAGTCCTACGCGGAGCACCACGAAGCCGCGATGACCGGTCTCTACTCCGCGACGCCGGAGTTCGGCGCCGGCCCGGCGAAGGCCCGCCGGCTCACCGACATCGAGACCGTCGACTGCGAGGCGTCGGCGGGGCCGCCGGCGCCGCGCGAGAGCGACGTGCTGGTGGCCGTCCGCAACCGCGGCGCTGTCGAGCTGCGCGCGGTGCCCTTCGCCGCCGCGGACGCGCCGCTGGCCGACCTGCCGGTGGTCTACGCGGACCGCACGGCGCTCCGGTCGTTCACCGTCGACGGCCCGGTGCTGGCTGCGGTGATCGCCACGCCGTCGACCTCGGGTGAGGTCGTGCTGCTCAGCGCCGATGCGAAGGTGCTGACGGACTACTCGAAGCCGTTGCGCGACAAGGGCATCCGGCCGATGATCGAGCTGGAGACCACGGCACCGGACGGCTACCCGGTGCACGGCTGGCTGGTGCTGCCCGACGGCGACGGCCCGCACCCGGTGCTGCGCGTGGTGCACGGTGGCCCGTTCACCCAGCAGGACTGGGCGGTGTTCGACGAGGCGCAGGTGTACGCGGCCGCGGGTTACGCGGTGGTGCTCGGCAACCCGCGCGGGTCGGCGGGCTACGGCCAGACGCACGGCCACGCGATCACGCACGGCTTCGGCACGGTCGACGTCGACGACGTCCTGGCACTGCTGGACAAGGCCCTCGAGCGGCCGGACCTGGACGCCTCCCGCGTCGGCATCATGGGCGGCTCGTACGGCGGGTTCATGACGAGCTGGCTGGCGGCCCACCACGGCGAGCGCTTCAAAGCGGCGTGGAGCGAGCGCGCGGTCAACGCGTGGGACTCGATGGCCGGCAGCTCCGACATCGGCTACACGTTCGTCGACGCGTACATCGGCTCGTCGCCGGACGTGCAGCGCGAGCGTTCGCCGCTTTCGTACGCGGCGCAGATCAAGATCCCGTTCGCCGTGGTGCATTCGGAGCAGGACTGGCGCTGCCCGCTGGAGCAGGCACAGCGGATGTTCGTCGCCCTGCGGCGGGCGGGCGCGCCGGCGGAGATGCTGCTGTTCCCGGGTGAGGGCCACGAGCTGTCGCGGTCGGGCCGGCCCCGGCACCGCGTCCAGCGCTTCGAAGCGATCCTCGAGTGGTGGGGCCGGCACCTGTGACCGTGCCGGAGGTCGACTTCGAGCTCGAGACCTGGCGGATGGTGCTGTTCCGGGCGGGTCCTCGCGCCGGAGAGATCTCCGAGGAGATGGCGCGGGAGCTGCGGGCCCGCCACCTGTCGTCGGCGCGCCAGCAGCAGGCGGCGGGAACGTTGCTGTTCGCCGGGTCGGTACCGGAGCCGTCGTCGGCGCTGCCGGTGACGGGGGTGGCGTTCTTCCGGACGTCGGAGGCGGAGACGCGGGCGATCCTCGACGCGGATCCGGCCGAGCAGGCCGGGTTGATCGCGTCGGAGATCGTCGGGTTCGTCTGCCCGCGGGGCGCGCTCGGCTGACTCAGTTCAGCAGCGTGTAGTTCAGCTCTTCGCAGACCCGGCCGAGCGGGACGTCCAGGCCCGGGTGGTCCAGCGGCAGGAGCACGTCCGGCGCGATCGGCAGTGCCGCGCCCGCCGGCGGGTCCCACAGGCAGATCGCCGGGTCGCCCGAGTCCATCGAGGACCGGTACCAGAGGCCGTCCAGGTCGCTGAACGCGCCGCGGATCGCGCGCGCCCACGCCTGGGTCAGCTTCTTCGGGCCGCTCGAAATCTCCTGGGACGCGCCCACCCGCGTCGGCCACAGGCCGGTCAGGTCGAGCAGACGCAGCGTGCGCGTCGGGCGGACCACGACCAGGCGGGGCCCGCGCGTGCGGCGGTCGACCGTCGAGCTGGTCTGGAAGACCTCGGCGACCGACGTGCGGACCGTGAGGCCGAAGTAGAGGACCCCGTTCGCGGGGTCGGTGACCGGCGCGCCGCCGCGGCCGGGCGACTGCTGGTCGAACCGGCCGTGCGGGAGCGGGCCGGTGTAGCGGAACGAATTCCACTGCTGGGGGTGGTTGCCGTGCGCCGTGAAGATGCGGACCAGCCTGGTCGCGGGCTGGACCGTGACCACGTCACTCGCACGGTTCAGCTGCCGGACCAGGACGGATCGGGCGGGCGGCAGCGGTAGCCGGGCCATGGGTCGGGGGTGGTCCGTCCTTGTCGGTGATCTTGCTCGGGGACGCTCCAGCCTAGAACGGCGAGCCGAGCGTGGCGATGAGGCGGGCGATGTGGTCCGGGTCACCCCCGGAGAGGAGCCACTGCCGCGGGGTCGCGGGATGCTCGTTGATGACGAGGTCCGGCTGCGGCGTGCTCATGAACGCGGCGACGACCAGCGCGGGCTGGTCGTCGGGGAGGGCCTTGAGCACGACTTCGAGGCCGGGGAGCACGCCGGAGCCGGCGAACTGCCACGCGGGGAGCCGCCAGCCGCCGTCCTTCCAGCCGGTCAGCCTGCCTTCCTTGAGGCGGTGCCGGATGCGGCTGTCGTCGACGCCGAGGGCCCTGGCCGCTTCGTTGACGCTGAGCGCGCCTTCGGCGAGGACGGCGTGGGCGGCCACGGTGCGCGCCCGGAAGTCCGGTTCGCCTTCCCGGCGCGGCGAGAGGTCCAGGCCGACGTCGGCGAGCGCGGCGCGCTGGTCGGCGGAGAAGTAGTGCGAAGGATCGGGGTTCGGCGGTGACAGTCTGCGCGCCGCGTCTTCGACGAGCGTGAGGAACTCGTTCGCGTCGACCTTCAGGCCCGCCTTGGCGAGGATGTTCTCCAGCGCTACAGACATGCGGTTCAGACTAACCCGAAACAGCGCGCGTGTGCGGGTTCGTGCGTTTTCTTGCCCTGTCTGTGGGTGAATTCACCAGAGATCGACACTTAACGCACATCACTCAACACGTTGAGTAGGCAACTTCCGGTCAGTCTGACGGCATCGGGTGACGATGTCCAGGCTTGACAGTGTGCTTGCGTGGCTTTACGTTCCGTGTGAGTAAACGATTTCCGCTCCGTGCTCACAGGATCCGGCGGTGTTCGCGCCGGTCATGGGGGACACAGGGGGTGGGGCGTGCCTGGAGGCCCGGCACGAGCCGGCCCCCTGGGCACGTCGCTCCACCCCTCGCGCACGTGAGCCGGTCCTCGCGTCAGCGGCGCGAACTCTTCCGCTCGATCAACGTCGCTTCGAGCGTCGTGGTCGTGGCTTCGCGGCCGCTGTCCGAAATCCGGGCCAGCAGGAGCTGCGCCGCCACGCGGCCGACCTCGTACGCCGGCTGGGCGACCACCGTGAGCGGCGGGTCGATGAGCGTCGTCCACGGCGCGTCGTCGAACGAGACGATCCCGACGTCGCGTCCCGAGCGCAGGCCCCGCGACGACAACGCCTCCAGCACGCCGATCGCCATGGTGCTGTTCGCGACCAGCAGCGCGTCCGGCGGCTGGGGCTCGTCGAGCAGTTCCAGGGCCGCCAGCCGGGCGCCCTCCGCGCGGTATTCCGCCCGCCGGGACACGACGTTCGCTTCGCCGACCACGTCGGCGTACCCGGCCAGGCGGTCGTCGGCCGTGCGGACGCCGGCCGGGCCGGTCAGGCAGCCGACCCGGCGGTAGCCGCCCGCGAGGAGGTGGCGCGTCGCCTCGGCGGCCGCGTGGCGCGTGTCGACCAGGACCTGGTCGCCGGTTTCGGCGGGCAGCGGGCGGTCGACGGCCACCAGCGGCGTGCCCTGGCGGCGCAGGCCCTCGACGTTCGTCGAGCGGCCGGTCGGCGACAGCACCACCCCGGCGACCCGCTCCTGCAGCGCGACCTCGATGTAGCGGCGCTCCTTGTCCTCGTTTTCGTCGGAGTTGCAGAGCACGACGGAGTAGCCCGACCGCTGCGCGAGGTCTTCGACGCCACGCGCGATGGCCGTGAAGAACGGGTTTTCGACGTCGGAGATGATCAGCGCGAGGACGGCGGTCTCCTGCCGGCGCAGGTTCCGGGCCAGCCCGTTCGGGTGATACCCGAGCTCGGCGGCCGCTTCCTGCACCCGCGCGGCGAGCGTTGGGTCCACAGTGGACTTCCCGTTGAGCGCGCGCGACACGGTCGCCGTGGAGACGCCGGCCCTCGCCGCGACGTCGCTGATGGTGGCCACACGCCCTCCCTGATCACCGGTCGAGGGGAGAATAGCGCTCTTGGTGGCCGTTTACCGTCCGCTTACCTCACCGGAGGAGGGTCCACTTCCGGTTGACTGTGCGGGTTACGCCGAACGGAGCCGGTCACGCCGGGTTGGGTCCACAGTGGAGGATGGGCGGAAGTAGTGACGCGGGGTGAGGCCGGTGAGGGCCCGGCAGTCCCGGCTGAGGTGGGCTTGGTCGGAGTACCCCGCGGCGGCGGCGAGCGCGGCGAGGCCGGAAAGGCGCGGAGCGAGCGCGACGGCCCGCTGAAACCGGGCGACGCGCAGGTAGGTGGCCGGCCCGTAGCCGACGGCTTGGACGAACCGCCGCCGCAAGCGCCGCTCGCTGACGGCGGAGGGTTCTTCGAGCCGGGTGGCCGCGCGGGACTGTGCTCCGGTTTGCGCTGGTCCGGCATCACCGCGAGCCAGGCATGCCGCGGCATCGGCGACCCTCGCCGCCCCCGCGTCCAGCTTCTCGATCAGCTCCGCCACCGCCCAGTCCTCCGACTCCACCTCCACCGCGGCGAGCCGCGACTCCACCGCCCCCGCCGGCGACACCTCACCCGCCAGCAACCGCTCCGCCAGCTCCTCCCCGGACCGCCCCCACAGCTCGCCCAGCGACACCCGCCGGTCCCGCAGCTCGTCGGCCGCCACCCCCAGCACCGCCGGCGCGTGCCCCGGCTTGAACCGGACACCCCGCAAAACCGCCCCGGGCCTCGTCACCGATGACCACGACGCCGTGTCGGGGCCCGCGACGAACACCCCGCCGTCGCCGACCACCAGGTCCAGGCAGCCGTCCGGGACGATCCGCTTCGGGCCCGCCGACGCCGATCGCCACACGCAGCGCGCCACGCCCGCCAGGCGCCGGGGTGGTGCCGCCTCCTCGTACACACCCCGATCATGCACCCCGGCACCGACAAAAACCGGGCGGCACCCGTTCGGGTGAAACCCGGCGGGTAACGGCTAACGCGCGGTGAGGTCACGGCGAGATAGAGATCGACGCACCCGGCGAGGGTGCGCGCGACGAGAGAAGACCTCTTCATGGGTGCTCACACCGCGGGCCGCGACCAGGGCCGCACCCGGTCGGCCGGCAGCGTCGTGGTCGTCCTGGGCGTGCTCGCCGCGGCCTTCGCGGTCACGTCGTTCGTCGTGCCGCGGTCGGCTCGCGGGCCGGCCAAGGTCGAGCCCGTCGCCGCGCCGGTCGTGCCGGCCGCCGTCGCCACCGTGAGCCACTCCGTCGTCTACGAACTGCTCGGCGCGCACGGCGCCCAGGACGTCACCTACGCCGGCGCCGGCTCGGTGCTGACCCAGCACGCCGAGGTCGCCACGCCGTGGTCGGCCGCGTTCACCCGGGTCGGCCCGGCCGGCCGCACCGAGTTCTACAGCGTCGCCGCGCGGAACCCCGGTCCCGGCGAGCTGCGCTGCCGGATCGTCGTCGACGGGCTCGTCGTCGCCGAGAAGACCGTCGCCGAGCCGGGCCGCCAGTTCAGCTGCGCCGTCTGACGCCCACCATGGGTGGCGTGAACGACGCCGCGATCACTTTCGGCCCCGCCCTGGTGACGGTGCTGGTCCTGCTCGCCCTCGCCGGCACCGCGGTCGTCCAGGCCGGCGGGCTCGGGCGGGGACGTGACGTGCTGATCGCGGCCGTCCGGGCGGTCGCGCAGCTGGCCCTCGTGTCGTTCGTGATCACCGCCGTCCTGCGGTCGGCGCCGCTGACCGGCCTGTTCGTGCTGCTGATGTTCGGCATCGCCGCCGTGACGTCCGCGCGTCGCGCCGGCCGGTGGGCGAACCTGCCGTGGACGGCGCTGGCGATCGCGGCCGGCGTCGCGCCGGTGCTCGCGCTGGTCCTCGGCGCCGGGGTGGTCCCGCCGAAGCCGATCGCCGTCGTGCCGATCGCCGGGATCGTCATCGGCGGCGCGATGACCGCGACGTCGCAGGCCGCCCGGCGCGCGCTCGACGAGCTCAGGGACCGCCACGGCGAGTACGAAGCCGCGCTCGCCCTCGGGTTCCTGCCCCGCCCCGCCGCGCTGGAGATCTGCCGCCCGTCGGCGGGCCACGCGCTGATCCCGGCGCTCGACCAGACCCGCACGGTCGGCCTGGTGACGCTCCCCGGCGCCTACGTCGGCGTGCTGCTCGGCGGCGCCGGGCCGATCGAAGCGGGGCTGACGCAGGTGCTCGTGCTGATCGGGCTGCTGGCCGCGGAAGCCGTCTCGATCCTGGTGACCGTGCAGCTCGTCGCGGCGGGGAAGCTCAGCCGAGCGGCGTAGCCAGGTGGGCGGTGTCGTTGAAGCGCCGGATGATCCAGTTGTCGCCGTGGATCACGAGGTGCGAGATCGAGCCGTTGTCCGCGCCGAGGAACGCGAACCGCTCGACCGACCGGCTGGCCTGCGCGAACACCTCGCCGATCACGCCGCCGTGGGTGAACACGGCGACGCGCTGGTCGGGGTGGGCGGCGGCGATCCGCGTCAGCGCGCCGCGCAGCCGCGCGCCGAACGCCTCGTCGGACTCCGCGCCCGGGATGACGTCCCAGCGCTGCTCCTCCCACAGCCGTTCGATGATCGGGTGGCCGTCGGCGCTGTACTTGCGGAAGAGGCCGTTCTCCCAGTCACCCAGGTGGATCTCGCGCAGGTCCCGCTCGACGGACGGCGTCAGCCCGAGCTTCTCCGCCAGCGGCGCGGCGGTCTCGGCCGTGCGCCGCAGCGTCGTCACGTAGATCGCGTCGATGCGCTCGCCGGCCAGCCGGTCGCCGACGCGCCGGGCGTGGTCGCGGCCGTCGGGTGCGAGCTCCGGGTCGGCCTGGCCCTCGACCAGCTCGAACGGGTTGTCGCCGCGCGCGGGAGCGGACTCGCCGTGCCGCACCAGGAAGATCTCCGTCGCGCCCGGGGGCGGGCTGAAACGGTGCTGGCGGTACTCGATCTCCTGCTCCGGCGTGCTCATGGCCCCGACACTAGCCGAGTTGCTTGTCCACGAAACACCACCGCCACGTCTCGCCCGGCTCGAAGCTGCGCATGACCGGGTGCCGCGACTCGTGGAAGTGCCGGGTGGCGTGGCGCCGCGGCGAAGAGTCGCAGCAGGCGACGTTGCCGCACTTCAGGCACATCCGCAGGTGCACCCACGTCGTGCCCTCTTCGATGCAGGCGGCGCACGTGTCCGGCGAGCTCGGGTCCTTGTCGACCCACTCGTGGGCCAGGTGCTTGCACGAGCCGGCGGTCGCGGCCGGGGTGCGCAGTTCGCGGCCTTCGACGTCGGGTTCGTCCTCGTCGCGGTCCAGCATGGACTCTTCGATGTCGAGCCGCTCCAGCACCTTGCGCAGGACGTCGTCGTCGGCGCTGCCGCTGTCGCGGGCCTTGAGGAACTGGCGGCGCTCGACGTCGAGCAGCTCCAGCCGCAGGCGGCGGTAGGCGTCGCTCGGCGTCTCGGCCAGCGCGCTCTGGCGCCCGAGCTGCTCCCACGCCGAGTCGGCGCGGTGCTGCAGCCGGTCGCGCAGGCGCTGGATGATCTCCGGCGGGTCGTCGTCGGTCCGGATCTCTTCGAGCTTGGCCAGCGCCGCGCGGGTCATGTCGTGCAGGACGGCCGCCTCCTGCAGCGCGTCCTCCGCCGGGTCCGGCCGCGGCAGGCGCAGCTTCCGGATCAGCGGCGGCAGCGTCATGCCCTGCACGGCCAGGGTGCCGGCCACGACGACGAACGCCGCCAGCACCAGCACGGCCCGCTGCGGGGTGTCCGCGGGCAGCACGAACGCCGCCGCGAGCGTGACCACGCCGCGCATGCCCGCCCAGGCGATCACGGCCGAGTAGCGCCACGGCCAGATCTTCGCCCGCGGCTTGTCCGGCAGCAGGTGCCGTTCCACCCGCTTCACGGTGCCGATGCCGGCCATCCACAGCACGCGCGTGAGGATGGTCGCGGCGAGCACGGCGACGCAGATCCAGGTGAGCATCGCCAGCGACAGCCCGCTCTCGCCGACTTCGGCGAGGATCCGCCGCAGCTGCAGGCCGATCAGCAGGAAGACCATGTTCTCCAGCAGGAACGCGATGGTCTGCCAGTTCAGCCGGGACGCCAGCCGGGTCGAGCCGGACAGGATCTGCGGCGCCTTGTGCCCGAGGATGAGCCCGGCGATGACGACCGCCAGCACGCCGGAGCCGTGGATCGCCTCGGCCGGGATGTAGGCGATGAAGGGGACGGCGAACGACAGCGCGGTGTCGAGCACCGGCTCGTTCAGCCGGGCCCGGACGAACGCCGCCGCGAACCCGACGACGAGCCCGACCACGGCCCCGCCGATGGCCGCGCGGAAGAAGTCGGCGCCGACCTGCCACAGGCTGACCGACCCGGCCAGCGCGGCGATGGCCGTGCGGAGGGCGACCAGCGCGGCGGCGTCGTTGAAGAGGCTCTCGCCTTCGAGCAGCCGGATCAGCTTGCGCGGCATGCCGACCCGGCGGGCGACGACGCTGGCGGCGACCGCGTCCGGCGGCGCGACGACAGCGCCGAGCGCGATGCCGCCGGCCAGCGGGAGACCGGGGATCACCGCCCAGGCGACCACGCCGACACCGAGCGTGGTGAACACGACGAGCCCGACCGACATCAGCCCGATGGCGCTGCGGTTCTTCCGGAAGTCGACGAGCGACGTCTGGATGGCCGCCGAGTACAGCAGCGGCGGCAGCAGGCCGAGCAGCACGACCTCGGGGTCGAGGTGGACCTCGGGCACGCCGGGGACGTAGGAGGCGGCGACGCCGACGACGATCAGGCACAGCGGGGCGGACCAGTCCAGCCGCCGCGCTCCGGCGCTGACGACGAGGACGGTCACGACCAGCGCCACTATCTCTGCCGCGATGTGCACGGGGTAATCATCACCCGGGGGTCGCGGCGGGTGTCACCGGGCCAGCTCGGTGAGCACCTCGGCGACCAGCTGGGTGTCCATGTACTCGGTGATCTCGCGGATCCGGCCGTCTTCGAGGCGGAAGACGAAGCAGTACCGGTTGTCGTACCGCGCGCCGGTCTTGGTGGCGACGCTGCCCTGCGTTTCGACCACGACGACGTCGTCTTCGGCGACGAACCGGCTCGCGGTGCTGGTGTAGGTGCCCTCGAACTGCTCGCCGAGCGGGCCCAGCAGGTCACGGCGGACGGAGTCCTTGCCGGCGAAGGTGCCGGACCAGCTGTTGTGCCCGCTGACGGTCCAGGTGACGTCGTCGGCCATCGCGGCGATCAGCGGCCGGATGTCCCCGGTGGCCCAGGCGGCGAAGGCGGTTCTCAGCAGTTGCTTGTTCTCGGCTGCGCTCATGGCTCTCAGTCAACACGCTGGAGCGCGCTCCAGGGCAAGTTCGTAGGCTGGGTCCGTGACGACGGTGGAGACCGCGGCCGGTGCGCTGCGCGGGGTGGAGCGGGACGGGGTCCGGGCGTTCCTCGGCGTCCCCTACGCCGAGCCGCCGGTGGGGGAGCTGCGGTTCCGCGCGCCCCGGCCGGTGCGGCCGTGGAGCGGCGTCCGTGAAGCGACCGACTGGGCGCCGCGGGCACCGCAGCCCGCGCTCACCGGCCGCGGGTTCACCGGCGACGAGGACTGCCTCTACCTGAACGTCTACGCGCCCGCGGCGCCCGGCTCGTACCCGGTGCTGGTGTGGATCCACGGCGGCGGGGGCGTGATGGGCGCGCCGCACCAGTTCGACGCGTCCGCGTACGCCCGCGCTGGCGTGGTCGTCGTGACCGTCGCCTACCGGCTCGGCGTGCTCGGCATGCTGCACCTACCCGGCGTCGCCGACTCGAACCCGTCCCTGCGCGACCAGGTCGCCGCCCTCGAGTGGGTGCGGGACAACGCCGGTGCGTTCGGGGGCGATCCGGGGCGCGTGACGCTCGCCGGGCAGTCCAACGGCGGCCGCACGGTCGGGACGCTGCTCGCCGTGCCCGCCACGCGGGGGCTCGTCCACCAGGCGATCGTGCAGAGCGGCACCGGCGTCGGCTCGGTCGTGCACACCCCGGCCGAGGGCGCGGCGGTCGCCGACGCGGTCCTTTCCGAGCTGGACGCCTCGCCCCGGGACCTCGCCGATCTCCCGGTGACGCGGATCCTCGAAGCGCAGCAACGGGTTTCGGCGGTGTCCGGCACCAAGGTGACCTACCGCGTGGTCGTCGGCGACGAACTGCTTCCGCGGCGACCGCTGGACGGCGTCCGTGAGATCCCGCTGCTCATCGGGACGACGGCCGACGAAGAGGACCTGTTCAGCTGGCTGCAGTCGGGCGGCGCGAAGCTGCTGGGCGTCGGCTCGACGATGCTGACCGCCGAGGAGATCGAGAAGGCCGTCGCGGCGTACGCCTCGGTTCTCCCCGGCTGGCCGGACGACCAGGTCCGCAACCGCGCGCTGACCGCGGGGGACTGGTGGATCCCGGCGATCCGCTTCGCCGAAAGGCAGCCGGACGCCTGGATGTACCGGCTGGACTGGCGGATCGCCCCGCGCGGCCGCGGTCTCGGCGCGGCGCACGGCCTCGACCTGCCGCTGGTGTTCGACGACATCCGCAACAAGAACTGGCGGTTCCTCTTCGCCGGCCGGACGTTCCCGGCCGAGCGCATGCAGGCGGTGGCGACGGAGGTGTTCGGCGCGTGGGTCCGCTTCATCGCCACGGGCGACCCGGGCTGGCCGCGCTACCGCCCCCAGGACCGCGTCACGCGGATCTTCGACGACGTCTCCACGACGGTGGCCGACCCGGACCGCGCCCAGCGCCTCCTCTGGGCATGACCGAGGGCGGCACTTTCGTAGGGAAAGTGCCGCCCTCGGTCGGGAACTAGACGGTGATCTTGTCGACGTTCGGGCCGCCGTTGGCGGTCGTCGCGGTCGCCTTGATCTTGGACGTGCCCGCGGGGAGCGTGACCGGGATCGTGACGGTCTGCCACGTGTCCCAGTTCCCGGTGCCGCCGAACGCCACCCCGGACGCCACCTTCATGCCGTTCACCGAGATGTCCATCGGCCGGTTCGCCGTGGTGCCGTTGGCGTACCGCAGGACGACGTTCGCGCTGCCCGCCGCGGCCGCGTTCACGGTGAACTCCACCGCGCTGCCGGTCGCGTTGTCGTAGTTGACGAACCCGGTGCCGGTGAAGCCCGCGTGGTTGGACTCCGCGACACCGCTGGTGATCGTGGCGTCCTCGGCCTGGTAGTCGGCCGGGGTGCCCGGGGTGCCCGTGCCGTCCGCCGGGATCGTCTTCGTCCCGGTGTTCCAGCCCGCGACCCGCACGGACGGCTTGGCGCCCTTGAGGTCCGCGGTCCGGTAGGTCGCCGTCAGCGTCGTCGACTCGCCCGGCCACAGGCTGACCTGGTTGTCGGTCCAGCGCACCGGCAGCACCGGCGCGCCCGCCGTCCCGACCACGTGCGCGTCGACGAAGAACGCCGGCACCTTGCCGGACGCCGGGTTCGTCAGCGTCACCTTGGTGGTCGTGGTGCCGTCGCCGTTGGTGGTCGTGGTGGCGGTCGACCCCAGCGACACCTGGGCCAGGCCGTTCAGCCCGGAAAGATCCGCGTAGGCGGACTGAGGCGTGTAGTACCAGTCGCTGTTGCCCCAGTCGAGCGTGTCGGCCTTGGTGGACAGCCAGTAGACGTTCCGGCTGACCTCCTTGCCCGACGAGTCGGTGAGCACCAGCTTCGCCAGGTACGTCGTCGACAGCCCGCTCACCGAACCGATGGTCAGCGCGGTCGTCTTGGCGCCGTCACCGCTCACCGAAACGGCCTTGGACTGGTTGAACTTCTCCGTGCCGTCGAGGTTGTAGAGCTTCACGGACGCGGTGAGGTTCGACGCCGCGTCGTGGTTGTGGTTGACCACCACGACGGACTTCGTGTCGTACGAGTACTGGATGTGCAGCGGCTCGTTCGCCTTCTTGGCCCCGAAGTAGGAGCCGTTCTGGTCGAGGTAGGCGTCGAACAGCTGCCAGTGCAGCGACGTCCAGCCGCTGTTGAGCATCCAGTAGATGATCCCGGTGGCCGGGTTCGAGCTGTCGCTGAAGTTGCGCGAATGCGACTCGAACTCGGCGCGGACGTTCTCGTACTGCGCCAGCTGCGCCTTCCGGACGAAGTCGTCCAGGCTCCCCGGCTTGCCGTAGCGGGCGGTGAGCGCGTCGCCGAAGAGCTTCAGGTTGGCGAACGTCGAGGACGACGACCGGTGGTACTGCGCCGTCGACGGGCTCTTCCACATCGTGTCGAGCTCGCTCGAGGACATCATCCGCTTGAGCGTGTCCATGGTCGGGATGTCCGGCCCGGCGCTGGTTTCGGAGTTGAAGCTCCACGCGCCGCCGAGGTCGGTGTGCGCCTTGTCGTACCAGTAGTTCGGCGGGACGTAGTCGTACGGGCCGTTCATCTTCATGCCGGACGCGCCGAGCTGCGGCGACGACTTCGCCGACGCGGCCGGGACCACCGGGGTGGGCCAGTCCGCGGCCTTCAGCGCGTCGAGGTAGTTCTTCTCGATGGTCGCGTCGGGCGCGAAGTCGCTGCCGATGAGGAAGGAGATGACGCTCGGGTGGTCGCGCAGCCGTTCGGCCTCCGCGGTCATCGACGCCTTCGCGACCGGGTAGTCGGCGGCGGTCCAGGGGTCACCCTTCTCCTCGCCGTTGACCTGGCCTTCCCACTTGTCGCAGCACTCCCAGCCGGGCAGCGTCAGCACGCCCATCCGGTCGGCGAGGTCGAAGAACTCGTCCGGCTCGATGTGCCCCTCCAGGCGCACGGTGTTGAGCCCGAGGTCCTTGACGTAGGCGAGCTTGTCGGCCGCGAACTGCTCGTTCCAGCGCAGGAACAGGTCCGGCGAGTAGCCGCCACCCTTGATCAGCAGCGGGCGCCCGTTGATCGTGTAGGACCGGCCGCCGCTCGAGTTCTTGTTGGCCGTCACCGTGCGCACGCCGAAGCTCTCGTGTGCGGAGTCGGACGCCGCGCCGCCGACGTTCGCGGTCAGGTCGAGGTCGTAGAGCGGCTGGCCGCCCATCCCGGCCGGCCACCAGACCTGCGGGTTGTCGATGCCGACCACCGGGAAGGTGACGGTCTTCTTCTCCTTGGCCGCCAGGGAAACCGTCTGGCTGATGGGTTTGCCGGCTACCGTGCCGGAGACCGTCGTGCTGACCGCGCTCGCCGAGTCGTTGCGGACGTCGGCCTTCACCGTGAGGTCGGCGTGGCTCAGCCCGGTCAGCTTCGTGACGACGTGGCCGCCGCGCAGCGCCACCGGGCCGCTGCGCCGGACGAGGACGTCCCGCACGATGCCCATGTTCTGGTCCGGCGGGGTCTGGGCCCAGTCGATCCAGCCCATCGACAGGTCCTTGTTCGGGTCGTTGGGGTAGACCTTGAACGCGACGCTGTTCGTGCCGGCCTTCACCAGCGCGGTGATGTCGAGGTCGTGGCGGGTGTAGGCGCCGGTGACCTGCGTCTTGTCGGCGACGCGCGTGCCGTTGACCCAGACGTCGGCCTTGGACAGCACGCCGCTGAAGTCGAGGTACGTCCGCTGCGCGGGGTCGGTGACGGTGAGGTCGGTGCGGTACCACCACGGGACCTGGAAGTCCGCGGCCGGCACGTTCTTCATGTTCGTCGAGTAGAACGGGTCGGCGTACTTGCCGTTGGCCAGCAGGCCGGCGTAAACGGTCGAGCGCGGGCCGACCGGGTACCAGCCGCTGGTGTTGTACCCCGGCTTCGACACCGCCGAGTCGTCGCCGACCTGCGCCGACGTCTGGATCAGGAAGCCGGGGACGGCGGTGGCCGGACCCGCGGCCGCGACCGTCGCTCTCGCCTGGACCTGCCCGGCGGCCGCCGGGACGGTCGCCCCGCTCACGGCGACGGCGAGCACCGCCGCCGCGACGAGGGTTCTTCTCTGCCGATAGCTCACTAGCGCGCCTCCTAGGCACCACGGCGGCGTGGGGAACAGCATGCCATCGTTAGGGAACTTTCCTAACAATTGCGGACGATCGTAGCGGTCCGGTCACGCCGGGAACAGGGGCGAATCGGTCAGACCCGCGCCGTCTGCCACGCCGCCGCGGCGCGCAACGCCAGCAGGAGGGGCAGCGAGCCGTCCTCCCAGATTCGTTGCGGCAATGCTTCGCTGAGCGGGACACCGCCGGCCAGCGCGGCGCCGATCGCCGGCAGGTCGACGTCGAAGAGCGTCAGCCCGGCGCTGTACAGGCGTTCCCCGCTGGCCGGGCGGCGCGCGGCGACCTCGGTGCTGTCGACCGCCAGCTCGGTCACGCCGAAGAACTCCGGCTTGGCACCGCGTTCCATCCAGCGCGCGAACCCGACGACCTTGGTGTCGCGAACGTCCTGGGGCGTGAGTCCGCTCTCCTCGCACAGTTCGCGTTCCATCCCGGCACGGACGGCGGTGTGCAGGAACCGGCGCGCGTTCTCGTCGGGAGTCCGCAGGTCCCGCGGCTCGAGCGAGCCGCTGCCCGAGGGAGCGAGCAGCAGGCCGCTCACGGCGTTCAGCGAGGACTGCCGGACGGTGACGAGCTTGCCGTCGGTGGTGAAAGCGACCGTCGAGACGCCGATGAGGTCGGCCAGCGTGCTGCTGCCGAGCTCGCGCAGGGCGCCGTCGGTGTCGGTCAGCTCGGCCTTGCGCAGGTCGTACTCCTCGCCGGTGTCGGCGCGGGTGATCCGGAGCGTGCCGAGCTCGTTCGAGCAGACGGCGTCGAAGAACCGGGCGCGGTGCAGCCGGATCGGCGCGGGCCGCGCGCCGGCGGCCGGCAGCGGGTCGCCGCGCATGCCGACGATGGGGCCGTTGAAGAGCAGGCGGCCGCGGGCCCGCAGCGGAAGGACGTGCGGCGCGGTGGCTTTCAGCGCGGGCGGCAGCCGGTAGGGCTCCTCGGCGACGTCGATCGTGTGCCGTTCGGTCCACAGCTCGCGGTCGATCGCGGCGCTGACCAGCGCGGTCCCGCGCGCGGGCACGGCGAGGTAGTCCGACGGCGGGTAGGCCGACGGCGGCGGCAGTTCCGCCGTGGGGAAGGGCGCGGCGATGGTGGTGAAGGCGAACCCGGCCCAGCGACGGCGCAGCAGCCGGACGTCCCGGGTGAAGGTGGCGACGCCGAGCGCGAGCGCGACGACGGAGAGCACGACCCCGACGGCGCTCGGCAGGATGGTGACGACGCCGAGGACAACGCCGAGCCCGGACGCGGCGAGCGGCCACTCCCGGGCGCCGAGGAAGCCGAGGTAGTCCGCTTTGGCCCGGGCCCGGCGCGTCAGTTTTCCCATCGCCGCTTTGTTTAGCACGGCGAAGGCGTGGCGTGGGGCGGTTTCCGGGCTACGGTTCGATCTTGGGATCAGGCTTCCGCGTCGAGGTAGACCCACTGGCCGTCCGCGCGGCGGAAGCGGCTGTTCTCCTCCAGGAACCCGTCCCGGCCGTGGTGGCGGTAGTGCGCCCGGAACTCGACCGTGCCCTCGGTCTGCAGCAGGCCGCCACCGGTGCGGCCGAGGATCTGCAGCCGCGTCCACTCCTGTCCCGGGTCCAGCCGCAACCGCCGCGGCCGGGTGTCGGGGTGCCAGGTGCGCAGGAGATACGCGGTGTCCCCGACGGCGAAGGCGCTGAACCGCGACCGCATCAGCAGTTCGGCCGTGGGTGCCGCGAGGGTGCCGTCGTGGAACCGCCCACAACAGGCGGCGTAGGACTCGGCGAGGCCGCACGGGCACGAGGCGGGAGGCACCCGGGAAGTGTGTCACGAGCGGCCGCCGCTCCTTCGCGAAGATCGTTGAGCGCGTGTCGGCGTGCTGGTCGAAGGCGTTCAGCTGCTGTCGAACTCGAGAAGCTTCCGGGACTCGACGTCGTGCTCCCCGGCGCGGGTGATCAGCACCTCGGTGCCTTCGAGGTGTACGAGAGCCTTGTCGTCCAGTGTTCGCACCGTCCGGCGCAAGTTCTTCTGCATCGAGTCCGCCACCCAGGCGGTGAGCTCACCCAACGTCGTGGGTGTCGCGCCTCGGTGATAGAGGAGAACCAGCACGGTGTCGCTCGCGCGGAGGTCGGCTCGCAGGACTCTGGGCCGGTCGCCGAACATCTGCACGACCGGGTACTTGCGCGTGACCAGTTCCGTGACGAGCCGCTGAGCGGTGTCGGCGTCGACGCGTTCGCTCAGCCGGACGAACTCGGCCACCACCCAGTCCAGTACGGCCGTCACGAGGGTGGCGTCCTGAAGGTTCGGATCGATTCCGTCGGCAAGATGTGCGACGTCCCGGCTGTTGCGGATGTCGTAGACGACCCGCAGTGCCCGGGGCAGGTAGATGCGTACGGATTTGGGGAAATCGGCGGCGTTCAACGATTCCAGTGCCCGGGCGGTTTTCTCGGTGTCCAGCTGTACGCCGATGGGCGTGTGCCGACCTTTCGTCAGGTGTTCGAGAATCCGGTATGCAGCCTCGCAGAACCGGCCACCTTCCACGGCGCTGAGGCGATGTCCGCCCAGCAGGTAGTTGTGCTTGGCTTCGGTGTACGCCTCGAGCAATTCCGTGGCGAGGGTGCGGTCATAAGACGATTCGAGAACGTTCCGGGCGGTGATCACTTGTCGATCTTTTCGTCCGGCGAACTCTTCTTGCCGCCGCTCGACCGCTTCTGCCGGTACGGGTACTCGTGCAACGCTGCCTTCACCCCTTCGCGATCCGGGAGAGCTTCGACGACCGCGTCGCCGCGAGCGGTCATCTGCTTCGCCCCTTGCCCCGCTGATACCACGTAGCCGCTCTGCCGATCGGCGTTGTCCAAGTCCCTCGGCAGGTTGCCGAACTTCTGCCCGGCCGCCTCGAGGTTGAGACTGGTGATGTCCGAGGCCTTGAAGTGCGCGGTGTCCCGGTGGTGGGTGAGGTAGTAGGCGAGGCAGGCGATCCGCTCGACCTGCGAGCCGGGCTTCTTCTGGCTCATGAAGTCGCGCGCGCTGACCACCTGCCTCTCGGCGCCCGTGGGCGCGCCCGGCACCGCAGTCGCGAGCGGCTGGTTCGGGTTCGGACCGGCGGGCACGAGGTCCGTCAGCCCCAGTGTCTCGACCAGCCACGAGGCCGCGCGCCGGCGAGCCTCCTCCGTGAGTGGACTGAGGACTTCGTAGGAGGTTTGCATGGCCTTGAGTTCGGCGATCCTGTCCTCGGCGGAATCGGCCGATTTCTGTTCTTTCTGTTCGAAATCCGTATGCACGACGTTGCTCGAAGCTCCGTCGGCGGGGTCGTGGTCGGAGTTGGCCGGAGTCGTCGTTGTCTCGTCGTCCACGATGATCCTTCCCGGGTTATTCGGCGTTGCGCTCCAAAGCTAGCGCCGAGTTGGCGCATCTCTGTCGCAGTTGTGTCGCACGACGATCGCCGCGCCCACGGGGGAGGGTTATTGCCGCAGGTCGCGATTCATCCGTGTCACCCGGAAGCGCAGTTTTCCTTCGCTCCGATGTCACTACAATCGGCGCCGTACAGCTTGGAGGTGCCAGTTGTGGCTCAGTCCGAACCCAACGTCCGCGCGACCGGCGCTCTTCTAAGTCGGCTTCTTGCCGAATCGCCTCCCTACCGGGCGAGGTGGCGAGCCCGGACCTCGCGAGCCACCGGGAAGCTGAATCAGTCCGCGATCGCGAAGGTGATCGAAGACCATTTGTGGGCGGAGGACCCGGGTGCCACCGAGCGTACGGCGCGGATGCTCAAAGACCGCGTGTGCCGAGCCTTGACCGGTCGGACTCTTTCGCACGAGACGCTGACCTGGTTCGTGGAAGCGTTCGAGATGACGGACACGGACCGGCTGCACCTTCGCGAGGTCTACGACGGCCGACACACGCCGACCAGCGAAATCGCCCATACGCTGCGAAGCAGGCGAGAGATGATCCGCGGGCAGCGGCATCGCACGATGAACCTGGTCGAACGGTACGACGTCACCGACGGGCGCCTCAGCGTGCGACGCACAGTGCACACGATCCGGGCGATCGAGGACGGCGTCGACATCTACCTCTTCAACCACGAGCCGGAGGCTTCACGCATCGATGTCGCGTATGGCGGGCGACTCGGGCAGAGCCATGAGTACGGCGGCGGGCTGCGGAGCGTCGAGATCGAGCTCGACCGGCCGTTGCGGAAGGACGAGACGACGGCGCTCGAGTACGCCGCAGCCTTCGATCGGCGTTCCGCGGGATTGACTGAAGTGCGACGGGCGGCGTTCGCCAGAGCCGAGAACGTCGACATCGCCGTCGAGTTCAGCGGCAGGGTCCCGCGCCGCGTCTGGTGGTGCGTGTGGTCGGACCACCTGGAGGGCTCACCGGTCTACGAGGAACCGGTCGAGTTCGTCAACTCCGCGACGAGGAGGTTCGTCCGGTCGATGGAGGACACCGTCGTGGGCTTTCGATGGGAGTGGTGAGCACGACCCGTTCGGCGGCGGTGGTCACCCGGTCCACTCAGGACTAACCGGCGTTGACCGGCTTCCCGCTCTCCCGCGCTTCCTGGGCCCCGCGCACCGCGAGCCGGTCGGCGCGCTCGTTCTCCGGGTGGCCCGCGTGGCCCTTCACCCAGAGCCACTCGACCTCGTGGACGCCCGCCGCCGCGTCGAGGCGCTGCCACAGGTCCGCGTTCTTCACCGGCTCTCGCGCCGCCGTCTGCCAGCCGTTCTTCTTCCAGCGCGGGAGCCACTGCATGATGCCGTTGCGCACGTACGTGCTGTCCGTGTACACGCGGACCTGCGACGGCCGGGTCAGGCTTTCCAACGCGCGGATCGGGGCCGTCAGCTCCATCCGGTTGTTCGTCGTCGGGGTGGCTTCGCCGCCGTACAGCTCGCGCTCGTGCCGCCCGTAGCGGAGGACCGCGCCCCAGCCGCCCGGTCCCGGGTTCCCGCTGCACGCGCCGTCGGTGAAGATCTCCACGTCCACGCGGCGACCCTACCGGTCGCGCCCCTCGCCGAGAGCCGCCACGCCGGGTTACGGTGAACCTCCGGAGGGGAACCAATGAACGGGCACGACGACGGCGGCGAGGGTGCACTCCTCGCCTACCTCGCCGATGCCGATCGCGAGTACCTGCTCGGCCGGGGCACCCGCCGCCGGTTCCGGGCCAACGACGTCGTGCTCATGGAGGGCGACCCGTCCGACCACGTCCACGTGCTGGTCTCCGGCTGGGTCCGCGTCTCGACGATCGTCGAGGACGGCCGTGAGGTGCTCTTCGGCTTGCGTGGCCCGGGCGAAGTGCTCGGCGACCTCGCCGCGGTGACCGGCCGCCCGCGGTCGGCGTCGGTGCGCGCGATCGAACCCTGCGTCGTCTTCCAGCTGACCGGCGCGGAGTTCGTCGACGTCCTGCACGCGCGCCCGGAAATCGCCATCGCGACGATCAAAACCGTCGCGGCCCGGTTGCGCAGCGCCGAGTCGGCCCGGGTCGACTCCGCCGCCTTCGACGTCAGCCGCCGCGTCGCGGTCGTGCTGGTCAGGCTGGCCGAGGAGCACGGCAAGCGCGTCCCCGAGGGCGTGCTGATCGAGGCCGCCTTCTCACAGGAGGACATCGCCTCGCAGATCGGCGCCGCGCGGCGTACCGTCGCACGAGCGTTGCGCGTGCTGCGGGAGCGGGGGATCGTCGAGACCGGCCGCCGCCGGATCCTCATCCGCGAACCGCGCGTCCTGCGCAACTTCGCCCGTTCTGAGCCAAACGGCACACAACACCCGTGACAACGGGCATCTGAGCGCGCCCGCGCCGGCGAGATCATGATTCCGGCCGGAAAAGATGCCGACCGGCCGCAATTCCCATTCGGACGAGACCGGGACGTGTTCTGCCCGCGTCGCAACGGTTTCCGTCCCGGTCTCCGCCTCGGCCTGGCTGCAGCGATGAGGAGGTGTGTGATGGAGAGCCACTCGATCTGGGCGCTGATCTTCGGCGCGAACTGACCCGCGGCGGCCCGGCCGGCCGACTCGTGGGGGGTCGGCCGGCCGGGTATTCCGCGAATGCGGTGTCCACGATTTGTCACCTCGGCGCGGAATCGCGCTTGGTAATCTGGTTCTTCGATTCCACCGGCACGGGAGGGGTGGGATGCGGCCGGAGAACTCCTTCCCGTTCGTGCGCGAGCTGAACGAACTGCGCCGCGGCCGCGGGCTCGACGCGGCCGACCTGCACCAGCGGATCGGCCCCGGCCTGCAGGAAGCGTGCGACATCACCGCCGCCGACCAGCCCGTTGCCGCCCGCCAGAAGCTCGTGCTGCGGCTCACCGAGCTGTGCGGCCGGCTGCCCGCCGACCTGCGGCTGGCCGCGTTCGCGGCGCTCGGCCTGCACGAAGAGGCCGCGGGGGAGTTCCTCGACCGGCGGATCTCGTGGCTGGCCAGCGTCCTGGACCGCGACCCGCGCACCGCGCGCCGCCGGATCGACCTCGCGTTCCGCCGGCTCGACGAGCTGCTCGGCGCGTCCCCGGCCGGGCGTGACCGGCACCCGCTGGCCGGCTGGTACGTCGAGTCGATGAAGGCGCGGCTGTGGCTCGACCGCGACCCGCCGGAGCTGGAGGAAGAACGCCTGATCGTCGCGGAGGTCGACGAGCTCGACGAGCTCGTGCTCCCGTTCAGCGTCCCCGCCGAGCCGGGCAGCGACCCGGTCCCGGACATCACCGCCGACGCCCTGCTGGGCGGCGAGATCGTCGAAGCGCGCCAGGTTTCGGCCAGCCACGCGCAGTTCGTCCTGCGGCTGCCCAGCCCGTTGCGGCTGGGCCAGCGCCACGAGTACGGGATCCGGTTCGCGCCGCGGCGCACGACGCTGCGGCCCTACTACGTCATGACACCCCTGCGCCGGTGCGAAGAGTTCTCGGTGCGGGTGCGGTTCGACCGCGCCGCCCCGCCGTCGCGCGTGTGGCGGCTCAACGGCGTGCCGGGCCGGGTCGTCGACGACGGCGTCGACTCCGGGGAGGCGCTGACCGTCAACCGCGTCGGCGAGGTGAGGCTCGAGTTCCACGGCCTGCACCAAGGGCTGAGCTACGGCTTGCAGTGGTCCTTCGACCCCCGGGAGGACTGAGGAGGTCATGCGCACCGTCCCGGTGGCCGCGACCGTCGTCCGGATCGGGATCGTCGCCCCGAGCCGCGGCGGCACCGCCCGCGCGGTGCACCTCGGCGCCACCCTCGACGGCGTGCTGGACGAGGTGTTCGACGGCGTCCCGGTGCCGTACCGGACGCCGACGTGGTACCGCCGCCCGGAGGGGGACCACACGACGCTGGTCCTCCCGCCGACCGTGCCGCTGCCGTGGGTGGCGGACGCGTTCGCCGGCGAGCTGGCCGGCGCGCTGCGGCGCCGCAACCGCCACCTCAACGAGTTCGGCAGGCTCCGGCTGCGGCTCGCGGCCGACCACGGCGACGTCGTGCTGCGCCCGCCGAACTTCGGCGGCGCCGCGGTCGCGCTGGCGGTCTGGCTGTGCGAAGCCGAGGTGCTGAAGGCGGCGCTGGCGGCGGCGCCGGACCTGGACGAGCTGCTGATCGTCTCCGACCGCTTCCACGCGGCGCTCCCGGACGGGCCGGGCTTCCGGCGCGTCGTCGTCCCGGCCGGAGGCGAGCGTGAAATCGCGTGGCTGCGGACGGGTCCGGATACTGGGACGCGGAATACCGGCTCCGGCGGCGGGTTGGCACCGTCGTAGCCGACCGCGAAAGGGGCCCGCGATGAGCACGTTCACGAGCGAGTGGCAGGACTGGAAGACGCAGCGCGAGGAGGACCTCGCGGCACCGCACGGCTGGCTGGCGCTGGTGTCGCTCGACTGGCTGACCGACGCCCCGCGCGAGTACCCCGGCATCCCCGGCCGCTGGTGGCAGGACGAGGACGCGGCGTACGTCGACCCGGCCGGCGCGTCGCTGGCGCACGACGGTTCGCCGATCACGGAGGTCCGCCGGTTCGAGCTGGTCAACAGCGGCGCGGGCACGCGGGTGCTGGCCGGCGACGTCGAGATCGAGGTCGCCCGCCGCTCGGGGTACCTGATCCGCGTCCACGACCCGAAGGCCGAGGTCCTGCGCGCGTTCCACGGCGTCCCGGCGTACGAGCCATCGCCGTCGTGGGTGGTGCCGGGCCGCTTCGAGCCGTTCGACTCGCCGCGGCCGACGACGGTCGGTGCCGTGGTGGAGGGCCTGAGCCACGTCTACACGGCGCCCGGGCTGGTCCACTTCTCTTTCGAAGGACAGTCACACACGCTGACGGCGTTCAACGGCAAGAACGGCGGGTTGAGCATCCTGTTCACGGACGGGACGAGCGGCGTGACGACGTACGCGGCGAACCGGTCGCTGCCGGTCGGCGCGCCCGGGCCGGACGGATCGGTGACGCTCGACTTCAACCGCGCGGTGAACCTGCCGTGCGCGTTCACGGACTTCGCGACGTGCCCCCTCCCGCCGGCGGGCAACCACCTGCCGTTCGCGGTGGAGGCGGGGGAGAAGATCCCGCACGAGCGCGGGTGACTCCCCCGCGGTCCGTCAGTGGGCCACGTCGATGACGACGCGGTTGGGCGCGGTGAGCGTGAAGACGTTCACCGCGGTCCGCGACCGCACCCCGAGCCCGATCAGCAGGTGCGCCTCCCAGTCCCCGATCACGGCGACGGCCATGACGTTGCTCAGGTTCCGGGTCCGGAACTTCTTCGGCCCGGGGTAGGTGGAATTCCCGTTGTCATCGTGCGCCGCGGCGTACGGCACGCTGACGTTGATGAAGTATTCGCCGGTGAGCCACACGATTTCGCTGCTCGGATCGGCGATGAGCTCGTCGACCAGCTGGTAGCTGGGAGTGGGCGCGCTCCCGGGACCGAGATCGAGCACGATTCGGTCGAAGGTGGCGTTGTTCCCGGTCCGGATGTTGGTGAGGGTGGGAACGCTGTTGACGGCCTGAGCCGGCGCGGCGGCGGCAACGCTCGCGGCGAGCAGCAGTGTGATGGCGAGAAGGGCGCGTCTGACGGGTCTGGACATGGTGGACCTCCTGGTCGGGTGAACCTCGGGAAGTCCCAGCGCTGGGTTCTCGGGGGACGTCCGGTTGGTCCGGGAGTTGCGCGGGAGTCCCTTATCGTTACCCGGCTGCTCCGAACGTGTCCGCGGTCAATCGTTTCCTCGATGGTGAACCAGCCGCCGGCGGTTCGCGGGATCGGCCGCAAGGCGAGCGGATGCCGCCGGATCGGGGCCGGTTGGTTCGGTTCCGGAGGCGAAGGTGAACCAGAAGATCCCGTGGCCGCCTAGCACAGCGAGGCGGTTCCCGGTCAACCATGCGCATCCGTTCAATTCGCCATCCAGGCGCAACTCGGTCAGGCACAGGGAGCCAAGGGTGTCGCTGATCCGCACAACGCGATCCCTGGACAACGTGGCCAGGAGTGACCCGTCCGGCGACCAAGCGCTTTCCGTCGTATCGGGACCTGGACCATAACCGTCGACTTCGTCGGCTATAGTCCAGGTGGCGGTTTTCAAGTACCGCAGGGTGCTCCCGATGCCGACTGCGAGCCACTGGCCACCGGGCACCGGGATGAGCTCGGCAATTTCGCCTCCCATCGAAATCGTCTTGACGACGCTCCATGCCTTTGGCTCCACGATGTGGACAGTCGTCCCGATCCCGATCGCGAGCCACTCGCCCTCGGGGCCCAGTTGTGCTTGGACGTCACCTTTCCTCTTGCCACCGCGTTTGAGGCGCTGCCGTATCTTGTCCGCCAAGGAGTCCGAAGCATCAGTAGGTGGCTCGACCCGGTGGACGCCGGACTCGTCGGCCGTCGCGAACAACGGGCCTTCCCAGTTGCCGGTGTCCCATACGAGCACACGATCTTCGTCGTCGGTCATGGACACCAGGCGCCCGCCCGCCGACATCGCTTGGATCATGGAGCTCGTTGGGTGGCAAAGCGTTCGCGAAGCTTGCCAGTTTTCCGGACCGCAGATGAGAACGGACGAATTCTGTTCCATGACCAAGGAGTTGCTTCCCGCGCACGCGATCTTGTACGTCCGGCCGGGATAAGTGAGGTTTTCGATCTCCGCCTTGGAGGCCGGGTCGTGGAGGGTGACGGAGTCACTGCGGGCCACTGCCAACCATGAGCCGTCTGCCGCCGCTGCACACGATCGCGCCCAACCGGGCGTCGCGCTCGCCCGCGCGGTTTCCGAGCTGGCCTGACTGGTGTTCCAAAGACGCACGGTGCTGTCGTCGCCCGCCGTTGCCAGCACGGAGCCGGTGGGGTTGAAGGCGAGGTTCTCGACATCGGAGCCATGGGCGGATATCCGGCCGGCGGGACGCCAGTCTGTTGTATCCCAGAAGACGACGAGGCCGGTGCTGCTACCAGTAGCGAGAGTGCGGCTGTCCGGGGAGAAGGCAGCTGCCGTCAGATCTTCGTGCCGGTGCAGTGAAAGTGCCGGACGGTTGCTTTCAGTCAGGTCGAAGACCGCGAGTCCGTCGGCTCCGGGTGCGGCGAGCCATCGTCGGTCGGGGCTAACGACCACAGTCACCGGTGAGAAAGCCATCCTGGGCAGAGCCTGGAACCTGCCGGAACCGACGTCCCAGATCCGCAGCACCTGGCTTTCAAGAGTGACCACTGAGCCATCGTGGAGCGGGACGCAGGCTTCGATGTCGCTCGGCATCTTGTGAGACCGGAGCTGCCGTCCGGATCGGGTGTCCCACACCCGCATGGTGCGCTCGTCGGTGGTGACGATCAGCCGGTCGTCGGCCGGGAAACAGCAGGTGGCCGTCGACTCCCGCAGACCGGTGATGACGGACCGGACCTCCCAGGTGGCGGCGTCGCGAATCTCGATCGTGTTTCCTTCGGCCGGCACCGCGAGCGAGCGGCCGTCGGCCGAAGGCGCGAACTCGTTGCCGGAGGAGGTTTTGTGCAACCTGATCAGGCTGCCGGTCTCTGCGTTCCAGACACGAATACCGTCGTCCGCCGCTGATACGAGGTGTCCCTTCGACGTGAAGGCGCACCGCCGGATCCAGCCCTCGTGGCCGGCCAGGACACGGTTCAGCGCCGGGTCGGGCAGGTCAGGCAGGTCGAGGTCGGCGATGAGCCGAGGCCGGCCTTCGAGTTCTGCCACGGCGGTCTCGCGGAGCTCCTCGAGCGCGGGTGACCGGGGCAGTCGGAGGGCGAGGGCGTTGACCACCGCGTGGTCAGGTGTCGTCGGGGTGAGCAGGTGGCCGAGCTGGTCGAGGAAGCGGCTGAGTTCCTTGGCGATCGGGGTGTCGACGGTCGCGAGATCTTCGGCGACGGCGACTGGGCCGAACCTACGCAGCTTGGTGATCACCCACTGGGGGTGGGTGATCACCTCCGACAGCTCGCTGGTCCGGTCCGCACCGGCGAGGTGGTAGCCCAATGCCCGCCACAGGTAGTCGGCGGACGACGGCAGCTTCCACCATTCCACCGGTTGCCCGTCCGCGGTGGCGAGAGTGGCCGCGACGGCGTCGAGCAGGATCCGGTTGAGCATCTCGAGCCGGCCACCACCGCACTCGTGCCGGAGGTAGGCGCGGATGACATCGTGCAGTCTGAATCCCGGGCGATCGCCACGCCAGATGATCAGCGAGAGTTCGGCCATTTCGTGGCACAGCCGGTCGCTCTCGTCGAGCGTCAGCCCCGCGGTCGTCTGCCATAACAAGACGACCTGGTCGACCGGTATTTCGGTGTCTTCGGGGAAGATGGCCAGCTCCACCGCGCGGTCGCGGTGTTCGCGAAGCAGGCCGAGCGAGGATTCGAGCGTCGCGGCGACCGCACGATCGCGTCGTGCCGCGTCCGCGACGTCGAGCGCGGCCGGCCCCAGCTCGCGCAGCCGGCGGAGCAAGCGCTCCGCGGCTTCGCCGACACCCGCTCCGTCGCGTCCGGCCCGACGCAAGGCCGCGTTCGCCAGGCTGAGTGCCAGCGGCCAGCGGCCGGTGATGTCGAGCAACTGCTCGCCGAGTGCTTCCGGTAGCGTCGCGAGGCCACCCCGGATCAAATCCTTCGCTTGTTGTCGGCTCATCTGGTCGACGCGGACCGGCTCGACATCCGTCGGGAGCAGATCGGGTATCCGTGTCGTCACCAGCAGGGTGCAGCCCTGACCGGCGCTGAGGAAGGGACGCAGTTGTTCAGCCGTCCAGACGTCGTCGACGACGAGCAGTGACCGTCCCCTGGCCTTTAGGGCCGCACCCAGCCGAATTCCGGCCTGCTCCGGGCTCGTGATGCCCGGTCTCTGCCCTTCGACCTGTGCGATGAGGTCGTTGATGAGGTCGGCGAGAGCGGCGCCGTGAACTTCCTGTCCGACCGTGCCCCAGAGCGGAGTACCGAATACCGTCGTGATCGCCGGGAGGGCGCACACCTCCTTGGCGAGGGTTGTCTTGCCGAAGCCACCGGCCCCGGAGAGCGCCGTCGTGATGCCGACCTTCGCGGAGCGCCCGGCGAGCAGTGAGCGCACGATGCGCCCAGTCAGCTCAGGCCGGGGGACGTACGTGTCTCCGGAGCCCGGCAGCGCGGGTGCGCCGAGGTAGTAACCGCGGGTTCGCCGGGGAACGGCACGCCAGACCTCAAGGGTCACCCACGCGGCCGAGAGCGCGGCAAGCACCGCGAAGACCAGCCAGCTCCACCCCGATGTCAGGATGTTCACCGTGACGGCGACCGCGATGTTGGCGAAGGTGACCGCCGCAGCGACGGCAGCCTGGTTCCGCGTTGACGTCACGCTTGCTCCCCTGCACCGGACGAGATCCTGCGCCTTAACTGGTAGCACGTCGGTGACGTGAAGTCAGCAACCTGGGTTTGCCCTCGCGATCCGGGAGGCTTTCAGCTCACCAGCCGCGGTCGCGCCACTCCTTCAGCTTCGGCCGTTCCGCCCCCAGCGTCGAATCGTCCCCATGCCCCGGATAGAACCAAGTCTCATCCGGCAGCTCATCGAAGATCCGACCCGAAACATCGTCCACCAAAGACGAGAAGTCCTCCGGCGACGTAGTCCGCCCCACCCCACCAGGGAACAGCGAATCCCCGGTGAACAGATGCGGATGCCCAGCAGGATCCCGATAAAGAAGCGCGATCGACCCCGGCGTGTGCCCACGCAAGTGGATCACCGAAAGAGTGACCTGCCCCACCGACAACGTGTCCCCGTGCTCCACCAAGAAGTCCGGCGGCACCGGCAACGGCGAAGCGTCCAACGGATGAGCCGCCGTGTTGGCCCCGTTCGCCCCGGCGACCGCACCCAGTGCCTGCCAGTGGTCCTGGTGCTGATGGGTCGTCACGACCGTCTTCAACGACGGCCGGTCCGGGCCGTGGCCGATCAGGTCCGAGATGCGCTCCGGGTCGTTCGCCGCGTCGATCAGCAGGGCCTCGTTCGACGCCCGGCACACCAGCAGGTACGCGTTGTTGTCCATCGGGCCGACGGACAGCTTGGTGATGGTCAGCGCGTCCAGGGTGCGGCGAGCGGCGTCGCCGCCCGGGTCGACGTGCCCCGTGTAGGTCTCCACGATGTTCACCTGGCACACGGTAGTCGTTTCGCTCCAACCGGTTCCACCCGCACAAGCGCCGCGGTGATCGGACACGTAGGCTCACGGCGACCCCCAGCCCAGCCGACCTCAGGACGACCGTGCCCACCTCCCCGACGCCGCGCCGGATCAGCTGGGACCTCCTCCGGGTCGTCGCCGTCCTCGCCGTCATCCTGGGGCACGTCACCCACCAGGGCGCTCTCCTGCACCCCGAACTCACGGGGTACCCCGTGCGGGTGACCGCGCAGTTCGGGGCCGCCATCCTGCTGGTGATTTCCGCCTTCTTCGTTTGCGCCAGCCTCCGCAAGGGCAACCCGCGCCGGTGGCTGTGGAACCGCGTCGCGCGCCTCGTGCCCGCCTACCTGGCCGCCGTCCTGGTGACCTACGTCATCACCCGCTGGGCCGCCATCTCCTTCAGCGGCCTGCCCTACCCGCCCGGCGTCACCGGGTTCCTCTTCGGGGTTCCGCAGGGACCGCCGACGAACCCGTCGCCGTGGTACATCCCGACCTGGCTCGACCTCGTCGCCAACCTCGGCATGGTGCAGGAGTGGGGCATCCGCTCCGAGACGTTCTACTACCTCGACGGCTCCTACTGGACGCTGCCGGTGCAGCTGCTCGCCTTCACCGGCGCCGCCCTGCTGTGGCCGCGCTCCTGGCGCACCCACCGGCTGACCGTCGCCCTGCTCTGGGCGCTCATCCTCGTCCCGCTCGCCCTCCGCTTCGTGGTCTTCCCACCCGGGACGGCGAGCCCGGTCGTCGAAACGTTCTTCTACGGACTGGGCCTGCACCGGCTGCACGTCTTCGCCATCGGCGTCGCGATCTGGCTGTGGGCGCAGCGCCGGCTGAAGACGTGGCACGTCGCGCTCTTCGTCACCGCCGCCGTGGCCGCGCAGGACCTGCAGGTCTTCCCGTTCCACGTCGCGCTGCCGCAGGACGCGCAGCGCTGGCCCTCCACGATCGGGTTCGCCGTGCTCCTGCTGCTGGTCTGCGTGGCCGCCCGCGGCCCGGACTGGCGGTTCCCCGGACTGGCGCGGATCGCCCCGGCCGTCACCTGGCTCGCGGGCATCTCGTATGGTCTTTATCTGGTGCACCAGGAACTGGGTTACATCCTGGCCCGCGCCCTGCTCGACCTCGGCCTCCCCGGCTGGCTGCGGCTCCCCGTGGTCGTCGGCGCCGCCGTGCTGGCCGGCTGGGCGGTCACCGCGGGGGTCGAACGCCCGGCCCACCGGTGGCTCACCAGACGTCGGAAGCCCGAAGAACCGCAGGTCAAGGACGCGGAACCCGTTTTTGTCGGTGGTGGCTCGTAGCATGGATCGAGGCCACCCGTGCAGCCTGACACCGGGTCGGCGACCGCAGCTGAAGAAGACATTGAGAGGACCCTGGCGTGGCTGATCGCCTCGTTGTTCGCGGTGCCCGCGAGCACAACCTCCGCGGCGTGGATCTCGACCTGCCCCGCGACAGCCTGATCGTGTTCACCGGCCTGTCCGGGTCGGGGAAGTCGAGCCTCGCCTTCGACACCATCTTCGCCGAGGGGCAGCGGCGCTACGTCGAGTCGCTCTCGGCGTACGCCCGGCAGTTCCTCGGGCAGATGGACAAGCCGGACGTCGACTTCATCGAGGGCCTCTCGCCCGCGGTGTCGATCGACCAGAAGTCGACCTCGCGCAACCCGCGCTCCACCGTGGGCACGATCACCGAGGTCTACGACTACCTGCGCCTGCTCTACGCCCGCGCCGGCAAGGCGCACTGCCCGAAGTGCGGCGAGGCGATCAGCAAGCAGACCCCGCAGCAGATCGTCGACCAGGTGCTGGAGATGGACGAGGGCGTCCGCTTCCAGGTGCTCGCGCCGGTGGTGCGCGGGCGCAAGGGCGAGTACGTCGACCTGTTCGAGAACCTGCAGCAGCAGGGCTACGCGCGCGTGGTCGTCGACGGCACGGTCCACGCGCTGACCGACCCGCCGAAGCTGAAGAAGCAGGAAAAGCACCAGATCGGCGTGGTCATCGACCGCCTGAGCGTGAAGTCGTCTTCGCGCCAGCGGCTCACCGACTCGGTCGAGACGGCGCTGCGGCTGGCCGACGGGCTGATCGAGCTGGAGTTCGTCGACCTCCCCGAGGGCGACCCGCACCGCATCCGCGGCTTCTCCGAGAACCTCGCCTGCCCCAACGGCCACCCGCTGGCCATCGAGGACCTCGAGCCCCGCTCGTTCTCCTTCAACTCGCCCTACGGCGCCTGCCCCGAGTGCACCGGCATCGGCATCCGCAAGGAGGTCGACCCGGAGCTCGTGGTGCCGGACGACGAGCTGTCCCTGGCCGAGGGCGCGATCGCGCCGTGGTCGGGCGGCCAGAGCGCGGACTACTTCATCCGCCTGCTGGAGTCGCTGTCGGAGACCATCGGCTTCCGCATGGACACGCCGTGGCGGCGCCTGCCCGCGCGTGCCCAGAAGGCGGTGCTCCACGGCGTCGACGAGCAGGTCCACGTCCGCTACAAGAACCGCTACGGCCGCCAGCGCTCGTACTACGCGGCCTTCGAGGGCGTCATCCCGTTCCTCGAGCGGCGCCAGGAGCAGACCGAGTCCGAGTACATGCGCGAGCGGTACGAGGGCTACATGCGCGAGGTGCCGTGCCCGGCCTGCCAGGGCACCCGGCTCAAGCCGGAGATCCTCGCGGTGACCCTCGCGCACAAGACCCGCGGCGACATGTCCATCGCCGAGGTCTGCGGGCTGTCCATCGCGGAGGCGTCGCAGTTCCTCGACGAGCTGGAGCTGGGACAGCGCGAGGCGATGATCGCCGGCGCCGTCCTGAAGGAGATCCAGGCCCGCCTGCGCTTCCTCCTCGACGTCGGCCTGACGTACCTGTCGCTCGACCGCGCGTCCGCCACTCTTTCGGGTGGTGAAGCGCAGCGGATCCGGCTCGCGACGCAGATCGGCTCGGGCCTCGTCGGCGTGCTGTACGTGCTCGACGAGCCGTCGATCGGCCTGCACCAGCGCGACAACCACCGCCTGATCGAGACGCTGACCCGGCTGCGGAACCTGGGCAACACGCTGATCGTCGTCGAGCACGACGAGGACACCATCCGCTCCAGCGACTGGGTGGTCGACATCGGCCCGGGCGCCGGCGAGCACGGCGGCCACATCGTCCACAGTGGACCGTACAAGAAGCTGCTGAAGAGCAAGGAGTCGCTGACCGGGCAGTACCTGTCCGGCCGGCGGCGGATCGAGATCCCGGCGATCCGGCGGCCGATCGACAAGAAGCGGCAGCTGACCGTCGTGGGCGCGCGCGAGCACAACCTGCGCGGGCTGGACGTCTCGTTCCCGCTCGGCTGCCTGGTCTCGGTGACCGGCGTGTCCGGCTCGGGCAAGTCCACGCTGGTCAACGACATCCTCGCGACGGTGCTGGCCAACAAGCTCAACGGCGCCCGCCAGGTGCCGGGCCGCCACACCCGCGTGAACGGCCTGGGCAACGTCGACAAGCTGGTGCGCGTCGACCAGTCGCCGATCGGGCGGACCCCGCGGTCCAACCCGGCCACCTACACCGGCGTCTGGGACCACGTCCGCAAGCTGTTCGCCGCGACGACCGAGGCGAAGGTCCGCGGCTACCAGCAGGGCCGGTTCTCGTTCAACGTCAAGGGCGGCCGCTGCGAGGCGTGCGCCGGCGACGGCACGATCAAGATCGAGATGAACTTCCTCCCGGACGTCTACGTCCCCTGCGAGGTCTGCAAGGGCGCGCGGTACAACCGGGAAACCCTCGAGGTGCACTACAAGGGCAAGACCGTCTCGGACGTGCTCGACATGCCCATCGAAGAAGCGGCCGAGTTCTTCGAGCCGATCAAGGCCATCCACCGCCACCTGCAGACGCTGGTGGACGTCGGCCTCGGCTACGTCCGGCTCGGCCAGCCCGCGCCGACGCTGTCCGGCGGCGAGGCGCAGCGCGTCAAGCTGGCCAGCGAGCTGCAGAAGCGCTCGACGGGCAAGACGGTCTACATCCTCGACGAGCCGACGACCGGGCTGCACTTCGAGGACATCAACAAGCTCATCGGCGTGATCAACGGGCTGGTCGACAAGGGCAACTCGGTGATCGTGATCGAGCACAACCTCGACGTGATCAAGACCTCCGACTGGATCATCGACATGGGTCCCGAAGGCGGCAACGGCGGCGGCACGGTCGTCGCCGAGGGCACGCCGGAGCACATCGCGAGCGTCGAGGAGAGCTACACGGGCGAGTTCCTGCGGACGGTGCTCGCGGGGGAGTGACGGCTACCGCTCCTTCCCGGTGGTCTGGTGGACCACCGGGGAGAGCGGGCCGTAGTGCAGCGCCCGGAGCCGGAACTCCGAGTGCTCCTCACCGGGCAGCAGCGACAGCGCGCACGTCGTCGTGTCCGGGTCGGTCACCTCGACCGGGTCGAAGCCCGGCGCGCCCGGCCGCCGGATCTCCAGCAGGAACCCGGCTTCGTCGCTCGTGCGGTCGGGCCACGTGAACGTCACCGTGTCGCCGGCCGTCTCCGCGTGCAGCTCCGCCGAGACCGGGCCGGTGAACGGCTGCTCCCGGTAGTAGAACGGCGTCTCCGGGATCAGGTCCGGGTGGTGGTAGCTCGTCGTGTGCGCGGGCAGGAACCGCAGCGTCGTCCACGGCCCGGCCGGGTCGTTCGCGTACTCGACGCGGTGGCCGTCCCCGTCGTCCGGCCACGTCAACACCACGTCGGTCGGTGACGTCAGCGCGGCGCTGAACGAGGGAGGCGGCGCGGCCGCCGAACAGCCCGCGGCCAGCAGCGCCAGCAGGACGAGGGGTTTCGCGGACACGGCGGCTCCCGGGACGAGCGGGGCGGCGGTGCGAACGCGACCAGCTTAGGAACCCGCCCGCACGGCGACAAGATCGTGCCGATCACCGGGACGCACCAATCCGGCCGCGAACCGGCACCGAATCGCGCGAAACCCCGCTGAACCGTTTTCCGCGACCGTCCGTGTTCTGAGGTGTCGAGGTCCGCCGGACGGCGGTGCCGCCCTCACCGAGGAGAGAAACGTCATGAACCGTATCCGGCCGGTCGTCGTCAGCGCTCTCGCGCTCGCCGCCGTCGCCACGTTGTCGGCCTGCAGCGAGATGGCCTCCAGCGCGCAGGGACCGGAACACGGTCAGCCGGGGCACAAGATGCTGTCGGCGGGCTCGGTCAACGGGCTGGGCGCGGTCGTCACCGACGCCGACGGCAAGACGCTCTACCGGTTCGACAAGGACTTCTCGCAACCGCCGACGTCCAACTGCGACGGCGAGTGCGCGACGACCTGGCCGCCGGTGCTCGCCGGGGTGGCCACCCCGATGCTCAAGGGCATCCAGGACACCCAGGTCGGCACGGTCGCCCGCAAGGACGGCAGCCAGCAGATCACGCTCAACGGCTGGCCGCTGTACGAGTTCTCCGGCGACCGGGCACTGGGCGACGCGAACGGCCAGGGCGTCAACGGTGCCTGGTTCGCGATCGCCCCCGACGGCAGCAAGATCACCGCGGCCAGGGCCTCCGGGTCCTGACCGACGACGGTTCTCCGGGCAGAACGAGGAAGGACGGGCAGCCGATGAACACCATGGTCGCGCTGCGCTCGGCGCACGCACCGCCGGTGGAGCTGAGGGTTGCAGTACTGTCCTCGCCGACTCAGAACACCGTCGGGAGGACGAGGGTGGCCATAGGAGGCAGGCGGCCTAAGAAGGCCAAAGGCGAGGACTTGATTCGGCAGCTGTACGCCGAACACGGGCGAAGCCTGCTGGCCTACGCGACGAGGCTGACCGGTGATCGGGCGGCGGCCGAGGACGTGGTCCAGGAGACGCTGGTCCGAGCGTGGAAGCACGCGGACGATCTGCAGAACGACGGGAAGGGCTCGGTGCGCGGCTGGTTGCTGACCGTCGCGCGCAACCTGGTCACCGACCGGGCGCGGGCCCGGGCGGCCCGGCCACAGGAGGTGGCCGAGCCTGCCGAAGGCGTGCCGACGCCGGCCGTCGAGCGCGATCACGCCCAGGGCGTGGTCGACTCGATGACCGTGCTCGGGGCGATGGACGGACTGTCCAACGAGCACCGAGAGGTCCTGGTGGAGATCTACTACCGGGGACGGACGGTGGCCGAAGCGGCGAGAACACTGGGCGTCGCACCGGGTACCGTGAAATCAAGGTCGTACTACGCACTGAGAGCGCTGAGAGCAGCGATGATATCGAGCGGAACGGAGGTGGCGCGATGAACTCGGTCGACGAGAGTCACACGCAGCTCGGCGCGTACGCCCTCGGCGCGCTCGATCCCGGGGAGGCGGCCGACTTCGAGCGGCGGCACCTGCAGACCTGCGCGCAGTGCCGGTTCGACCTGAACGAGCTCGTGGCGTTGCGCGAGTCGCTCGACGAGGTACCGCCCGAGGCGTTCCTCGACGGGCCGCCCGAAGGCGGGGACCTGCTGCTGCAGAAGACCCTGCGGCGGGTGCGCGACGAAGAAGAAGCGGCGCCGGCCCGCTCGGGCCGCTCGTCTCGCCGGGGCCTGGCCCTGGTCGCGGCGGCGGTGCTGGTCGTGGCCGCACTGGGCGGCGGCGTCCTCGTCGGGCGGCAGACGGCGCCGGACACCGGCATCGCCGCTCCGGCCCCGCCGCCGGACGCGCCCCCGGGCACGAAGAGCGTCGAAGGGCGCGATCCGACGACCGGCGTGCAGCTGGCCGCATCGGTGGCCCCGTTCCAGGGCTGGGTCAAGGTGGACGTCAACGTCAAGGGCGTCAAGGCCGGGGAGAAGTGCCTGCTCCAGGTGGTGACCAAGGAAGGTCAAGCGGTGACCGCCGGCAGCTGGCAGGTCTCGGAGAAGTGGGAGAACCAGGGGTTCCGGCTCGACGGCTCCGCCCTGGTGGCGCCCGACGACGTGAAGTCGGTCGACATCGTCACGGTGGACGGCCGGAAGCTGGTCTCGGCCCAGGTGTGACGTGACGGGCGCGCGCTACCGGTTCAGCAGCACGTGGCTGCTGCCCGGTACCGCGCCCGAGCGGGTCTTCGGCGCGGTCACCGACCTCGCCGGCTACCCGCGGTGGTGGTCGGACGTCCGCGAGGTGCGCCGCGTGGACGACGACACCGCCGAGCTGATCTGCCGGTCGCGGCTCCCGTTCCGCCTGGTCGTCCGGATGCACCGGGACCACCAGGACGAACGGGCGGGGTTGCTGCGGGTCCGGTTGAGCGGCGACCTGGACGGGGTGCTGTCGGGAGCGGTCCGCGCGGCGGGCGCGGGCACGCTCCTGCGGATCACCCAGGACGTCCAGGCTCGCAAGGAGCTGCTGCGGCGGCTCGACGCGGTGGCCCGGCCCATCTTCCGCGCGAACCACGCGCTGATGATGCGGCGGGGCCACCGTGGGCTGTCGGCCTACCTGGCCTGACCCTCCGGCTCGAAGCGCCCCAATGTGGCCTTGGTTGCGTCAGACGCACCGAAGGCCGCCTTGGGTGCGTCTGACGCACCGAAGGCCACATTGGGGCGCTTGCGGCGGGCCAGCACCAGGCCGCCCAGCGCCACCGCCGTGATCAGGAAGCCTGCGCTCACCCCGTACGCCAGCCGGAACCCGGCCGCCAAGGCCTCGCGGTGGTCCACCGATCCCAGGCTCGCCGTGCGGGACGCGGCCACCGAAGCCAGCACCGCCGTGCCGATCGCTGCCCCCACCTGCTGGGTCGTGTTGATCAGGCCGGACGCCACGCCCGCGTCCGCGGCCGGGACGTCCGACATCGCCAGCCCCATCAGCGCGGGGATCGCCGCGCCCGCGCCGAGGCCCATCACCAGCAGCGGCGGCAGCACCCCGGTGAAGTAGCCGTCGCCGACCTGCGTCAGGAGCAGCAGGCCCGCGATCACCAGGCCCAGTCCGGACAGCAGCACCGCCCGCGGCCCGAACCGCGCCGACAGCCTGTCCGCGAAGCCCAGCGACGCCACCGCGATCACCAGCGGCACCGGCAGGAACGCGACGCCGGTGCGCAGCGCGTCGAAGCCCAGCACCTGCTGCAGGTACAGCGCCGTCACGAACTGGAAGCCCAGCATCCCGGCGACCATCAGCACCATCACCAGGTTCGCGCCGGCGACCGCGCGGATCCGGAACAGCCGCAGCGGCAGCAGCGGCGTCCGCGCCTTCGCCTGCCGCACCACGAACGCCGCCAGCAGCCCGAGCGCCGCGGCCAGCGCCGCCCACACCGCCGACGAGATCGCGTACACGCCCAGCATCACGGCCGCGGTGACCAGCACCGCGCCGAGGACGTCCAGGCCGGCCCGCAGACCGGTGCCGCGGTCCGGCGCGACGACCCGGACCGCCAGCACCATTGCCGCCACGCCGATCGGCAGGTTGACGTAGAACGTCCAGTGCCAGTTCAGCGCCTGCGTCAGCGCGCCGCCCGCGATGAGGCCGATCGACGCGCCCGCGGCCTGCGTGAAGCTGTAGACGCCGATCGCGCGAGTCCGCGCTCGCGGCTCGGGGTACATCGTGACGATCATGCCGAGCACGACGGCCGACGCGAGCGCGCCGCCGACCCCTTGGACGAACCGGGACACGACCAGCACCCCGGCGTCCTCCGAGAGCCCGGCGACCAGCGAAGCGAAGGTGAACAGGCCGAGCCCGCCGAGGAAGACGCGGCGGCGGCCGAGCAGGTCGCCCAGCCTGCCGGAGATCAGCAGCAGGCCGCCGAAGGCGACCAGGTACGCCGTGACGACCCAGGCCAGGCCGGCGGGCGTGAACCCGAGGTCGGCCTGGATCGCGGGCAGCGCCACCGCGACGATGCTGCTGTCGAGCACGACCATCAGCGACGCGGCGCACAGCACCGCCAGCGCGAGGCCGCGGGAGCGAGTGGGGTGGTTCTCGGCCATGACAAGGCCCTCCAGTCGAGCGTTCCCCCTGGTCGTTGCCAGGGCACTTCTTGTAACAGTGCCCATCATGTGTGACCATGGATGCGCGCGTAAGGAGGCACTTCCATGTCCCAGGGGAACATCGGTGTACCCGACCAGGTCACGGAGATCGACCCGGCGAAACTCGACGTCTGCACGGTGCTCGAGGTCATCAACCGGATCAGCGGCAAGTGGGCGATCGGCATCCTGCTGGAGGCCATCCAGGGGCCGGTGCGGTTCACCGAGCTGGAACGCGCGGTCAACGGGATCAGCCGCCGGATGCTGACCTTGACGCTGCGCAACCTCGAGCGCGACGGCCTGCTCGAGCGCACGATCTACCCGACGGTCCCGCCGCGGGTGGAGTACGAGGCCACGGCGATGGCCAAGGAGCTGTACCAGTCGCTGAACGGCCTGATGGGGTGGGCCGAGCAGCACCGCGACGACATCGCCGCGGCGCGCGTCGCCTACGACGCCGCCGTCTGAACCGCCGAAAGCGGCACTTTCACGTGAAAGTGCCGCTCTCGACGTGGAAACGGGCCGCTGCGCGAGGTCGGGGAGACTCGCACAGCGGCCCGTCGTGGCTCGTGCTCAGCGGGGGCAGTGAGCACGAACGTCTAGGTGTTACTTGGCGGGTTCCGGGCCGTCCAGGTCGTCGGTCCCGGCCGCGTGGCTGTGCTCGTCGAGCATCGTCGCCTCGTCGAACGGTTCCTGGCCGGCGAAGACGCGTTGCGCCTTCTCGCGGTCGAACTCCTTCGTCCAGTTTCCGATGAGGACGGTCGCGACGGCGTTGCCGGCGAAGTTCGTCAGGGCGCGGGCTTCCGACATGAACCGGTCGATGCCGAGGATGAAGCCGACGCCGTTGACCAGTTCCGGCCGGTGCGACTGCAGGCCGCTCGCCAGGGTCGCGATGCCGGAGCCGCTGACGCCGGCCGCGCCCTTCGACGCGATGATCATGAACGCCAGCAGGCCGATCTGCGCGCCGATCGACAGCGGCTCGTCCTGCGCCGCGGCGATGAACAGCGTCGCCATGGTCAGGTAGATCGCGGTTCCGTCCAGGTTGAACGAGTACCCGGTCGGCACCGTGATGCCGACGACGGACTTGCTGACGCCGACGTGCTCCATCTTCGCGATCAGCCGCGGCAGCGCCGACTCCGACGACGACGTCGAGAGGATCAGCAGGAATTCGCGGCCGAGGTAGCGCAGCAGGTTCCAGATGAAGACGCGAGCCCCGAGCCACAGCACGATCCCGAGGATCACGAACACGAACACCAGGCAGGTCGCGTAGAACCCGACCATGATGACGGCGAGGCTCTTGAGCGCCGCCCAGCCCGTCGCGCCCACCACCGCCGCGATGGCGCCGAACGCGCCGATCGGGGCGGCCCACATGATCATCGCGAGGACCCGGAACACCAGGCGCTGGATGTGCTCGATGCCGCGCAGGATCGGGGCGCCCTTCGGGCCGAGCTTCTGCAGCGCGAACCCGACGAGCAGCGCGACCAGCAGCGTCTGCAGGACCTCGCCTTCGGTGAAGGCGGACACCAGGGTCTTGGGGATGATGCCGAGCAGGAAGTCGACCGGGCCTTCGGCGCCGCCGGCGGACTTCTGGACGCTCTTCACGTCGGCCGGGTTGAGGTGCAGGCCGGTACCCGGGTGCAGGATGTTGCCGACGACCAGGCCGATCGCCAGGGCGAAGGTCGACATGATGATGAAGTAGAACAACGCCATCAGACCGACTTTGCCGACCTTGGCCGCCTTCGCGACCGAGCCGACGCCGATGACGATGGTGCAGAAGATGATCGGCGTGATCATCATCTTGATCAGGTTGACGAATCCGTCGCCGAGGGGCTTGAGGCCCTTGGCGAAGCCCGGGAAGAGGAAGCCCACCAGGATCCCGAGCGCGACCGCGACGATCACGGCCAGGTACAGGAAGTGGGTCTTGTCCCGCTTGCGCGGGGTCTCCTCGGTGGTCGGTGGGGTCGGCACCGTTGCCTCCAGCTCAGGGGTGTTCCAGGTTGCGGCACACTGTAGGCGCCCGCCGGTGATCCGGCTCACTTGTGTTCATTGAGTTCGCGCACCGTCCCCTTCGGACACCGGAGCGCGTGTGCTGGTATGAGGAGGTGCCCCCGACGATGCGGTCCCGCTGGAGCCTCGCCCGTCAGCTGCTCGTGCTGCAGCTGGCGGTGCTCTGCGTGCTCGCCGGCGCCGGGATCACGTTCGCCTACCTCGACGCGTCCCGTGCGGTGAACGAGAACGCGCGCGACCAGGTCCGCGTGGTGGCCTCGGCGGTGGCGGACGCCCCGACCGTCGTCGGCGCGGTCGCGACGGCGAACCCGAGCGCCACGCTGCAGCCGTACGCGGTGCGCGTGCAGGCCGACACCGGCGTCGACTTCATCACGATCATGAGCCCGGCCGGGATCCGCTACACGCACCCGAACCCGGCGCTGATCGGCCAGCACTACATCGGGAACATCGCGCAGGCGCAGCGCGGACAGCCCTACACCGAGACCTACACCGGCTCGCTCGGCCCGTCGGTGCGCACGGTCGTCCCGGTGTTCGCCCCGGACCGCCGCGTCGTCGCGCTGGTCGCCGTCGGGATCACCGTCGCGGCGATCTCGGCCGAGCTGCGCGAACGGCTGTGGCCGCTGTTCGGCGTCGCCGGCGCGGTGCTCGTGGTCGGCGCGCTGGGCGGCTGGCTGATCAGCGCGCGATTGCGGCGGCAGACCCGCGGGATCGCGCCGGACGAGCTGAGCAACCTGTTCGAGTACCACGAAGCCGTGCTGCACTCGGTCCGCGAGGGCGTGCTGCTCGTCGGCCGCGACGGGCGCATCGGCCTCTGCAACGACGGCGCGCGCGCCCTCCTCGGCCTCGACGCCGACCCCGTCGGGCGCGAGCTGGCGTCGCTGGGTCTGCCTGCCGAGCTGGCGGAGGCGTTCACGTCGGCGGAAAACCGCGCCGAGGAACTGCACCTGACCGACGCCCGCGTGCTGCTGGTCAGCACGACCGCGGTCCGCTCGGGCGGCCGGGCGCAGGGCACCGTCGTCGTCCTGCGCGACCACACCGAACTGCAGACGCTGACCGGCGAGCTGACGACCGCCCGCGGGCTCGCGGAGGCACTGCGGTCGCAGGCGCACGAGGCCGCGAACCGGTTGCACACGGTCGTTTCCCTGGTGGAGATCGGCAAACCCGAGCAGGCCGTCGAGTTCGCGACCGCCGAGCTCGCGCTCGCCCAGGAGCTGACCGACCGCGTCGTCGGCGCCGTCGCCGAGCCGGTGCTCGCGGCGCTGCTGCTGGGCAAGGCGGCCGAGGCGAGCGAACGCGGGGTCGAGCTGACGGTCACGCCGGACACGGTGATCGACGACGTCTCGCTCGGCATCGAGGCCCGGGACCTGGTGACCATCCTCGGCAACCTGATCGACAACGGCCTCGACGCGGCTGTCCGCGGCGGCGGCAAGCCGTCGGTCGTCGTCACCGCCCGCACCGGCGACGACGGGCTGCTGCTGCGCGTGGCCGACACCGGGCCGGGCGTGCCCGAGGACGCCGACGTCTTCCGCCGCGGCTGGTCGACGAAGGCCGAAGACGGGCACGGGCTGGGCCTGGCGCTGGTCGGGCAGGCGGTGCGCCGCTACGGCGGCACGGTCGACGTCGGCCACGACGGCGGCGCGGTGTTCACGGTGCGGCTGCCCAGACAGGAGGCGGACCGGTGATCCGGGTGCTGGTGGTGGAGGACGAGCCGGTGGCCGCCGAGGCCCACCGCGTCTACGTGGAACGGCTCCCGGGCTTTTCGGTGGCGGGCGTCGTCCATTCCGGCGGCGAGGCCCTGCGGTTCTGCGAACGCGAGCCGGTCGACCTGGTGCTGCTGGACTTCTACCTGCCCGACACGCACGGCCTGGCGGTCTGCCGGTCGCTGCGCGCGGCCGGGCTGCCGATCGACGTGATCGCGGTGACGTCCGCGCGTGACCTGGGCCTGGTCAAAGCCGCGGTGTCGGTGGGGGTGGTGCAGTACCTGCTGAAGCCGTTCACGTTCGCGAGCCTGCGCGAAAAGCTGGAGCGCTACGCGGAATTCCGCGACGCGTCGGGCGAAGTGACGGGCCAGGCGGAGATCGACCGGGCACTGGGCGCGTTGCGCACGACGGAGCAGCCACCGCTGCCGAAGGGGATGAGCGTCCAGACCCTGGAGGCGATCACGGACGCGTTGTCGGGCGCCGCGGAAGGGCTTTCAGCGGGCGCGGCGGCATCGGCGATCGGCGCGTCCCGCGTGACGGCGCGGCGGTACCTGGAGTACTTGGCGGACAACGGGATGGCGCACCGGGAACCGCATTACGGGCAGGTGGGCCGGCCCGAAGTCTGGTACCGGCTCACTCGCGTATAACGACTTATAGCCGGTCGCTCAGGAGCCGGGCGATCTTCGCGTAGACCTCGGGTGCGAAGGGGCGCAGGTCGAGTTCGGCCAGCCGCGTCTGGCCGTGCGACTTCTTCACGACCAGCAGCATGACGTCACCGTATCCACGGCCGTTGCCGGCCACGTTGTCGTTCAGCTTGCAGGTGCGCGTGGTGCCGTCCACGCCCGCGATCGGCGTCGCCGGCTCCACGCACGGCTTGGTCCACTCCTTGACCAGCGCCGCGACCTGCCCGGTGCCCGGGACGACCGTGATGTACAGGTCGAACAGCTGCCGGCCGCCGGTCCGGCTGGCGTAGTTGCAGTGGTGGGTCGTGGCGCCCTGCTGCGAGCTCGGCGCCTCTTCGACCGCGTAGGTGTCCAGCACGACGCCCATCGCGGCACTCGTCTCGGTCACACCGAGGAACGGGCAAGCCGACGTGACCTTGTCCGGCGAGTGCGGTGGTGGCGGCTGCGGTGTCGTCGGCGGCTGCGAGCCCGGCCCCGGCCCCAAGGCGGGCGCCTCCGAAGACGGCCGGTCCGTCGCCGGAGGCGTCGATGTCGCCGTGGTCTGCGCGACCGGCGCGGCCGCCGGCGTCGAACACGCGGTCAGCAGGGCCAGCGCACCGGCCGCGACCAGGATTCCCCCTCGATTCCCCATGCCGGGGAGGATAGCCCGACTTCCGGCGGTTCCGGCCGCATTTCGGGTGCGGTAGACCGGGACCATGTCGAAGTGGGCCGGATTCGTCGCCGCCGCTGTCCTGACTCTCGGACTCGCCACCCCGGCTCACGCCGCCGAGCCCGTCGCGAGCGTCACCGATGTCCAAGTGACCGGGCCCGCGGCCCAGCGGTTCAACCTCGTCGTCCTCGGGGACGGCTACACCGCGGCCGAGCAGCCCAAGTTCTTCGCCGACGTCCAGCGGCACGTCAGCACCCTGTGGTCGCTCGAACCGTTCAAGTCCTACCGCAGCTACTTCAACGTCTACGCCGTGTCGATCGCCTCGCCCGAGTCCGGTGTGGACTGTGACCCGTCGCTCGACGCACCGCAGCGGGACACCCCGCTGAACATGGGCTTCTGGGGCGGCTGCAACCCGCAGAGCGTCCAGCGCCTGCTGACCGTCGACGACGACGCCGCGCAACGGTACGCCGGCCTCGTGCCCGGCACGACGAGCGCCAACCGGCAGATCCTGGCGCTGGGGAACAGTTCCACCTACGGCGGCGCGGGTGGGGCGTACGCGACGGCGTCCGGCGGGAACGCGCTCTCCGCGCTGATCTCCCCGCACGAGCTGGGCCACTCGCTCGGCGGCCTCGACGACGAGTACGACTACTACGCCCGCAACGTCCCGGGCGGCGCGTACGAGGGCGGCGAGCCGGACTCGGTCCACCACACCCTGCTCACCGAACGGCAGATGCGCGACCAGCACGCGAAGTGGTGGCGCTGGCTGGGCGAACCCAGCGAGTCCGGCGGCGCGATCGGCCACTTCGAAGGCGGGCTCTACACGCAGACCGGCGTCTGGCGGCCCAGCGCGCACTCGATGATGAAGACCCTGGGCTACAACTTCGACCAGGTCGGCCGCGAACGGATGACGCAGCGGATCTCCGCGAAGGTGCCGCTGATCGGCGGCGGCACCCCGGCCGGCACGATCGGCGCCGACCGCGTCGTGTGGGTGCGGCCGATGCACCCCGTCAGCCACCGCCTCGACGTGAAGTGGACCCTCGACGGCCGTCCGCTGCGCGGTTCCGAGGCCGTCGACCTGCGGCAGGCCCACGTGAAGCCGGGGAAGCACACGTTGACGGCCACGGTGACCGACCCGACGCCGTTCGTCCGCGACCCGGCGGTCCGGCCGACGGCGACCCGCACGTGGACCGTGGACACGTCGGTCGTCACACCGCCGGCGACCGGTCCGGCGGTCATCGCGTCGACGCCGACCACGTCCCCGGTCGGCGGCCACGACGTCGTCTACGTCGAGACGGGGGAGCCGACCGGTTCGATCCCGGCGGTCCGCTGGACCCTCGACGGCCGCCCGGCCGGGAACGGACCCGACTTCGCCTTGAAGGAGTCACGCGGCCGGCACCGGCTCACGGCGACGACCGGCGGAACGACGTTGACGTGGACGGTGGACGCGGACGGCCCGACGACGACGGTCGCGCTGCCGCCGGGCACGGTGTTCCACGGTTCGTTCACGATGCGCTTGACGTCGTCCGACGGGATGCCGGAGTTCCGCGTGGACGGCGACGGCTGGCACAAGTACTACGGCTGGCCGACGGACCCGGACGCGCCGTACGTGTTCACGCCCCGCGGGACCGAGATCGACGGGTTGGCGTACGGAAACCTCGGGTCCGGTGGGTTGACGGTGTCGCCGTTCGCCGAGCGGACGCCGGGGTACGGCCGCCATCGGATCGAGTACCGTTCGATCGACGCGGCGGGCAACGTGGGCCCGACGCGGTCGTTCGAGGTGACGCTGCTGCCGTGAGTCAGCGCGGCCGGCCCGGCACGCCCGGCCGGGTCTGCCACGGGTGCGGCCCTTCGAGGGGCCGGTACTCGACGCCGAGGGCGTCCAGCCGCGGCAAGTGGTGGTCCCGCAGCCGCGGCAGGAACTCCGCGTAGTCCCGCGCCCCGCTGCTCCAAGCCACCTCCGCGAAGGCCGACAACCGCGGGAAGGCCATGTAGTCCACCCGCCGCACGTCGTCCAAGTGCTCGCTCCACACCTGCGCCTGCACCCCGCGCAGCCGATCCCCGGTCAACGCCGGCTCGTACCGGTACACGTCCTCCAGCGTGTGCACCATGCCGACCGGGATCGGCTCGCCGGGATCCTCGGACTGCCGGTGGTCCAGGTACACGTGCTGCTCCGGGCACATCACCACGTCGTGCCCCGCCGAGGCCGCGCGCACCCCCGCCTCTTCGTTCTGCCACGAGCCGATCACCATCGGGGGCAGGCCGGGGATGTCGAGAACCTCGTCCCAGCCCATCGGCGTCCGGCCGCGCGCCACCAGGTGCTCGGCCAGCTGCCGGACGAACGCGCGGTGCTCGTCGGTCGCGCCCGGGGTCTCGTCGCCACCCAACGCGATCACCGGGGAGGGGAAGATTTCCAGCAGGTGGTCGAACACCGTCTTGAAGAAGTCCAAAGTAGACGACGACGGCGAGAGCAGCGAAGTGCTGATCCCCCAGGAAGTCCAGATCTCGTACGACGAAGAAGTTCCCAGCGACGGGTAAGCCGCCAGAGCCGCCCGTGCGTGTCCGGGGATGTCGATCTCCGGCACCACCGTGACGGCCCGGGCAGCCGCGTACGCCACGATCTCCCGCAGATCGTCTGCGGTGTAGAACCCGCCGTGCGGACGCCCGTCCTGCGCACCCCCGCTGCCCACCATCGACGACGGCCGCCAGCCACCCACCGACGTCAATCGAGGGTACGCGGGAACCTCGAAGCGCCAGCCCTGGTCGTCGGTCAGGTGCAGGTTGAGCACGTTCAGCTTGTGCGCCGCCAGCAAGTCGATGAACCGCAGCACCTCGGCCTTCGTCCGGTAGTGCCGGGCGACGTCGAGCAGGCACCCGCGCCAGCCGAACCGCGGGTGGTCCTCGACGACTCCGCACGGCAGCGACAACGCGTCACCGAAAGAAGCCGCGCGGAAAGCCGAAGGCCCGGCCAGCTGACGCAGGGTCTGCCGCCCGTAGAACTCCCCGGCCGGGTCACCACAAGACAAAACCACGCCCGAAGGAGTGATCTCCAGCCGGTACCCCTCGGCCGGAAGCGCCGCGGCGCGAACGTCCACAGGGGACGGCCACGGGCACGAACCCGGCGCGGGAGTGACGGAAACCGGACGGGGGAGCAGAGTGTCGAAAGCCATGTCAGCCCTTCACGGCGCCGGCCATCCCGGACACCAGCCGTCGTTGCACGAGGACGAAGAACACGAGCACCGGGATCGTCATCAGCGTCGAGGACGCCATCACCGCGCCCCAGTCGGTGTCCTCCGGCTTGAAGAACACCAGGATCGCCTGGGGCAGCGTCTGGTTCTCGGTCTTGGAGATGATGAACGTCTTGGCGAAGAGGAAGTCGTTCCAGGCGTGGATGAACGCGAGCACGCTCACGGCCACCAGCCCCGGCGCCACCAACGGGAACAGGATCTGCCAGGTGAACCGCATGCGGGACGCACCGTCCAATTTGGCCGCCTCTTCGAGCTCCACCGGCACCGCGGCGACGAACCCGCGCAGCATCCAGATCGCGAACGGCAGGCTGAACGCCAGGTGCACCAGCACCAGTGAGCCCAGCTCGTTCAGACCCAGCGCCGGCACCGCGCCGCCGAGGGACCGCATCAGGAAGAACAGCGGGATCGTCAGCGCCTCCACCGGAACCATCTGCGCCACCAGGATCATCACCAGCAGCACGGTCCGGCCCTTGAACGAGAACCGCGTCAGCGCGACGGCCGAAAGGAACGACAGCAGCAGCGAAAGCACGACCACGACCAGCGCCACCACGAGGCTGTTCACGAAGAACCGCCCGAAGCCGGACACCGTGAGCACGCGCGAAAAGCTGTCGAACGACGGGCTGAACGTCCACGGCTTCGGGTTCGCCGACTGGATTTCGCCCGCCGGCTTGAACGCCGAAAGCAGCATCCAGTACAGCGGGAAGGCGACTATGCCGGCGATCACGACCGTGACGACTTCGGCGATCAACCGCCCGGGACGTTTCACAGCCATGCCGCGCTCCGGCGCTGCGACCGGACGTACAGCCCGGTGATCGAAAGCAGCAGCAGCGTCATGACGACTCCGATCGCCGAGCCGAGGCCGTACTCCTGCCCGGCGAAAGCCTGTTGGTACGCATAGACGTTGAGGACCAGGTTGCGGCCGGCGACGCCGCCGCCGTTGGTCATCACGTAGATCTGGGTGAAGACCTTGAAGTCCCAGATGATCGACTGGACGGTCGCGATCATCAGCAGCGGCCGCACCATCGGCAGCACGATCGAATAGGTGGTGCGCCACACCGACGCGCCGTCGAGCGACGCGGCCTCGAGCACCTCGTCCGGCACGCCCTTGATGCCCGCGTACATCGTGACCAGTACGAACGGGAACGAACACCAGATCACCTCGGCCGCGACCAGCCCGAACGCGCCGAGCGTGCCGAAGGTCCACGAGTGGTGCTCGAACGGCAGCCCGATTCCCGACAACACCTCGTTGACCAGCCCGAAGTCGGTGTCGAAGAGGAACAGCCAGACGTAGGAGCCCGCGATCGCCGGCGTCGACCACGCGCCCAGCGCGGCGAGGAACAGCAGCGTCCGGGGCAGCGAGCGCACCCGCGAAGCCAGCACCGCGAGCCCGGTGCCGACGAGCAGCGAGCCGACGACGCACGCCGCGGCGAACCCGACCGTCTTGCCGAGCACCGTCCAGAACTGCACTTCGGACAGGAGGTCGGCGTAGTTCGCGAAGCCGAGGAACACCAGCGGTGCGTTGCCCGCGGCCTGCGGCTGGCCGTAGTCGTAGAACGAGATGAGGACCAGCTGGTAGATCGGGTAGGCCAGCATCGCCGCGAGCAGGACGCCCGCCGGGGCGAGGTAGAGCGCGGCGGCCCGGCCGTCCCCCTTCCGCCGCGGCCGCCGGGCGGGGGCCGTGACGGAAGGGGCTTCCTGGACGGTCACCACTACCCGAAGGCCTTGTCCATCGCCGCGGCCGCGTCGGTCAGCGCCGCGGCCGGGTCCTTGCCGCCGGTCGCGATCTGCTGGACGGCGGTCGGCAACACGTTCTGGCTGTCGATCTTCGACCACGCCGGCGTCGCCGGGACGAACTTCGTGCCCGCCTTGAGCGTGTCGACGAACGGCTTGAGGAACGGGTCGTTCGCCGCGAGCTTCTGCTGCACGCCGCTCAGCGTCGGCAGGTTCCCCATCGCCGTGTACATCTTCTCCTGGTACTTCGCGCCGCCGAGCAGCTCGATGAACTCCAGCGCCAGGCCGCGGTGCTTGCTCGCGTTGAAGACGCCCAGGAGGTTGCCGCCGGCGAACGCGGGGGCGACGCTGCCCGCGGTCGTGCCCGGGATCGGGACGACCGCGTACTTGCCCTTGACCGCGCCCTGCTCGACGGCCTTGCGGTTGAAGTCGCCGCCGATGGTCATCCCGGCCTTGCCGCCCGCGAACGCCGTGACGCTCTGCGTGCCGGTCAGGTTCGCGCACTGCGCGGGCGGGCAGATGTCGTCCTTGAGCAGGCTCGCGTACTGCGTGACACCGGCCTTGGCCTTGTCCTCGGTGACGGCGGACTTCCACTTGCCGCCGTTGTCCGTCGCCAGCTCGCCGCCGTTGGCCCAGAGGAAGGGCAGCATCGCGTAGGTGTACTTGCCGCCGACGGAGATGCCGTAGAGGTCCGGCTTGGCGGCGCGGATGCGACGGGCGGTGTCGGTCAGCTCGGCCAGCGTCGTGGGCGGCTTGAGACCCAGCTCGGTGAAGACGTCCGTGCGGTAGTACAGAGCGCGGATGCCGGTGTACCAGGGCAGGCCGTAGGTCTTGCCGCCGGACTTCGCGGTGTCCAGCACGGTCGGGATGAGGTCCTTGCCCTCGCTCCACGACGCGAGGTCGCCGGTCAGGTCGGCCAGCGCGCCGGTGGCGGCGTAGCTGGAGACGTCGGTGTTGCCGAGCTCGGCGACGTCCGGGGCGTTGTTCGGGTCGTTGAAGGCGCCGGAGAACTTGTCGGCGCGGCCTTCGACCGGTACCCACTGGACGTCGACCTCGACGCCGGAGTGCGCGGCCTTGAACTCGGTGATGGCGTCCTTGACCGCGGCCTCCTTCGGCGCGCGGTTGGCCTCGTCGAACAGCCAGACGCGGACGGTGCCGGTCTTCTCGTCCCCGCCGGAGCCGGCGGGCGCGGACTGGGTGGGCGCGCAGCCGGCGAGCAGGGCCAGCCCGGCGACGACGGGCAGGGTGCGGCGCAGTCTCATGACGGATCCTCCAGTGGGAGGGTCGTGAGTGCGTAACAGTGTTAGAACACTGTTACGCACTCACGACCTCTGTTCAGGCGAAATAGACGGAGTTGACGTCGGGCACCGCGAGCGAGCCGGCGACCGCGCCGGGCAGGCCGGTGGCCGGGTCGCGGGGCAGCCAGGTGACGGTGCCGGAACGCTGGTTCGAGACGTAGAACCAGTTCTCGCCCGGGTCGAGGGCGACGTGCCGCGGCCAGTTGCCGCCGGTGGCCACAGTGGACACCAGCTTCAGCGTCTCGCCGGCGACCGAGAACGTCGCCAGGGTGTTCGGGCCGCGGACGGTGGCGTAGGCGAACTTCCCGTCCTTCGACAGGGCGATCTCGCCCGGGAACAGGTCGCCGGTGCTGCCCGGCGGCACGGCCGGGACGACGGAAAGCGCCTTCAGCGTCCCGGTGGCCGCGTCCCAGCTCGCGACCGTCACCTCCGGGCGCAGCTCCTGCAGGATGTAGGCGAACGTCCCGGTCTTGTCGAACGCGAGGTGCCGCGGCCCGGCGCCGGCGGGCAGCTTCAGCTGCTGGTGCAGCGCAAGCTTCCCGGTGGCGACGTCGAGCGAGTAGACGTACACCGAGTCGGCGCCGAGGTCGACCGACAGCACCCAGCGGCCGGTCGGGTCGTTGACGACCTGGTGGGCGTGCGCCTGGCCGGAATCCGCCTGGTGCGTCACGAGGTCCGTGGCCGCGCCGAGCTTGCCACCGGCCAGGATCGGCAGCACGACGACGCTGCCCGAGCTGTAGTTCGCCGCCAGCACGTACTTCTGGCTCGAGTGCACGCTCAGGTGCGTCGGCGCGCCGCCCTTCGAGGAGACCTTGTTGAGCAGCTTCGGGTTCGTCGCGTCGGCGATGTTGAACGCCGAGACGAACCCGTTCGGGTCGCCTTCGTTGGTGACGTACAGGGTCTTGCCGTCGGCGCCGCGGTCGAACCACGACGTGTCGGTGATGCCGGGCACCGTGCGCACGGGGTTCAGCGCGGCGCCCGACCGGGTCGTGACGTCGAGGCCGTGACCGCCGGCCCCGCTGGTGTAGCTGCCGATGTACACGGTTCCTCCGGCGATGCAGCCCTTCGAGGTGGTGGCCGCGGCCGCGAGCGGCGCCCCGAGAACGGTGGCGGCGCCCGCGCCCGCGGCGGCGCCGAGGAACGTGCGACGGGAAAGTCCGGTCATCATTGTCTCCCAACGGGTTCGGGTCGGCGGCTCACCCCATTATGGTCTAGACCACAGCCATGAGCAATGCCGAAACCCCGAATCCGGAAACGGAAAGCACGGTTTCCAGCGCGGTCCAGGACTTCAGCGTCTGGACGACGCTCATGTTGAAGTACCGCGAAACGATCCAGAAGCCGCCGTCGTTGACGTGCGAGGCGATGATCGACCCGGCCGAGATCGCCATGACCAGCAGGGCCAGCTGCACCTGCGAATACCCGAGCTGCGCCACGGTCGGCGCGATGATCCCGCTCGTGGTCACGATGGCGACGGTGGCCGAGCCCTGCGCGATGCGCATGCCGCAGCTGATGACGTAGGCGGCGAGCAGCACCGGCAGCCCGGCGTCGTGCAGCGAGTCGGCGACGGCCTTGCCGATGCCGGTGGCCGACAGCACCGCGCCGAAGAACGCGCCCGCGCCGACGACCAGCAGGATCATCGCGACCGGGCGCAGCGACTTCGCGGCCAGTTCGTTGAGGTCCTTGCCGGTGAACCCGCGGCGCAGCCCGAGCAGCCAGGACGCGAGCAGCACGGCGACGGTCAGGGCCACTGCCGGGGTGCCGATGAACGCGGCGACCCCCGAGAGCGCGGAGCCCTTCGGCAGCCAGATGCTGCCGAACGTGCCGGCCAGGATGAGCACCAGCGGCACCGCGATGATCGAGCCGACCAGCGCCAGCGACGGCACGTTCTGCTCCTGCTCGCCCTCTTCCTCGGCGACGATCATCTCTTCGGGCACGGCGACGTCGATGCGCTTGCCGATCCAGGTCGCGTAGGCGACGCCGCCGATCAGGAAGGCGGGGATGCCGCAGGCCAGGCCCATCAGGATGATCCAGCCGAGCTCGACGTGCAGCAGGCCGGCCGCGGCGACCGGACCCGGGTGCGGCGGCAGGAAGGCGTGCGTGATCGACAGACCGGCGATCAGAGGCATCGCGTACAGCACGAGGGAGCGCTTTCCCTGCTTCGCGGCGACGTACACCAGCGGTGCCAGGACGAAGATGCCGATGTCGAAGAACACCGGGATGCCGAAGATGAACCCGGCGACACCCATCGCCAGCGGCGCCCGCTTCTCGCCGAACGCCCGCAGCAGCGCGCCGGTGAGCACCTTCGCGCCACCCGAGCGTTCCAGGATCGACCCGAGCAGCGTGCCGAGCCCGATGATCGCCGTGATGTGCCCGAGGATGCCGCCGAACCCCTTTTCCAGCAAGGAGTCCGACGACTTCTGCGCGGTGCCGACGATCGTCCCGACCGGCAGCCCGGCGGCCAATGCGGTGAGCAGGCCCACGACGATCAGCGCGATGAACGGCTCGATCTTCAGCTTGACGATCAGCAGCAACAGGACGGCGATCGAGACGGCGGCGAGCGTGAGCAGCCCGCCCGTGGTGTGTTGCAGCCAGTGGATCATCGGGCTCTCCGGGGGTTGCGCAGGGAGTGGCCGGCGAGGGCGCCGGTGGGGGTTCCGTCGTCGAGGGCGGCGACGCCGTTGACGAAGACGTGGGTGATGCCCGCGGCGGGTTGCCGGGGGTCGTCGAAGGTGGCGGTGTCGGCGACCGCGTCCGGGTCGAACAGCACCAGGTCGGCGGCGTACCCGGCGCGGACCAGCCCGCGGTCGGTGAGCCGCAGCCGCCGCGCGGCTCGCCCGGTCAGGTGGGCGACGCACTCGGCGAGGTCCAGCACGCCCAGTTCCCGGACGTACCGGGCCAGGTACCGGGGGAACGTGCCCCACGCGCGCGGGTGCGGCCGGGCGCCGACGAGCAGGCCGTCGCTGCCGCCGGTGTGCGTGCGGTGCCGCATGATGGCCTGCACGTTCTCCTCGTGCCCGACGTGCATCAGGCACGACGTGCCGAGCTTCTCGTCCAGCAACGTGTCGAAGTACAGGTCCGCGGGGGCCACGTCGGCGGTCGTGGCCGACGCGGCGACGCTGTGCCCGACGAGGTGGTTGTTGTGCTCGTGGCGGACGCCGTTGACTTCGATGGCGTCCCAGTCGATCGGGACGCCGTGCGCACCGTCCGAACCGGACTCTTCGATGGCCACCCGGATCCGCTCGCGGGTGTCCACATCGGACAACCGAGCCAGGGTGGCGTCGAGCCCACCCTCGGTGGCCCAGCTCGGCAGCAGCGCGCTCAGGTAGGTCGCGCCCGGCAGGTACGGGTAGGTGTCGAGGCTGACGTCGCAGCCGTCGTCGAGTGCGTCGTCCAGGAGCTTCAGCAGGTCGGGCGCTTTGCCTTTGTTGACCGAGAAGTTCATCGTCGCGTGCGCGAGGTGCAGCGGGCAGCCTGACTGCCTGCTGACGTCGATCATCTCGGCGAACGCTTCCAGGGCGCCCTTGCCGTAGCTGCGGTGGTGCGGGCTGTAGAACCCGCCGCCTTCGCCGACCACCCGGCACAGCTCGACCAGCTCGCTCGTCTGCGCGTACATCCCCGGCGTGTAGGTCAGGCCGGACGACATCCCCATCGCGCCCTCGGCCAGGCCGGTGGCGACGAGTTCCTTCATCCGCGTCAGCTCGGCGTCGGTGGCCGGGCGGTCGTCCCAGCCGACGGCGAGCATCCGGACCGTGCCCTGCGGCACCAGGTAGGCCGCGTTCACCGCGACGCCCTGGTCGAGGCGGTCGAGGTACTCGCCGACCGAGCGCCAGTTCCAGTCGAACCCGGCCGGGTCGTCGTTCCAGCCCGCGAGCTGCTGCCGCAGCGCTTCGAGCACGGCGTCGTCGACCGGCGCGTACGACAGCCCGTCCTGCCCGAGCACCTCGGTCGTGACGCCCTGGGTGATCTTGGCCGGGTGGTCCGGGTTGGCCAGCAGCTGCAGGTCGGAGTGCGAGTGCATGTCGATGAACCCGGGCGCGAGCACCAGGCCGCCGGCGTCGATCGTCCGGCCACCGGTGAGCGACCCCGCGTCGGCGACCTCCGCGATCTTCCCGTCGCTGATGCCGACGTCGTGGCGGGCGAGGGGTTCGCCGGTGCCGTCCGCGACCAGCGCGTTCTTGACGACGACGTCCATCAGAACCACGTCCGCACGAGGTCGACGACGGTTTCGCCGTCGGCGGCGGTCACCGGCAGCAGCGGCCACTTGTCGAACACCGTGCACGGGTGCGAGAGGCCGAGCCCGACCCAGTCACCCACCTCGATCGGCGAGCCGGCGGGCAGCGTCAGGAACGCGTGCTGGTCGTTCATCTTCGCGACGACGTGGTCCCGCAGCGGCTCGGCGGGGCCGTTCGGGGTCCGGCGCAGCTGCGGCTCGGGCATGCCCTCGTCGAAGGACGCGTCGCGCTTGCCGATCGTCAGCAGCGCGAGGGTGTCCGACGGCTTCGACGTCACCTGCGCCCAGGCGCGCAGGGCGGGCCGGAACGACTCGACGCCGTCGATGCGCGGGTGGTCGCCGAGCGGGGAGATCTCTCGGTAGAAGCCGTCGTCGTGGGTGACGTAGGCACCGCTGCGCAGCACCGGCAGCACGTCGAGGCCGGCGGGCCACGGCTTCGTCAGCTCGTTGGCGACCTGGTCGAAGTACGCGCTGCCGCCGGCGGTGACGATGACCTGCCCGTCGAGCAACCCCTTCTCCGCGAACGCGATCGCGAGGTCGCGCAGACCGTCCACATAGGAGCTGATCTTGGCGAGCGCGGCTTCGTCGGTGTCGTGGGAGAGCGCGCCCTCGTAGCCACCGGTGCCCCGCAGCCGCAGGACCGGGCTGGCGTCCACGGCTTCGGCGACGGCCCACGCGGTCGCGGTGTCGCGGACGCCCGTGCGGCCGCCGTCGGCGCCCAGTTCGAGCAGGACGTCCACCGGGCGTTCGCTGCCTTCGAGGGCCTCCGTCATCAGCTCGACGCCGCGGACCGAGTCGACCCAGCAGACGAACTCGAACGCCGGGTCCGCGGCCAGTTCGGCGGCCAGCCAGCGCAGGCCGGCCGGGTCCAGGAACTGGTTGGCCAGCAGGATCCGCGAGACGCCGAACGCCCGGTAGATCCGGAGGTGACCGGCGTTCGCGCAGGTGACGCCCCACGCGCCGTGCTCGATCTGGCGGGCGAACAGCTGGGGTGCCATGGTCGTCTTGCCGTGCGGGGCGAGCACGACGCCGCGGGCGGCGCACCAGGCGGCCATCGTCCGCAGGTTGTGTTCGAGCGCTTCTTCGTCGAGGACGACGAAGGGCGCGAAGAACCCGTCGGTGAAGAGGTTGAGCCGGCGGTCCGCGGCTTCGTCCAGGGTGAGCCCGGTCAGCGCGGGGGCGGCCGAGCGGAAGCGCCAGTCGACCCGCTCCTGGCGGAGGGCGTCGAGCGCGGCGGTGTTCATGGTGCAGTCGTTCATCGGCGGCGACCTCTGTTGCGTATGTTGCAACGACTGTTGCGCATTTTGAGTGCCATAGGTGTAGCATCCGGGTCGCTACAGGTCAACGGGGTGAAGGGCAGGGAGACGGACAGTGACGAGCGGGCCCGAGGTGCTGTGTGTCGGCGAGTCGATGGCGCTGTTCGTGCCCGCCGAGCCCGGCCCGCCGGACGAGGTGAAGCGGTGGCTGCGCACGATCGGCGGCGCCGAGTCGAACGTGGCCTGCAACCTGCCGACGCTGGGGGTGCGCAGCGGCTGGGTGAGCGCGGTCGGGGACGACCCGTTCGGCCGGGCGATGCTGCGGGAGGTCGCGTCCCACGGCGTCGACGTCAGCGCGTGCTTCGTCGACCCGGCGCGCCCGACCGGGCTCTACGTCAAGGAAAGCGGCGCCGGCGGCAGCCCGGTGCGCTACTACCGGGCGGGCTCGGCGGCGTCGGCGATGGGCCCGTCGCTGCTCGACCGGCTCGACCTCGACGGCGTCCGCGTGCTGCACCTGTCCGGGATCACGCCGGCGTTGTCCGACAGCTGCCTCGCGCTCGTCCGGGCTCTTCTGGAAATGCCCCGCGGTGACCGGCTGATCTCGTTCGACGTCAACCTGCGCCCCGCGCTCTGGGCCGGCCGCGACCCGCGCCTGCTCGCCGAACTGGCCGCTCGGGCGGACATCGTCCTGACCGGCGACGACGAGGCCCAGCACGTCTGGGGGACCGGCGATCCCGCCGAGCTGCGGGCGCTGCTGCCGCAGCCGCGCACCCTGGTCGTCAAGCACGGCGAGCGCGGCGCGACGCTGGTCGAAGGCGAGCCGCTGTTCGCGCCCGCGCTCGCCGTCGACGTCGTCGAGCCGGTCGGCGCCGGTGACGCGTTCGCGGCGGGTTTCCTGGCCGCGACCCTGCGCGGCGCGTCGCCGTTGGCGCGGTTGCGCCAGGGGCACCTGCAGGCCGCCGTCACGCTGCTCACCCACGACGACGTCGGGGTGCCCCTGCCGCGTCCGGTGGTGGATAGCCTGCTGGAGGCGGACCCGGACGAGTGGCGTTCGGCCCGGCTGACCGGAGAGGGGCTGGTGCGGACGTGAGCCAAAGTCTGGACCGCGCGTTGACGCTGCTGAATTCGATCGCGAAGGACGCGCGCACCCTCGACGACCTCGCCGAGGAGATCGGCGTGCACAAGTCGACCGTGCTGAGGCTGCTGCGCACGCTCGAGCAGCACCACTTCGTCCGCCGCGAAGGCGCCCGCTACTACCGGCTGGGCAGCGCGATGTTCGACCTGGCCAACCAGGCGCTCGACTCGATCGACGTCCGGCGCAGCGCCCAGCCCGCGCTGGCCGCGCTCAACGCGCGCACCGGCCACACCGTGCACCTGGCCAGCTACGACGACGGCGAGGTCGTCTACATCGACAAGTACGAGGGCCGGCACTCGGTCCGGATGTACTCGCGCGTCGGCAAGAGGGCACCGCTGCACTGCACGGCGGTGGGGAAGGTGCTCGTCGCGGCGATGCCGCAGGCGCGGCGCGAGGAGATCGCGCGGTCGATCGAGTACCCGGTGCTGACGCCGAACACGATCACCTCGGCGCCGGACTTCCTGGCGGAGCTGGACCGCGTCGCCCGGCTCGGGTACGCCGTCGACAACGCCGAGCACGAGGACTTCATCCACTGCATCGCGGCGCCGGTCCGCGGGGCGGACGGCGAAGTGCTGGCCGCCGCGTCGATGTCGGTGCCGAAGGTGCTGCTCGACTACGAAGGCCTGCTCGCGCTGGTGCCGGACCTGCGCGCCGCGACCACGGAAGCTTCCGTCCACAGTGGATGGACGGAGAACGGAAAGGGGCACTGATGAGCAAGACGGCAGTTTCCACCGAGAACGCGCCGAAGCCGCCGGCGAAGTTCTCGCAGGCCGTCCGCAAGGGGAACCTGCTGCAGGTCGCCGGCCAGGTCGCCTTCGACCCGGCCACGAACGCGATCGTCGGCGACGACGTCGTCGGCCAGACGCGGCAGACGTTCAAGAACATCGAGGCCGTGCTGGCGGAGGCGGGCTCGAGCCTCGCCGACGCGATCATGGTCCGGGTGTACCTGACCGACACCGCGCACTTCGCGCCGTTCAACGAGGTCTACGACGAGCTGATCGGCGACGCGCCGCACGCCGCCCGCACGACGGTGTACGTCGGCCTGCCGGGCGAGCTCCTCGTCGAGATCGACGTGCTCTGCGTGCTGGACTGAGCCCGCGGTGGGCCGGGTTTCCCCGGCCCACCGGTTCAGCCGAGGACGCTCGTGTAGCCGTTGAGCGCGGGCTGCCCGCCGAGGTGGGCGTAGAGGACGTTGGAGTCGCGCGCGATCTCGCCGTTCTCGACGAGGTCGATGAGTCCCGCCATCGACTTGCCCTCGTACACCGGGTCGGTGATCATCCCCTCCAGCCGGGCGCACGTTTCGATGGCGTCCACAGTGGACTTGTCCGGGATGCCGTAGACACCGGCGTGGTAGCGGTCGTCCAGCTCGACGTCCGCGATCTCGCCGGCGCCGATCAGTTCGGCGGTGGTGCGTGCGATGCGCGTGACCTGCTCGCGGGTTTCTTCGGGCTTCGCGGAGGCGTCGATGCCGAGGATGCGCCGGTTCTTGTTCCCCGCCACCCCGGCGACCATGCCGCCCTGGGTGCTGCCGGTGACTGAGCAGACGATCACGGTGTCGAAGAAGACGCCGAGTTCTTCCTCCTGCTCCTCGAGTTCGACGACCCAGTTCGCGAACCCGAGCCCGCCCAGCCGGTGGTCCGAGGCGCCGGCCGGGATGGCGTACGGCTTCCCGCCGTTTTCTTCGATCTCGGCGACCGCGTCCTCCCACGCCTGCTTGAAACCGATGCCGAAGCCGGCCTGGACGAGCCGGACGTCCGCGCCGAGGATCCGCGAGAGCTGGATGTTGCCGACCTTGTCGTAGAGCGGGTCGTGCCAGTCGACCCAGCTTTCCTGCACGAGCACGGCTTTGAGCCCGGCCCTCGCCGCGGCGGCCGCGACCTGCCGGGTGTGGTTGGACTGGACGCCGCCGATGGAGACGAGCGTGTCGGCGCCTTCTTTGAGGGCGTCCGCGACGAGGTATTCGAGCTTGCGGGTCTTGTTGCCGCCGTAGGCGAGGCCGGAGTTGACGTCCTCGCGCTTGGCCCAGATCTTCGCGCCGCCGAGGTGCTCGGTGAGCCGTTCGAGCGGGTGCACCGGCGACGGTCCGAACAGCAGGGGGTAGCGGGGGAAGTCGGCGAGGGTCATCGGTCCTCCAGCAGATCGGTCCAGATGGTCGAGATCACGGAGACCGCCGTGCCGGTGTCGCGTGCTTCGAGGGCGTCGATGAGCCGGGCGTGGCGTTCGACGGAGTTCCAGGCGAGCGTCGAGCTGAAGCGGGAGTGTTCGAGCCGGCGCAGCAGCGGGGTGTAGCGGTCGAGGGTCGCGGCGACGGCGGCGTTGCCGGCCAGCCGGACGGGGATGTCGTGCAGTTCGTCGTCGGCCTTGACGGCCGCGGCGATGTCGCGGGCCTCGATGGCTTTCGCGAACCGGTCGTTGGCCGCGCGCATCGCGGCGATGTCGGCGGGCCGGCAGCGGGACGCCGCCTGCCGGACGGCGAACTCGTGCAGCAGCCGGACGATTTCGCGGGCGTCGAGGACGTCGGCCGACCTCATCTCGGCGACCCGGGTGTAGCTCTGCGGCTTGGAGTCGACGAGGCCGTCGTCGGTCAGCCGCAGCAGGGCCTGGCGCACGGGAGCCTTCGACAGGCCGAGCTGGTCGGCGAGGTCGGCGTCGCGCAACGGGGCGCCGGGCGGCAGGGTGCCGTCGACGATCGCGTGGCGGATGCGTTCGTACGCCTTGTCGCGCAGGAGCGGGCGGGTGACCTTTGAGAGACTCACATCTAACATGTTAGTTGCTGGTGGGCTCGCCGGGCAAGAACCCGGGCGAGTGAAAGGTCAGTAGACGGGGCCGGTGTACTTCTCCCCGGGCCCCTGACCGGGGGCGTCGGGGACCGCGGAGGCTTCGCGGAACGCCTTCTGGAGCGACTGCAAACCGTCCCGCAACGGCCCGGCATGCAGCCCCAGGTACTCGGCCGACGCCGTCACGAGCCCGGCCAGAGCGGTGATGAGCCGGCGGGCTTCGTCCAGGTCGCGGTGCGGGGACGTCGCCGGGTCCGCGTCGGCGAGCCCGAGCCGTTCGGCGCCCGCCGAGAGCAGCATCACCGCCGCTCGGCTGATCACCTCCACGCTGGGGATCTCGGCCAGGTGGCGGTCGTCCGGGGAATAGGGGGCCTGTTCGGAGGGTTGATCTGACACGTCTGGTACCCTTCCACGAGCGACCAGCCCTCGAGCGATCGGGGGCGGCAAGTGGAGCCCCGCTCCCACCCGCGTCACCGTACAGGTGGCCGGGTCCGGTCTCGCCCGGACACAGTCCAGGGTGAAGAAGTGTCCTCCGGGACACGATCGGAAACAGAGTGGGCCCCGCGCACCGAATGGTGACCGGGGCCTTCGCTATGTGGGCACCAGGTCGAAACGAGAACAGGAAACATTCCTCGGACCAAGGAGGCCCCATCAGCTCCGAGACACGCATCAACGACCGAATCCGGGTGCCGGAGGTCCGACTCGTCGGGCCCGCCGGTGAACAGGTCGGCATCGTCCGGATCGAGGATGCGCTGCGCCTGGCGCAGGAGAACGATCTCGACCTCGTCGAGGTCGCGCCGCAGGCCCGCCCGCCGGTGTGCAAGCTCATGGACTTCGGCAAGTTCAAGTACGAGAGCGCGCAGAAGGCCCGCGAATCGCGGCGCAACCAGCAGCTGACCGTCATCAAGGAACAGAAGCTGCGCCCCAAGATCGACCAGCACGACTACGAGACCAAGAAGGGTCACGTGTCGCGCTTCCTGGCGGCGGGCAACAAGGTCAAGGTCACGATCATGTTCCGCGGTCGCGAGCAGTCCCGGCCGGAGCTCGGCTACCGGCTGCTGCAGAAGCTCGCCGAAGACGTCACGGAGCTCGGCTTCGTCGAGTCGTCGGCCAAGCAGGACGGTCGCAACATGATCATGGTGCTGGCCCCGCACAAGAACGTGAAGCCGAAGGCGAAGGCCGAGGCGGCCCCCGAGCCGACCACCGACGCGTAAGGCGCCGACCAGCACAGTCAGCGGCTCACCGGAATCTCCGGTGAGCCGCCGCACGAAAGAGGACTCACCATGCCGAAGATGAAGACCCACAGCGGTACGTCCAAGCGGATCCGCGTCACGGGCACGGGCAAGCTGCGCCGCCAGAAGGCCGGCCGCCGCCACCTGATGGAGAAGAAGTCGAACCGCCTCACCCGCCGCCTCGAGGGCACCACCGAGCTGGCGAAGACCGAGGCCGGCCGCGTCAAGCGCCTGCTCGGCATCTGATCCCCCAGAACTTGCTGTAACCACCCGGGGCGGCCCCCTTCGCCCCCTGAGATCGACAGGATGGACCCGTGGCACGCGTCAAGCGGGCGGTCAACGCCCAGAAGAAGCGTCGCGCAACTCTCGAACTGGCCAGCGGCTACCGCGGCCAGCGTTCGCGGCTGTACCGCAAGGCCAAGGAGCAGACGCTTCACTCGCTCAACTACGCCTACCGGGACCGCCGTGCCCGCAAGGGTGACTTCCGCCAGCTGTGGATCACCCGCATCAACGCGGCGGCCCGCGCGAACGGCGTGACCTACAACCGGTTCATCCAGGGCATCAAGGCCGCGGGTGTCGAGGTCGACCGCAAGATCCTCGCGGACCTCGCCGTCAACGACGCCGCCGCCTTCACCGCGCTGGCCGAGCTCGCCAAGGCCAACGTGAACACCGAAGCGAAGTCGGCCTGACCGGCAGCTTTCCCCGACCCGGGGCGGATCCGTTCACCGAACGGACCCCCCGGGTCGTTGCTGCGCGCAAGCTGACGCGGCGCGCGGAACGCGACAAGACCGGCCGCTTCCTGGCCGAAGGCGCCAACGCCGTCGAAGCCGCGCTCGAGCACGGCACCGTGCACGAGCTGTTCGTCACCGAGCGCGCGGCGGCCCAGCACAATGACCTGGTCGACGCCGCCCGCGCGGCCGGCGTCGCCGTCTCGCCGATCACCGACCGTGCCGCCGACGGCCTGTCGGAAACCGTGACGCCGCAAGGCATCGTGGCCGTCTGCGCCCTGCTGGACCGGCCCCTCGACGAGGCCGTGACGCCCGGCGCCCGGCTCGTCGTGGTGCTCGTCGACGTCGCCGACCCCGGCAACGCGGGCACCGTGATCCGCGTCGCCGACGCGGCGGGCGCCGACGCCGTGGTCCTGGCCGGCGACACCGTCGACCCGCACAACGGCAAGTGCGTCCGCGCCGCCGCCGGCAGCCTCTTCCACCTGCCGATCGCCCGCGTCCGCGACGTCCCGGCCGCCCTCGCCGCCTGCTCGGCCGCGGGCCTGCGCACGTTCGCCGCCCACGGCTACGCCGACGCCGAACTCGATCGGGTGGACCTCGCCGAACCGACGGCTTGGGTCTTCGGCAACGAGGCCCACGGCCTGCCCGCCGACGTCCTCGACCGGACCGACCTCGCCGTCCGGATCCCGCTGTACGGCAAGGCGGAAAGCCTCAACCTCGCCACCGCGGCGGCCGTCTGCGTGTACACGAGCGCGATGGCGGCACGCCGCTGACCAGCCGCTAGGCTGCCCCGGTATCCACTGTGGTCACCTGGGGGGAATCATGGGCAGGCTCGCCCGTTCGTACGCCTTGTTCGTCGCTTCGGTCCGGGTGCTGCGCGCCCACAAGGGCCTCGCGTGGTTCCCGGTGCTCGCCGGGATCGCCGGGCTGCTGGTCGCCGCGGCGTTCCTCACGCCGGCGTTCTTCACCGCCCACGTGCAGACCGGTGACGTCCGGCCCAGTGCCGGCACGTACGTGCTGCTCGGGGCGTTCTACCTCGTCTCGGCGTTCACCACGATCTTCTTCAACGCCGCCCTGATCTCCCAGGCGGACCTCGCGCTGCGCGGCGACGGCGGCGTCCCGGGCGTCGGCGCGGGCCTGGCCGCGGCGGCCCGCCGCTGGCCGGCGCTGCTCGGCTGGGCCGGCCTCACCGCGACGGTCAGCCTGGCGCTGCGCACGATCGAGGAGCGGCTCGGCTTCCTCGGCAGCATCGTCAGCAGCCTGGTCGGCCTGGCCTGGCGGCTCACGACGTTCCTCGTGCTGCCGGTCGTCATGCTCGAAGGCACCGGGGTCCGCGACAGCGTCAAGCGCTCGGTCGAGCTGTTCCGCCGCGCCTGGGGCGAGAACGTCGCCGGCACCGCGGGCCTCGGCCTGATCGGCTTCCTGCTCACGCTGGCCGGGTACGTCGTGTTCCTCGGGGCCGGCTTCCTGCTCGGGGGCACGGCCACCGTGTTCGTCGCGGTCGGCCTGGCGATCGTCTGGACCCTGCTGGTGGCGGTCTTCACCACGACTTTGTCCGGTATCTACCAGACGGCGCTGTACCGCTACGCCGCCGAAGGCGTCGTACCCGGCGAATTCGCGTCGGTCGACTTCGCCGACGCGTTCCGCAGGCGCTGACCGCACGTCCGCGCGGCCCGGGGCGACCGGGGGCGCGCGGACCCGATCCCATAGACTTTTCCCACCTTTGACCTCTCGCGCGCCGCGTGTCCGGCGGTGCGCGCACGACCAGTCCCAGCGGACGCCGAGGAGTTATGTCCGGAGCCAAGGAGAAGGAAGCCCAGGGCGCGGTGCTCGCCCCCGAGACGCTGCTGGAAGCGGTCAAGGCCGCCGAAGCCGCGTTCGCCGCCGCGACCGGGCTCGACGCGCTGGCCGAGGTCAAGCCGGCTCATCTCGGCGACCAGTCCCCGGTGGGCCTGGCCCGCCGGGAGATCGGTGCCCTGCCCAAGCAGGAGAAGGCCGAGGCCGGCAAGCGCGTCAACGAGGCCCGCCAGGCCGTCCAGGCGGCCTTCGACACCCGCCGCGCCGAGCTCCAGGTGGAGCGCGACGAGCGCGTGCTGCGCGAAGAGGCCGTCGACGTCACGCTGCCGTGGAACCGCGTCCCGCGTGGTGCCCGGCACCCGATCAGCACCATCTCCGAGCGCGTCGCGGACGCGTTCGTCGCGATGGGTTACGAGGTCGCCGAAGGCCCCGAGCTCGAAGCCGAGTGGTTCAACTTCGACGCGCTGAACTTCGGCAAGGACCACCCCGCGCGTCAGCTGCAGGACACGTTCTACGTCGGCGAAGAGGACTCCGGCCTGGTGCTGCGCACGCACACCTCGCCGGTGCAGGCCCGCACGCTGCTGCACCGCGACCTGCCGGTGTACGTCGTCTGCCCGGGCCGCACGTACCGCACCGACGAGCTCGACTCGACGCACACCCCGGTGTTCACCCAGGTCGAGGGCCTCGCGGTGGACAAGGGCATCACCATGGCGCACCTGAAGGGCACCCTGGACGCCTTCGCCCGCGCGATGTTCGGCGAGAGCTCCAAGACGCGCCTGCGTCCGCACTTCTTCCCGTTCACCGAGCCGTCCGCCGAGGTGGACGTCTGGTTCGAGGAGAAGAAGGGCGGTCCCGGCTGGGTCGAGTGGGGCGGCTGCGGCATGGTCAACCCGAACGTGCTGCGCGCCTGCGGCGTCGACCCCGAGGTGTACTCGGGCTTCGCCTTCGGCATGGGCATCGAGCGCACCCTGCAGTTCCGCAACGGGATCCCGGACATGCGCGACATGGTGGAGGGCGACGTCCGCTTCACCCTTCCCTTCGGAACGGAGGCGTAGTGCGAGTCCCCGTCAGCTGGCTGACCGAGCACCTCGACATCGGTGCGGAGGTCACGCCGCAGGACCTGGCCGACGCGTTCGTGCGGATCGGGATCGAGGTCGACGACGTCAAGGAGCTCGGGCCGGTGACCGGCCCCCTGGTCGTCGGCCGGGTGGCCGACATCGAAGAGCTGACCGAGTTCAAGAAGCCGATCCGGTTCTGCCGCGTCGACGTCGGGGAAGAGGCCGAAGAGCCCGCTCTCGACGAGGACGACGAAGACGACGAGGAGGAGGAGGACGGCGACTTCGAGGACGAGGGCCCGCACGGCATCCGGACCCGCGGCATCGTCTGCGGCGCGCGCAACTTCGCCGAGGGCGACCTGGTCGTCGTGGCGCTGCCCGGCGCGGTCCTGCCCGGCGACTTCACCATCGCGTCCCGCAAGACGTACGGCCGCGTCAGCGACGGCATGATCTGCTCGGCGCGCGAGCTCGGCCTCGGCGAGGACCACGCCGGCATCCTCGTGCTGCCGTCGGGCGCCGCGAGCCCCGGCGACGACGCCCGCGAGCTGCTCGGCCTCGACGACACCGTGCTCGAGCTGGCGCCGACCCCGGACCGCGGCTACGCGCTGTCGGTCCGCGGCCTCGCGCGCGAGCTGTCGAACGCGCTGGACGTGCCCTTCGGCGACCCGGCGCTGCTGGAGGTCCCGGGGGCCGAGGGCGACGCCTGGCCGGTCCACGTCGAGGACCCGGACGGCTGCCCGCGCTTCGTGTTGCGGCGGGTCACCGGCCTGGACGCGACGGCGCCGACCCCGTGGTGGATGCGGCGGCGGCTGATGCTGGCGGGCATCCGGTCCATCTCCCTGGCCGTCGACGTCACCAACTACGTGATGCTCGAGCTCGGGCACCCGCTGCACGCGTTCGCCACCAAGGCCATCCAGGGCGACCTGGTGGTCCGCCGGGCGAAGCCGGGCGAGAAGCTGACGACGCTGGACGACGTCGAGCGCACCCTCGACCCGGACGACGTGGTCATCGCCGACGACAGCGGCGTCATCTCCCTCGCCGGCACGATGGGTGGCGCGAGCACGGAGATCACGCCGGAGAGCACCGACGTCCTGCTCGAGGCGGCGCACTGGAACCCGGCGGCGATCAGCCGCACCGCGCGGCGGCACAAGCTGTTCTCCGAAGCCGCGAAGCGGTTCGAGCGGTTCACCGACCCGCAGCTGTGCGCGGCGGCGGTCGAGCTGGCCGCCCGGCTGCTGCGCCAGTACGGCGACGCCGCCATCCAGCCCGGCCGCACGGACGAGGGGTCGGTCGAGCCGAACCCGGCCGTCGTGATGCCGATCAACCTGCCCGACAAGGTCGCGGGCGTGAACTACCAGCGCGGGGTCACGGTCCGCCGGCTGTCCCAGATCGGCTGCAAGGTCTCGGTCGGTACGGGCGACGACGGCACCGGCCTGGTCACGGCGATCCCGCCGAGCTGGCGCGGCGACCTGCGCCAGCCCGCCGACCTCGTCGAAGAGGTGCTGCGGCTGGAGGGCTACGACAGCATCCCGTCGACGCTGCCTGCCGCCCCGGCGGGCCGCGGCCTGACCGACGGCCAGCGGCGCGTCCGCGGGGTGTCCCGGGCACTGGCCGAGGCGGGGTACGTCGAGGTCCGCCCGTTCCCGTTCGTCTCCGACGCGGTGTGGGACGCCTTCGGGCTCCCGGCCGACGACGTCCGCCGCAACACCGTCGTGGTCCGCAACCCGCTGGAGGCCGACCGCAACCGCCTGGCCACCACGCTGCTGCCGGGCCTGCTGGACACGCTGCAGCGCAACGTGTCCCGCGGCATGAAGGACGTGGCGCTGTTCCACGTCGGCCAGGTGGTCCTGCCGGCGCCGAACCCGCTGAAGATCCCGGACCTCGGCGTCGACCGGCGGCCGTCGGACGAGGAACTGGCCCTGCTGGAAGCGGCGGTACCCCAGCAGCCGCTGCACGTGGCGGTGGTCCTGGCGGGCCAGCGCACCCGAGCGGGCTGGTGGGGCGCCGGCGAGCAGGCGAACTGGGCCGACGCGGTCGAGGCGGCCCGCACGATCGCCGAGGCGTCGGGCATCGAGCTGACGGTCCAGGCGGCGGACCTCCCGCCGTGGCACCCGGGCCGCTGCGCCCGCCTGCAGGTCGGCGACTGGCCGGTCGGCCACGCGGGCGAGCTGCACCCGAAGGTCGTCGAGGCGCTGGGCCTGCCACCGCGGACGGTGGCGATGGAGCTGGACCTGGACGCGATCCCGCTGCCGGACTCGCGTCCGGCGCCGAGCGTGTCGGGCTACCCGCCGGTGCTGCTGGACGTGGCGCTGGTCGCGGCGGCGGAGGTGCCGTCGGCGGACCTGGCCGCCGTCCTGCGCGAGGGAGCGGGCGAGCTGCTCGAGGACATCACGCTGTTCGACGTGTACGCGGGCGAGCAGGTCGGCGAGGGCAAGAGGTCGCTGGCCTACAAGCTGAGGTTCCGCGCGGCGGACCGGACGCTGACGGTCGACGAGGCGACGAAGGCCCGAGACGCAGCGGTGGCCGCAGCGGGCGAGCGCTTCGAGGCAACGCTGCGCGCGTAGCCACGAGCGAACGCGAGGGAAGTTCGGGAGGGGCCGGGGAACCGGCCCCTCTTCGCGTTGCCGGGCAGCGCTTTGCCCGCTCCCGGCTCTCACCCGATGTGCTTCAGCGCCTCCCGCCGGGACAATCCGGACAACCCCGGGTGATCGTCCACAAAGGACCGCACCCAGTCCGGCGAAGTCTTCGCGTACTCCCGCAGTGCCCACCCGATGCCCTTCCGCAGGAAGAACTCCGGTTCCGCGATCGCCGGTTCGATCGTCCGCGTGAGCAGGTCGGTGTCCGTATCCTCCTTTGCCCCGATCTGGCAGATGATCGCGGTGCGGCGGCGCCAGAGGTCCGCGTCCCCGGCCCAGCTCAGCATGATCGGCGTGACCCCGGCCCGATCGGCGCGCAGGATCGGGCCGATCCGGCGGATCGCCAGCTCGTCCACGTAGTCCCACCAAGCCCCGTCGACGATCATCTCCTCGTACAGCGGCACCAGCTCCCGGTCCTGCCACTGCCGGTAGGCCCGGTGCCCGGAGAGCGCGATGGCCGCGTAGCGCTCTTCGCGGAATTCGGCCGCGCGCCACAACTTCAGCACCGTCGCCGAATACGTCACCCGATCGGGCAGTATGTGGCCGGCCAGAATCCCCTTGAGGAAGGCACTCCGCTCGGGTGAGGCCACCCCGCGGAACGGCATCGCCGACTTCATGTACGCCCGCATAGCCGGCGCCTTCACCGGGTCGGCCAGCCCGGCCAGCCCGGCGCGGATCGCCTTGACCAGCTGTTCGTCCACGCTCATGCGTTCTCCCGTCGCGCTCCGGCGGTCCGCAGCGTACTGCCGGGCACCGACAGTTCCGGTCCTCGGCGACCGGCGCAGGTCCCGACGAAAGACGGATGGCGGAAGTCGCGCCGGTCGACGAGATTGGCGAAGGTTGCCGGTAGTTTCGCCGGAATACGGCGAACTCTGTCCAATGCGGATGAAAAGGACGACTGTGAAGAGAATCGTTGCCGCCGTCGCCGCCGCGGGTCTCGCGGCCGGGCTGATGGCCGCCGCGCCCGCCGCTTCGGCGGACCCCGGGGTGCGGTTCAGCCCCGCGCCGATCGCCTGGGGGCCCTGCGCGTCGGCGAGCCTGAAGGCCGCGGGCGCCGAGTGCGGCTTCCTCGAGGTGCCGATGGACTACGCGAAGCCCGGCGGGGCGAAGGTCTCCGTCGCGGTGTCGCGGATCAAGCACAAGACCCCGCAGTCGCAGGGCATCATGCTGGTGAACCCGGGTGGCCCCGGCGGGTCCGGCCTCGGGCTCTCGGTGCTCGGCAAGTACGTGCCGAACCACGCGGGCGACAACTACGACTGGATCGGCTTCGACCCGCGCGGTGTCGGGTCCAGCAAGCCGGCGATCACCTGCGACGGGAACTACTTCAGCTACAACCGGCCGGCTTACGTGCCGGCCACGCCGGGGCTCGAAAAGACCTGGCTCGACCGCTCGAAGGGCTACGCCGACGCCTGCAAGAAGAACGGCGAGATCCTCGACCACCTGAAGACGACCGACGTCGCGCAGGACATGGACAGCCTGCGCAAGGCGCTGGGCGAGAAGCAGGTCAACTACTACGGCTTCTCCTACGGCACCTACCTCGGCCAGGTGTACAGCACGCTGTACCCGAAGAACGTCCGCCGGATGGTGCTGGACGGCAACGTCGACCCGCGGAAGGTCTGGTACCAGGCCAACCTCGACCAGGACGTCCAGTTCGACAAGAACATCAAGGTCTACTTCGACTGGCTGGCGTCCTACGACGACGTCTACCACCTGGGCAAGACCGGTGCCGCGGTCGAAAAGCTCTGGTACGACACGCAGCGCAAGCTCGCCAAGAACCCCGCCGGCGGCGTGATCGGCGGCGACGAGTGGACCGACATCTTCCTGCAGGCCGGCTACTACGTGTTCGGCTGGGTCGACATGGCCAAGGCCTTCGACGGTTACGTCCACCGGGGTGACTGGCAGACGCTCAAGGGGCTCTACGACGACTCGAACCCGCCCGGCGCCGACAACGGCTTCGCCGTGTACCTGGGCGTGCAGTGCACGGACGTCCAGTGGCCGACGAACTGGAACAAGTGGCGCGCCGACAACTGGCTGACCTACTTCAAGGCCCCGTTCGAGACCTGGGGCAACGCCTGGTTCAACGCGCCCTGCGTGTTCTGGCCGGCCAAGGCGGGCAAGCCGGTGAACATCGACGGCCGCAAGGTCGCCGGCGCGCTGCTGATCAGCGAAGAGCTCGACGCCGCCACGCCGTACGCCGGCAGCATCGAGGTCCGGAAGCGGTACCCGAACTCGAGCCTGATCAGCGCGCCGGGCGGCACGACGCACGCCGGCTCGCTGTCCGGGGTGTCCTGTGTGGACGACAAGATCGCCGACTACCTGGCCACCGGTGCGCTGCCGAAGCGTCAGCCCGGCAACCATTCGGACGTCCAGTGCGACCCGGTGCCGGCGCCGGTGCCCGACGGCGCCGCGGCGCAGAAGTCGGACAGCTCCGCGAAGGCCGTGCAGGAGAAGCACCTGGCACAGCTGCTGCACTTCTGATCGCAAGCCTCCTGAGGTGCCCCGGTCCGGCTCGCCCGGACCGGGGCACCGTCTTGTCCGCCGCTGTCTCATCGTCGCCTCCTGGTGACGGGGTGTGGTCGCCGGAGACGTTAGGGGAGGGGTCCGACAATTTCGCAGCGTTGTCGCCCGTGAGCAGCGCGTGGCCGGAAATTGTCGGGGGTGCGCGCTAGCTTCGCGGCATGTCGATCATCGAAGAGCGCCGGACCGAGGTCCGGGCACAGGACATCACCTACCGGCTCGCGGTCTCCACCAGGACGGACGACGACCGCGCCGAACCGACTCCCCGGGTGATGATCACCCTGGAAGCCGGCGGCCCCGGCGGCGAACCCGTCGCCGAGGGCAGCCTCGACCTGGACGTGGCGGTGGCGGCCAAGGTGGCCGACCTCGTCGCGGACGGGTTGCTGGCCGCGACCGGGGAGGGCCGGGGGCCGCGGCGAAGATCCGCGGGCCGTCCCGCTCAGCAGGGGCGGCCGTGGAACGAGGAGATGGACGCAGAACTGGAGTCCCGGTGGACAGCGGGCGAGAGCGTCGCGGAGATCGCGGCGTACTTCGAGCGCACCCCGGGCGGCATCCGCGCCCGGCTGCCCCGCGTGGGCTGCGACCCAGAGAACCCGGGCTGCTACCTCCCCGTGCCGCCGAGCAGGCGGACGGACCTGGACGGGGGTGAGCCGAGCTGAGGCCCGCGGTGGGCCGGTTCCCGATGAACCGGCCCGCCGCCGGCCCTGCCCAGCGACAGGAGGTAACGCCCATGCTCCATCGGTTCAGCCCGACCCGGCACGCGAGAGGTGCGCCGCGACGACACCGCGCGGCCGAAGACCGGTCATTCCTGCGAGCCTGCCGCCGCGTTGGCGCGGTCCGCGAGCACCTTCAGGTGCGCCACCAGTTCCGGTGGCTCCTCGACGGTGAACGCGCACCCCAGCCCCAGCAACCGGAACGCGAGCCAGTCCAGCGTGTCCGCGTGACTGCGCCACCGGCAACGACCGTCCTCGAGGTCGGTCAGCTCGCCCGTCCCCAGCCGGGGTGCCACCTGCGCTGCCGGTTCCGCCAGGACCGCCACCGCCCGGTACGTCGGCATGAGGTCGTACAGCCGGTCGATCACGTACGCCGCCAGGTCCGTGGCGGGTGGCCGGCGCGGCACCACCCGGCCGCCGGTCGCCTGGGCGTCGCGGACGCGGTCGGCGCGGAAGATGCGCCAGTCCGCCCGGTCCAGGTCGTACGCCACCAGGTACCAGCGGCGCCCGGTGGCGACCAGCCGGAGCGGCTCGGCCCGGCGCCGCGTCTCGGTGCCGTCGTTCGCGCGGTAGCGGAAGCGGACCGTCTCGTGGTTGGTGATCGCGCCGGCGAACACCGTCAGCTGCGCGGGGTCGACAGCCGGTCCCGCGGCCGGCACGGCGACCGTCGCCGTGCCGATCGTGCCCACCCGGCGGCGCAGCCGGGCCGGCAGGACCTGCTCCAGCTTGGCCAGCGCCCGCACGGACGCCTCCTCGATCCCGGCGACGGTCTGCCCCGCGGCCGTCCGCAGCCCCACCGCGATCGCGACGGCCTCGTCGTCCTCGAGCACCAGCGGCGGCATCGCGGTGCCCGCCACGAGCCGGTAGCCGCCCGCGACGCCGCGGCTGGCCTCCACCGGGTAGCCGAGGTCGCGCAGCCGGTCGACGTCCCGGCGGATCGTGCGCGGGCTGACGCCGAGCCGCTCGGCCAGCTCGCTGCCCGGCCACTCGCGCGGGGTCTGGAGCAGCGAAAGCAGGCCGAGCAACCGGGCCGGGGTGTCCGTCATGGGCCCAGCATCCCAAGGTGGCGGGCACCACTCCGGGTTTGTTTAGACTTGCAAGGGCGTGCATAATCATGCGTATGACGGTGAACATCGCGGTGGCCGGAGCCAGCGGGTACGCGGGCGGCGAACTGCTGCGCCTGCTCCTGACCCATCCCGAGGTCGAGATCGGCACGCTCACGGCCGCCAGCAGCGCGGGCACGAAGCTCGGCGTCCACCAGCCCCACCTCGTCCCGCTCGCCGACCGGGTCCTCGCCGAGACGACGCCGGAGACCCTCGCCGGCCACGACGTCGTGTTCCTCGCGCTGCCCCACGGGCACTCGGCGGAGCTCGCGGCGCGGCTCGGCTCGGACGTCCTGGTCGTCGACCTGGGCGCCGACCACCGGCTGGCCGACTCCGCCGACTGGCAGCGCTGGTACGGCGGCGACCACGCCGGCCAGTGGCCCTACGGCCTGCCCGAGCTGCCCGGCGCCCGCGAAAAGCTCGTCGGTACCAAGCGCGTCGCCGTGCCCGGCTGCTTCCCGACCGGCGGCTCGCTCGCCTTGGCGCCCGCGTTCGCCGCCGGCCTGGTCGAGCCGGACGTCACGGTCGTCGCGGTCACCGGCACCTCCGGCGCCGGCAAGAGCCTCAAGCCGAACCTGCTCGGCTCCGAGGTGATGGGTTCGGCCAGCGCGTACGGCGTCGGCGGCGCGCACCGCCACACCCCCGAGTTCGCGCAGAACCTCTCGGCCGTCGCGGGGGAGCGGGTCACCGTGTCCTTCACGCCGGTCCTGGCGCCGATGCCCCGCGGCATCCTCACCACGGCGAGTGCCCCGCTGAAGGGCGACGTCGACGAGGCCGCTGCCCGCGCGGCCTACGAAAAGGCCTACGACGCCGAGCCGTTCGTCCAGCTGCTGCCCGCGGGCGCCTGGCCGACGACGTCGGCGACGCTCGGCTCGAACAACGTCCAGCTGCAGGTCACGGTCGACGCCGACGCGAAGCGCCTGGTCGTCGTCGCCGCGATCGACAACCTCACCAAGGGCACCGCCGGCGGTGCCGTCCAGTCGATGAACCTGGCCCTCGGCCTCCCCGAGACCACCGGCCTTTCCACCGTAGGAGTGGCACCGTGACCGTCACCGGCCCCCAGGGCTTCCGCGCCGCCGGCGTCGCCGCCGGGATCAAGGCCTCCGGCGCACTCGACTTCACGCTGGTCGTCAACGACGGCCCGCTCGACGTCGCGGCGGGCGTGTTCACGCGCAACGTCATCAAGGCCGCGCCGGTGCTGTGGTCGCAGGAGGTGCTCAAGCAGCAGCGGCTCAAGGCCGTCGTCCTCAACTCGGGCGGCGCGAACGCGGCCACCGGTCCCGGCGGCTTCCAGGACACCCACGCGACCGCCGAAAAGGTCGCGGAAGTCCTGCAGGCGGGCGCGATCGAGGTCGCCGTCTGCTCCACCGGCCTGATCGGCGAGCGGCTGCCCATGGACGCGATCCTGTCCGGAGTGGACACCGCCTTCAAGGCCCTCGACGCGAGCGCCGAAGCGAGCCTCAACGCGGCCACGGGCGTGATGACCACCGACACCAAGCCGAAGCAGGCCTTCGCGAAGCACGAAAGCGGCTGGAGCGTGGGCGGGTTCGCCAAGGGGGCGGGCATGCTCGCGCCGAACCTGGCCACCATGCTCTCGGTGCTGACCACCGACGCCGTGGTGGACAAGGAAACCCTCGACCGGGTCCTGCGCGCGGCCACCCACGTCACCTTCGACCGGCTTGACGTCGACGGCGGCACGTCCACCAACGACACCGTCCTGGTCCTGGCCTCCGGCGCGAGCGGTGCCGAGCCGACCGAGGCGGAGCTCACCGAGCTGCTCACCCAGGTCGGCCTCGACCTCGTCCTCCAATTGCGCGCGGACTCCGAAGGCGCGACGAAGGACGTCGACATCACCGTCCAGGGCGCGGAGTCCGAAACCGACGCGATCGCGGTCGCCCGCACCATCGCCGAGGACAACCTGGTCAAGACGGCGCTGTTCGGCTCCGACCCGAACTGGGGCCGGATCGCGATGGCGCTGGGCCGGGTGCCGGCCCGCATCGACCCGGAGACCGTGTCGATCGCGATCAACGGCGTCACCCTGTTCGCCCAGGGGATGCCGGCCGCGGACCGCTCCGAGGCCGACCTCACCGCACGGGCCATCGAGATCGTCGTCGACCTCGGCGTCGGCACCGAAGCGGCCACCATCTACACCACGGACCTTTCGCACGGTTACGTCGAAGAGAACAGCGCGTACTCCTCATGACCAAGGAGGCACTGATTTCCGCGGACGAACGACTCGCGACGGCGGCCGAGAAGGCCGGGGTGCTCATCGAGGCGCTGCCGTGGCTGCAGCGGTTCCACGGCGCCACGGTGGTGGTCAAGTACGGCGGCAACGCCATGATCGACGACGAGCTGAAGGCGGCCTTCGCCGAGGACATGGTGTTCCTCCGGCTGGCCGGCCTGCGCCCGGTCGTCGTGCACGGCGGCGGCCCGCAGATCACCGCCATGCTCAAGCGCCTCGGCGTCGAAGGCGAGTTCAAGGGCGGCCTGCGGGTCACCACGCCGGAGACCATGGACATCGTCCGGATGGTGCTCACCGGGCAGGTCAGCCGCGAGCTCGTCGGGCTGATCAACGCACACGGCCCGTACGCGGTCGGCATCTCCGGCGAGGACGCCCGGCTGTTCACCGCCGAGCGCAAACAGGCCACTGTGGACGGTGAGCAGGTCGACATCGGCCTGGTCGGCGAGGTCGCCGAGGTCAACCCGGACGCCGTGCTCGACATCGTCAACGCCGGGCGCATCCCGGTGGTGTCCACCGTCGCCCCGGACGTCGACGGCGTGGTGCACAACGTCAACGCCGACACCGCCGCGGGCGCGCTGGCGGCCGCGCTGGGCGCCGAAAAGCTCGTCGTGCTCACCGACGTCGAAGGCCTCTACGCCAACTGGCCCGACCGCTCGTCGCTGATCGACCGCATCCGCGTCGACCACCTCGAGCCGATGCTGCCCACCCTGGCCAGCGGCATGATCCCGAAGATGGAGGCGTGCGTGCGCGCCATCCGCGGCGGCGTGCGCCGGGCGCACGTCATCGACGGCCGTCTCGCCCACTCGGTGTTGCTGGAGGTCTTCACCTCACGCGGCATCGGCACCATGGTCTTCCCCGAAACGGAGCTCCCGTGACCGACCTCAAGTCCAATGTGGACGGCCAGACGCACTGGCAGTCCGCCCTCATGGACAACTACGGCACCCCGGCGCTGACCCTCGTGCGCGGCGAAGGCGCGAAGGTGTGGGACGCCGACGGCAAGGAGTACGTCGACCTGGTCGGCGGCATCGCCGTCAACGCGCTCGGTCACGCCCACCCGGCGATCGTCGAGGCCGTCACCACGCAGATCAAGCAGCTCGGCCACACCTCGAACCTCTACGTCAACCCGGTGGCGGTCGAGCTCGCCGAGGCGCTGCTCGACGTCGCCGGCCTCACCGGCGGCGGCAAGGTGCTGTTCGTCAACTCCGGTGCCGAGGCCAACGAAGCCGCGCTGAAGATCAGCCGGCTGACCGGGCGCACCAAGGTCGTCGCGGCCGAGGGCGCGTTCCACGGCCGGACCATGGGGTCGCTGACGCTGACCGGCCAGCCCGGCAAGCGCGACCCGTTCAAGCCGCTGGTGCCCGGGGTGGCGCACGTGCCGTTCGGGGACGTCGCGGCGCTGAAGGCGGCCGTCGACACCGAGACCGCGGCCGTCTTCCTGGAGCCGGTGCTCGGCGAAGCCGGCGTGATCCCGGCGCCGGACGGCTACCTGCAGGCCGCGCGCGAGATCACCAAGGCCACCGGCACGCTGCTGGTGCTCGACGAGGTGCAGACCGGCCTCGGCAGGCTCGGCACGTGGTTCGGCTACCAGCAGGCGGGCATCGTGCCGGACGTGATCACCCTGGCCAAGGGCCTCGGCGGCGGCCTGCCGCTGGGGGCCGTGATCGGCGTCGGCGCGGCGGGCGACCTGCTCAAGCCGGGCCAGCACGGGACGACCTTCGGCGGCAACCCGGTGTGCTGCGCGGCCGGTCTCGCCGTCATCAAGACGATCGCCGCGGACGGCCTGCTCGACCACGTCTCGACGCTGGGCAAGGACATCGCGGCGGGCGTCGAGGCGCTCGGCCACCCGCTCGTGGCCGGGGTGCGCGGGGCCGGCCTGCTGCTCGGCATCGCGCTGCGCAAGCCGGTCTCGGCCGCGGCCGCCAAGGCGGTCCAGGACGCCGGTTACCTGGTCAACCCGGTCGCCCCCGACACCATCCGGCTCGCGCCCCCGCTCGTGCTCGACGCCGAGCAGGCCGACGGCTTCCTCGCCGCCCTCCCGAACGCGCTCGACTCCACCACGAAGGACTCCGACTGATGCTCCGCCACTTCCTCCGCGACGACGACGTCAGTCCCGCCGAACAGAAGGCCATCCTCGACCTCGCCGACGCGCTCAAGGCCGACCCGCTCGGCACCAAGACGTTGGCCGGCAAGTCGATCACGGCGATCTTCGAGAAGAACTCGACGCGCACGCGCTTCTCGTTCGAGGTCGGCATCAGCCAGCTCGGCGGGCACCCGGTGATCGTCGACGGCCGCTCGATGCAGCTCGGCCGCGAAGAGACCATCGAGGACACTTCACGGGTGCTTTCCCGGTACGTCGACGGAATCGTGTGGCGCACCTTCGCGCAGAAGCGCATCGAGGCGATGGCGTCGGCGGCGTCGATCCCGGTCGTCAACGCGCTCACCGACGAGTTCCACCCGTGCCAGGTCCTCACCGACCTGATGACCATCCGCGAGCGCAAGGGCAAGCTCGACGGGCTCACCCTGGTCTACCTCGGCGACGGCGCCAACAACATGGCGCACTCGCTGCTGCTCGGCGGCGTCACGGCCGGGATGCACGTCCGGGTCGTCTCGCCGGTCGGCTTCCAGCCGGACCAGGGCGTGATGCTGGACGCGAAGAAGCGCGCGAACGAGACGGGCGGCACCGCGACCGTCTTCACCGACCCGTACGCGGCGGTCGACGGCGCGGACGTGCTCGTCACCGACACGTGGACGTCGATGGGGCAGGAGAACGACGGGCTCGACCGGGTCGGCCCGTTCCGCGCCCTGCAGGTCAACACCGAGCTGCTGAAGAAGGCCGCGGACGACGCGATCGTCCTGCACTGCCTGCCCGCGCACCGCGGCTGGGAGATCACCGACGAGGTGCTCGACGGCCCGGCCAGCGCGGTGTGGGACGAGGCGGAAAACCGGCTGCACGCCCAGAAGGCCCTGCTGGTCTGGCTCTTCGAAGAGAGCCGGCGATGACCAGCAGCCGGGTGGGCAGGCAGGCGCGGATCACCGAGCTGGTGTCCACCATGACCATCCGCAGCCAGACCGAGCTGGCCAAGCTGCTGGCCGCCGAGGGCATCGAGGTCACGCAGGCGACGCTGTCGCGCGACCTCGACGAGCTCGGCGCGGTCAAGCTGCGCGGTCCGGACTCGGGCGCGCCGGTCTACGTCATCCCCGAGGACGGCAGCCCGGTCCGCGGGGTGCAGGGTGGCACGTCCCGGCTCTCCCGGCTGCTGGCGGAATTGATGGTCTCGGCCGACTCGTCGGGCAACCTGATGGTGCTGCGGACGCCGCCGGGCGCAGCGCAGTTCCTGGCCAGCGCGATCGACCGGGCCGCGCTGGAGGAGGTCGTCGGCTCGATCGCGGGGGACGACACCGTCGCCGTGATCGCCCGCGAACCGTTGACGGGCAAGGAACTGGCCGAACGCTTCGCCGCTCTCGCCCAGCGATCGGCGGACGAAGGATCGCCATGACGGCGCTCGCCGACATCTTCCCGGCCGAGGGCGAGTTCCTCGCGCCGGACGAGGTCGTGGTCACCTTCGACCGCGGGGTCCCGGTGGCGATCGACGGTGAGACCGTGTCCATCGCCGAAGCGCGCCGGATACTGAGCGCGCGCGGCGAAGCGCAGAGAATCGGCCGCGGTGAAGCGTGCGCGGCACTCGAACGGCGGGCCGGCCGCGGATGCGCCAGGCTGACCGGCGCCGTGTCGGGCGAAGTCCGCCTGGTCCTGTACGACGGCCGCGTGACGGCCGAAGACCTGAATCCGACGTACTACGAGGAGAAGCGAGAACAGTGAGCGGGAACGAGCAGCCGGTGCAGCTCTGGGGCGGCCGGTTCGCCAGCGGTCCGGCGGAGGCCATGGCCGCGCTGAGCGCGTCGACGCACTTCGACTGGCGCCTGGCGCCCTACGACATCGCCGGGTCCCGCGCGCACGCCCGCGTGCTGAACAAGGCGGGCCTGCTCACCGAGGACGAGCTCGCCGGCATGCTGGCCGCGCTGGACACGCTCGCGCAGGACGTCGCCGCGGGGGTGTTCACCCCGACGATCGCCGACGAGGACGTGCACACCGCGCTCGAACGCGGCCTGCTCGAGCGGGCCGGCACCGAGCTGGGCGGCAAGCTGCGTGCCGGCCGGTCGCGCAACGACCAGGTCGCCACGCTGTTCCGGATGTGGCTGCGGGACGCCGCCCGCCGGGTCGTCGCCGGCACGCTCGACGTCGTCGACGCGCTGGTGTCGCAGGCCAAGCGGCACCCGGACGCGATCCTGCCCGGCCGCACCCACCTGCAGCACGCCCAGCCGGTGCTGCTCGCGCACCACCTGATGGCCCACGGCCAGGCCCTGCTGCGCGACGTTTCGCGGCTGCAGGACTGGGACGCGCGCACGGCCGAGTCGCCGTACGGCTCGGGCGCGCTCGCCGGCTCGTCGCTGGGGCTGGACCCGGAGGCCGTCGCCGAGGAGCTGGGTTTCGCGACCAGCGTCGAGAACTCCATCGACGGCACCGCTTCGCGGGACTTCGTCGCCGAGTTCGCCTTCGCCGTCGCGATGCTCTCGGTGAACCTGTCCCGGATCGCCGAAGAGGTGATCATCTGGAACACCGCCGAGTTCGGCTACGTGACGCTGGACGACGCCTGGGCGACCGGCAGCTCGATCATGCCGCAGAAGAAGAACCCGGACGTCGCCGAGCTGACCCGCGGCAAGGCGGGCCGGCTGATCGGCAACCTCACCGGCCTGCTGGCCACGCTCAAGGCGCAGCCGCTGGCCTACAACCGCGACCTGCAGGAGGACAAGGAGCCGGTGTTCGACTCCGTCGAGCAGCTCGAGCTCCTGTTCCCGGCGATCGCCGGCATGCTCGCCACGCTGACGTTCCACACCGACCGGCTCGCCGAGCTGGCCCCGGCGGGGTTCACGCTCGCCACCGACATCGCGGAGTGGCTGGTGCGCCAGGGCGTCCCGTTCCGCGTCGCGCACGAGGCGGCGGGCGAAAGCGTCCGCGTGGCCGAGGCCCGCGGTGCCGGCCTGGACGAGCTGACCGACGAGGAGTTCGAGAAGATCAACCCCGCGCTCACCCCCGAGGTGCGGGCGGTGCTCACCGTCGAAGGCTCGGTGAAGTCCCGCAACGCCCGCGGCGGCACGGCGCCCGAGCGCGTCGCCGAACAGCGCGCACGGCTGGAGGAGCGCGTCACCGCCGCGCGTCAGTGGCTCAACTGAGGGATTTGCGGAGCTTGGCCCGGACGGCCCGCGTGGCCACCGGGCCGAGCCCGTCCAGGACGTCGACGAGCACGGCCAGCTGCTCGAGTGCGGCGATGGCCTGCTCGGCGCCGTCGGGGTCGACGGTCTCGAAGAGCGACAGCCCGAGGAACCCCGACGACACGGCGTGCGCCAGCCCGGCGGGGTCCGCCAGGTCGGCCAGCGGCGACCCGGCGAGCACGCGCTCCAGCGCCGTCCGGACCTCGGTGATCCACTTTTCCAGGCCTTCGCGGGTCGCCTGGGAGAGCCGTTCGCTGCCCTGCGCCCCGGCCAGCGTCTGGGCCAGCACGGCGAGGTTGCCCTCCGCGCGCTCGGCGACCCGGATTTCGCGGCCGAGCTCCAGCAGGTCGCCGACCGAGTTCACCGCGGCGAAGCGCTCGCGGTAGAGCGAGACGCGGGCTTCGGTCGCGAGGAGGCACGCCTGCGCGATGAGCTCTTCGACGCTGCCGAAGTGGTAGAAGATCAGCGCCTGGTTCGCGCCGGCCGCGGTGGCGACCGACCGGGCCGAGACCGCGGTGATGCCCTGGTGCCGGATGATCTCGAGCACGCCGTCCACGAGCTTCTGCTTCGTGTCCCGCGAGCTGGAGTTCCGGCCGGTGCCCATCAGTCCATGACCCTCTCACGGAGTGGCTTCACCGCGCCGCTCACCCCGCCGCCGACGTCGACGAACCGCGCGTCGAAGGCACCTTCGTAGCCGAACACGGGCCCGAAGCGCGGGTTGACCACCGCGACCTCGATCCGGAACTGCCCGCTCGCCTCGTCGAACCACTCTTCGACCCGGGCGGAGCCCGTGATGGCCCGCGGCAGACCGGCGCGGATCGGTCCTTCCTGCAGCCGGAACTCGCCGGTGCGGATCCGGAAGCCGCCGTCCGGCCGGGCCGACACCGCGAGGTCGACCGCCAGGTGCTGGTGCGTTCCCAGGTAGTCGACGAGCCCGCGCCCGGGGCTGAACACCATCTGCGCGTCGAAGCGCCTTCGCCGTCTCGGGAACTCGAAGGTGCGCACGAAGGACACGGTTTCGCGGCCGTGCCGGTCCACGTACGGGTAGTTCTCGATGGTGAACGGCACGTTCCGGCCGCAGTCGGGGAACAGGATGTGCCGCGTCGACCCGAGCCACAGGAACGGCAGCGTGAAGCCGGGGCCGCGCCAGATCCGGTCCATCACGCCGTGGCCGATCATGCCGTGGCCGGTCGAGAGGGCGAGGCGTTCCCGCATGCGTGGGTGCAGGAACGCGAAGTCCGCGCCGAGCGCGCGCTCGAAGACGCCGGTCACCGCGCCGCCACCTCGTCACGGGGGCGGGTCCGGCCGCAACGGGCGGCCGAGGGCGCGGTCAAGAGCTGTTCTTCCGGAGGTGTCCCGGTCTCGAGCCACAGCCGCAGCCGGTCGAACGACCAGGCCGTCATCCAGCCGAACAGCGGGCGGAACACCCGGTCGGCCAGCTGCCCGGAGCGGCCCCAGCGGGTGCCGTAGTCGAAGCCGGTGACGAACCGGACGCCGTCGCCGACCGGCGTGTAGCGCCAGAACCCCGCGCCGGCGCTGATCAGCGACAGCGGGTCGGCGGAGGCGAACCGCAGCACCGAGGTGCGCGAGCCGTCCGGCCAGGTGCGCGACGCCGCGCTCACCCCGACACCGGTGACCGTGACCCCGAGGAACCGCGAGGCGTAGCGGAAGTGGCCGTCGTGGCCGGCGAGCGGGCTGATGTCGGCGAAGCGCAGGTCCCAGCGCCGGTGCAGGCCGGGGTCTTGGGTGTGCCGCCACAGCGTGTCCAGGTCCGTGCGGATCAGCGTCTCGACGTAGAGCGCCTTCGGTCGCATCTCTCGGCTCCCCTCAGAGTTTGAGCGACTGCTCAAAACGACTGTAGAGAAGTTTGAGCGATCGCTCAAGTACTAGGGTGGCCGGGACCCGAGGGAGGTTCGCTTGAGCGGCGACGCAGGCCGGTTGTTCACCCGCGACGAGCTGGCGCTGGACCCGGTCGACCTGGCCCACCTGCTGCTCGGCGCCGTCCTGGAGGCCGACGGTCCCGACGGCACGGTCGGCGTCCGGCTCGTAGAGGTCGAGGCCTACCGCGGCGAGGACGATCCGGCGTCGCACTGCTACCGCGGCCGGACCCCGCGCAACGCCGTCATGTGGGGGCCGGCGGGTCACTTGTACGTGTACTTCGTCTACGGGATGCACTTCTGCGCGAACGTCGTCGGCACCCACGAGGGCATGCCCGGAGCGGTGCTGCTCCGAGCGGGCGAGGTCGTCGAAGGCCTCGACGTCGTCCGCAAGCGGCGGCCGTCCGCGCGGGGGACCGGCGAGCTGGCGAAGGGCCCGGCCATCCTGACGTCGGTGCTGCGCATCGACCGCGCGCAGAACGGCGTCGACCTGACCGACCCGGCCTCGCCGGTCCGGCTGCGCGTCGGCGAGCGCGTCCCGGCCGAGCGGATCCGCGTCGGGCCCCGCGTCGGCGTCGCGATGGCCATGGACACGCCGTGGCGGTTCTGGGACGGCGGATCGGCGGCCGTGTCCACCTACCGCCGCGGCGGGAAGCGCCGGGTCCGACCCGCCAGTTAGTCGGTTGACCTGGTGCGGGAGGATCTACAGGCGTGAGCGAACACATCCTCGACGAGCTGACCTGGCGCGGCCTCATCGCGCAGTCCACCGACATCGACGCCCTCCGGCGCGAGCTCGACCAGGGTCCCGTGACGCTCTATTGCGGGTTCGACCCGACCGCGCCCAGCCTGCACGCCGGCAACCTCGTCCCGCTGCTCATGCTCAAGCGCTTCCAGCGCGCGGGGCACCGGCCGATCGTGCTGGCCGGCGGCGCGACCGGGATGATCGGCGACCCGCGGGACACCGGTGAGCGCACGCTGAACACGCTCGACGTCGTCGCCGACTGGGCCGGGCGCATCCGCGGCCAGCTCGAACGGTTCGTCGACTTCGACGACTCGCCGACCGGCGCGATCGTCGAGAACAACCTCAACTGGACCGGGCAGCAGACCGCCCTGGAGTTCCTGCGCGACGTCGGGAAGCACTTCTCGATCAACGTCATGCTCAACCGGGAGACGGTGAAGCGCCGGCTCGAGGGCGACGGCATGTCCTACACCGAGTTCAGCTACCTGCTGCTGCAGTCGCAGGACTACCTGCAGCTGCACCGCAAGTACGGCTGCAAGCTGCAGGTCGGCGGGTCCGACCAGTGGGGCAACCTCGTCGGCGGGGTCGACCTGATCCGCCGGACCGACGGCGCGGGCGCGCACGCGCTGACCGCACCGCTGGTCACCGACGCCGAGGGCCGCAAGTTCGGCAAGTCCACCGGCGGCGGGAACCTCTGGCTCGACCCGGAGATGACCTCGCCGTACGCCTGGTACCAGTACTTCGTGAACGTGGGCGACGCCGACGTCATCCGCTACCTGCGGATGTTCTCCTTCCTGAGCCAGGAGGAGATCGCTTCGCTGGCGGAGGACACCTCGGAGCGCCCTCACCTGCGTGCCGCGCAGAAGCGGCTGGCGGAGGAGTTCACGAACCTCGTCCACGGCGAGGAGCAGACCCGGCAGGTGATCAACGCCAGCCAGGCGCTGTTCGGCCGCGGCGAGCTCGCCGACCTGGACGAACGCACCCTGGACGCGGCGATGGCCGAGGTGCCGAACGGCAAGGTCGACCCGTCCGGGGACGCGACGATCGTCGACCTGCTGCTCGCCGGGGGACTGGTGGACAGCAAGGGCGCGGCGCGCCGCACGCTCAAGGAGGGCGGCGCGTACGTCAACAACGTGAAGATCGCGGACGAGGAGTGGAAGCCGGCGCCGGGCGACGCCCTGCACGGCAAGTGGCTCGTCGTCCGCAAGGGCAAGCGGAACGTCGCCGGCGTCGCGCTCGGCGGCTGACCGGCCTCCGGCGGCCCGAAACAGGGGCTTGACCTGCGGGAACGCGGTTAAGGTACCCCCCTGTTTCGGGCCCTCTGGCGGGGTGTAAAGTTCTCCAAGTCGCCAGGGAAACCGGGTGGCCGCCGGGACACGAACCAAGCTCTCGCCTGAGGCGATTGAGTGGGTGTCCCACACAAACTGCTAGGAATGACTCGCTTCGAGTAAGGCCGCTTGACGGCGGTGCGACTCGAGGTGTGTTGCTTGAGAACTCAACAGTGTGCTAGTGAACTAAGCCAGTAGAGCTTATGTATTGAACCTCGTATGAGGTTCCTTTGAGAGCATTAAATTGCCTCGATTAAACTGTTCATTGTTGGAGAGTTTGATCCTGGCTCAGGACGAACGCTGGCGGCGTGCTTAACACATGCAAGTCGAACGCTGAACCACTTTCGGGTGGGGATGAGTGGCGAACGGGTGAGTAACACGTGGGTAATCTGCCCTGCACTCTGGGATAAGCCTTGGAAACGAGGTCTAATACCGGATATCACCTCCCTTCGCATGGAGGGTGGTTGAAAGTTCTGGCGGTGCAGGATGAACCCGCGGCCTATCAGCTTGTTGGTGGGGTAGTGGCCTACCAAGGCGACGACGGGTAGCCGGCCTGAG